>NZ_JXAL01000015.1 GCF_000829465.1 Cohnella kolymensis | reverse complement strand
GACAACGATTTACTTTTTTTAAGTCAGCATTTTGAGCCTTCATGGCTCTCTATTATGGAGAGTTTGATCCTGGCTCAGGACGAACGCTGGCGGCGTGCCTAATACATGCAAGTCGAGCGGAGTTGATGAGAAGCTTGCTTCTCTGATACTTAGCGGCGGACGGGTGAGTAACACGTAGGCAACCTGCCCACAAGATCGGGATAACATTCGGAAACGAATGCTAAGACCGGATAAACAGTCCTCTCGCATGGGAGGGTTGGGAAAGACGGAGCAATCTGTCACTTGCGGATGGGCCTGCGGCGCATTAGCTAGTTGGTGAGGTAACGGCCCACCAAGGCGACGATGCGTAGCCGACCTGAGAGGGTGAACGGCCACACTGGGACTGAGACACGGCCCAGACTCCTACGGGAGGCAGCAGTAGGGAATCTTCCACAATGGGCGAAAGCCTGATGGAGCAACGCCGCGTGAGTGAGGAAGGCTTTCGGGTCGTAAAGCTCTGTTGCCAGGGAAGAATAAGGTCATGTTAACTGCATGATCGATGACGGTACCTGAGAAGAAAGCCCCGGCTAACTACGTGCCAGCAGCCGCGGTAATACGTAGGGGGCAAGCGTTGTCCGGAATTATTGGGCGTAAAGCGCGCGCAGGCGGTTCTTTAAGTCTGGTGTCTAAGTGCGGGGCTCAACCCCGTGATGCACTGGAAACTGGGGAACTTGAGTGCAGAAGAGGAGAGCGGAATTCCACGTGTAGCGGTGAAATGCGTAGAGATGTGGAGGAACACCAGTGGCGAAGGCGGCTCTCTGGACTGTAACTGACGCTGAGGCGCGAAAGCGTGGGGAGCAAACAGGATTAGATACCCTGGTAGTCCACGCCGTAAACGATGAGTGCTAGGTGTTGGGGGGGTCCACCCCTCGGTGCCGAAGTTAACACATTAAGCACTCCGCCTGGGGAGTACGGTCGCAAGACTGAAACTCAAAGGAATTGACGGGGACCCGCACAAGCAGTGGAGTATGTGGTTTAATTCGAAGCAACGCGAAGAACCTTACCAGGTCTTGACATCCCTCTGAATCCTCTAGAGATAGAGGCGGCCTTCGGGACAGAGGAGACAGGTGGTGCATGGTTGTCGTCAGCTCGTGTCGTGAGATGTTGGGTTAAGTCCCGCAACGAGCGCAACCCTTGAGCTTAGTTGCCAGCACGTAATGGTGGGCACTCTAAGCTGACTGCCGGTGACAAACCGGAGGAAGGCGGGGATGACGTCAAATCATCATGCCCCTTATGACCTGGGCTACACACGTACTACAATGGCCGGTACAACGGGTCGCGAAGCCGCGAGGCGGAGCCAATCCTACCAAAGCCGGTCTCAGTTCGGATTGCAGGCTGCAACTCGCCTGCATGAAGTCGGAATTGCTAGTAATCGCGGATCAGCATGCCGCGGTGAATACGTTCCCGGGTCTTGTACACACCGCCCGTCACACCACGAGAGTTTACAACACCCGAAGTCGGTGGGGTAACCCGCAAGGGAGCCAGCCGCCGAAGGTGGGGTAGATGATTGGGGTGAAGTCGTAACAAGGTAGCCGTATCGGAAGGTGCGGCTGGATCACCTCCTTTCTAAGGAGCCCTTTAAGGGCATTACGAAAACCGTATTACGCTCGAGTTCAGTTTTGAAAGGGCAATGCTCTTTCAGTCATGGTCTTCCTTGGTTGCCAGCTTTTGTGGCTTGAGCAGCTATGCGAAAACATGATAAGATATTCTTCCTGCCGATTGGCGGGAGAAGCAAAACTTGTTCCTTGAAAACTGGATAGCGAAACAAAGCGCGATAGAAACATCATCGAACTTATCTGTGAAACTGATGTTGCAGCATAATGCCGCAGCAAAGGTTAAGCTAATAAGAGCGCACGGTGGATGCCTAGGCGCCAGGAGCCGACGAAGGACGCGACGAACAGCGATATGCTTCGGGGAGCTGTAAGTGAGCTTTGATCCGGAGATTTCCGAATGGGGAAACCCAGCTATCGTAATGGATAGTTACCCATCACTGAATTCATAGGTGGTGCGGAGGCACACCAGGGGAACTGAAACATCTAAGTACCCTGAGGAGAAGAAAACAAAAGTGATTCCGTCAGTAGCGGCGAGCGAACGCGGAGAAGCCCAAACCAGAGAGCTTGCTCTTTGGGGTTGTGGGACGTCTCACATGGAGTTACAAAAGAGGATATTAGGCGAAGAGGTCTGGAAAGGCCCGTCACAGAAGGTAACAACCCTGTAGCCGAAAGTGCCCTCTCTCCGAGACGGATCCCGAGTACCGCGGGACACGAGAAACCCCGTGGGAATCCGGCAGGACCATCTGCCAAGGCTAAATACTTCCTGGCGACCGATAGTGAAGCAGTACCGTGAGGGAAAGGTGAAAAGCACCGCGGGAGCGGAGTGAAAAAGAACCTGAAACCGTGCGCTTACAAGAAGTCAGAGCCCGATCTAGGGGTGATGGCGTGCCTTTTGTAGAATGAACCGGCGAGTTACGTTCACGTGCAAGGTTAAGCTGAGAAGGCGGAGCCGAAGCGAAAGCGAGTCTGAATAGGGCGCTTAAGTACGTGGTCGTAGACCCGAAACCGTGTGATCTACCCCTGTGCAGGGTGAAGGTAAGGTAACACTTACTGGAGGCCCGAACTCGTGAGCGTTGAAAAGCTCTGGGATGACGTGGGGGTAGGGGAGAAATTCCAATCGAACTCGGAGATAGCTGGTTCTCCCCGAAATAGCTTTAGGGCTAGCCTCGAGGTAGAGCATCATGGAGGTAGAGCACTGATTGGGTGCGGGGCCCGCCAAGGGTTACCAAGTCCAGTCAAACTCCGAATGCCATGTATGTATACTCGGGAGTCAGACGGTGAGTGCTAAGATCCATCGTCAAGAGGGAAAGAGCCCAGATCATCAGCTAAGGTCCCTAAGTGTGTGTTAAGTGGGAAAGGATGTGGAGTTGCGAAGACAACCAGGATGTTGGCTTAGAAGCAGCCACCATTTAAAGAGTGCGTAATAGCTCACTGGTCGAGTGACTCTGCGCCGAAAATGTAACGGGGCTAAACACACCACCGAAGCTATGGCATGTACACTTAGGTGTGTACTTGGGTAGGGGAGCGTTCTGTAAGGATTGAAGTCAGACCGTGAGGACTGGTGGACTTTACAGAAGTGAGAATGCCGGTATGAGTAACGAAAAGACAGGTGAGAATCCTGTCCGCCGAAAGCCTAAGGGTTCCTGGGGAAGGTTCGTCCGCCCAGGGTAAGTCGGGACCTAAGGCGAGGCCGAAAGGCGTAGTCGAAGGACAACAGGTTGAAATTCCTGTACCACCGTAATCCGTTATGAGCGATGGGGGGACGCAGGAGGGCAAAGACGCAGACTGATGGAATAGTCTGTCCAAGCAGTGAGAGGTGTGTGCAGGCAAATCCGCACACTATAACCTCAAGCTGTGACGGGGAGGGAAAATCACAGTACCGAAGGTCTTGCACCCACGCTGCCAAGAAAAGCCTCTAGCCAGGAGAAGGTGCCCGTACCGCAAACCGACACAGGTAGGCGAGATGAGAATTCTAAGGCGCGCGGAAGAACTCTCGTTAAGGAACTCGGCAAAATGACCCCGTAACTTCGGGAGAAGGGGTGCCCCGGTAGTGTGAATAGCACGAGGGGGCCGCAGTGAAGAGGCCCAAGCGACTGTTTAGCAAAAACACAGGTCTGTGCGAAGCCGTAAGGCGAAGTATACGGGCTGACGCCTGCCCGGTGCTGGAAGGTTAAGAGGAGCGGTTAGCCGCAAGGCGAAGCTGTGAATTGAAGCCCCAGTAAACGGCGGCCGTAACTATAACGGTCCTAAGGTAGCGAAATTCCTTGTCAGGTAAATTCTGACCCGCACGAATGGCGTAACGAACTTGGGCGCTGTCTCAACGAGAGATCCGGTGAAATTTTAGTACCTGTGAAGATGCAGGTTACCCGCGACGTGACGGAAAGACCCCATGGAGCTTTACTGTAGCTTGATATTGAACTTTGGTACGGTCTGTACAGGATAGGTGGGAGCCTAAGAAATAGGAGCGCAAGCTTCTGTGGAGGCGCCGTTGGGATACCACCCTGATCGTATCGGAGTTCTAACCTGTCACCGTGAATCCGGTGAAGGGACCGTGTCAGGCGGACAGTTTGACTGGGGCGGTCGCCTCCTAAAGCGTAACGGAGGCGCCCTAAGGTTCCCTCAGAATGGTTGGAAATCATTCGCAGAGTGCAAAGGCATAAGGGAGCTTGACTGCGAGACATACAGGTCGAGCAGGGACGAAAGTCGGGCTTAGTGATCCGGTGGTACCGAATGGAAGGGCCATCGCTCAACGGATAAAAGCTACCCTGGGGATAACAGGCTTATCTCCCCCAAGAGTCCACATCGACGGGGAGGTTTGGCACCTCGATGTCGGCTCATCGCATCCTGGGGCTGAAGTAGGTCCCAAGGGTTGGGCTGTTCGCCCATTAAAGCGGTACGCGAGCTGGGTTCAGAACGTCGTGAGACAGTTCGGTCCCTATCTGTCGCGGGCGTAGGAAATTTGAGAGGGGCTGTCCTTAGTACGAGAGGACCGGGATGGACGCACCGCTGGTGTACCAGTTGTTCCGCCAGGAGCATCGCTGGGTAGCCAAGTGCGGAAGGGATAAGCGCTGAAAGCATCTAAGCGCGAAGCCTGCCTCAAGATGAGATTTCCCAATTCGTAAGACCCCTGGAAGAACACCAGGTTGATAGGCTCGGGGTGGAAGCGCGGCAACGTGTGCAGCTGACGAGTACTAATCGGTCGAGGGCTTATCCTAAATTCACAGATATCGATGATCGTTTCACCCGCTTTGTTTCGCATCCAGTTTTCAAGGCGCAAGCGTGCAACGCGTTGCTTCGCAACGCTGCCTGCACACATGCGGGCTGTGACGATTTCATCGCACAGTAGGCGCAAGCCTTGTACAAGTCTGCTTTGCAATGCCGTGCATTGCTTCCTGCAGCAACTGTCTGGTAATAATGGCGGAGGGGTTCCACGCGTTCCCATACCGAACACGACCGTTAAGACCTCCAGCGCCGATGGTACTTGGACCGCAGGGTCCTGGGAGAGTAGGACGTTGCCGGGCAAAAAGCAAAGACACCTTCATCTGAGGTGTCTTTTTCATTACGTCTCAAATTAACGGGCCTGACACCCGCTACTTGAATACATATTCACAAAATCTGCCTGCTTACGCACCACAGTCCCGCTATATGTTCAAAAGCATCGCGTCGGTATCCTCACAGCTCCGATTAACGGGCCTGA
>NZ_JXAL01000014.1 GCF_000829465.1 Cohnella kolymensis | reverse complement strand
TTTCTTCATCTGGAACCGCTCCATGACCATCTCAAAATCGATAGAACCGGTCTCCGGGTTGATGCAGGCTACCTCGCCGTCCAATACAGTGTCTGAATGGTCATCGATCGGCACGGCATGCAGCTCCGGATACTGACGAGTCACATCATTATTGTGGCGTGTGAAAAGCCGGACTTCACCATTCTGAACTGAAAGAATAAGACGGTGGCCATCGATCTTCGGCTCAAATATGTAGTTGTCGTCATCAAAAGGTTTTTCCACTTTTTCAAGAAGCATCGGAGGCAGAAACATCGATAGACCACCTTTCTATCAGTTGGTGATATATCGATTGTAGCATTAGGGGCTGTTTATTTATGTCGGTAAATAGCGGATGCACCAGTGGACTATCATGACATTATCGCTGTTTTTTGCCTTGCTAATCTACGTCAATCTTTTTTATACATCGGGATTTTGAACAAAACTGTTTGGTTCCGTTCCAACTTCCCCAGTAACAACCCACACATCTTTGAGGTTGTCTGAAATTCTGTTCTTGAACCCATTTAGGCATGACTGATGAATCTCCTTTTTATCATTAACTCCACGTTTTACCATTAACAATGAGATGAAAAATTTATGCTCAACAAACGAACCGGGGCCTGTGATGGGGGAGTCAGGGGCCGGCTCCTTTAGTGTTTTTACTATATATTTTTTTCCATGCACTCTTTAACGGCGGCTGCCACAACGTAAACCCTTATTTACCACGCAGCCCGATGTCGAACCTTAGGGATTATCAAAATATTTTTTATATTGATAAGAACATTTGTTCGGTTTATAAATATAATGCTGATCGAGAAGTGTGTCGGGCGGATCGTCGATATCATCTACCAGGACAGCAAGGGAAATATCACGAAACGACAAATAAGCATACATAAGGTGCGCGACGGTAAGGTGAGGGGATTCGATACGGTTAAGCAGGCTTTCCGGTCTTTCGAGGTGGAGAGGATACTGGCGGCTCTCCCGGTAAGCAGGAGACCGGCGTGAGTACACCTCGGAATATTGATAAAGAAGAAATGGCGTGTGTGAAGGATTTCTTAATTCTGCCGTTGATGTTGGATTACATTGACGCCGATATGAAAGCAATTCAGCAGGCCGGTCTCAAAACTGACCTGATTCTTATTCAGGAATTGAAGAAAGCACAAAGTCGGGCAGTGGATGAGCATATTCTAATAAAAAGAACATTACGCGAAAGGGGTATCAAGGTATTCTCCATTCGTAACAGTTCACTGGGCATCTACGCAGAATACCTTTGCCGTAATACATGCGTAGGAGTAAAATGAACCCACAGTCATTTAACCAAACAAGATGACTTTGAAACATAAAATATATTGCCAACCGAAAGAGCATACCCGGTGAAAGCCGGCGACGCAAAACTAAAGGGGCTAACGCGTAATCCGCTATGCCAGCCAGGTGCCGAAGATGGGGTGATTACATGATATAGCTTTCCGCTTTGGCTGCAACCTACAAAAAGTATTAGGTTGCATATTGTGGAAGCAATACTTAAGCTATAGATTAAGTCTCTTCGCAGGAGGGAGCAATAAATGCCCTCTACCGTTTGCCTTAGTCGGGTAAGTGTACCAGCTCAATGAGATCATCCATGTAGCATCCAAAGAAATCAGCTGCCATTTTCAGGTTTTCAACGGACAGCTGCTTATCATTGTGGCAAACCTGAGAAATGAATGCCTGGGATACACCAAGGTGACGTGCTAGATCGACTTGCTTCTTTCCCGTTCTATTAAACCATTCAGTCAAACGGTGTCAAGATCGGACGAAAATTCCCCAAAAGAATCGCTCGAAAATTCCCCAGTTTTATCAGTCGGCTTCGTTCACGTCAGCAGGTTCTGGACGGAAGAAGCCGGCCTTTTTCTTTTCCTTGATACGATAACTTTCACCCTTAATGTTTACCGTGCTTGAGTGGTGTAGGAGGCGATCGAGTATCGCCGTGGCCAGTACATTGTCTCCGAAAATGTCGCCCCATGCGCCAAACGTTTTATTTGATGTCAAAAGAATAGCGCCGCGCTCATATCGCTCCGAGACGATTTGAAAGAAGAAATGAGCTGCTGTCTCATCCATCTTCCGGTAGCCAATCTCATCGATGATTAACAGATCCGGCTTAATAAACATCTTCATCTTCTGCTTAATGGTGTTAGTCATGTGAGCCATTTGCAGTGTTTGAACAAGGTCATGGGCAGTGATGAAATAGACCGTGTAACGTTGTTTAATGGCTTCGAGTCCTAGTGCGACAGCAAGGTGTGTCTTACCGACGCCCGACGGTCCTAAGAAGACCAGATTTTCTTGATGCTCCACAAATCGAAGCGTCGCAAGATCCCGAATACGACGCTCATCCACCGATGGCTGAAATGCAAAGTCGAACTGGTCGAGTGTTTTGCGGAACGGCAAGTGGGCCATGCGCGTCCTTGTATGAATGAATCGGTCGTGTTTTGCCAGCAGTTCTTCTGCCAGGAGATTGTCCAAAAACTCCAAGTACGGTATATTTCGTTTAGACGCTTCTTCGGCGTGCTGATGGAGGATCTCGGGTATGCGAACCCATCCAAAGTGGCGAATCGCAGCTTCCAGGCGTTCTTGTAGGATCACTGGAGCACCGCCTCTTCCATGAGCGCATCATAGACCGAAAGTGGGCGTTCCAACACTTCTGGTGCGGTTTGTGCTACATAACGAGGCGTAGGTTCCAAGGCCGGACGGCTCGTTGCTGTGCGAATCCCCTCGAAGTGTTTTTTGTTGCTAATAATTTGGTGTCGTCCCATGGATTTTCGGTGCTCGGCGATGATTTGTCCGCCGCTGAAGATACGCAGCGTCCCGTTCTTTTCGTCTTGTACTTCAACGGTGACACCGACGTAGGCAAACGGTGCAGAATACCGGTTCGCGTCGTAAGAGACGTAGCAGTCGGCGGATACTTTTCGGTGAAATCGGTCCGCATAGGCAAACGAAATGTCTGTGACCGACCGCAATCCTTCTTCCTTCCACATTTCTGTAGGGACTTGGAATGTGGTGCCGTGCCGGCGCCGGTTGGCAACTGTATCGAGCCAGTGAAGGACTTGGGCATTCAAATCTTGCAAGCCTGTAAACGTGCGGATCCGCGGCCAAAAATTCTTGCGTACATAACCTACGCCATTCTCAACTTTACCCTTTGTCCTGGCGCGATATGGTTTACATCGCCGGAGTATAAATCCGTAGTGATCCGCAAACCGCGCGAACCGCTCGTTCCAGACAACCTCGCCGTTTTCGTCATGACCGGCAACGACAGTTTTCATATTGTCATACAAGCAGGTTTGCGTGACTCCGCCGAAGTAACCGAAAGCGCGGGTATGACAGCCCATTAGTGTTTCGAGTCGCTCATCTTCCGTAAACTCGACATACATCATCCGCGAGTAACCGAGGACCGCGACGAATGCATATAAACGCTTGAATCCGTCCTCTTGCTGGACTTTGAAATGTCCCCAGTCCACCTGTGCTTGTTGCCCCGGCTTAGTCTCGAACCGCTCGGTTGCTTTCCACTGCATCGCTGGGCGAAGCGGCTGCATGAAGAGACGAAGGATTGTGCTGCTCCCGGTGTAGCCTCTCTCACGGATCTCATCCAAAATGACCATAGCGTTTAGACAACCCTCTGTCATGCGGTTCCGAATGTAATCTTTGTAACCATCTAGCTTTCCAGCAGTACTTTTACGCTGTGAATAGCTGCTTGGCTGGTCTTGCTCCAACCACTTCCTCACAGTCTTTCGATCTCGCCCCAGTTCCTCAGCGATTTGACTTATGCTCATTCCTCTTTGCCTCATGTCTTTCATACGAAAAAACTCCCCGTTCTTAACCAATCTCGACTCTCTCCTCTCGGAGAGAATGTCGGCTTTTGGTGGGGAATTTTCAACCGATGATATTGAGGATTTTACAACCGATCTTCACAGCGTTCTCGATTTCGGCTCCGGCACCGGCGCTAACTGCTGTATCTGTGATCCGGGTCATTATCTCGGTATTGAACCGGACGCAAAGAGGGTTGCGCTTGCTCAAAGGCTTTATCCGGAGCACCGGTTCTCCCACTTCGATCAGAAACAGGTGCCTGCCGACGATGAGTCCGTTGACTACGTGTTAGTAATAGCGGTTCTTCATCATTTGCAGGACGAGCAAATACAAAGCTATTTGAGTGAATTTGAAAGGGTATTGAAACGAGGCGGGAAGATTATTGTTATGGAGCCATACCTCCTTGACGGTTCACGCGTGAGAAACAGCTTGATGCGATGGTATGACGATGGGGATCACATACGCGACGAGGACAGCTACTTGAGGCTATTCCATTCCGAGCGATTTGATTGTCAAGTAGTCAGGAAGTTTTCGAAGTGCCTCGTATACAATGAGATCTTTTTCGCAGCAACGCCAAAAAAATGAAAACACGTGCTACGAGGCACGACGCCGGTTATTTCGCTCTTCCTCCTTGCGAACCTCTGAACCAGAAGTGTGCAATCACTGCCGCCACCACAACAAGCGCCCAAATCACGATTTTCACCCCCTAAGGTTCATCGATGTACTCATGTTTATCCGCCATCTTAGTGATCGCATCGGCAAGCCTATTGTCTTCCGCATCTGCAGCATTATTCTCGTTAACCAGCTGCAGGTCTTTGCTATTATCGTTTTCTAACCGGGTCTCGGGATCGGCATCGGCCGCATTCACTAAATTGTTCTTTTCCAAGGGCATTCAGATTCCTCCTTTCGGATTAGAGTTTGCTGATTTCCGGATTTTTAACCTGAATTTGACAACAAAGTAGAAATCCCCACCGGGGAGTGTCAGCGGGATTAGCACCTGTGACTTTGCGATCCGTTTTTCAATGACAAGAAGGAAGTACATGAGGATTCGTCGAATTGCCAAATATGATTTGCAATGCTGATCAACATAACGGTATTGTCCTTCGATAGGGAGTGGGTGAATCTGAATTATCGGCTCGTTTTGATGATAAACATGATCATGTTGATGGTAATCAGCGGTGTGAAGCCAATAGTCGTATTACATGCGACGGATATAGGCGTCACATCTACACAAATAAGCTTATTCATTGCGAGCTACGCCTTCTTCCCGGCGGTGCTAGGCATCCAAATCGGTAAATGGATTGATCGCTACGGGATGCACAGAATGGTAATTGGCGCACACTCTGTATTGGCGGCAGCTCTAGCTCTTGGAGCTGTATATCCCAGCTTCCTTACTTTTATAATTCAGCAAACGATGATGGGTATATCAGTTACTTTTCTTATGGTCGCTCTGCAAAAGCGAGTTGGAAGTTTTGAGGGAAACTTGGATAAACTAGTCGCTAATTTCACTCTTTCCAGTGCCATTGGATCCATGATGGGACCATTGCTCACCGCGCTCATCTATGATAGATTTGGATTTTTCTTTGCTAACAGTGTGAATATCATTCTAGTGCTGATTGGACTGGCTAGCTGTTTTCTGATTCGCAAGTCTGGTTGGGATTCAGTAGTAGAGTCGGAGGAGGTCACTCACCCGGATTCAATATGGTTAATGCTGGGTAACCGCGATCTTCGGAACGCTATCATAATAAGCGGTTTGGTTCTGTCAAGCCGGGAACTATTCTCGTCATTTTTTCCGTTACTGGCAGTTCAAATGAATGTAGGACCGACACTGATTGGTGCATTGATGGCATTTTACGGATTGACAGCAATTGTTATCCGTCTTGCCCAGTTTAGGCTCGTGGGCAGGTTGGGTCGAATAAAGATCTTGATGTATTCGCTTTATTTGAGTGGTATTGTATTTTGGTTTCTCCCTTATTCGCCATCTACAGCTATATTACTGATTCTTGTTGGCTTGCTAGGCGCAGGGCTTGGCCTAGGGCTACCGCTGAGCCTATCTTATTCTTTGCAGGCGAGCCCCGTCGAGAGGCAAGGTGAAGTGTTAGGCCTTCGTCTTACAGTCAATCGTGCTTCCCAATTTGCTCTGCCGCTTGTTCTTGGTGCGTTTAGCGGCTTGTTAGGAATCTCGATCATATTTTGGTCATGTGGAACGATGCTTGCCTTGTTCGGATACGTCATCCGGCCAAAACCGGAAGTGAGAAGCCATGAGAATAATCATACGTCAGCAGATCATTAGGTAGTCATCAATGTTGTTCAATTTCTTAATTGACTGATAAGTCTAATTATTGTAAAATCAAATTATAAATTTTCGAACACAATGTTCGTATTGCGAACAAAAATTACGTGAAAGGAGTTGGTTTAAGGTGTTCAACTATGAGCACTCCAGGTGGACTAGTACATAAGGATTTACGTTTAGGATTTAAATTACATTTTTTTTAAAGTTAATTGTAAGCGCATCCACAAAATTTTAGCATATCGATTGTTATGTAACTGCATAAAATTTCCTTTTCACTGTGTCAACTTAATTCAGCTTGTAGTTTAAATAATCTGATTTCATAAAACGGAGGCTCGAGAACATGAAACGATGCGCTATCGTTGGAATGGGATTGATAACTGGGCTTCAAGAGGGCAAGACATCGCGGCTTCTTGAAGCGGAAGCAGCGCGCTTGGCCATAGAGGACGCAGGATTAAAGCGATCGGATATTAATGGCTCGATGCAGTTAAGACGCACAGGAGGTGGGGGAGAACGCGCGTTTCTGTCCGATGCTTATCCCCGAGTACTGGGTTTGCCAGTAAATTTCTATTATACCGTTGGACGCGGTGGTTGTTTGGCTGGCTTAGCAATCACTCAAGCGATTTCCTTTTTGAATCTAGGTATAGCAGATTATGTGGTATTAACTGGCGCTGTCGACGATAAATCACGAGCCAATATGAGTAAAAAACAAGGCTTCCGTGGTATGTCCCACATGGAGAAAGAAGGATATTGGGGCAAACCCTTCGGGGACTCCATTGCTCCAAGCCATCATAGTTGGTTTGCATCACGCCATATGCATGAATACGGCACAACGAGTGAACAATTTGGCGCAATTGCTGTGCAACAGCGGGAATGGGCGCAAAAAAAACCCCCGCGCTCATTTTTATGGCCGTCCTTTGACAATTGAAGATCATCAGAATTCTCCATGGATTGTTGAGCCTTACCACCTTAATGACATTTGTCTTGTTAGCGACGGAGCAGTGTCGGTCGTTGTAACGACTGAAGATCGAGCTAAAGATTTAAAGAAACCTCCTGTTTGGGTGCTTGGCTGCGGATTCGGAGAAGCGATGGCAAACTTATGGTGGGAGAAGGAGAATTACACGAAGTTGGCTGTTCAAACTGCCAAAGATCAAGCGTTTCGGCAGGCTGGAATAACCTTGGAAGATATTGATTGCGCTCAACTTTACGACTGCTTTACTGGCGAAGTTCTTTTTCAATTGGAGGATTACGGTTGGTGTGAGAAGGGGTCAGGAGGCGCGTTTGTTGAAGCCGGCAGTATTGGGCCTGGCGGTTCGATTCCAGTCAACACCAGTGGCGGTTTACTCTCCGCCTACCATTTCGGAGACTTAACTGGACTGTCCGAAGCGGTATTACAGCTTCGCGGTGAAGCCGGTGAACGTCAAATTCAAAACTGCGAAGTTGCGCTGGTTACAGGACATGGCGGGGAAGTGTTGTCACCAGCGATGTGCTCGATTCATTCAACACTTCTGTTGGGAGGCAACTGATTATGGCATGGGACAAACCGTTACCGAATATTGACTTGGACATCAAACCGTTTTGGGACGGATTGAGAGAACACAAATTCTTGTTATTCCGATGTAAAGAATGTGGAACCTCATACTGGCCTGCTTCCTACTGCCGGAATTGTGGCAATGACGGAGAATTCATGTCTGGATTGGAATGGCAGGAAGGCAGTCGTTTTGGTACCGTATTTGTCTTTAACATTCACCATACTGCTTTTCATCCTGGATTTAAGGATGAAGTACCTTACGTGTACGCCTTAATAGAATTAGATGATGGACCGATGTTCGGAACAAACATCATTGGATGCACACCCGATGAAGTAGCAATTGGAAAACGGGTGGAAATCATATTTGAGGATCACCTCGAAGAAGGTTTTACTTTACCAAAAGCAAGGCTAGTTCCTTGAATCAGAAAAAATAAACGATTTGAGCACGGTGCCCCCGGCTTATATACCTCCACATTCACATGCGCACATTTAGCCGTGCTCCTCATGGGAGGATTACAATGAAGGCGATTCGTTGGAAATATGGCTTTCTGCTAGTTTGTATGCTCCTTTTTTTAAATGCATGTGGTAATTCATCTCCTTCACAGAATTCAACAAACTCCCCATTAGAATCAAGCACATCTAACGCTAGTCCAAAATCTTCAATTACGGAACAGTTCTCGCCTCTCTCATATGAAGGGTCAGATAGAGAACAAAAAAATTATAGACGGTGCAAAAAAAGAAGGAAAAGTGACTTGGTATACTTCTTTGGCCGGTGATATCGTCAATAGCTTAGTTAAAGGGTTTGAGGAAAAATACCCTTTCATCAAGGTTGAAGTTTTCCGCGGTGATCAAGCGAATGTGGTGCAGCGTATTACGCAGGAAGCCCAAGCAAATAAAAACATTGTCGATGTCATAGAGGTAACCTCCGACGGAGCGCTACTCCTTAAAGAAATGGGTTTAACAGTTCCGTATTTTTCTCCTGGGGCTGTCAAATTGCCGGAAACTTACCGAATTTCAGCCGATGGTAATACTGTTTGGCAGTCCATTGATCGGATCTCATATATTGGGTTTAGTTATAACACATCTAAGCTCCCTCCAGCTGCGGTACCACAAACATTAAATGATCTTTTGAAGCCGGAGTTAAAGGACAAATTGCATATTGTTTCATCAACCACCGGTGTTCGCTGGGTTGGTGCCGTGCTTAACCAGTTAGGAGAGGAAGAAGGCCGTAAATTCTTGAGTCAGATGAGCGGTCAAAATGTAAAAGTGCAGTCTATATCCGGCGCGGCGCTAATGGAATTGGTGGCCCAAGGCGAAGCCCCTGCTTCCGTGTCCATCTTTAGAAATCACAATGACCAACAAAAGGCTAAAGGGGCTTCGGTAGAATGGCTTCCAATTGAGCCTGTGATCGCCAATGCAGGAGGGGTCATTGTGGCCAAGGAAGTGAAAAACCCCAATGCTTCAATGCTCTTAATAGACTTTCTCTTAGGCTCCGATGGAGGAGGCATTTTTAAGAAAGCACAATATTCAACACCATTAGATCAAATCTCATTTAAGTTCTGGCTGCCGGAGACAAATTTTGAGACGTCTAAACAGTATGAGCAGGCCTATGAACAATGGAAACAGATTTTTAACAGCACATTCAAATGATACTTTGTGAACAAAGGGGGGGAATGGATTGGATACAAAAGCTACGATAGTCATGACTGAATCGCCCCGTTTACCCAAAAATCGAGTCAGAAGGAAAAAAATTGGCGAGAAACTTGCCCTAGTTACCATCATGTTGGTCGTTGTTTACTTGGTGTTCCCCCCGTTGTTCACGATGATATGGATCAGCCTTCATCCCGGACGACCGGGAGAGAACTCTTCTTTATCCCTTGAGGCATTTGAGGGAGTTTTGGGGTCCTCAAACTTATGGGAATTAATCTTTAATTCATTGACATTTGCAACAGGAAGCACTCTCGGCGGTGTTTTGTTGGGGACTACATTGGCATGGTTAGTGGCACGCACAGACGTACCGCTAAAGAAACTGGCCTATGCTACAACGTTTTTAGGGTTTGCTGTTCCCGGAATGTTAAAAGTAATCGGCTGGGTTTTGCTATTTGGAGAAAATAATGGCTTGCTTAACAACCTGCTGCGCTCGGCATTCGGTAACCATGTTCATTTCAATATTCAGAGCATGAGCGGCATGGTTCTTCTTGAAAGTCTGATGTGGACTCCAATGGTGTTTCTTTTAATGATAGGTCCCCTTCGTTCCATGGATCCCAGCTTGGAAGAATCTGCAGCAGTATCTGGAGCTAATCAGTGGAGAGTATACAGCAAAATTACCATTCGGCTCCTTATGCCAAGTATTCTTTCAGTATTGATACTGATGTTTATTCGCAGTATTCAGGCCTTTGAAATACCTTTATTTCTTGGTCTTCCGAGCGGTATATTAGTGCTTACCTCGCAAATTTACTCCGACTTGCACTCTTCATTTATTCGAGATTATGCCAGGGCAAGTGCTTACGGTGACTTACTGGTACTTTTTTTGGCATTCATTCTCTACCAGTATCATCGTGTGACAAAGCGAGCAAGCCGTTTTCAAACGGTGACCGGCAAAGGGTTCAGGCCTCGCCTTTTGCGTTTAGGTCGTTGGCGGTGGCTGGGTGCTGGTTATTTAACTTTAATCTTTGTTCTTATGATCCTTCCTATTTGCTATGTGTTCTACGCTTCCCTTGTGCCTTCTTTAGCAGTTAGTGACCAGTCTTTTTGGTCGAGATTGGGCTTCGACAACTATAGAACGATGCTCGGTTATTCTGGTGTGATAATTAGTATACGAAATAGTTTAATTGTCGGAATCGTTAGTGCAACTATTGCCTCTTTGCTGGCAGCCGTTGCCTCATGGATTTCGGTGAGATCAAAGTTAAAGGGAACTTGGTTATTAGATCAATTTATCGGTGTTCCCTTGGTATATCCAGGTGTTGTGCTTAGTCTTTCCGTTCTACTTTTCTACTTATATGTACCGATTCCTTTGTATGGAACCTTATGGATTATTTCAGTTGCTTACGTTGCGCATTTTGCCCCTTATGCCATGAGGTACACACAACCTGCATTATTACAGATCCACGCAGATCTAGAAGACAGTGCCAAAATCGCTGGTGGTTCGTGGCAAGTCGTTTTTCGTAGGATTCTTATACCGATTTTAATGCCATCCATAATAGGAGCATGGATATTTGTTTTCTTCCACAGTGTTCGCGAGTTGTCGATAGCATCCTTATTGTATACCGCCCATACACCGGTCGCGGCTACGCAGATTCTCGATATGTGGACGAACGGCAATTTATCCGTGTTAAGTGCATTCGGCACTCTGTTAACGGTGATAAGCGTCTCATTGGCAGCTTTAATCTATGGTTATGCACGAAGATTTGGGCTTAAGGTCTGAGGAGGATAATTATGATCGAGGTGCGTGATCTGGAAGTCAAGTACCCGGGAAGCGAAGCTAATGCGGTGGATAAGGTGTCCTTCCGCGTGGGGCAAGGCCAATTTTTCTCATTGGTTGGACCTAGTGGTTGTGGCAAAACAACAACTCTCCGCGCTATTGCAGGGTTAGAACTGCCGGATAGCGGAAAGATCATCATTAAAGACACAGAGGCCTTCTCGAGCGAGAAAAATCTAAATGTGCCAGTACACAAACGTGGAATCGGAATGGTATTTCAAAGCTACGCCATTTGGCCGCACCTCAGTGTTTTTGAGAACGTTGCCTTCCCGCTCACCCTAAAAAAAATGAAAAAGGAAGAAGTCCGCAGGCTTGTAGAGGAGGCTTTGGAGACTGTCGGATTACAGAATTTTTTTCGACGGGATGCTACCATGCTTTCCGGTGGGCAACAACAGCGGCTAGCGCTTGCCAGAGCTTTGGTCAGCAAGCCGAAAATCCTTTTGTTGGATGAACCTTTATCGAACTTGGATGCTAAGCTTCGTGAACAAATGAGGGTGGAGATACGCGGTCTTCAACAAAGGTTGGGTATTACCACTCTCTATGTCACTCACGACCAAGAAGAGGCATTATCAATGTCGGATATGATTGCGGTTATGGATCAGGGACGGATTGTGCAATTGGGAGTGCCTGAAGATATCTATCATCAACCGAACAACGACTTCGTAGCGCATTTTATTGGCAACACCAACTTGCTGTATGGGCAGTGGAGAGATGGAAAGATGGTTTTTCCCTGGGGGGAACTTGTGGTTCATTCTATTAGAACAGGAAACGGATGGACTTATGTAGCTGTCCGGCCTGAGGATATCATGTTGAGCCACAATGAATCCGATCTTCAGGGTGATGCCATTGTCGGTGAGGTCATCTCACTCATGTTTATGGGTCAGTATTATGATTGCCGCGTCCGCATATCGCCTGAATGTACCATTCGGGTTCATATTAAGCAATCCGGTGAGGTTTGCGTAGGAGAGAACGTTCAACTGCATTTCAATAAAGACCGAATCCAAGTTGTTCAGTCACAACCAACAGTAGAAGTATGATCCCTGAAGATAGCACCATCACTGGATCGGGAAGGGAGTTTAGTCCATTATGCATACATTGTTTGACTCCACTAAAGGGATAGCCATTGTTGGAGCCGCAGAAAAGCGGAATTATCCTCGAAGTATTATTCAAAATCTACTGCTACAGGGATATCCTAGAGAACAAATTTATCCTGTTAATCCCAACTATGAAGAGGTGATGGGGCTTACTTGCTACGCATCCTTGAAGGACATTCCAGCAGAGATCCACATCGCGGTGCTGGTCACGCGACGGGATACGGTACTCCCGATTTTGGACGAAGCTGCACAGTGTCAGATTAAAACGGCGGTCATTTTGGCCGATGGATTTGCCGAACAAGGACCGGAAGGTGAACAAATACAAAAACAACTTGCTGAATTTGCACGAAACAACAGTATTTCAATTTTAGGACCTAACACATTAGGTTATGTTCATCCTTCGAATGGCGTGGGTATATGGGCTGGGGGAGAGTTCTCCGATAAGATCCGCTCAGGAGGAATTGTACTGGCGTTCCAATCAAGTGGTACGTTGAATCTGGCACTTCAACTTGTTTGCGATAGGAACATCGGCCTGCGAGCAGGAGTTTCCGTTGGTAACGAAGCAGTTGTGGATTTAGCCGATATTATCGATCATTTTGTTCACGATCCTGAAGCCCGTGTAATAGGTGTGTTCTTAGAATCCACAATGCGACCGGCAAAGCTCACTCGTGCATTACTAAATGCCCAAAATGCTGGAAAGCCCGTTATCATGCTAAAAGTTGGAAGGTCCGAACGTGCCCGCCGAAATGCCGTTGCACATACCGGACGTATGGCCAGTTCCGGCGACGCTTGGGAAGCATTGCTAAAACGACTAGGCGTTATTCTAGTTCAAGACATGGATGAATTAATGGAGACTATCGTTCTATTTGATCACCGCAAGCCATTGCGCAAAGAGGCGAGCCTAGGCATTGCCACAATTTCGGGCGGGGATTGCAGTATGCTAAGCGATTTGGCGGAACGACTGGATGTGACGCTTCCAGACGTGGATCCGGAGACGAAGTCTATTTTGGTGGATGCTTTGGAAAAGCCTGCTTTACTGGGAAACCCCCTGGACTGCGAAAATCTTCGAAGAGAAAACTATGAACGGTTTCAAACCTGCATAAGAGCCTTTTGTCAGGATCCAAATATTGAAATGGTCGCTTTTCGCATGCAGTTATTCAAACAGTTGACCCCGGAGATGCGCGAGCTTTATGACTACCTTATTGAGGAAGCTAAAAACGCAGGTAAAATGACGCTCATTTTAACACGTGCAAACGAAACGTTTGATAGATCTTGGTATACCTATTTTGAGGATTCTGACATTTCGTTTCTACCTTCCTACCACACCGCACTGCGCGCTATTCATCATTTGCAAGAGTGGACCCGCCGCAGTGCGAGGAATTTCACTCTCTCTCCTCCAGCCGCCATACCGCAATACATAAACGTAGATGACGAGCAGTCGACGATTTTGAGTTGGGAGCAGACGCAGAATTGGCTAAGGGAATCGTTCATTCCATATGCTCCGGTTTGTTTTGCTGGTTCCCCTGTAGATGCGGAAAGTTGTGCAGTTGACATTGGATTTCCCGTGGCGGTGAAATTAGTCTCCGCTCTTGTTCCGCACAAAAGCGAAATGGATGCTGTAGAACTGAATTTAAAAACCGGCCAAGAAGTTCGCTTGGTCTGTGAGCGTATGCAAGCAAATTTCCGACACCGTTTTCCAGACGCAACAGAGGATGGATTCGAAATTCAATGTATGGTCTCCGGCGGTACCGAAATGATTGTGGGTGTAACTACCGATGCGAGTGTGGGTCCAGTCATTCTGATTGGTGCCGGAGGAATGTTTACGGAAGTAATGAAAGACATTGTTCTGGCAATACCCCCGATTACTGAAGAAGAGGCCCTAGCATTGCTTGACGAATTAAAATTTTCTGCAGTCCTAAAAGGTACACGTGGCCGGCCACCGTTGGATCGAATTGCTCTATCCAGAGCGATTTCCTCGTTTTCTCGGTTTGTAGTTGATCGACAGGATGAAATTCGGGAGATGGATATTAACCCTCTCATGGTTATGCCGGAAGGAAAGGGTGTAATGGCAGTGGACGCACTTATTACAGTGAAAAACAAACCTAATTGGGAAGGAGTGAACTAGCATGATAAATCGAGTGGGAATGATAGGCGTAGGGGCCATGGGTTTAGAGATGGTACGCCATATGATTAACAAAGGTTTTCAGGTTACTGTTAATGATTTGAACCCAGCACAGATGGATAAGGCGGCTTCACTCGGGGCTACAACTGCCGTAAACGGTCAAGAAGTTGCCCAACACACTGAGTGTACCATAGTGATGGTAGCCACTGATAAGCAGGTTGAGGACGTCATTTGCGGTGAACACGGAATATTAAAAGGGGCTGCACAGGGCCATATCATCATGGTAAGCAGTTCGGTTAATCCGAACACCTGTCAAAGATTAAATGAGATAACTGAAAGACATGAGTGTATGCTATTGGATTCACCGGTGGTATTCGGCATGGCCGGAGCAATCGAAGGCCGCTTAAAGACATTGGTAGGCGGATCTGAAAAAGCTTTTAATGAAGTAAAAAATGTCTTTATGGCCTATTGTTCAGATGCCATTTACATGGGCGTCAGCGGTAATGGCCAATTGACAAAGACATGTAATAACATGCTTCATTGGACCATGATTGTGGCAAACTACGAGGTTTTATCTCTGGCGAAAAGGTTCAATATCCATCCTGCTCGAATGCGAGAAGTTTTACTTCAATGTCCGGCCACAAACGGATCATTGACTCATTGGATGGAAAGTAATTTAACGTGGTACGAAAAAGATATGGATACAGTCATGGAATTAGCTCAGGAAGTTAAATTATCCATTCCATTGCATGGCTTGGTGGATCAGTTGATTATGCAATTAAATGCGAAAATTACAAGAGCTCTGATAAACGATCCACTGGACAATTAAAGTAAAAATGAAAGAAGGGATACTCGGTGAGAATCACTTCCGCGGAAATGACTGACGTCATCATGCCAAAAGAAGACCCCAAATGGAAATTTGCTCTGGGCGCCCGTCCCGAAAGTGTAGGCTTATTGATAGAACTTCGTGTCGAGAACGGTATAACCGGACATGGATACGTATCAGAAATTCCTCATATCGGGTATCCAATTACGGTCGTCAAAGCAATACTCGAATCATTATTGCCAAAACTATTAGGTGCCGAAATTTTTGAGCGTAGGCCGCTTTTGTCTTCTTTAGTCAAACAAAGCGGCGGATGCCGGCCGGCTACTGCAGCAATAGAAATGGCATTGTACGATTTATCATCTCGCATAGCCGGGATGCCTTTGTATCGGTTTTTGGGAGGGGCATACCGAAAATCCATTCCCGTGCTTCGGATTCTATCGATTAAGTCTCCGGAGGAAATCGCAGCAAACGCATTGAAGCTGGTGAAACAAGGCTACAGCTATCTTAAAATAAAGATAGACAATGAGGATCTTGACCTTGATGTGGCTAGAATAAAGGCGGTACGAGAAGCTGTCGGAAAAGATGTCCATTTAACGTTGGACGCAAATCAGAGCTATTCTCCGAAAGAAGCGGTTACCTTGTTTCAGAGAATCCAATCCTCGGATATTGATCTGTTTGAGCAACCCGTAAACGTCAAAGACTTTGATGGTTTAAAATATGTGACAGAGCATGTAGGATGTATGGTAGAGGCAGATGAAAGTGCAGCCAGTAAACAAGAAGTTTATCGTTTAATTAAGGAACGTGCTGTAGACAGCATTAGCATGAAAGTTTTGAAATTGGGTGGATTGGACAATATGATGGAAATATCCGCGTTATGTCAAGCGGCCAACATTAGCTGCAGGGTTGGCGCTAATGTCGGCAGTCGGTTATTGAACGCATATGCAATGCATTTTATCGCGGCATCGCCCAATATCAGTTATGCTTGCGAGGTAGGCGAGTTTGAACGGCTTTTAGCAGATCCATTTGAAGGATTGTCAGTAGAAAACGGACATCTGCAGGTACCCGAAGACGTTGGGATAGGGGTTAGATTGAAACGTTAGCATCATAGATAGCGGATCTGGTGCGAACTGTTCTGCTATTAAAGTAAATTTCCTTACAGTCAAATATCTTAGTAAATACGGGTCAGGTAGGTTAAGTGGATGCATGAAGAAAAAAATATCATTTTATCGGTAGAGAAAGCTATCCGTATGATTGCCGAAATAAGCAAGCAATCCAGACAAACACCATCCGATTTAAGTAAAAAGCTGGGCATTACGCGCACGACCGCATACCGTCTGCTGTGGACGTTAGAACGTCATGGTGTGGTAGTGGCCAATGAAAAAAGTGAGTACAGCATGGGTCCCTTTTTACTGAATCATAATCACGCACGCAATTTTGAAGAAGGTATTATTGATCTTAGTCTCCCAATCATGATGCGTTTAAGAAACACAACGAATGAAACCGTAGGCATATATTTCGCACGAGCTGCACAACTTGTTGCCGGCGAAATTCTCGAAAGCCCTTATGAATTGCGTAGGATTACCCGTGTGGGGGACTCGCTGCCTTTAACCAAGGGAGCAACAAGCATATGTTATCTCGCGTCGAGGATAACAGAACTTCAGAATAAGGAAGAATTTCTTACGGCAATCGGCATAGACAAGGATCATCAAGAAATGTGGTTGAAAAAACTATCGAAGGTTCGCGAAGTTGGCTATGCCATTAGCTGGGGAGAACGAGTACCAGGCAGTGCCGCGATTGCGGCTCCCATCAAAGATAGTCGTGGGAAAATCCGAGCCATACTCTCGGTATCTGGCCCGATAGGCAGAATTATTCCTGAAGTTGAGGAGAGTATTGCCGATAAAGTGATAAACGCTGCACATGATATTGAACAGTTGATTAACAGTGAAACAAGCACTCCATGAATGGGGGTGCTTTTTCTTATTCTGAATGAACATTGTACCAAATATTTATTTTTCATAGATTGATTGTCGATACATAATAGGATGGAGTTGAAAAGATCGGGTGGAGGGTTAAATGGGATGACCGTTAGCAGAAACAAATTATACATGCTTTTTGCCTTCTGCTTTTGTTTACTGTTAGTGGCTGCTCCGATAATAAAGTGGAAAAGATTAACGGATTAAAAAACTGAAGCGACTGCTTTTTTTATCGGGAAAAAAAGTATGATGAGGCAATTGCCAAATATGAAGAGATATTAACTATTATAGAAGATCCGACATATCAAAAAGAATTAGATGATATTAAACAACAAAAAGAGTATGTTGCAAAATCAACTGAAACGATAAAAGAGATCAACAATATTCTGACTGATATACAGCGAAACAAATTAGCCCAACCAAAGGAGAAAATTCACTTTATCGATGTCTATAACATGCTTGAAGATTTGAAAAAAGTCACCAGTGGAATTGAAGAACTGAAGGTTGAAGGTAGATCCGATCTAGCAACTTATATTTCACAGCTAAAACTCCAGCACGCTTGGAATTATAGTTTAATAAAAGTCGAGTATGACAAGGATTTTTATAAATCCGCTGAAGAAGCAAGAAGAAAAGATACTAACATTGTAAGACTGTTCGGTGGAGAAGGAGATGAACTTCGATCGTTTGTTGAATCTGTAGAAATTGACTCATTTCTTGAATCTGGTGTAGAACTTCAATCTGTTGAAGAACTTGAATCATTTCTTGATACTGTTGATGCGTTAGATACGGTGTTAAAAGATATGACTATTTATGCTATTGATCTATATGTAAGTGCGATATTAGAAATAAATATGCCGAGTTAAAGTAGGTGTTGATTGTCCGTGAAAATAGTGAAAACGGGTATCTTTCTGATTCTTTTCATCTTAATTTCAGCTTGTAGTAACACACACTTTAACTCTCACGGCATTCCATCCTACCCGCGAAAAGTTTGAAAAATATAATAAGCAGTTTACGACTAAGGAAATCATTAATTTCATTTACATAACTAAAGAGACCAAAATTTACAACAAACAGGGGGAACTGATTCCTCCTTCGAAGATCAAGTTAAAAAAACCGGTGGCTTTCACTGTTACATTTTTAAATGAATACCTACTGGAAGCTGCAGAAATAAAAGAAATGTCTTGAGTTTTCTTTCATTCCAACATAAAGTCGATCCTTCCGGGTCGGCTTTTTTTCATTCTATCGGGGTTACCGAATAGTTTGGTTTGATAGAGATCAATAAACGGTGACTGGTATAAAAAGTAAAATACTTATTATAAATGGAAAAATATGCTATAAATAATTGAAGTGAAAATTAAATAAGGAGATGGTGAATGTTGGTTTTCAAATTGACTAAGCTTTGGTTATTCTCAATTCTATTACTCACTGTGTCAGTTGTACCTACGTCTGCGGCTAGTAAAACGGTAAAGCTCAAAATTACATTTGTTAGTGCTACGCTTGACGAAAACAACCACGTAGGCAATGAATGGTGGTGGGGCGGCTACATAAATGGAAAAGTTGTTGAAGAGGGGAGTACCGTGGTTTTGAATTTGAAAACAACCGATAAAATCAGGTTAAAGGCAGAAGCTCAAGAACAAGATAAATATCCCGATTATGGGGAATCAAATGCGACCATCAAGGTGTCATCTATAACGAAGGCAATACACAAGCCACTGAAAGTGACAGTGACCGAAAATCGTGGTCGATACTCTGGAAATATTGCAACATGGAAGTTTGTGTTCAAAGTAGAGAAAAGTTCATAATAAAGTACTCAATAATGTGACCAAAATAGGTCATACGACCAATACGTGACTAAAAGTTAAAAAACAAAATCGAGGTTTCACCAAGACAAAAAAAAGAAGCCTTATCGTTCAAGGCTTCTCGGAGTTTATGTATGGTGATCTGAACAGGGATCGAACCTGTGACCCCCACCCTGTCAAGATGGTGCTCTCCCAGCTGAGCTATCAGATCATGTCGTATCAACGTTAAACGGCCAATTACCGTCCCACTTGCTGATAATTATAGCGGTAGGAGCCATATACTGCAAGAACACAGCTTAAAATAATAATGATTGCCATGAATCCAGTTGATTTGATATGATCTACTTGTAACAGCGTATCTGTAGCATAATACCATCAAAATTAGAGTCCCTATAAGGGACCATCGAGGAAAGCGGCATTTGCCGTTTTCCCGGTGGTCCCTTTTTTGTTTCGACTCTGGAAAGGAGGTAAACATTGAGCAAATTGAGCAAATTGGAATACTTACGCAGATCCAAAGGAATTTCACAAGTTGAACTTTCACGCCAAGCAGGTATTCATCCGGCATCGATCGCACAGGTTGAGCGTCATCACAGACGAGCCTGGCCGAAATTACGTGCAGCTTTGGCATCCAGCTTGAATGTCTCCGAATCAGAGCTGTTTGATGAAAGCGGATCGCTGATTCCAATGATTTAAAAAAAAATGGGCCGATTCGCGGTCGGCCCGAAAGGAATGGTTATAAGATGAGTTTACTAAATTTATTCGTTGATTACAATGGAAGGCGTGTTCATGCTGGCACTCTCGGGGACGATAAGGTTTTCCGTAAAACGGTGAAGAGTCGTGATAAGCTTCTCTATTTAGATGCTTTTGGTCTCGATAAGGGTTACATGGACGATGCATTGCGGTTTGGAGCTCAAAAAATTGAACTCACAGTGTGCGATATCGGCGAAGTTTATGAAACAGATGTTTTCACGTTTAAAAGCAATGCCATTCAGCGAAGAGTCGGCAAATTTGGCAGTCGGTATTATTTGCCGCTGAAGTTTTGGAACAACCGGACAGTTAAAAGGAAGGAGCAGAAAAAATGAGTTGGAATGAAAGGTGGTTAGTCTCGGCAAATATCCGAAACCTTATTGAAGAAATGCTCCCACATCCAATCCGCTGGAGTCACGAGGAAGGTCAAACACGCTGCCCATTTCATGACGACCAGACGCCTAGTTTCTCCGTAAACCCTGTAAAAGGCGTTTGGCATTGTTTTAGTGGCTGTGGTGGAGGCAGCATTCAAGTATTGTCTGAGAGGCTGGGATTTAAATTCCCGGCTTTTCTCAGTGAGCCAAACCTTCCGGAAGCGATAGCACCTCCTGCAATAAAAAAATTTCATAAGCATGAGCAGGAACATATTTATCAAGACAACATTGGCAACCCGGTATTTCTTGTTGGTCGTGACCCTTCACCGCAGGGAAAGAAAATTATGATGTATCATGCTGTTAATGGGCAATGGTTCGTAGGTAAAGGACAGCATCGACCGCTGCCATATCAATTGCCGCGAGTCATTTCAGCTATTGATCGAGGTTTGCCTGTTGTTATTGTTGAAGGTGAAAAAGATGCCGATACAGTGAACAATAAATTTCAGGATATTGGCTTGGTTGCAACGACTAACATGGGTGGTGCATTGAAATGGAACCGAGATGACGAGTATAACTGTTACTTTTGGAACGCTGAAGTCTATATCATTCCTGACAACGACGATATCGGTCGCAAGCACGCACAAGAGGTATCTAGCACCGTTGGGAGGTATGCCAGGTCGGTTAGCATCATCGGTTTACCTGACTTGCCATGTAAAGGGGATGTAACAGACTGGTTTGCCCTAGGCAATTCACCTGAAGCGTTTTTAGCCTTGCTGAGCAAGCAAACCCCGCTGCATGAGCCTTCTGCCGGTAAGGTAGAAATCGACGTATTACGTAAATATTTTGATGGTAATCGGTTTGTTCCCGCACTACTGGCTAATGACATACTTCAAGGGATGCCGTGTTTTTTTGACGGCAACCAGTTATTCAATTACCAAAATGGCATGTACAGGGCTAATGGTGAAATTGCGATCCGCCAATACTGCCAGAGAATGCTTGGTAACGAGTACCGAATCAACCGAGTTAAAGAAGTTGCTCACTACATTGAAACTCAAACGTATGTAGAGCCAAACGAGTTCAATTCCGATGACGGTCGAATCAGTTTGCTGAACGGGTTGTTCGACCTTGCAAACAGATCGTTAAGCCCCCACATACCTGAGCGACTTTCGACTATTCAACTTCCAGTGACGTATGATCAGAATGCGAAGTGTCCTCAAATTGAAACCTTTTTGGCTGAAGTGCTTCCCGCGGATACAATCCATACTGTCCTTGAATTTATCGGCTACTGTCTGATCATGAATGCAAAGTACGAGAAAGCATTAATGCTAACCGGGACTGGGGCGAATGGAAATTCGACATTCATCAAGTTAATTTCTACTTTCCTTGGTAAATGCAACACGACGAGTATTCCGTTGCAAGAACTTGCGGATAGTCGTTGGAAGAGGGCGGATTTACAGGGTACATTGTTGAATTCCTTTGCTGACATCTCAAGTCGCAGTCTTGAAACAAGCTCTATTTTCAAAGCCATTGTTTCTGGAGATGAGATTGACGCGGAACGAAAGGGCAAAGATCCTTTTTATTTCAGACCTTATGCTAAGATGCTTTTCTCTGCAAATGAACTACCTGGCAGCAAGGATCTGTCAAAAGCATTCATGCGAAGATGGAGCGTCGTTCCGTTTCCAAACAGCTTTGACTATGGAAAAACTGCTGATCCTGACCTGATTTACAAGCTGACTACGCCAGAAGAGCTAAGCGGCCTGTTAAACCTTGCTTTAGACGGGCTTAACAGGCTGCAATATAATAAAGAATTCACGTCGTCCGAGACAACAACAGCGGCAATTGAGATCTTCCTCAAGGAAGTGGATTCGGTGGCTGCCTTTGTGGATGACTGTTGCGAGCTAGAAGAAAAGGCGGAGTGCAGGACAACGGTGCTCTATAGCAGGTATCGGCATTGGTGTGAAGAATCAGGTGTACATCCCCTTGGCAGAACTCATTTCAACAAACGTTTAAGCGAGCAATACCCGAAACTAATTAAAGCCAGAAGGTACAAGCAGCCAGAGCATTGGGAAGGAATAACAATAGATTAGTTCATACAAAAGTGAGAGTTGATTCTCTATAGGAGATATTGTGCTTACCAAGTTTTATAGGTAAATCAATTCATATATAGAGAGTCGGCTCTTTAACTTTTGTATAACCATGTTCTTTGATAGTTGATAGTCCATGACACTCGGATGGAGATGAATCCATATGGCGGTTTGTGAGGCGAAGGGAAGAGGTGGGAAGCCTTGCCAGCGTCCAGCTGGTTGGGGAACCTCTCATGTTGGGGTGGGCCGCTGCAAACTGCACGGCGGTGCTTCAAAAATCAAGCATGGGCTCTATAGCAAGTATCTCAAACATACATTAAGCGATACTGTTCAATCACTGCTAGATGATCCGGATTTAATCAATTTGCGTCAGCAAATAGCATTCAAACAAGCACTTTTACTGGATCGTATAAATCAGTTTGAGG
The DNA here is from genome assembly GCF_000829465.1 of Cohnella kolymensis. Lineage (GTDB taxonomy): Bacteria > Bacillota > Bacilli > Paenibacillales > Paenibacillaceae > Cohnella > Cohnella kolymensis. The sequence continues at coordinate 175,312 of NZ_JXAL01000014.1, read as the reverse complement.
CGGGGATGAGTCCTGATGACATACGGTTTTTCGCTGATCTATCTGAAAAGGTGTCCAGAGATATCGAGCGACTTAACAAAATAGAGCATGGTGAAAAGTATATCTTGCAAGTCGCGGAAGTTCAGGCGGTCGTGCAGCAGATTACCTTAATTATTCATCAAGAGATAACGGATGATTATGTAATAGAACGGGTTGCCAGTCGTTTGAGTCAATTGAAGTGGTGACTCTTAGCAAGTATTGTAACGCCGGCAAACAAACCTGAAATCGAAAGGACGTTCACAATGAACCAACGTATTTTAAATGCAATTGGTGAAACGCTGCTAGTCAAGGGAAACTGCCCCTTCGATACCGGATGTCGATTCGGTAGTGGAAACCTCTGTTCTGCCTCCGATGACACATTGGCGAAAAAGATTCAGGCGTTAAAAGAAAAAATAAATGACTCACCCCAAAGCCTGGCGGTGGACGTGACAGTGAATCCTAGTAAATGGCACTGTGAGAATGTACTTTCTGTTCAGTTCATTGATACTGACGACATTGGTTTGATGACCGAGTAGCTGCGGTTGATTGGCGGTTACGCTTTACATTTACAGTAGTGAAAGATTCATTGGAGAGATCACAAGGTACTTGAGTGCTGTCCATAGTTGAGCCCGAGGAAGATATAGTGTTCCAGCTTCAATATATGTTGAGAAGTTGGTTCTAAAATGACATATAGCACGATGGAGTGGTAGGTTGCTCATCGTTTGGAGTCCGTGCCTCTAATATAGACCGGATGCGAAAAATGGAAAATGATACGGGAGGAGAGAGCACAGTGCTCCCCCCCTCCCCCCGGGGTGCACCCCGCCAGGGCGACCTGCCAAGCTTCGCACGCAATAGGTACCATCTGCCAAGTGTATTTTTAAGATGGCAGACAAATATGTCATTTTTTATTGTCGTGGAAACAGGAAAAAAGTCAGTACCTAAAGAATATTCAATACAGCTTACTTCTAGATTAGAAGACAAAAGATCCTATCAACTATTGGAGGAAGATTGTTACACATATTCTTATACACATACAAAAGCTGCAGAAACTGCTCACATTGAAAAGCTAACAGATTCCGAAGGGATGATTTGAAAACAAGCCGAGTAACTCAGCGAGATTAATTTTAATTTAAGTAGAAAAGACTTTGACTCGAAAGCTGGGTTTGGCTATTCAGCCATTCGATCCTGTTACTCGTAAGTACATCGTGTTGCCTATACTAGAGGGCGTTAAAGACAAAGGAGGTAACCGATATAGATATAACGATTTGTTGCTTCAAGATCAGTATTTTGAAAATATTCGAGCAAAACATTTACAGGCGATAATTAAGCACCCAACATTGGGTTACCAAATCAAATGCAATAAGGGCATCAATCTAAAAACATGCTCATTTTGTCATCGTTTTAAACGCAATTTTGTCATCAGCAATGGATGATAAATCCACAAAACGGTAGGAGTGGCTAGACGATGATTCCACAAAATATTCAAAGACAGCATATTATTCAGGCGATTGACTTGATTGACCGAGAAGGGGTGCCACCTCAACATAAGTCTACCAAATTTGATTTGTTGCATAACGAAAAGAAGTATCCCCCAAAGTATGTTATTTTAAAGGCCAATTTTTTTTTGTAATGGACAAGATTGGGGAACGGACAACTTTAATGGTGGGGTAGAAGCGAATCAATTTCTTATCAAGTGTGGTTTTGATATTTTAACAAGAGAAAATGATAAAGATGAAACAGTTCAACAAAGTCATTCTTGGCTGTTAATTGGAAAGTTTGTAGCCATTAAATCATTAGATAAATCAACGTTTTTATATAAGGGAACGGGAGTGCCAAATGACATCCGTGGCTTTTTTTGATGCAGATTCTATGAAAAAGGGGCAACGTAAAGATATTTTACTTCTTCACGAAAATCGCCATTTTACGGCGTCAATTCAAATGGATCAGCAACCGTCTCCAAGAACTCGCTTATTTTGGCTTAGCGACTTCGCAACAGCCCTAAAACAACGGTTTCCCAGTCACGAACAAGCGGCTCATAAAGGTCTATTTCATGCTGCGGAATCAGTTCTAATGCGTTTATTAAAAGTGTCACAAAATACCTATGAAGTGAACTTCCAACTACAGTTAATGAAGAAACGATTCAACAAGATCTTGAATCTGAAGCGATGGAAGACCAGACCAGCAGGCCAGAAGGTACCGTTAGATATTTTTTTGGAAAGCGTTATGAACGTGACTCCCATAATCGAACACAGGCTCTAAAAATTCATGGATTTATCTGCGTAGTTTGCAAATTTGATTTTGAGGAAGTGTACGGTGGGCGAGGCAAAGACTTTATTGAAGTTCATCATACAAAGCCATTATATACGCTTGAAGGAAAGCTGACTGACATAAATCCTCTAACAGACTTACTCCCCGTGTGTGCCAATTGTCATAGAATGATTCACCGGAGACAAAATGATATTTTGGATATTGAGCAACTTAGAATAATTGTTGAGCAGAGAAACAAAGCAAATAATAAGAAGAGATAAGTATGTAAGTTATTTTAGCGAGAACCACATTATGATCAGTGGCAACAATCAGCGACTTTGAGCGAGCCAGACGAACAAACACACATATTACTTTGCAAATCACTGGAAAGCCGTTGACAACAACGAAATTTGAGTGAAGCTTTGAACCGTAGATTCGATTACTGCCGACTGTAATTAACTAAGCCCACTACTCTCGACATCTGAACATCTTTGTTGTCAAAATTCCCCCATTTGGATATTTTTTATCGAAAATTGAAGGAAAATATTTCCTCATGTCTGTAAAAGAAATTCGACGTTAACTGAGGGAGTCATAAATGGAAGAAACGAAAGATCAAGGGATCAGGCTTAAACAAAAAGTAGTGGCAGGGATGCTTTAAAGCAATAGAATGGGCGAGTCAACCTGGTTGTAGAGTGCTTATAGTAAACCAATTGCGTATCTCTACGTATACCCAAAACCCTTGCAATGTCATAACTATATATCTAAGCTTATATCAAATCTAAGTAAGGAGATCTGTAATTAATCTTTTTTTAAGTAATTTAATATTAATTTTTTACTGCCAGATAAATATTCTTTTTTTTGAGGTGAAGAATTTGGCTAACTGGGAAACGAAAAAAAGTGTCAGAGGTTGTCACGAAAATAAATGATAACAGTTATGTGTTACCTGTAATACAAAGAAGATTAGTATGGGAAGAGGAAAAAATGGAGTTGCTCTTTGATACTTTGATGAAGGGGAATTCTTTCGGCGGCATTATGGCTATCGAAGAGGAGGAAGGAAATAAACCGTTATTTGCGTATCGTCACTTCACGAAAAATGGTGAGAACTTAAGCTCAATATATGATAGCACTAACCACAAGGACCATTTATTTATTATTGATGGGCAGCAGAGATTACAGAGCTTCTATATTGGATTAATGGGAAGCATTAATGGTAAGATTCTTTATTTTGATTTATTCAGTGACTATAAAAACCTTGAATATGGCTTCAAATTTGAGAAAGACAGCACTAAGCTTCCTGAGAAAGCAACTGAACGAGAAAGTGAAGATTTGCTAACCCACAAATGGTACCCCGTAAATAAGTTATTTAAATCTCTAAAAGAGACTAATGATGAAGATCAAATTGCCGATGAAATTATTGCGTCCACAGGGGTAGTTTCTGATATAGAAAAGGATCACATCAGAAAAAATACAAATCGCTTTTACAGAAGTGTGTTTAATCTCGATAGTATTGGAATTTCTAAAGTTCGAATCAATAGACAATTAAATGAAAATTCAAACAGACAAAGGATTGTAGAACTCTTTCGCCGCCTAAACGATGGTGGCACAAAGCTTTCTGCATTTGACTTGGTAGCCTCAATTTTGAAAGGCTTTGATTGGAAAATGGAGGGCTTCTTGGATAGCGTGTTAAGGGATCATAAAGATATCGGGGTTACGCAAGAGATACTTATTAAATTAATCTTCATACTCAAAGATATACATAATAAAGAAATGACGGAGTTAGAAGAACAGCACGCATCTTTTGCTATTGATAATCAACAGAGAATTACAAAAACACTAGAAGCAATGAAACGATTTTTAAAAGTTGCAAAATTATTAGAATATTACAAGGATGGAAACCGCTCGTTTATACCATTGTATTTTGTTGCATATTATATTTTTCATAAAAACGATATTGAAACAGAGAATCTAGAATATATGTTTGATACTTATGATACAACAAACAAAACCTTCCAGAAAATTTATAACTGGATTTACTGGTCTTTACTCAATGGAGTTTTTAGTCGGGGCTCTGGATGGATTCCTTACAAAACAGGAATAAGAAAGATCCTAGACGTCATGAAGACGCACAAAAATAAAGAATTTCCTTTGCAACAACTATTCTCAATTTACTTTAATCACCCGGTGAATTTTTATACTGCGTTAGACTCATATAAACTGAGCCAACTTGATTCGAATTTTTTATACTACATATTATATAATCGCGAATCAACCACAAGAAAACAGGACATTGATCATATACATGCTGAGTCGATCCTTCTGGGCATGGGCATAGCTAGCTACAAAATCCATACCATAATTAATTACCAACTTCTTGACTATGGTACAAATAGAGGATTAAAAAACGCAAAACCACTGAATGAATGGATCAATAACTATGTCGAGAACAAACAACTTTACCTAAAGGAGCACCTGATTCCTCTAGACGACACACTGTGGGATCCCATAAATTACGATCAATTCTATGAAGAACGGGCAAAGTTATTAATTGATAAAATCGTCTCAACAATAGGCATTGTGTAAACTGGCCGGAAACACCGGATACAGGCCTCGGAGCGGGAGCACCGCCTCGGGGTTTATTTTATAAAGGGGAGTTTATGATGGGTGAATTTGAAGAGATTGCACACACTGGAGGAGTATTGTCATTTGGCCCAAGTGGATCAGGAGCGGGTTAACAATCCACGATTTTCACCGGAAGATAGAGCCAAAAGGGATTGCGAATGGATAGACATTGTGAAGAACTGTGTTGAGGACTTTGAGGCGATGGCAGACGATATTAGAGCGAGCTTATTAGAAATCCCAGCCACACCTGCTCGAAAGAAACAGCTCAGACATGTTGGGTTGAATTAATAAAAATAGCACGAGTTAAAATACTGGAGTTTTTTGAGATCGATCTTTTCAAGCAAATGAATGATGACGATAAATAGTTTATACATATTTGGTTTTGCAGGCGTCATCTTTTTACGCATAAGGCTAAATTGAGACGGCAATTAAGAGTCACGAGTTCTGAAACAAAAAGATTTATCAATCTGGTTAGAAAAATGTCTCACAATTTATTTGATGGATACGAAAGTATTTCCTAGCTTTGTTGACTTCTTTCCAAGGGGGAATGATTTGTGCTGCGGATACCGGAAAATTCACACCAGCAGAAAAACATGCTCATTAATTTTTAGTTACTTCTTCAGCTCGCCGACAATCTCGTTTAGTGGCGTAAAGAGCTCTGCTACTGCTGATATTTTGAGCTGAGATCTGTGTACCGAATTACCATACGTAAAACGTATCCCCGTCAGCTTCCGGGGATGCAGCTTTATTGAAATCTTGCTCTGTTGAGTATAAGACTTAAGTCAATGTCGGCACTGTATGGCTTCACAACCAGCCGTGTGAACGTTCCATCTCTAAAAACAATGTTTAAAGCAACAACCATGTTTTCAAGGAGTGTTTTCTCATGTGGATTACAAAAGATATAAATCTGCCAGACGAAATAATAGCTGCACAAAAAAATGGAGAGCTTGTCATATTTGCAGGGGCTGGAATATCCACTCCACCACCATCAAACTTACCGAACTTCGAGCAACTAGCTATTGACATCGCTCAAGGATTTATTAGATACGACAGTGCAATGTCTATAGATACTTTTTTGGGAAAATTACATAGCAGGAATATAAAGGTCCACGAGAAAGCAATTGAACTGCTAACTTCTCCAGAATCTAAACCGAACTCTTATCATATAAACTTAATAAAATTGTTTTCTCAAAGTGATCTTAGAATTGTGACGACCAATTTTGATGATCATTTCAAAACTGCAGCAACAGACTTGGACATTCCGTTTTATTCTGCACCAGCTTTGCCATTGGGACGTGATTTTAATGGCGTTGTTCATTTGCATGGAAGTGTTACTAAGAGGCCAAAGGATTTGGTTTTGGTTGATAGTGATTTTGGAAGGGCTTATTTTACAGATGGATGGGCTACTAACTTTCTAAGAGGGTTGTTTTCTAATTATGTAGTTCTTTTTATTGGTTTTAGTGCCAATGATCCTGTAATGAAGTATATAGCTAGAGGACTGGGATCTAATAATCGAAACAGATTTGCATTCACTGAAAAAGGGCATCATGATCATTGGAATCACTTACAGATAAAACACATTGAGTACCCGCGAACAAGGCATGACTTGCTGCAGGAGGCGGTTGAGGCCTGGGTCGAGCGTACACAAATGGGCCTGTTTGAACAACGCAAATTAATTAAAGATATTGCAGAAAAACCACCTGAATATAACGAAGTAGAAGATAGCTTTATTGGACATCAATTAAACGATAACTTAGGTGCACGGCACTTTTTTGAATTCGCTAAGCATTATGAATGGGTAGAATGGATGGACAACAGCAAGATGTTAGAGCCGCTGTTTAATAATAATGGAGAGATAACCGTATTCAAACATATGCAATCTAGGTGGTTTTCCAGCTTTTTAAAAACTGATTCTGAAAAAATGTTCAAAACAATTCTAGAAAAAAACGGTATCAGTTCCCTTACGCAAACCTATCTTGTCCGCCAATTACGGCACAGTTTGCATGATTTGTCACCGAGTTTGCTTGGGAAATGGTTGCCGGTAGTGCTGGGCCATGTTAACTTCCATAATAAAGAACAAAATCTTGATTTCCTGGCTGATGAGATTAAATCGATAGATCAAAAAGAAACATTGTTAATTATGTTGGAATACTTAACCAGGCCAATCACAAAGTATAAAAGAAAATTCACATTGAGTGAAGACAATGACGAAATGGTAGACATTGAAATTGAACTCCAAGGTGATGATTACTGGCTGAATGCAATATGGGATAACACAATTAAAAATAATTTACAGTATTTCGCTGTTCCAGCTATGAAGATTTTCATTAACCAACTTCAAATGATTACATACTATTTAAAGGCCACAGGACATGGTGAATGGGATCCCATCAATTTCTCACGTTCTGCGATAGAACCACATGACCAAGATCGATATCCTGATGATATAGATTTTTTAATTAATTGTTGCAGAGATGTTATAGCATATCTCATTGATACTAATCCGAGTTTAGCAGAGGCTGGGATCAACCAGTGTTTTTTCAGTGAAAGTAAAATACTTAGGCGGATATCGATTCACAGCTATAAATTGCTGATAAATATTTCAGCCGATAAGAAAATGGAATGGTTGATAAAGAATGACCTTCTCTTTAATTATGATTTGAAACATGAAGTATTTCAGTTCATAAAGTACCTTTATAAAGATTTAGGAGCTAAGAGTAAAAAAACTCTTTATGCACATATTGACGAACGTGTTCAGGAACTACAGCAAGATAGCAGATTCAAAACGGAAACAATTAATTATGAGCAATTTAATCTTTATTATTGGTTAACTCTTTCTGATGGTGACTGTCGAATAGCTCGCAGGGCATTTAAGAATGCCAAGAGACAAAATAAACATTTTAAGATACGAGAAGATCATCCTGATTTCACCCATTGGATGACTACAGGCGGTTTTAACTCGATAAGCAGTAAAGTCACGGTAGAAGAGGTATTATCGAAAGATCCCAATAAGCAGGTTGATCTCTATTGGCTTTTGAATTTCGAGGACAAGGAATATCATTTTGAAAAAAGAGATGGGTTCTTAGAGGTTGTTAGCTCTGCGATAGAGTCAAATTATCAATGGGGATGGAATTTGTTAAAACGGTTAGCATCTCCACGAAAGAATTGGAAATCTGATTTATGGACGGCAATTCTAAACGGATTGAATGGAATGGTGTTCAACAATGTTGAATGGATGGAACTAACAGGCATCTTGCTTGAACATCGAAATCTTAAAGAGATACGCTACGAGGTTACAACCCTCCTAAATAATGCGGTTAAACATGAAGCAAATGATTTTCAACATAACACAACCGATTTGATTAAACTCTTTCACAAAGTTGCATTATTAGTTGATGCCAATGACATTTCATCAACTAACGATGCTTATACACAAGCGATTAATCACCCAGCAGGGAAATTTACGCAATTCTTTTGCACTTTATTTTTTAAATTGCATAATGAATCACCATTACACCCAGCTTTGGGACTGATAAAGAAGAATGTATTTTCAAAAATCGTAGAGACGACATCGAGAGATATGGCATGGGCAGAATTATTTTAGCCAACCGTGTCCACGTATTTTTAAGCGTCGATGAGGAATGGAGTATAAGAAAATTAGTACCGTTGTTTGATCCATCAAACAATCAAGATTTAGCAATAAAGGCGTGGAATGCCTATGCATACGGTGGCAAATGGAATGAGCGTATACTCGGAAGCCTATTCAGTAAGTTAATAATGATCCTGCCATTCACGAAAAATATGAACAAAGATACCGAGCACAGTATATATCAACTGAGTGCGTCAATACTTTTCTATTCGACAGAGTTCAGAGAACAGTTACTAGGGCACTTCTTTACAAATGGTGACAGTCATCAATTTACATCACTAACTAATGTAATATCACCTGTGCTTGAGCAACTTGAGGAATCAGCGTCAGGAAAAGCTTGGAAGGATTGGCTGCATAAATATGTTAAACATCGTCTAGATAACATTCCGATTGAAAGCAGCGATGCTGAACTAGCTGCAATTGTTACTTGGTTACCTGCACTTGAGCCGGTTATTGAAGAGTTTGTTAATTTACTTATTACAGGTAGAGCGGTTAAATTAGATAATTCACATGTCATTTACACGATCGGTAAAAAAGATTTAGGGAAAAAGTATCCCATGGCGTTACTATTGTATTTTGAGTACTTGCTCAAAGAAAATGGAGTTGAATTTTATACTGATGAAATATTTGAAGTGATGATGCAGATACTTGAATCGCTACAGAGTAAGCATGAACTTTTCCCTAAGGTATGTGAATATTTATTAAGATCCAATGGAGCGAGAACTATGGATTTGTTAGAGCAATACACTCGGAAATTCTAAATGAATAGGAATAGTCTTTGTTAATTTAGCTGGAGTTTAGTTTCATGTTATGAACGATGTTGCATTCAAACTGAACATTTGATGTAACAATAAGCCGGTTTCTAACATGCTCCTGCTATCGAAACGAAAGCAACGAATCTTCATTAGTGCACTTTTTTATTTGGAAGAAGTGAAGCTTAGAAAAGCGAGGTGCTATATCTGGAGAGTATTGAACAAATATATAATAGATTAATTGCAGAAGAAAAATTAAAAAATGGTAGTAAATATGAGAGGCTAGCAGCCGTAGTCTACAAAATTTTAGATGACAGCAAAACTGTAATACATGATATGAGGTTAAGAGGCGATGGAAAGTCAGCTCAACACCAAATCGATGTAACCATTGAAAAAGGTGGTACACAAAAAAAGAATTCTAGCTGAATGCAAACAATACGACAAGGTTATTGGTATCGGTATCATTAGAGATTTCTTTGGAGCAGTTGCACAAATAAAAACCAGATGAAGCATTTGTTGTAACTACGGTAGGGTACACCAAAGGAGCAATTAAACTTTGCAAGAGATGAAAAACATAAAAATTAGCAATTTTTGCGGGAAGCACAAGAGGAAGATTGGGATGGCTTAATAAGAACGATTGTTTTAAATATGAACCTAATTATTATGAAACAACCAAAAATCAGTTGGATTGCCTTCGACGAAAATGAGCGGATTAAGGCTGAAAGCTTACTTAAAGATAACTGGGGAGAAACACGATCGGTGAAGACCCAAGGAGAGTATTTCTTCGATGAACAACTTAATCCGATGGTAAATTATCAAGACGTTATTAAACCAATAATAAATGCTGCGAAAAGAGTTCCGAACGAAGTGACAAAAGGACGGCATGAATTCGAACAAAAATTGTATGTCAACATGTTAGGGCATTTCATTGCGATCAGAGGTTTTGAATACGAATTTATTTCAGAGTCGATAGAAACGACAACAGTGGTGGACGATGGTGGAAAAGTGGCTTCGCTACTATTTAAAACACTTGAGAGCGAAGAAAAGATGTTAATTTTTGAAGATGAAATTGAAAAATGGATGTTTGATGATGATGGGGAAGTGATTTTAAAATAGATGTGGTAGTAACTGCTCCCAAATCTGCAGACAGCTACGCTCAGTGCCTGACGCATTAAAACACCTCGCGACGATGAAGGTCGGGAGGTGTTTTGGGTTGTTCAATAATCGACATGAAAGATGTTATACAAGAAATTTGCGTGGTCTAAATTAGCAATCGAAGCTATAGACAGCAAAGTAGATGAAAGATATGCAATTCTTAAAATAACTCACTCCTGCGGACATTTTGTTGCTAACAATCAAAGTATACTGCTTAGATTAGACTCAAACGGGATTGAGTGAACTGTGATAAAAGAAACAGCGTCTTACTATGTAGCTTACAACTCATCTACGTAACAGAAACGATAAAAAGTACAGGCTGACTGGGGAAAATCAGGTAGAATGGTTGATGTTTATATTCATTCTGGCTTTATTCAATTTACCGACAATCTCGTTTAGGGGTGTATACAGCTCATGTTGCCGCTTTAAAGAGTGTGAACTGAGATGAGTATATCGAATTACCATTCGTAAATCTCGATGTCCGAGAATCATCTGCAGGTGCCTCAAATCGCCTCCAGCTTCCAGAAACATAGTTGCAGCTGTATGGCGGAACAAGTGAGGATGTACGTTTACCAAGAGACCCGATTCCTTTACATACTCCTTAAGGCGATGGCGGAACTGACCAGCTTCTAATTTCTCACCGTAGTTTGATAAAAAAATAAAGTCAGAGTCAAACGGGTTGGAAGCTTGTATCAAGTCTCTTATTAGCTGTGTGGTTCTTTTTGTAATTGGAAGTGTGCGGAACCTGCGGCTTTTGGAGGTCTCCGCACGAACTGCAATCATGTTAGCCTGAAAGTCTATGTCTGTTGTCTTAAGGGATAACGCTTCGTTGATCCTTAGAAAGGCGTCGAGCAACACATTCATTAAGACAAAATCACGATAACCACAATAGGTTCGTTGATCAGGTGTGGCTAAAAGCTTCTTTAATTGTTCCTTGCTTAGTATTATAATTCCGACATCGTTTTCGTCAACTCGCTTGATATTGACCAGAGGGTTATCATCGATAAACTTTTCGTCCAGCAAGAAACGTACAAACGAACGAAGAAATTTTATTCGAATGTTGACAGTGGTAGGGGAGAGTCCTATTGTTTTCTCTTTATCTAATTTAAACCTATGCTGCTCAAATCGGATCTTATCGTTTAACATCCACACGATGTAATTGCGAAAAACAGACTGATTGAGTGAATCAATAGTTGGCTCTATTGAGTGTTGGGACAGATATGACTTGAAAAACCTGTAATTTTCAACATAGCTGCGTAGGGTGTTGGAGGTTCGGCCTTCGGAAATTTTGCAGTGATGAAAGCGATCAAATAAGTCATCAAGTAACTTAGGTGTATTAACTTGGTTTGTCATGTGGATTATGCGTTTTTTTCCTGCTCGTTTGTCCATAAAAAACATTCCCTCCTCCAAAGTTTGGAACGGGGAATGTGCCTTTGCAGGAGCAACACCCTGCATATTATTTTAACGTTAATACGTACATTTTTATGTATGGTGATCTGAACAGGGATCGAACCTGTGACCCCCACCCTGTCAAGATGGTGCTCTCCCAGCTGAGCTATCAGATCATGTCTTAAGCGACAATTAGTATAATACCAACTGGTCGCAGCGAAGTCAACCCATTTTGCGCATATTTTTGCCTGTATCTGTAGCCATTTTCCGGTAACCCGAATTTCCTCGAGAAAATTGGGATTTTTTGCTTTGCACCGGCGTACATATGTACCATCGGCACAGGAAGCGGGAGGCAAACCGATGAAAGATCTGGTCATTCTATTGATCTGGCTCCTCGGCGTGTTCGGGTTGATCGGTGTCGTGATCGCGGCAGTGGCGCGCTTGGTGCGGAGAGATTCAACGGCTCACGATAAACAGTTTCTGTGGCATGTTTACCCGGATTACAAAGAGGATCGCAACAAATGAGAAGACTTCGGCAGGGCGCCGGAGTCTTTTTTTATTCTTCTTCATCCCATTTGCGGGAGTAGCCTTTTTTGGTGACCCACAAACACAGCCACGTGATTAACACAAGGATTACGCCGGCGAAGATATACGTTGTGGCCAAGATTCAACATCCTTTCAGAGGGAAAAATCATAAATTTTGTGCTGTTCGACGAACCGCATTAAGCCGGTATGGCCTTCAAATCTCGGCTGATCGTCGCCATAGTGCATCAGATAAACGCGTTCTTGTATAAAGTCCGGCAATGTCAGAAGTTCAGGCAGACACGCATGGACTGCCCCGGGCGGTTGTAATTGACAATCGTGAAAAATAGTGCGCACGCCGCGCTCATTAACCAGCGATTCCAGCAAGGAGTCGTCAAACGCCATGTCAGCGGAATAAAAGAAGAAACCGTTCATGAGCAGCGAGTAACTGGATTTACCCGGAATATGCGGAGTGCGTATTAGTTCGATTTGCAAGCCGGGAAGCACCTCGGCAGGTATGCCCACACGCAGCGGGCGCACCTCGAAATAATCATTCAGTGATCGACTTTCGTTCTGCTGCAGACCGCCTTTTAGAGTGTTTTCCCAAAGAGGCTCCACCAGCGTATCCGCAACAAACAAGACGGGCTTGCGTTGATAGATGAATTTCATCTGGAACGCGAGTTCCTCCAAGCCGCCGACATGATCGCCATGAATATGCGTGATGAGAACAGCAGCCAGATCGCCGAAATTTTTGCCTATTTCATGAAGAGCTTTCGGCGCGGTTATTCCACAGTCGATCAGGAGGGTTTGTCCCTCTACTGTAACCAGTGCGTTATTGTTATTGAAGGCTTTTGCAAATGCGCTGCCGGTTCCTAACATTTGAATATGCACGCCGATGCCTCCTAACTTCGTTCGGAGTCCTTTGTAGAATAGCTTTTACAAATGTACCACATTTCCCCTTGCGTACATAGGCTGTTGTTGGGAAGGCGATTGCCCGTCTTTCGCACAGGAGGGACTAACGATGACGAAGGGGAAAAAGAAGAAGTCTGCAGTGGCCCAGGAGCAAAAAAAAGGTGCAAATGAAAATCGTATCTTCAGATGTCTGTAACGTATGCAAAACTCCTTGTACAAGGGGGTTGGCTTATTTGGAGCTAATGAAGGAACCGGGCGCAGTCGGTAACGGAGTGCCTTGTGTATTAACACTGCCCGCAAAAAACCGGCCGAAGTCGGCGTTCCCAAGTTGAACAGCACATTTCCCGGCCAACCGCAAAATTCGTCAAAAAAAGTGCAATGACGTTCACAATTTTTTTAAGTTTAAGCCGCAACTTTCCGCCATACCGTCGGTATAACCGATTACAAACATGAAAATGTGGGTACGACGGAGGTTAGCAAGAATGAAATTACGCAGACTAATTGTTCTAACCCTGGCACTAACGTTATTATGCGGAACTGCCGCTTATGCCGAATCCATTACGCAGCGGTTGAATATTTGGGTGAACAAACAAGCAATGGAAGACGCAGGCGTGGTGGTTGACGACAAAACCTATTTGTCCGTTCGAGCCATCGCCGATAAACTCAACGTGATTGTAACATGGGACGAGGACTCCAAGAGAGTCTCGATCTTCAAGCCGAACGTGCATATGCTTACCATGCAGGACACCGTGCCATTCGGCGGCGTAACCAAAGATAAATACAAATTTTTCGTCTTCACTCAAATCGATAGCCTGAAAACCGATATTAGCGCCTTCAAAGTAACGATCACCGATCCTTACGGCGACGATACCTGGCTCGATGGACGTAATTCCAACGACAAGGATTTCCCGGACAGAGGAAAAGACAATTTCTCCTTCAAAACGAAAGAAATCTCCTACGATTTCAAATACAGCGGCAAGTACGTCGTTCGTTTCTGGATGAAGCCTCAAGGGGACACGGCTTTCCAGGTCGTATCCGAGAAAGTTATTACATCCAAATAATCATCTGTGCATGGACCCCCTGACCGGATCTTCGGTGAGGGGGTTTGTCGTTTGACCCGTGATAGCGGAAAATGTTACGATACGTGGGAAGGAAAAATTAACCGATTGAACGGAGGTTCGCCATGAGCGATCATGTCCACGACCCGAACAGCGAACATGACCACGACCACGACCACGACCACGATGAGGAAGCGGTATTCGTCGTAACTGACGAAGATGGTAACGAACACGAGATGGTGCTGGTTTACACATTTGAAACCGGCGATCGCGCGTACGCCGTTCTGCTCGACCGCAACGATCCTGAGGACGACGGCGTCATTTTCCGTATAGAGGAAGAGGGCGACGACGAAGTTCTGGTCAACATTGAAGATGATCAAGAATGGGAACAGGTAATGAAAGTATACGAGGAACTGGCCGCCAAAGAAAACGGCAACGCGTAACAGAGTCGGCACTCGTGTCAATAGTGAAAAAGGCTGCCCGCCACGTCCTTATGGACAAGACGTGCGGCCTTTTACTATTGAGCCGGATGTATCGAGAGGCGCGGATCGAGATAGTGTAAAAAATGTACTAACGGATGGTTTGAGCAGGCATGTTGGGTCGAGTTAGTATAAAAAATGTACTAACGGAAGGCTTGAGCAGGCATGTTGGGTCGAGATAGTATGAAAAGTGTACTAACGGAGGGCTAGAGCAGGCATGTTGGGTCTGGATAGTATGAAAAGTGTACCAACGGAAGGCTCGAGAAGCTGCGAATGGCCGAGATAACCGGTAAATCCGGTTATCTGGAACTGTGATAAATTGTCTGGGCAGATAGTTGAAGGGGGAAGTGTCTCCTGGAGGAGCGAAGCGTTTCCCTTTAAAATAGTGAAATCACCATTAATATCTGATCAAATTTCACGATTTTAACAGGAACCGGAAGGAGATACTTTCACCGCAAACTTTTTCTGCCCAGATAAAATACATCCCAACTATAAAGGCCGCCCCAACTGGGACAGCCGTAAAGTTACTTTCGTGGATTGTAGTAAATCGTTCGTCCGTTGAACATTTTGACGCGGGCTTGCAGCCTTTTACCGATCCACTTGCAGAGCTCGTTGGCTTTGGCCTTGTCTCCATGTGTGGACCCTTCGGGCAGCACAACTTGTATGTAGGGTACGGTGGCGCCCTCTTCCTCTAGTTTGCCTGTACCGAATACGATATGCCGGTAGAGCGGGTCACTGCCTTTCAAATAGAACCATTGATCGTTCGCTTCAGGCTTCGTTTCAATGCCGTAGGGGAAAGCGGCTTCGGCGTAATCCCAACCCAGCTGTCGCCCGGTCAACGTCACTTGATCCCGATAATGGTGTAACTGCTCTTTAACACCTTCCAGATCGATATCCGACAAAGTCGAACCTTGCATAAGAGATATGAAAGCGCTTTGACTCATTCCGGTTCCACCCCCACGCACATGATAGCATTTCCTTCTTGCCTTGGCAACGTTTGCCGTATTGCTGGGTACAAGATTGCCATGTTAAAATATACATAATATTCTAAAAATTCAATGTGTTGGGGAGGGAACGCAAATGTTAGATAACCTCTACGATCTCGTTGAATCTTCCAACGTCAACTTTGTCGGCTGTATATCGGAAGCAAGCCGTTATGATTTTGCCATCGTTTATACCAATCATTTCTTCGGCAAACCGCTCGTAGTATGTATGCAGACGGGACGCTCAACGCTGTTATGCGCACATGATCTGACAGATAACGAACTTCTTCGTTCCCGCTTTCAGGTATCTGATGATCAAGCGCTGAATGAGCTGAGGAGCTTGTTAAGCAACCGGCTACCAACGATAGAATCGCATGAACAGTATTAAGCAATCACGCGATAATGAACAAAGGGTCTGTTCCCGGACAAATCGGGAGCAGACCCTTGTGCTTTGCTTATGAAATCGCGGTTTCCTCCAGGATCACCTTCACGTTCGTGATCGTCCGGTCTTCCGGACCTTTGACGGGCAATCCCACTTCCAGATGATCCACGATATAATCGATGTTTTCTTGAGAGATGACCTCTCCCGGAAGCACAATCGGTATACCCGGCGGATACACGTAGATGAATTCCGCGATGATGCGGCCAGCCGATTCCCTGAAAGGAATGAGCTCGGTTTCACCATAGAAAGCGTCGCGCGGCGTTAATGCCAGGTGAGGGATTTCCGGAATTTTAACGTCAACCTCGACAATTTTTCTGTTGTTGCTGTGGTACGCCTCCGACATTGCACGCAAAGCGTTCAACAACGTCGAGATATTCTGTTCATTATCCCCGGGGGTGATCAGACAGAGAATGTTATACATATCGCTGAGCTCAACTTCGATATTATAATGCTCACGCAGCCAATTCTCCGCGTCGTACCCGCTGATGCCGAGATGGCGCACATGAATGGTCAGCTTGGTGGAATCGTAACTGTACGTCGCCTCTTCTCCAAGAATCTCGTCACCGAAGCAATACAGATCGGGAATCTCATTGATCGCCGCCCGGGCCCGGTTGGCCATCTCAATGGCCCGCTCCGCCAACTCCTTCCCATGAAGCGCCAATCTGCGGCGGGCCGTATCCAGGGAAGCGAGCAGAGGGTACGATGTTGAGGTGGTCGTGATCATGCTGAGGATGGTCTGAACCCGATGCGCGCTTACCAGTCCGGTCTTGATGTTCAAGATCGAGCTTTGCGTCATGGAGCCGCCCAGTTTATGTATGCTGGTGGCGGACATGTCGGCCCCGGCTTGCATCGCGGAAAGCGGAAGTTGATCGGAAAAATGAATCAATGCGCCGTGCGCCTCATCGACCAGCACCGGAACATCGTACTCATGCACCAGGTCGACGATTTCCTTGAGGTTGGCGCAAATACCGAAGTAAGTCGGATTGATGATGAACACCGCGGATGCGTCCGGATGCCTTTCCAATGCGCGGCGGACGGATTGAGTCGTAACCCCGTGGTCGATTCCCAGGTTGGTGTCGCGCTGCGGCGAAAGAAATACAGGACGAGCGCCGGCGAAAATAATGGCGGACAGCACGGACTTGTGCACGTTGCGCGGAACGATGATCTTATCGCCTTGACCGCATACGGATAAAATCATGGTCATAATGGCGGTGCTTGTTCCTTGTACGGAAAAGTAGGTGGCATCCGCGCCGAAAGCTTCCGCTGCCAGCTTCTGCGCTTGCGCGATGACACCGACAGGTTGATGCAAATCATCGAGAGGAGCGATATTGATCAGGTCGATGTTAAGCACGTTAGTACCGACATAATCGCGGAATTCGGGGTCCATGCCGGCCCCTTTTTTATGTCCGGGTATATGGAATTGTACCGGGTTTTTCTCCGCGTGGCGGCGAAGTGCGTCGAATAAAGGTGTTTGCGTTTGATCCAAGTCGTTCCCTGCCTTTCCATACGATCATCTAACGAGATACCTGTTGTCCAAACAGGATGAGTATATCAAAAACAGGGGGGAAATCAACAGGAGCGGTCGGCAAGCGGAACTTGTCACATAAACGTCATCGCATTCCATTTGGAAGGCAGTGAACTGTATGCTACCATCTTCTATATACAGGCTTATGAAAGATGGGAAATTTTTGTCCCTGACAGAGGAGAGAATCTGCTTTGAAAAGCAAACTGGTTATCGTCGGTATTATGCTTTTTACGATCTTCATCGGCTTCGGGATCATTATTCCCGTATTACCCCAATTGGTATCGGATGTCAGCGATAACGCGGCGAATTGGCACACCGGGGCAATGCTCGCCGTCTATTCTCTGATGTCGTTCCTGCTTAGTCCGGTGTGGGGAGGCTTGTCCGAAAGAATCGGCCGCAGACCGGTTATTATGATAGGAGTTTTGGGCTTCAGCATCAGTTTTCTATTGTTCGGGTTATCCGGCGAAAGTCTCGCGATCATGTACGCATCCCGGATCCTGGGAGGATTGTTCTCCGGAGCTGTCGTTTCCTGTATTGTCGCGTATGTCGCCGACATTACGACGGAGGAACAGCGGACGAAAGGCATGGCTGTCGTGGGCATGAGCATCGGACTGGGCTTCACATTCGGTCCGGGATTCGGAGGCTTGCTCAGCGAAATTTCGCATCATATGCCTTTCTTTGCGGCTGCCGCGCTTTCATTTATCGTTTTTGTCGCCGCCTGGCTGAAGCTGCCGGAATCACTTCCGCCGGAAAAACGGGCCGTAAAAAATCAGGGCAAACGAGCTTCCCGTTGGACAGCTTTTCAAGGCCCGCTTAAATTCCTCTATGTCCTGGCGTTTTTCGTCACTTTCTCGCTGGCCATATTGGAGGCCACTTTACAGTTATTCGGCATGAAACAGTTCAACGTGACGCCTTTGCAGATCGGCATGATGTTCTTCTTCTGCGGGTTGGCGGGAGCGCTTGTCCAGGGCGGTATTGTAAGGAGACGCGTGAAAAAAGGGGAAGAAACCCGTTATATCGCGATTGGTCTACTCATCTCGGCGGCGGGCTTCTTCCTGCTGCTGACTGCGAACAGTTGGCTGATGGCTACGGTCTACTTGTGCGTGTTCGGTATCGGCAACTCACTGATTAAGCCTTGCGTAACGTCCCTGATCACACAGAAGACGACGGTGGGGCAGGGAATCGCATCCGGCCTCAGCTCCTCAATGGACAGCTTGGGGCGGATTATCGGGCCGCTTCTCGGCGCTGCGCTGCTAGCTGCCGCGGATTGGCTGCCGTTCGTCGTATCGGGATTGCTCTCCATTGCCGCGCTAGGGCTGCTGGCGGAATTCCGAAGTCAGGACCACGGTAAAGTTCAAGCCTAGATCTATAAAAAGTAACCTCCGGTCAGCCTGTGAAGGCGCCGGAGGTTTTTTGCGTTCAAATACGGCGATGCTTGCGAAGCGCTTTAACGTTAAGTGTCGCGAATAGAAGCGAGAAACCGAGCAAGGCCAGCGCATCGACCCAAATGCGATCCCAGCCGTCTCCCCGCAGCATGATTCCCCTCAGCGCATCGGCGCCGTAATACAGCGGCAGGAACCGGCCGAGCGTCTGAAGCCATTCCGGCATCGATTGCAGATCGATTAAACCGCAGAAAAAGATTTGCGGCACGACGACCAACGGAATGAACTGAAACATCTGAAATTCGTTCTGCGCATACGCCGACATCAGCGTGCCGAGCGTGAGCGCGGTTACCGCCAGCAGAAGATTCATCAGCAGAACGAGAAAGATGGATCCCTCTAACGCAATGCCGAGTACGCTTGTTGCGTACCAAGCGATGAGCGTTGCCTGCAGCAGAGTAAACAGCCCGAAGCCGAGCAAATATCCGGCAACGACTTCCCAGCGGCGCAGCGGGGTGGACAGCAGCTTTTGCAGCGTTCCGGTCGTCCGTTCACGCAAGAAAGAAACACCGGCGATCAGGAAGACGAAGAAGAAAGAGAAAAATCCAACTAGAACCGATCCAAAATAATCGAAAGTATCCATGTCCCTGATCCGTGCATGTACGATATTTCCGGCTTAGGAATGACGGATCCTTCGGGAACCAGATTTTGCAGAGCCTTTTGCGCTGCAGCCATTACATTTCCGCTTGTGGAGGGATCGCTGCCTTCGAGCACGATCTCCGGCTGCATGCCATTCAGAGAGATCACCGCGTCGAGCTCGGCATCGGCCATCGCATCCATGGCGGCAGGCTTGTCTTGGAAAGGCATGATTTCCGCACCTGCATCTGCGAGAGCAGTGACCACAGGAGGGGGAAGCGCGACCGCTCCGATCCGGGGCGCCACTGCCTGCCCTTCGAACACCAATTTCATTAGGGTTAGAACGAGGAGAGGCGCCAGCAGCATAAGAGCGAGTGTCCTTCGGTCACGCAGGAATTGCCGCAGGATGCGCAAAGCCAGAGCGCGAATTCTCATGCTTGACCACCTCCATACGCCACGAAAGCATCTTCCATCGTTTCGGAGCCCGAATCCATTTTCAGCTGCGCCGGCGTTCCGAGAGCGATAACCTTTCCGTCCCGTATCATCGCCAGACGATCGCATTTTTCCGCTTCATCCATCACATGCGTGGTCACGAGTATCGTCACTCCCTTTTCACGCAGCACGTCAAGCTCTTTCCAGACCGATTTGCGGAGAACCGGATCGATGCCGACCGTCGGTTCGTCCAGAATAAGCACCTCAGGATGATGTGTAAGCGCGGTGGCCAGCGAAAGGCGCCTCTTCATGCCGCCGGAAAATTCGTGCACCGGCTTTTTAAGATCGTCGGTCAGCTTGACCAGCTCTGCCGCCTCGCCGATCCGCTCTTTAAGCAGATGTCCGCGCAGCCCGTACAACGATGAGAAGAATTGAAGATTCTCCATCGCCGACAACTCCCCGTACAGAGCATCCGACTGCGCCATATAGCCGATTCGGCTTAAAATCCCAAGCTTCGGCATCTGCTCGCCAAGCACGGAGATGGAGCCGCTTCCAGGCTCGTCGAGCCCGGTGATTAGGCGCACCAGCGTCGTTTTTCCGGAACCGGAGGGACCGAGAAGCCCGAAAATTTCGCCCCGCTTCACATCCAGCGATACGTCGTTTAACACCACTTTTTTACCGAACGCTTTCGTTACTTGCTTCACTTCAATGCATTTACCAGACTCGGACAAGGACATATCGTTCACTCCCGACATAAGGGTGACTCCACGTTTCATGCTAACACATTGGTTGAATCTGTAAATGACTTTCGTCATTCAAGCATATGACCGACGAAGTTACTTCCGGCACCTGCATGGGATTTCATTAGGTCCTACAATGGCATTATCAACCAGCTGCCTGCGGGATCGCGTTAAAGACTTACGCCGGACTCAACATCCGTCTTAAGTCGGGGTTGAAGTCCAGTCTGCAGCCGTTTACGGGCCGAGGTGTGCAGCAGGTATGCTGAGATTAGAAAATAATGGATTGGAAGGGGAACCACACGTGAAATCTTTTATTCAAGGAGCGTTCCGCAACAAAGCAGCCATGATCCTCCTGATCGTCATGGTGCTCGGACTCGGAGTTTTCAGTTATTTCAAGCTTCCGATGGAGTTTCTGCCTGAAGCGGATAATCCGCAAATCACCGTATCCGTCATCGGACCGGGCTATGATTCTTCCTCGATGGAACAGTCGGTTACGAATCCGTTGGAGCAATCGCTGGCCGCCGTCAAAGGAAAAACGAACACTTTCTCCACTTCCGGAGACGGCTTCACGCAAATTAATATGAATTTCGATTCCAAGACGGATATGAAGGAAGCCAAAGCCGAGGTCGAGCGCGCAGTGGACTCCGTCCAGCTGCCGGAGCGTGTGTCGCCGGCTTATGTCGTGCAATTCAATACATCTATGATCCCGATTTCGTGGGTTACTCTGACTTACGATGACGGTGTTACGGATGCCCGGAAAGATAAGATCGCACAGCGCGTATATGATGAATTCAGGTCGATCGACGGTGTTGGGCAAGTCCAGTTGTCCGGTAAACCGCAGCCCCAAGTGAGCATCGTTCCTGACGCCGGGAAGCTGACAGCGAAAGGTGTCCCGCTGCAAGCACTGTACGGAGTACTTCAAGGACGGAGCGCCTCCGCGTCGGTCGGCGAAACGATCGTGAACGGGCAGAACGTCAATTTGAATGTATCCGCAGGCATTGAAGATGTGGAGACGCTTGCCAAGCTGCCCGTGGCTCAAGGGGTGACCCTGGGCGATGTTGCCGAAGTCAAGTACCTGGACAACACGGAGAGCATTAACCGGATCGACGGCAAAGATGCGCTCATGCTGGTCATCTCCAAAGGAGCCAATTCCAATGGGGTGAAAGTCGGCCAAGGCGTGGAGAAAGCGATCGATACATTAAACGCGGAGTTTAAAGAGTCGAACGTTCGGGTGATGCTCAGTACATCCGCGGACGTGCAGCATTCAGTGAACAGCATGATGAGGGAGGTACTGCTGGGCGCATTGTTCGCGACAATCGTCATTCTCCTTTTCATGCGCAACGTACGCGCCACGCTGGTGACGATCGTGTCGATTCCGCTTTCGCTCGCGATGACGTTGTATTTGCTTGATATGTCCGGGATCACGCTTAACATCCTCACGCTGGGCGGCATCGCGGTGGCCGTCGGACGTCTCGTCGACGACAGCATCGTGGTCATCGAGAATATTTTCCGCCGCCTTCAAAAGGAGTCTTTCTCCAGAGATCTCATTATCGATGCGACAAGAGAAGTTGCGAGAGCCATTACGGCATCAACGCTGACTACCGTCGCCGTATTCCTGCCGATGGGGCTGCTGCAAGGCGGGACACAAGCATTCCTGCTTCCATTTGCGCTAACCGTCACATACTCGCTTCTCTCTTCACTGCTCGTCGCTTTGACGGTAATTCCGCTCATGAGCGCCGGTGTGCTCAAAACTACCATCATCAAAGAGCATCAGCCGTCACACAAATTCACCGGATTCCTGGAGTGGAATCTGCGCCACAAATGGCTGCCGATAACCGTTGCATTCGTTCTTCTCGTGGGATCGATCGGCACGTACTTGTCGATGCCTAAAGGGGCGATCGATTCTTCCAGCGCTTCAAATTTGACGGTAACAATGGAGTACAAATCGGATACGCCGGTTGAAGAGGTGCTCGAAAACGGCAAGAAGCTTGAAGCGTTCCTAATGAAACAAGAAGCTCAAGACTGGGTCAACATGTCCATGGGTAACAGCGCAGATGCCGCGCAATTCGGAGGCGTCGTCGTATCACCGACACTCGTCAGCTATATGGTTCAGGTGAAAAAAGGCGCGGATGCGGAAGAAATTATTAAAGTCGTGCAATCCGAACGCCCTAATTACCCGGGTGCAAGCTTAAACGCAGGCAAGTCCAACTTCATCGGCGGCGGCAACGGAACCCAAATATACGTCGATGTAATCGGTGACGATCCGCAGCAACTCGCGGCAACGGCTGATGAAGTCATTGTAAAAATCAAGCCGATCAAGGATGTCCTCAAGGTGGAGAGCAATCAGCAGCAGAAGAAGACGGTATACACGCTGCAAGTCGATACGGCGGATGCCAAAGGCGCAGACATCGCCGCGCAGCTGCAGGGTATGCTTAATCCTGTACCTATCGGTACCGTTAATGCCGGCGGACAGTCAGCGCCGGTGACGATAGAACCGGTATTGAAACCTCAATCCGAGTCGGAGCTTTCGGCTCTGACCATCATGACCGAGCAAGGACCGAAGCCGGTATCCAGCGTGGCCAAGTGGGTGAAAGAAGAGAAATCGACGACGGTCTTCCACAAAGACGGCACAAGCTATGTTCGCGTTTCCGCTGTCGTGGATCCCGCTCAACTGTCGATTGTCGGAGCTGAAATTTCCAAGCAGCTCCAAGACGTGAAACCGCCTGAAGGTGTCAAGCTGTTTGTCGGCGGAGCATCGGCCGATCAAATGTCGGAGTTGACCGATTTGTTCATGATGATGATCGTATCCATCGGCATCGTGTATTTGATCATGGTAGTCACCTTCAAAACGCTGCGAGCACCGCTTGCGATTATGGCATCCATCCTGTTCGTGCCGATCGGCGCCGTACTCGGTTTGCTTATCTCGGGCGTCAACCCGGACTTTACTGCAATATTCGGGGTCGTCATGCTGATCGGTGTCGTCGTGACAAATGCGATAGTGCTCATTGACAGGGTCATTCAGAACGAGACAACGATGACGATTCGCGAAGCCTTATTGGAGGCCGCCGGCACACGGATGCGCCCGATTCTGATGACCGCGATCGCTACGGTGTGCGCCATGCTGCCGCTGGTGTTCGGCACAACGGAAAGCGGCAGCATCGTATCGCAAAGCCTGGCCATCGTCGTCATCGGCGGGCTGATCGTCTCAACGCTGCTCACTCTTGTCATTGTTCCATGTATCTATGAACTGTTGTTCTTCCGCAAATCCGCCCGCCAGCGTAAAGCGGCAACAGCCGCCAATCGCGGAGTCGCGGCGTAAATGACAATCAGGCGGTCGAGACTCTCTCGACCGCCTCATTTTTTTAACGGGCCTGTGGCCCGCTGCTGCAAAATATTGCTTTGTCCAGCCATGCTACCACATATAACGGTCCTCAGGCCCGTTATCCTCCTCTGTTCATGCAAAGCCCATACGGTAAAGCGGCAGCAATGTGGCGAATACCTCTTGCGCGCGCTTGACAAAGGCTTCGCCGTCAGCGAGCAGCGGGTCGCCGCGGCTGATGTGAATGCCGCATGTCAGCTCGGACGCTTTCACGGTTTGCAGGCGGTTGAACAGCTCCGCCAACTCCGCATCCGACATGTCCCGGTGCACCATTCCCGTCGGCACCATATGGTCCTTCGACCAGATGTAATGAGCAGGAACCGACTTCTTGATGGACTCGAGTTCAGCCAATGCCCGCTCGGCAAAAATATTCTTGTTCGCGGATTCGTAGATGATCGCGAACTGGATGAACACATGTGTGGACCAGAGTCCGATCTGAAAATGGGGGTGCGCTTTGTATCCGCGTTTGTTGTTCGCATAAGCGACCCAAGTGTCGTTCGGCGGATTAACCGTGCGCCGCGCGTGTCTGGCTACATGGGCGAACATTTCTTCCCCGCATAAATCCCCGAGATAGCCGGACAGCATGTCCCCGAGCAAGTTGAGCTTGGGGCGGACTCTCTCGATTAATGCCTCCATGCGAGGCTCAAGCCCCTCGATCTCGAACACCTCGAAATCACGCTTTGCAAAACCCGTGAATGGAACTGTTGCAGCTGTTGTGTTCATGTCTGTGGTCTCCCGGCAGTTAATTTTTCAAATAAAAAATGGCGATTTGGGTCCGGTCGCGAAGCGCGAGTTTTCCCAAAATTTCCGATATGTAATTTTTGACGGTTCCTTCGCTCAAGAACAGCATGCCCGCAATTTCCTTGTTCGAATTGCCGTCGGCAATTAGCCGGACGATTTGCTGCTCAGCGGGTGTCAATCCATACCGCGCAAGATCCTTCTCCGCATGTGAGGGAGCTGCAACCGAACCGTCCTGCTCGCGAGGCACTAACAAGCCGGCCAGCTTTCGCGCTATTTCCGGATGAATCAGATGATTGCCTTCATAGACGGATTTAATGCCGGAAATAATCCGCGCAGGAGGGACATTTTTCAGTAAATATCCGTTCGCTCCGAAGCGAATGGCCTGCACGATATATTCATCATCGTCGAAGGTGGTCAAGATCAGCACGGAAGGCGAGTTGGCCAGAGCTTTGATTTTCCTTGTTCCTTCCACGCCGTCGCACTCCGGCATTCGGATATCCATAAGCACGACGTCAATTTCCGGATGTGTGCTCACGAACCGATAGGCCTGTTCACCGTTTCCGCACACTTCGACAACATGCAGCTCCGGGTCCAATTCAAGTATCACTTTCAAGCTTTCTCGAATGAACGGATCGTCATCCACTATCAATACCTGAATCAATTGATCATTCTCCTCCCGCAGCGCGGCGGCTTTCTACCTGATACGGAATAATCGTTGTTATGCTGAAACAAGGCTCCGACGACAACAACAATTTTCCGCCCAGCATCGTAATTCTCTCTTCCATTCCCCGCAGCCCCAAACCATAGGCAGACTCGGCAGGAATCGTCCCATTGTTGGCTACGCTCATCCGTACGCTATGCGGCTCGAAGCAAAGCTCAATGTTAACAGCGGTTGCGGCCCCATGCCGGACAGCATTCGTGATCGCCTCCTGGGCGTTGCGGTATAGAACGTACTCGACGCTTGGGTACAACGGCACTGGTCGTCCGGTCATCTCAAGCTTCACTTCGATCTGCAGATCCCGGCCGGCGTCCTCAATGAGCCGGTGCAGCGCGTACCGCCGCTGGCTGCTTTCTTCTGGCGGCTTAAGCTTTCGAACGGTGCTGCGCATGTTATTCATGCTTTCTTCCATTTGTCCGCGCACCTGCTCGAGCATCTGACGGGCTTTGTCCGGTTCACGGTCGAGCAGCTGCAGAACAGCCTCAGTCATCATTTTTACGCGGATAAGCCGATGTCCCAAATCGTCATGCAGCTCGGTCGCTATACGGCCGCGTTCCTCCACCTGGGCATAATCCTCGACGGTTTGCGCAAATTCCTGAATGCGTCCGCGTTCTTCCAGCAGCCGTTCATTTCGCAGGGAGGCCGCCTCATACACAGCTTCGAGATCTTCTTTTTTTCGCTCCGATATGTACATAGCCGATAACATTAACGTTAGCGCAAGCCAGATTAAATTGACGATCCACAGCGAACGGATGTCTTGCTCAGGTGCGATTACATTGACCGCGACAAGAGAGATCAAAGCCATTACCGCTAAAGCCGGAATCTGCCGGAAATGCATGAAAGCCGAGATCAAAGCGGCATATACCAAAAAAAACAGCAGACCGCCGTAATAGGAGCCAAGCCATCCGAAACCTATCATTTCCAAAGGCAGCAATAGATAAGAGGCGTTTGGCATGAGCTCAGCAATCCGCACGACCAGCAACGCCAGCAGTATGTAACCGACATAGACAGCCGGGGATTTAATCTCTGTGACGTACATCGTGGCAATGGCGGGCAGCAGGATGAGCAAATGCTGGATCCAGCCCAGCAGAGGCCTCATGAATGTTCCTCCCGGACGGCGTAATGGAATCATTATATCACTAGGAAAATGACTTTTGTCATCCTGTTTCCTATCCGATTTGATGACTTCGGTTACCTGCCGCTGACGCGGATGATCGTTTACAATGAATCTAGAAACGTGAGGAAGGGGCTTACCCGAATGGCCGCTTTGGTGGAATTCAAAAATGTCGTGAAAAAATATGAAACTAAAATCAGTGTAAACCAATTGTCACTTACGATTGAGCAGGGGGAAATATTCGGCCTGTTAGGGCCGAACGGAGCAGGCAAAACCACGACCATCCACCTGCTGTCCGGATTGCTTCCCCATAACAGCGGAGAAATCTACCTGGAAGGATTTTCAGTGGCTGCCCACCCGCTAGAGGTCAAACGGCGGATCGGTCTTGTCCCCCAAGAGATTGCAATATATGAGAATTTGTCTGCCAGAGAAAATGTTACTTTTTTCGCTAGACTGTATGGTTTGCGGGGCAGCGTGCTGCAGGAGAGGGTAGAGGAGGCGCTTGAGTTCACAGGCTTGCAGAAATTTGCCAAAGACAAGCCGCTTACTTTTTCCGGAGGCATGAAAAGAAGATTAAACATCGCTTGCGCCATTACGCACCGCCCGAAGCTGCTCATTATGGATGAACCTACCGTCGGTATCGATCCTCAGTCACGTAATCATATTTTGGAGTCGGTTAAAAAGCTGAACGTGATGGGATCAACGATTATTTATACGAGCCACTACATGGAAGAAGTCGAAGCGATCAGCACCAGAATCGGGATTATGGACCAGGGCCGCCTCATTGCCTGCGGAACGAAGGACGATCTGATCCGGCACGCAGGGCTTAAAGAAAGATTGATGCTTCAGAGCAGCCGGCTGTCCGACGAAGCGGCGGAAGAGATTCGCAACCATCCCCGCGTAACCTTCTTTCAACGGAGAGAAGGCGGAATGTTGGAAATCGAGCTGCAGGAATCGCAATCGTATCTTCAGGACATTCTGTTCATTTTGAGCAAACACGGACTGGCGCTGCAGAAGCTGACCCGGGTCGAGCCGGATCTGGAAAGCCTGTTTTTGACGCTAACCGGCCGCACGCTGCGGGATGGAGCCTAGAATCTAGTTCACGAGGATGAAAGGAAGGTTTCCATGAGAGTCGGTCTTCTAATGGCAGTGAGCGAAGTGATTAAGCTGAGCCGGACCAGGTCTGCAATGCTGATGCTGTTCGTGCTTCCGCTGCTCCTTATCTTTATACTGGGCAACGCCTGGATCAGAATATTAAACCGGTAAAAGTCTCTCTATACATCGGTGACACGGGAGAGCTGGGTCAGGCGATGCAGGTCTTCCTGGCTTCGGAACCCGTAAAGCAGCGCCTTGTACTGCGCATGTCTGACAGCGATGAAGCGTTACAGGAGGATTTGCGGTCAGGCAGAGCGGATTACGGATTTTCCATGCCGCCGGATTTCTCGGAACAAGTCCGTTCGGGTAAAGGTGAGCTGAATGCTTATCCCGGCCGAATGGTGGAACGCAATTTGACGGCGGAAGCGGTCATTAACGGATTTGTACAAGAAATCAAAATACGCCAATCGGCGGCGATCGTGACAATGGGAAAGGCCGCATCGGCCCAAAGTCCGGATCTAAGTTCCGCACACACAGGTGTCTCGCCATCCATGGTTCATGTAGGAACGCTGGCTGCCGGCGGTAACGTTGTATTCGGCCACGTATCGTCACTTCAGTATTATTCGGTTGCCTATTTGATCATGTTCTTGCTGTTCTCCGGGATGTCAGCCGCCATCAGCTTAACGGAGGAACGGGAAAAAGGAACCCTGCAGCGCTTATACGCAATGCCTGTGTCCATGAACGCGATCGTGTTCGGAAAGCTGGCGGGAATATTGGCGATCGCCTTTATTCAAGCGGCATTCATCGTGACCTTCACTAAGGTGATTTATGGCGTGGATTGGGGAACCGATTATGGAGGAATTGCGTTAATCTGCCTCCTGACTTCCATAGCAGCCGTCTGCCTGGCTGTGATCATCGCGTCCTTCGTGCGCAGCCGCAAAGCGGTCGAGTTGATTTACAGCATGTTGGTTGTCATGATGACTTTTTTCAGCGGCGGGATGGTTGCCGGCCTTGGTCAAACCGTGCAGGACATCGGCAAATTCTCCATCAATCACTGGGCGAACGAAGCCCTGCGCCAGATGATGTCCGAGGGCAGCCTCTCCGGTCAGTGGCAAGCGGTATTGACATTAGGCGCGATTGCAGCCGGTCTGGTATGGATATCGGCATTCCGTTTCCGAAAGGCGGTAGAAGTCTGATGAGCAGTTTATTACTCGCACAACTCATAGTCCGCAGAACGATCGGCACTCGGAGGGGCTTCCTTCTCTTCATTTTGCTGCCTATCGTCGTCATTTCAGCCATTATCGGCATATTCGGGAAAGCCGTAGAACAACAAGCGCATATCGCGGTATGGAACGGAGATACGGGATCACTGGGACAATCTGTCGTTCGGTCCATTCAATCCGTAGACCTGTACCAAGTCGTTCCGGCGGGACAAGATGAGTCTTCTCAACAAGCGTTGAAGGACGCTGTATCTGAAGGCAGGAGAGACGCAGCGGTATACATTCCGGCAAACTTCAGCGATAAGCTGCTGGCAGGGGAAAGACCGGTTATCGAGATGTACAGAAAAAATGAGCAGCTATGGAATGCGTCCCTTCAGCTTACCCTTCAGGAGGAAACCGATCGGCTCGCACGGACGGTACAGATGGCGGCAGCAGGCGGGGACAAGATCGCGAAGGGGCAGCTTGTTCAGCAGCTGCTTGATCAACAGAACAATGGCGGTATTAACGTAACACGCACTTCTGTCACTCTGCCCTCCGACAACACATACGTGCTTGTCATCGGAATGATGCTGATGTTTTTGATGTTCTTATCCAACCAATCCATCTATGGTGTTATGGAAGACCGGCAGAATCGCACCATGGCCCGTATGTTTGCGGCTCCGGTCCGCTCGTGGGAAATCGCGCTCGGTAACTTTCTGGGATGTGTCATGCTCGGAACGCTTCAGTTGGTGCTGATTCTGCTTGCCACACGTTATGTGATCGGTTTTGATTTTGGTGTGCCGTTCGGCACGCTGCTGCTCATTATGGAGAGCTTCCTGCTCGCCGCTGTAGGCATCTCATCCGCAGTTGCCGGCTTGCTGCGGGACAGCTCCCAGCTCGGCAATATCAACAATCTCGTCGTCGTGCCGACTTGTATGTTGGGCGGATGTTTCTGGCCGGCGAGCATGATGCCTGAGTTCATGCAGAAGCTGTCCAACTTTACACCGCAGAAGTGGGCCATCTATGCGATCGAACAATCCTCAACAGGAGCTGCGCTGCAGGGTCTCGCTTTACCTGTCGGGATTCTCTTGCTTTTTGCGGCAGTACTGCTGGCTTTTGGTTCATATACTCTTCAAACGGCTAAAAATTAGTCAAGAAACCAAGTTGCCACAACATAGGATGGAGTATAAGATAGAAGTAAGACAAAATTGTCAGACAATTCGGTCAATAACTCAAGCCATGCGATTCACGCAGGAGGGGGGATGGCCGTGAACCGCAGTCATGAAGTGGAGTATTGCAACCTGGAGCTTCGCTTTGATCGCCGTCAAATTCAGAATTTGATACGTGAGCTGATTCAAGAAGGGTATTCTTTGTACTGGAACGAGAGTGAGCACCAATTTATCGTATCCGTACGTACCGGACGGAAGCTGCTGAAGCTGCGTTTTCAGCGCGTGCAGAGCCGCTACAAGATGGTGGGAGATTACCTGATCAAAGATGAGAAACTGGCTCACTGGATCGAGAAGCTCATCAACGATTCCCGCGGGCACGCCATTGTCAAAAGGTTCCGAGACCGTCAAGTGCTAGTTATTGAGAACATTATGTTCGGCGAAATTATCCGTCTCGTGGAGGTGTCCGGCATGGAACATCGAATTATATTTCAGAAGCGGCCACAGATAACGGTAGAAGATATGGTTCAAGCGTTCAAGTCCAAACGAGCCGAGCAGCGGGCGGCAGTCCTCCGTCTTGAAATCGATTACGAGCTGGCCGTTCTTCATGAGGCGCTTGAACAAGGACTGACCGATATAGTGGAGCAATGCAAACAGAAGCTCGGCGGCATGCGCAAGGAAATGTTACTGCTGGAGATGTGACAGGGGTGTCATATGAAAAAAAGCATCCTTCCGTAATGGAAGGGATGCTTTTTTTTGCGCTTCAAGCAGTGAATTAAGCCTTTGCGAATTGCAGCTCGATTTGCAGCTTGATTGCGTCGCCGACCAGGATGCCGCCGGTTTCAAGCGCAGCGTTCCAGGTCAGGCCGAATTCGGAGCGGTTAAGCGTACCGTTTGCGGAAACGCCCATTTTTTCATTGCCCCAAGGATCTTTTGCAGGACCGGAGATCTCCGCTTGCAGTGTAACGGGTTTGGTCACGCCTGCAATGGTGAGGTCACCTGTCAGTTCATAATCTTCGCCGCCTTTGGAGACAAGCTTCGTGCTTTTAAATACGATATTCGGGTGCTGTTCAACATTGAAAAAGTCAGGAGATTTCAGGTGACCGTCGCGGCCTGCGTCTTTCGTGTCTACGCTGCTTGCATCGATGGTGATCGTTGCATTAGCTGTGCCTGCAATGTTATCCGTGTCTGCGGTGACTTGCGCTTCAAAGTCGTTGAAGCTGCCGCGAACGTTCGTAATCATCATGTGTCGTACGCTGAAATTGATCAAGCTGTGTGATTTGTCTAATTGCCAGTTGCTGACTGCCATAATTATCATCTCCCTTTATTATTTCTAGTTACTATTAAATAATAAGTAAATCAAAATTGCAAGCATTAATATTGGTCATTTTTGCCGGGGGCAACTGAAGGTTTGATTCTGGGGGTAAAAAGAGTACAATATGCGTATTGTGAAAATTTTGTATTAAAGGATGAAGAAAACCATGTCTAATGCAAACATCGGCGTCGTCGGCTTGGCCGTCATGGGACGCAACCTTGCTTTGAACATCGAAAGCCGCGGATATACCGTTGCAGTGTACAATCGCTCGCGCGAGAAGACTGAAGATTTGCTCAACACGGACGGCAAGGGCAAGAACCTGGTGCCTGCTTTTTCCGTTGAAGAGTTCGTAAATTCGCTTGAAAAGCCCCGCAAAATCCTGATCATGGTTCAGGCAGGTGCCGGAACAGATGCAACGATTGAATCGCTGATTCCGCATCTCGATCAAGGGGATATCATTATCGATGGAGGTAACGCCTACTTCCCGGATACGGAACGCCGCAGCCGCGATTTGACCGCGAAGGGCTTTAACTTTATCGGAACGGGCGTATCGGGCGGCGAAGAAGGCGCGCTGAAAGGGCCCGCAATCATGCCGGGCGGACCGGAGGAAGCTTATCGTCTGGTGGAGCCGATTCTTACCGGCATTTCCGCGAAAGTTAACGGCGACCCATGTTGTACTTACATAGGGCCGGGCGGCGCAGGCCATTATGTGAAGATGGTTCACAACGGAATCGAATACGGCGACATGCAGCTGATCTGCGAAGCTTACCAGCTGCTCAAAGATGTAGTCGGATTGTCTACCGATGAGCTTCACGATATTTTCACCGAATGGAACAAAGGGGAGCTAGACAGCTACCTCATTGAGATTACCAAGGATATTTTCGCAGAGAAAGATCCCGAAACCGGCAAGCCGATGGTCGAAGTCATTCTTGACGCCGCAGGGCAAAAAGGCACGGGCAAATGGACAAGCCAAAGCGCACTCGATCTGGGCGTTCCGCTTTCCATCATTACCGAGTCGGTATTCTCACGGTTCCTGTCTGCGATGAAAGACGAGCGTGTTGCTGCGAGCAAAGTGCTCAAAGGGCCGCAAAAGAGCGAATTCCAAGGCGACAAAAAAGCTTTCATCGAGAGTGTCCGCAAAGCGCTGTTCGCCAGCAAAATTTGTTCCTATGCGCAAGGCTTCGCGCAAATGCGCGCGGCATCCGAAGAGTACGGCTGGAACTTGCGTTACGGCGACATCGCGATGATTTTCCGCGGCGGCTGCATCATCCGGGCGCGCTTCCTGCAAAACATCAAAGACGCCTATGACCGCGACCCGCAGCTGCGCAATCTGCTGCTGGACGAGTACTTCCAAGGCGTCGTCGAATCGTATCAGGGCGCATGGCGTGAAGTCGTCACCACCGCTGTCTCGTATGGCGTGCCGGTACCTTCATTTGCCAGCGCAATCGCTTATTACGACAGCTACCGGTCGGAACGCCTGCCGGCGAATCTGCTGCAAGCGCAGCGCGATTACTTCGGCGCTCATACGTTCAAGCGTGTGGACAAGGAAGGAACGTTCCACCACAACTGGCTGAATTCGTAATCTGAGCTTGGCGTTCAGAGGTTCTGATGCTCCGGAATCAGCTGCCGCAGCATCGTGCGGAAACACGCCGTTTCAGGGCCGTAAGGCACTTGCCGATGCAGCAGAATCAATGACATATCCGCAAAACAAGCAAAATGCTCAAGCAACTGTGGCCGATCAAGCCCCGACCATTCGGGAGCTCCATCGGCCACTTTCTGTTTGATGAAGTCCAGCACCCACAGCACGTCTTCGCGGCGGGGCGGGTAGGACGGATCCAGCAGCCGGCGGAGATGATCGTTTGCCGGAGGGGAAATATTTTTAGATTCCAAGGACATTCATCACCTTTGGATGGAGGTAAGTACACTATCAAACTTACGGAAATACCCGGCGATTTATACCTCGGGAGCGATATGATATGATAGAAAAAAAGTACAGCCTCCTTATTCGGGAAGCTGTACCCATGCCATCATGCCGC
Source organism: Cohnella kolymensis (assembly GCF_000829465.1). GTDB lineage: Bacteria > Bacillota > Bacilli > Paenibacillales > Paenibacillaceae > Cohnella > Cohnella kolymensis. The sequence goes on along the minus strand of NZ_JXAL01000014.1, from coordinate 141,612 downwards.
CGATCATGTTGGTAACACCCTTATAGCCGAGGGATGACAGGTATTGACACACTTGATCGCTGCGGTGGCTGCTTCGGCAGATGAAGATCACTTCTTCATCTTGCGGAATTTCGTCGAGGCGTGCCGGTATTTCACCCATCCTCAGGTGCACGGCGCCCGGTATCATCCCATATGCTACTTCTTCGGGCTCACGAACGTCGATCAGGTTCAGTTTCTCACCTGCGTCCAGCCTTGCTTTTAACTCTTCAACGGTAATCGTTGCGTGTGAGCTCATATCAAGAACATCCTTTCAAGCGCAATATAAGTTCATCATATGTAAACGCGCATCAGGCTGTCAAATGGAGGATCGGAGAAAGCGATGAGAGTGGTGTTCGGTATCGCGATTGCCGGATTTCTCGGTGCCGTGAGTCGTTATGAGATTAGCTTGTTGGTTCCCTCGGCAGGCGAGGCTGCGTTTCCTTGGGCAACTCTTATCGTAAACTTGTCAGGCTCCTTTCTGCTGGGTGCGCTGTTCGGAGTCGTCAGCCGCCGGTCCATGCCGGCTTGGCTCGTGGAATCGGTCGGGACGGGTTTTCTGGGATCGTTCACAACTTTCAGCGCATTTAACGGGCAGCTCTGGGAGCTATGCCAGCATCGGGCCTATCTCGGTGCAGCTGCCTACGTGCTTCTCAGCGGGTTAGGCGGATGGCTGTTGGCTTCCGCAGGACTGGCTTACGGAAGGGGCAAGCACTCATGAGCGTATGGTTGTTTGCACTTGTCGGTGCGGGCGGCACTATTGGTTCTCTGGTGCGTTATGGAGCAGGCCGCTGGGTTACGGGCAAAGGAAAGGCTTCATTTTATGGAACGCTTATCGTTAATCTTGCCGGCTCATTTGCCATGGGAATGCTGATCGGATTGGGTCTGGAGTCCGTTCATCGTGCTGAGTATGCTTTCTTTGGAATTGGTGTATTGGGAGGATTAACGACTTACTCTACATTAAATGTGCAAAAAGCAACGATGTGGCAGGAAGGAAAACGGCGCACTCTAGCATTTTATATTGGAGCCACCTACCTGGGAGGTTGGATATTGACCGCCGCCGGAGTGGGATTAGGCTATTTATTATCTACATAGGAACACAGGGAGCGTGCTTACACATGGACATCATCGTTACGCCGACAGGACGGCTTCAGGGCGAAATTCAAGCGTTGTCTTCTAAAAATTACACCACCCGCTATCTGCTCGTCGCCGCGCTTACCGAAGGCACCAGCACCATTTTGTATCCGGCCCATAGTGAAGACGGCGAAGCGATGCGCCGCTGCATCCGCGATTTAGGCGCTGTGGTGGAAGAGGATGAGGAGAAAATCGTCATCACGGGCTTCGGCCGCAACCCTCGTCCTGTCAAGGAGCTGGATGTCGGGAATGCCGGAGCGGTGCTGCGCTTCCTTATGTCCGTTGCGGCATTGCTGGATGAAGTTACTTTTGTGAATACATATCCGCAATCTTTGGGCAAACGCCCGCACGATGACTTGATTACCGCACTGCAAAGCATGGGAGTCCGGATCGAGCATCAGAACGGACGTCTGCCGATGACGATTCGCGGGGGGAGCCCCCGGGGCGGTAAGATCCAGGTGTCCGGCAGCGTGAGCTCACAGTTTTTGAGTTCGCTGTTGTTTGTGACGCCTCTGCTGGATGAGGACAGCGAGATCGAAGTGCTCCATGACCTGAAATCCAAAGTCGTCATCGGACAGACGCTGGAAGTGCTCGCGCAAGCCGGCATCGTTGTCGAAGCCTCCGAGGACTTGATGCATTACCGGATTCCCGGACGGCAGAAATATAAAGCGCAAACGTACACGGTTCAGGGAGACTATCCGGGTTCGGCGGCCATTCTCGCGGCAGCATCGGTAACGGAATCCGACGTCGTCGTCCATCGCTTGATGGAGCACAGCAAGCAGGGTGAACGCGCGGTTGTGGATGTCCTGCGCGCAATGAACGTGCCGCTTACGCATGAGAACGGAATCGTTCATGTGAAAGGCAACGCGCGGCTCATAGCCGGAGAGTTCGACGGCGACGAGTTCACCGACGGTGTGTTGGCGATGGTCGCCGCCGCGGTATTCGCGGAGGGAACGTCCCGCTTCTATAATGTTGAGAACTTGCGCTACAAGGAATGCGACCGCATCACGGATTATTTGACGGAGCTGCGCAAAGCCGGCGCGAATGTCGAAGAGAAGCAAGACGAGATCATCGTCCACGGCCGGCCCGATGGCGTGGAAGGCGGCGTTGAGATTGACGCCCACTTCGACCATCGCGTGATCATGGCGCTCACTGTGGTCGGCCTGCGCGCCAAGCAGCCCATCCGCATCAAGGACGCCCACCACGTAGCCAAATCATACCCGCAATACTTCGACCACCTGATGTCCCTCGGCGCAAATGTGCAGTGGGTGGAGTAGTGGTGTAAGGCGGCTCAGCCGCCTTACAGGTGAGTGCCACCTGTGAAATCGAGCCTGCAAAGCGGCTCAGCCGTCTTACAGGTGAGTGCCACCTGTGAAATCGATCATGCAAAGCGGCTCTGCCGCCTTACAGGTGGTAATATCGAAGTTTGTTCTGATGCAAGACGGTTTTCTCGCCTTACAGGTGGTAATATCGAAGTTTGTTCTCGTGCAAGTCCGATGGCCAGCCTTACAGCTCGCAAGTGTGCAACTTCTTGCTCGTGCAAGTCCGATAGTCAGCCTTACAGCCAGCGCAAGTACGCACTTGTGCTCGTGCAACTCATCAATATAAGGAGAGTGTGTGTTATGGCATTTGAAAATCCGTCCCGTGAGGAAATTAAAGAGATTTTGCAGGAAACGAATACGATTGCAGTCGTCGGATTGTCCGATGATCCGTCGAAAATTTCGCATATGGTATCGGCAGCAATGCAGCAAAAAGGTTACCGCATCATACCGGTAAATCCGAATGCCGATTCCATACTGGGCGAAACGAGTTATCCGTCGCTGAAGGACATACCGGTTCCGATCGACATCGTCAACGTATTCCGGCGCCCCGAGCACACACCTCCTATCGCGGAGGAAGCTGTAGCTGCCGGGGCTAAAGTTCTCTGGCTGCAGCAAGGCATTGCCAACGACGATACCGCAAAAATCGCTTCCGACGGCGGCCTCAAAGTGATTATGGATCGATGCATCAAAGTGGAAGACTCGATCCTGCTGCCGCGCGGCAAACAATAATCCGTCGTCGTACACCTTTAAAGCAATGGCTCGGAGCTCAGCAAATTCCGAGCCATTCGTTTGTAGTTTTAGCGAGCTTTGACAAAACCTTGCCGCTGGGCGTACCATCGAGATAGATAGAGGAGGGGGAAACGGGCTCATGTTCGGAGTCGGCTATCTCCAAAGGCTCGGACGGGCGATGATGCTCCCGATGACGGTGCTGCCCGCCGCCGCAGTGTTTCTCATGTTATCGCGATTGCCCTGGGATGCGCTGGGATGGCCTCAAGTGCCTGAGCTGCTGTCTGCGGCCGGAATGGCGATTTTTCAATTTGTTCCTTATATTTTTGCCGTTGGCATCGCTCTAGGCTTATCGAATCAGACGGCAGCTGCAGGCATGGCTGCTCTGACGGGGATGTTCGTTTTTCATATGGTGACCTTAACCTATGATCCTAATGGCGTGCAGGCTTCCATGTTCGCAGGTGCTGTGATCGGTGTCGTATCCGGCTGGGCGCATGACCGCTTCAAATCTTTCCAGCTGCCGGAGTCGTTGCAATTTTTCGGCGGCTCGCGGTTTGTGCCTCTATTTATGAGCTTTTTTTCCCTATTATTCGCCTGGCTGATGATCGCCGCCGGCGACTGGCTGGAAGGCTGGGCTGGAGCCGCAGGATGGTGGTTTATTCCGCCGGCGGCTTCGGTGTATTTTTATATGGATTTTTACATCGCATTTTAGTAGCTTTCGGCCTTCATCATTTATTGAACCATCTGTTCTGGTTTCAGATCGGAGAGTACAAGACAGACGAAGGGGTTCATTTCTTCGGGGATTTGCCGCGTTTCTTCGCAGGCGATCCTTCAGCAGGCATCTTTATGGCCGGCTTGTATCCGATCATGATGTTTGCTCTTCCCGCGATAGCCTTCGCTATTATTCACGAAGCGCGGGAAGATCTGAAGCCCAAAACCGCCAAACAGTTCAAGGTCGCGGCACTGGGCTCATTCCTTACGGGTGTGACGGAGCCGGTTGAGTTTGCGTTCCTGTTCGTGGCACCGTATCTTTTTATCGTTCATGCCGCCTTGTCCGGGGGCATTATGTGGCTCGTATACGAGCTTGATATCCATCATGGCTTCAGCTTTTCAGCCGGCGCGCTCGAGTATCTCGTCAACATACCGTTATCACACAGAGGCTGGTGGCTTTTGCCTCTTGGCCTCGCGGTGGGTATTGTTTATTACGTCCTGTTCCGCTGGAGTATCCGCCGTTTCCAGCTGACGACGCCGGGGCGTGAAGATGCCGCTCACTTGGACGATTGGGCTGGAGATATCCCCTATCGGGCACCGCTTATTTTGCAGGCTTTGGGCGGAAAAGAAAACATGGTCCGGCTGGACGCGTGCATTACAAGGCTCCGATTAACACTCGCTGAAGACAAAAGAATCGATGCAAAGTCTTTGCGCCACTTAGGCGCTGCAGGCGTCATCCGCTTGGGCGGCGGTCATGTTCAGGTCGTATTCGGCACTTATTCCGAGCTCATCCGGGAAGAGATTCACAAGCTGATGCAGCAGGATGTAAGGCAGGTACATTTTCACGCTCCGGTGCAAGGCCGTATGATTCCATTGGAAGAAGTGGACGACCCGATCTTCGCGCAGCGCTTAGTCGGAAAGGGCGTTGCGTTCGTACCCGACAAAGGCGAGTTGGTCGCACCGGTGAAAGGGAAGATCATTCATATTCATCCTTCACTCCATGCCATCGGCCTGCTTACTCCGGAAGGATTGGAAGTGCTGCTCCACGTCGGAATTAACACCTCCCACCTGGGAGCGACAGCTTTCGTTGCCCTGGCGAAAATGGGAGACGAAGTGTCACCCGGCCAGCCGCTGCTGAAATTCCAGCTTGCGAAACTGCGGCGGGAAGCGAAATCTTTGGCAACACCTATGGTCATTACGAATCCCGAGATCGTCAAATCTTGGCGGTTTGCTCCTTACACAGCGGTTAAAAAGGGGCAGGCAGCAGTCATGTCGGTTGTCGTGCATGAGAGAGAGAAGAAGGGGGCGGAGAAATGATACAAGCTTTGGGTGCTTCAGCAGGAATCGCTATCGGTAAAGCTTTCGTTTTGCCGCAATGGGAATGGGAGCTGCCGGATCAAAAAATCGATGTAGGAGATCTCGCTAAGGAGTTCGATCGCCTTTACGAGGGAGTACGCCGGTCCAAAACGGAAATCAGCCGGATGAAAACGGAGCTCGACGAAGCGGTCGGCCCCGAGGAATCCAGCATTTTCGACGCTCATCTCGCCATATTGGAAGATCCGGTATTCATGAACGAAATTCAAGGCATCATACAGCGGCATTACAAGGTGGCGGAGGTTGCGGTAAAAGAAGCCATCGACCACTTCGTTACGATGTTCGATCTTCTTGATGACGATTATATGAAAGAACGGGCGCTGGATATCAAAGACGTCGGAAATCGCCTGCTCAAGCATTTGCTCGGAGTGCCGGAGATTGAGATGCCGGAAGACAGCCAGCCTTTTGTGCTGGTCGTCAGGGAGCTTTCACCTTCTCAGCTCATCCACCTCAAGCCGGAATTAGTTCTCGGCATCGTCACGATGGTAGGCAGTCCCACATCGCATTCCGCCATTATGGCGCGTGCTTTCGGCATTCCTATGGTGATGGGAGTGGAAGGAAAGCTGGAGCAAGCGATCGCGACCGGAGATTTACTTATCGTCGATGGCGGAGCGGGCCAGCTGATGGTAGAACCCACTCCCGCTATGGTAGCCCGATATTTGGAAGTCCGTATGCATCAGCTCGTCGCAAGAGAAAAGCTGCAATCGCTGGCCGAGGTTCCCGCGATCACCCGTGACGGTATGAACTTGAAGCTGGCGGCGAATATCAGTTCGCTCAAAGAGCTTGAGGCGGCGCTCGAGAACGGCGCTCAAGGCGTGGGGCTTTTTCGTACGGAATTTTTATATATGGATCGCAATCATTTCCCTAGTGAAGAAGAGCAATATGAGGTATACCGGAAAGTGGCGGAGAAGTTACACGGTAAGCCGTTAATTATAAGGACACTGGATATCGGCGGGGACAAACAGCTGGATTACTATGAGATGCCCGCTGAGGAAAATCCTTTTCTCGGGTTTCGGGCGATTCGATTCAGCTTGGAGCGTAAGGATTTGTTCAAAATCCAGCTTCGTGCCATTCTTCGTGCAGCAGTGTACGGAGATGTGAAGATCATGTATCCGCTCATCACTTCGGTGGATGAGATTCGTGAAGCCAATCAAGTATTGGCGGAGGCGGAGCGGGAGTTGAGAGAGGAAGGCCTGCCGTATAAATCCGGCATTCCGACAGGGGTTATGATCGAAGTGCCGGCCGCCGTGGCTATTGCCGATTTATTGGCGGAGGAGGTATCGTTCTTCAGCATCGGCACGAACGATCTGGTCCAATTCACGCTCGCTGTAGACCGGATGAACGAGCAAATCAGCCATCTCTATGAACCCTATCATCCTGCCATTCTTCGAATGCTTCGAACCGTTGCCGCAGCGGCCAAGTCAAAAGGGATCTCCGTCAGCGTGTGCGGGGAGTTAGCGGGAGATATGGCCGCACTGCCGATCTGGCTGGGCCTCGGCATCCAGGAGCTGAGCTTGTCGGCGCAGTCGATCCTGCCGGTAAAGGAGTGTCTGCTCCGCACCAAAGCATCGGACAGCCGGAAGCTGGTGGATGAGCTGTTCCGCTGCTCAACCGCGCAGCAAATCCGGGAGCTGACCGAGAGCTTCCTGGCCGACAGCGCCCGCCCCAAACGCGGAAGAGTCAAGCCGGGTGTATAACCAAATGAAATGCCCTTGCGGTTCCTGACCAAGCTTTTACTTTTTACGGCCAAACAACAAGTCGCAGAAAGCCTTCGCGTAAGGAGGAAGGTCAGGCGGCCGCCTGGCGGATACGATGTTGCCGTCGACGACAACCGCTTCGTCGAGCCATTTGGCGCCAGCGTTCTCCATATCATCACGGATTCCGGGTGTGGAGGTCACGATTCGGCCTTCTAATATCTTGGCAGAGATGAGCACCCAACCGGCATGGCAGATCTGACCGATCGGCTTGCCGGATTCATTCATCCGCCGCACAAAATCAAGCACGCGGGTATCCCGGCGGATCTTGTCCGGCGCCCACCCGCCCGGCACGAGCACACCGTCGAACTTATCCGCATCCAATTCGTCATACGAGATATCCGCAACAGCAGGAACCCCGTATTTGCCGATGTGTTTGCGTCCTTTTTCAGGACCGGCGTAAAGGACTTCCGCTCCTTCCTCGCGTGCGCGATATACAGGATACCATAGCTCCAAATCTTCGAACTCATCGTCTACCAGACATACGACTCTTTTGTCAGCAGCCATATAGCAACCTCCATTCTCTTGTTATGATCGGTTAGAGATTCATTGTAGCAAATCGGCTGCGAGAGTTCACGCTGTACAATTTTTACTTGAGAAGGGGTCAATCTGAATTGCAAAATTCAACTTCACGGAGAACATTCAACTGGAAATGGGTTCGTTTTATTCCCGCCGTCATTTGGATGACCGTCATTTTCATTTCCTCTTCGCGCAGCGGCGGAGAATTGAACAGTTGGCTGCCATGGGTGCAGCAATGGATCCCGGGATTATCCAGCTTTGACCCCATGCATTATGTGTCTTACTTCATTCTGGGACTTGCCGTTGCGTATGGTTTGGGAAGGTTGTCCGGCACATGGCCAGGCGCTTTGCTGACTGTGGCAATATGTACCTTGTACGGAGTGACGGATGAATGGCATCAATCCTATGTCCCGATGCGGACTCCGGATGCTCTCGATTTGCAGCATGATGCGATCGGAGCCGCTGCCGCAAGCCTCATTTTCCTGGTTGTTCTAAAGCATCGCCGTTCCAGAAATTACACTATCTCCTAAAGAAGGAGTTTGCCCGCTCTCTCGCGAATAAATGGGGCAAGCTCTTTTTTCATGGGGAGAGATTCTGCTTGCGTAAACTTTGCTCTTGCGGAGATTCGATGAAACTCGCACTTCGCACCGTCGTTTTTGCCAAAAAAGTCAATATTACGAATGTACCGGTGTACAGTTGTTCCTTATGCGGGCGCAATGATGTATTCCACGGGGTAAAAGAAGACGTAGGCCGTCTTGTCGGTGAGCTCGGAACGCGGCCGGCGCCCAGAAGCATACCTTTCGAAGAGGTGCATGAATGGGCGGGAGTATTGTTCCGCGCGTTGGCGCAGGCCGAATCGCTGCAAGCGTCGGATGTGGCCAAAGCTATGGAAGAACGGACGAACCAGCTGCTGGATCTCTGGCTGATTGCGTCGTCGCTCGGGGACGAGACTTGGAAAATGGAGCTGCAGACCCGATTGTCGCAATTGAGCGCACAGTACATAAGTTGAATCGAAGACGAGGGGAGCGATCCCCTCGTTTTTTTTGCGCCTGATCCTTTTTTCTGCTACCATGAAAATCATGGAGTTCATTTTCAAGGAGGTCGCTAAATGGCGGATATTCAACGTTTGACAACTACGGAGCAATGGGAAGAGGCACTTCGCGGTACTGCGGATAAACCTTTGCTGTTGTTCAAACACAGCACCCAGTGTCCGATCAGCGCCGGAGCGCATGACGAGCTGATGAATTATATTCAGGACAACAAGTCCCCGGCCGTCGATTTCTCTATCGTACGGGTAATTGAAGAACGTCCGGTAAGCAATGCGATTGCCGAGAAGCTGGGGGTTACGCATAAGTCCCCGCAGGCGATTCTGATCAAGGACGGCAAACCTGTGTGGGATACCTCACATTGGGATATCACTTATGACTTCCTGTCGCAAAAGCTGGGAAAGCCTGCTGCAGCGGAATAGTTGATGAGGCAAGGCCGCATTGCTAAACATATGGTTTTATCGTATGATTACCTTAATAATCCATGACCGGACAAGCAGTTGTCGGCAGGTCCATGAACATTGGAGCGAATTATTGTGACGGTAACTATTTATGATGTAGCGCGCGAAGCCGGCGTTTCCATGGCAACGGTGTCCCGCGTCGTGAACAACAACCCGAATGTCAAACCGCAAACACGCAAGAAGGTATATGAAGCGATTGAGCGTCTCGGCTATCGTCCGAATGCGGTGGCGCGCGGCTTGGCAAGCAAGAAAACAACGACTGTCGGAGTCGTCATACCGGATATCGCCAACGCGCTGTATGCAGAAGTCGCCCGCGGCATCGAAGACATCGCCAATATGTATCATTACAACATCATCCTGACGAATTCAGACAAACGCCAAGAAAAAGAGATTCGCGTGATCAACACCCTTTTGGAAAAGCAAGTCGACGGTTTGCTGTTTATGGGCGGCGCGGTGACGGATGAACATATCCAAGCTTTCAAAACATCGAATGTGCCGATCGTGCTTTGTGCGACCAAAGATGAGAACGGCAACATTCCTTCAGTCGATATCGACCATGAAGCGGCCGCTTTTGACGCGGTTAATCAGTTGATCTCGGAAGGCCATGAATCGATTGCCATGATCAGCGGCACTCTCGAAGATCCGGCCAACGGATATGCGCGTTTCCAAGGCTATAAGCGTGCACTCGAGACGGCAGGCTTGCCTTATCGGGAAGAATATGTTCGCATCGGCAATTACAAGTACGAATCCGGAATCGAAGCCATGCAATATTTTCTCGAGCTTCCGACTCGCCCGACCGCGGTATTCTCTGCAACCGATGAGATGGCGATAGGCGCGATTCACTGTATCCAGGACAACGGTTTGAACGTGCCGGAAGACGTTTCGGTGATCAGTGTCGACAACAGCCGGGCGTCATCCATGGTTCGTCCGACCCTGACAACCGTGGCGCAGCGATGTACGACATCGGGGCGGTCTCGATGCGGCTGCTGACGAAGCTCATGAAGAAAGAGAACGTAGACAATGCAACCGTCACGTTACCTCATGAATTGATCAGACGCCGTTCCGTAACCGGCCCGAAAGGCCACTGACACACATCGCCAAATAACGAAAGCCCTGCACGGCAGAAACATTGGCCGCTGCGGGGCCTCTTTTATGAGAAGGGACGAGGATGAATGACATACGGAACGATCGGAATCATCGGGGCAATGGAAGAGGAAATTGAGCTTCTGTTGCAGCATCTGACTGAGGCGCAGACAGAGAGGCATGCGGGAATGACGTATCATAAAGGCCTGTTCCAGGGCCGCAAAGTCGTGATTACCCAATCCGGAGTCGGCAAAGTGAATGCGGCGGTATGTACACAAGTGTTGGTGGATCGATTCGGAGTGGACGCAATTATATTCACCGGAGTGGCCGGAGCCGTCGATCCGAAATTGAATATCGGCGATATCGTCGTTTCGACAAGCAGCTTGCAGCACGATGTGGATGTCACCGCACTCGGCTTTCCGCGAGGGACGATTCCGTATCAGGAAGTGTCGGAGTATCCGTCGGACGAACATCTTCGTAACTTGGCGAAGGAGGCTGCGGACAAGGTTTATCCCGGACGCTGTTTGACTGGGAAAGTATTGTCGGGTGACCAGTTCATCGCCGATCGAGGAGTCGTAAAATCGCTGTACGAAGATTTGGGCGGAGCTTGTACGGAAATGGAAGGCGCCGCCGTCGCGCAAGCATGCTACATGAACGGCATCCCGCATGTGATCATCCGCTCCATGTCGGATAGGGCAGACGGCTCGGCTCATGAGAATTTCGAGGAATTTACAGTAGAAGCGTCCAACCGCTCCTTTGCGATCGTGAAGGAAATGGTTCAGGCGCTGTAAGGCGGCTGATCCGCCTTATAGCTCGCATTGCAGGTGAGTAACTGACGTGTAAAGCGGCTGAGCAGCCTTACAGCACGCATTGCGGGTGAGTAACGGATGCGTAAGGCGGCTGAGCCGCCTTACAAATGGCATTCCTGAGTGAGTAACTGACGTGTAAAGCGGCTGAGCCGCCTTACAGCTCGCAAAAGTTCGGAAGCTGACCGTGTAAAGCGGCTGAGCCGTCTTACAGCTCACCAAAGTGAGGGAAGCTGACCGTGTAAAGCGGCTGAGCCGTCTTACAGCTCACCAAAGTGAGGGAAGCTGACCGCGTAAAGCGGCTGAGCCGCCTTACATCTCCTCGAAGTGATGCAAGCATGTAAGCCGCTCGCAGCGGCTTACTGGCCATTGCGCATCACTCATCCTCATCGTCTGAGTGTTTGGCGATTCTTCTCGGCATGATCCAGCCGCACCATAGTAGTCCGGCGGCCAGAGCAGGCAGCCACAGCTCCGGTTGAAACTCCCGTAATGTGAGCACTGCCGTCAACCACAACAGCACTGCAGCCGTAATTCCAGCAGCACGAGCGACATACGCGGCCGCAGCATAACGGCCTGCCGGCGGAATGGGCAGCGTTTCGGCTGTCTCCACAAATCGCACCCGCCGCAGCTCACTTAGCTGCAATGCCGCAACCGCGAATCCCACCGCATAAACAATGAGATTGGATAACTCGGTATGGGCGACAATCATGACGAACGCGATCACAATGATCCACCGCCCGAAAGCACCGAGCGTTTCACTGCGTATAAAGGTTTTTGCATACAGAAAATGCCACGCACGGCTCTGCTTCCACGGCGCGATATCGCCGAGCCACGCCAGCCAACGGCGTCGGGCAGGCTTGGCCGTTTGGGCCGGTACATCCACGAACCAGCTGAGAAACGACATCCATCTCCGCCGCGCCGCTTGTTCTCCGTGAATGAATATTTCCCAAGGCAGGTAATGCTGCCGCGGCATTCGCCACATGAACCAAAGAAAAGCCATGCATAGCAGCATGAAAGGAACCGCAAGCGTTAACGGCTTAAGTAGTAATGCCGCAGCGATAACAAAAGTCAGCACCCACCGCATGGCTTTCAAGCTGAGCCGCCAGATTCCGGCTGCAGGCCGCCTCTCCCGCCAGCCTGAATAAGCATTGAACGCACCGAGTACTGCGAACAGCAGCGCTAACAGCAGTATGGGATGTGTTCGCGCGGCATTCTCCGTAACGGGAGCCCTCATATAAACAGGGGCAAAAATGGCAAATGCAGCGAGTGTACGAAACACGGCATTTCTGATGGAGCGGGATAATGCCGGACCCACATAAGCATGCAGCAGCCTGTTCTCTAACGGAAGCAAGTAAACCGGATCGGCCGGCTGAAAAAAGGTGCGCAACGGGGCGTATACGGCAGCTACAGACAAAAAAACAATACCGGCAATGTCTGCCGGCCAATTGTGCGGCACATCCTTGAGAAGGTTGAAATACCAGATCACCGCGGTAAAAGCAGCAGCAGACGCCAATAACCCGAATCCGCTTTGCGCGACATACCGAAAATAAGGAACGATTTCCTTCCGGAACGCTGCGGCCCGGCGCAGCCGAAGCGATCGCAAAAAGCGATCCTGCTCCTCATGGCCGTTACGCACGGAACGTTCCTCCTTCCGCGTCAAGCACCAATGATTCGAACGCATCGTCCAAGGTCGACTCAGGACCGCTGAGGCCTGCCTGAGACTTAACTTCCGCGGGCGATCCTTCGGCAATGATCCGTCCCCGGTGGAGTACGACAAGGCGATCTGCCCTGCGCTCCAATGCCGGTAATATATGCGAGCTTAATAAAATCGCGCTGCCGTGCACACTGCGCGCTTCTTCCAACGCCCCAAGCAGCGCGCGTGTAGCAAGCGGATCGAGTCCTAGAAAAGGCTCGTCTATGATCAATAAAGGAGGACGGACAAGCAGCGCGCTCATCAGCATCACTTTCTGTTTCATCCCCTTGGACAGCGTGTCCGGCAAGGCGTTCATCGCTTCGCTCATGCGGAAAATTTGCGCCAGCTCGCCCATTTTGGCGGCTGCGGTCTCCCGATCTATGGCGTAGGCCATAGCGGTCCATTGAAGATGCTCCTTCACCGTCAGGTTGGGAAATAAAGACGGCTGCTCCGGAACGTATGCCGTCGAAGACCGATATAGCACGCGGTTTTCCTCCAACGTGACTCCGGCCACTCTTACCTGCCCGCTCTGCGGGGACATCAAGCCCAATATATGCTTGATCGCGGTGCTTTTGCCTGCGCCGTTCAGCCCGATTAACCCGACCATTTCACCGGGATTGACACGGATCGTAACCTCATGCAGAACCGGCCGCCGCACGCTGTATCCGCCTGTTACCGCCTTCATTTCCAAAGCCGGGACCTGTGAGTTGTTGTGCTGCACGGCCACCTTTCACCCTCCCCATTCAACCTCAATATTCATTATTATAGCGGGCAGGAGCCGGCAGCACAAAAAAAAAACGGCCCGCAGAGTATGAACTCTGCGAACCGCGTTGATACAAGAATTTTATTGTGCCGCTGTGATGGTGATCGTTTTTACTACGTTGTTCGTTCCAGTAACGGTCACGGTTGCATTCGGAGCAAGCACGCCGCCGGCAGGGCTGATGGTTACATTCGGATCGACTTGCAGCACGATGGACTGCGCAGTTCCGCCTGTAACTTCCTTGGTGATGGTAATAGTTGTGATCTTGCCCTCACCGTTTACTGCAAAAGTGCTTACCTTGCCTGTTTCAGTAAAATTGATAACGGCCGGTGCTATTTTGGTCACTTCGATAAATACCGCTTTACCTTCGAAAGTCCGGACAAGCACTTCATCGCCCGGTTGGATTGCAGTCAGCGCGACTTTAACGTCGTTGCGGAAAACAAACACGTTGGAAGCTGCGGTAACGGTAACCGTTGTGTTGTCAGCTTTTTTCACAGTCAAAACGCCATTTGCCGAAGTCTGTACAACGCCTGTAATCGCTTGAGCGCTTTGCTCAGGCAGCTGCTGATCGACACGGTCCAGAATTGCGGCCAGCTCAGCGCGAGTTACCGGGCGGTGCGGCTGGAACGTTTTGTCGTTGTATCCGGTGATCAGGTTTTTCTCAAGAGCCACAGCTACATAGCCTACTGCACCTGCCGGAATTTCACGCGCATCACGGAACTCAAGCTCCGTATCCATTTTGGCTTTCGCTTCGGCATCAAGCTTCATTGCTTTTACAAGAAGAATGGATGCCCAGAGACGGTCAGCTGGTTTGTTAGCTTGGATGGAAGTTTCGGTTTCCGCGAACAGGTCGTTCTCGAGAGCGACTGTGAGGTAACCGACAGCCCAAGCATTTTTCTTCTTGAATTCGTTGAAGTCTTTGAAGTTCAGCTTAGCGTTCATATTTTCCGGCTTCTCGGCTTCAGCCTGCAAACCGAGCAAACGAACAGCGCCTACGATCGCTTCGATGCGGGAAACTTTGTTTTGCGGCTTGAAATCTCCGTCTTCATAACCGTTGAACACACCTTGCGCAGCGAGGCGGATGATGTGGTTGTAAGCCCACTTCATTTCCTTTTCGCTTACGTCTTTGAATTGAAGATTAATTTTAAATTTGGATTTGTGATCGTCATGTCCTTGCTTCGATTTTGCGGAAGCCATAATGCCGGTTGCACTGCCGGCCACCAAGCTGAGAGCCATTGTAGCGATTGCCGTTTTCTTCAAGAAGTTTTGCTTTTGCGTCATTTCTGAATAACACTCCTTTTTCCCTGTTGGGGTAAAGTTCGTCTTGCACACTTATAAGATTCGGGGTTATCGTCAATTTTCGGGGGTCCCAGAACCAAAATAAGCCTTAAGTACCAAAAAAGACCCATCCCGGATGGAGCATCGGGATGAGTCTTATTCCGCTTTACGATTTGTCTGCGGGCGGCGTTTCGCGTTTCTCCTTGAGCCAGCGAGGCGCACCTTTGTTCTTGCGGTCACGCTGCCGGTCCTGTTTCACTTTGGGCGGATTCGCTGCTTTTTTCGCAGGTGCGGCGGAAGGAGCTGCTTTACCTGGCTGCTTACGCTTAATGGAGCGCGCTTGAACAGCCTGCGCGGGGCTACCCGCCGATCCATCGCTTTCAACCGGCGGCTTCTCCTGGCGCACGGGTCGTCTATCCTCCATCTGCTCGGGAGAGACGATGCGGCCTTGATACAATGTTTTAGGAACAATGTTAATGTTAAGCTGCTTTTCCAGCTTGTCGACAATAAATCTTTCCTGGTGAGCGATCAAAGTAATTGAAGTGCCTTCCAGTCCCATCCTTGCCGTACGACCCGCGCGGTGAACGTAGTGATCGGCATCTAACGCAGGCTCGAACTGGATAATGACCGGCATACCGGGTATGTCCAATCCCCTGGCCGCAACATCCGTGGCAATCAATAGAGAAGTGCGGCCTTTACGAAAACGCTGCATAACCTGCCCTCGCTCCCGTCCCGGAGTATCCCCGTAGAGAGCATCGACGGAAAAACCTTCATAGCGCAGCTTCGCCAGCAATTCGCCGATTTTTTCCGTGTCATTGACGAACAGCAGCGCTGACGAAGGCTTCATGTGACGGATAAGCCTGCGGACCAGATCGATCTTCTCCCGGCGGTCGGTAAGGAAATACCAGTGCTGAAGGGTCGATGACAGACCGCTGCCGGCCTGATCACCGGAAACGTCGGCAATCCAGGGATCTTTCAGCCATTTTCTCTCCGCATCCTTCATCGCATCGGAACGCGTCGCGGAAACAAAGACGGTTTGCCGTTCGGGGGAACACTTCCGAAGCATATTTTCCACATCGCTCCGTCCGCCGAGCGAAAAAATACGATCCGTTTCATCCACAACGACATGACTTACCTTATGCAGCGAGAGCTTGCGCGTGGACGCGACCTCCCGTACGCGGCCGGGGGTACCGACCACGAGCGCCGGATGGCTCTTCATGCGCTCCAATTGACGAGCCAAGGAAGCCCCTCCGATCAGCGCGGTAGCTTTAATCCCGAGCGGGGCGCCGTAGGTCTCCGCCTCCCGCATGATCTGCATGGCGAGCTCCTGCGTCGGTGCCAGTACGACAGCTTGCGTCTCCCGCCGGGTGCCGTCGATCTGCTGTAGCAGCGGGAGCAGATAAGCAAGTGTCTTACCTGTACCGGTGGGAGACACCAGCACGCCGTCCTGTCCGGTGAGCAGCGCCGGGACGGCCTGCTTTTGCACGTCCGTCGGCTCCATGATCCCCGATGAGGACAGCTTGTCCGTCAGTTCCTTGTTCAAACCCAAATCCCCGAAACTCATATGTACATCTCCTTAACAAGCTATTTCTTATCCACAATTTTTCCGAACAGTACATCGAACAAGCGGGGGAATAGCAGCGCCAGTCGAGCACCGGCTGCCGCCGTCCAGGGTAAATCCAGCTCGGCTTTACGCCGCTCGATAACATGCAGGATGGCGCCGGCCGCCCGATCTGGAGTCATCACAAACCTGCCGAGATTGCGCAAGTACGTTCCTTCCGGATCCGCCCGCTCAAAAAAAGGAGTATCGATCGGGCCGGGATTTACCGCCGACACCATTACGCCGGAGCTCTTCAGCTCGCGGCGAAGCGCATTCGTAAAACCCAGCACCGCATGCTTGCTCGCAGAGTAAGCGGTCGACTTGGCGGTCGCCATTTTGCCGGCCATGGAGGCAACGTTCACGATATGTCCGACTCCGGCCTGAAGCATGTAAGGGAGAACCGCATGTGTGCAGCGAACCGTTCCCATGTAGTTGACGTCCATCATATCTTGAAATTGAGTGATCGAGGTTTCAGAGAAACGCAAAAATTCACCGAAGCCTGCATTGTTCAACAGAATATCTATTTTACCGTAATGCCGATGAACTTGCGACACGACATCATTTACTTGCGCCGTGTCCCTTACGTCCATCTCATAAACGGGAGAATCCCCTTGAATGGAGGCGGACAGCATCTCCATTTTCCCTTTGGATCTTGCTGTCAGGATGGGGATTGCTCCCCGCTCGGCCAGCAGCCTGGCGGTTACGGCCCCGATCCCGCTCGATGCGCCGGTAATAAGGATAACCTTGTTATACAGCGATACTTTCAAGCATACCCCTCCTGTGAGGATATTAGCGCATTACTTATTAACCCCTATTTGCACCAAAAAAGCCCCTCGCGGGGCTGACCTGATCGAGTTTATTATATGGGGCGGCCGGCTGTCACGCAATGAGCACCTGTATTTCCATTTCCCCGATGCCGTCCATGATGAGCGGAACGGCCAAGGCGCGGCGTGCGGCGAATGACCCGCTGACGATGCGCGGCGGCGTAATATCAACGATAACTCCTTGATTGTAAAGCAGTGTGCTGGCATTGCCGCTGATCATATTACTCAGCTCGGAGATCGCGCTTCTCCCCATGTCATCGATTTCCGTTATGGCGAATCCGCCCATCATGGCGGACACAATTCGAAGCGCTACAGGCTTGCTTAGACTGAAAATGATGTCCCCGGTCATCTGCCCGGTTAACCCGATCTGAATCCACAAATGGTTCTCGGCAAACACGATTTCCTTGATTGAGAGCCGGCCCGTGCTGGGACGGATTCGGCACATCTGCTCGATGACGGTTCGCGCGGACTCTAAAAACGGGTTGATATACTCAGCCTTCATGCGTGTACGTACCCCTTTGAGCAGAAGAAAATGACCGCTGGTCGAATTTGCCTTTCCCTATTATACTGAAAGTAATGGGATAAGTATACAATTTTCGTGGTAATAACAGGACTTTCGACTGATATGAGGTGAACGTTTATGCCGAATATATGGGCACATATTCAGTTCGGCAGAGAGGTGCTGCATGAACTCGAGCCGGGCTTCATGATGAGCGATCCTGTATGGAAGAAAGCTTTCCAGCTCGGCTGCCAAGGTCCGGATTTTTTGTTTTATCATCATTTTTTGCCTTGGCAAAGCGCGACACCGCTCAATCGGCTCGGCTCACAAATGCACAGCGTGCGGTGCGGTCCTTTTCTGATGTCATTGTTCAGCCGCGTGCGGGAGCGTGACGTGACCGATTCGGCATCCGCTTTTACAATCGGCTTTTTGCTCCATCATATTCTGGACCGTTATCTTCACCCTTTCGTGTTCAGCCGCTCCGGCTTCAAAAAGTGGGACCACCAGAGGTTCGAGACCGCGATGGACTCCGTTGTTCTGGAGCGGCGTGCAGGCATTCATACGGGAAATACTCCGGTTGCGCCGGAAATCGATACCGGCGGCAGAATGCCCGGGGATTTCGCCGCCGATTTTCTGCAAATTGTCTCCCTCCATTATCCGGTGCTCGCTAAGCAAATCAATCCGGATGAGATCGATGAAGCCGTGGCGCAAATGGTTACAGCCCAGAAGTTATTTTTCGATCCTTCCGATTGGAAAGGCAAACTGCTGCTTGGGCAGATCGAGCCGTTCTCGCCGCCTCGGCGTTTGCCTGCTTGGGATGTGCTGAACGATACCCGTCAGCCTTGGATCGATCCCTGCGATCGTACCCTGGTGAGACACGAGAGCGCCGATGATCTATGGGAAGAAGCGCTTCTAGACGGCAAAAGGACGGCTGCCGCGGGAATCGCTTGGCTGCAAGCGGAACCCGGTGACACCGTCCATGAACATAAATTTGCGGAGCTGCTTAAAGATATATCGTATGAAACCGGCCGTCCATGCGGCAGCGCATCGATTATATATGCGGAATCTGTTGTTCCGGCGGCACAATGATGCGCGGTCCGGCCGGCCCCTCCCCCGCCTCCCTTTCACCCTTCGCTAAGTTCACGAAGTAAAGCAGAACGATTCCAACGATGAAGAAGACGGCGACTGCCAAAATCGCCGCCCGGCTTGAATCTGAAATGACTTTGACAAGTCCGAATACGAGCGGTCCTCCGAAGGAGAAGAATCGCGTTGAAGCACTGAGGAAACCGTTATACTCCGCTGTTCGGCCGTTCGGAATCAAGCGGCTGAACATGGCGCGCGCGATTGCCTGGGATCCTCCTTGCACCAAGCCGACCAGCGAGGCAAGAATAAAGAAGTGCGTCGCGTTCTGCATGAAATAACCCATAATCACAATGACAAGGTAAGTAAGCAGCGAGCCGTACAGCATCTTTTTACCGCCGAACCGGTGCGCGAATTTTCCGAACACGACAGTGGCCGGAAAACCGACAAACTGGGTGATCAGAAGTGCGGCGATCAGGTGGGTATCCTCTATTCCGATTGTTTTCCCGTAGCTTGCGGCCATGACGATAATCGTTCCGATCCCGTTAGAGAAAAACCAAAACGACACCATGAACTTCAGCAGCTCCGGGTAGTCCTTCAATTGGGTGAATGTCTCGCCCAGCCGCCGGAAGCCGACCCACACATGCCCCATTACCTTGCCTCGGACAGGGACAGGGGCTTCTTTCACATGTTTTAATAAAGGAATTGAAAACAAGAGCCACCATACGCCGACCATAACGAACGAGATTCGAGTTGCGGCCGCCCCATCCGGCAGTCCGAACCATTCATATTTCATGATCATGGTCAGGTTAATCGTGAGCAGCACGCCTCCGCCCAAGTAACCCATAGCATAGCCGCGGGCGCTGACCTTGTCCCTTTCGGCCGGGGAAGTGATGTCGTTCAGAAGAGCATCATAGAAAGTATTGGCGGACCCGAAACCGATCATCCCGGCCACGACAAGGATCGACGCCAGCCACACATCCCCTGCTCCCGTAAAAGCGAGGCAAACGCTTGCGATGGAGCCTAGAACGGTGAATAGACGGAGAAAGCCTACTTTATTGCCCATGTGATCCGCAATGGCGCCCAGCAAAGGAGACAGAAGCGCGATGACGAGTGCGGCCGCCGTCTGGGTAAAGCTCCAATCCGCATCCGTACCGCCGATGGCACTCTGATAATACACGGGCATTACCGCTGCTATAATGGTTGTAATAAAAGCTGAATTCGCCCAGTCGTACCATACCCAGCTCTGACCGTTTTTTTATCGTCCAACAAAGCATTTGCCCCTCTCGCCATTAGCCCTTTTCCGAATCATTTCGACGAAAGCGGTCCTTTTCCTTTTTTCTTTGCTCGGGCTTTGAATATCTCCTATAATGAGGTTATGAGAAATCCTTTTTATAAATCCTCTGAATATGATAAATATATTGAATACCCGGAGGCGATCGATTGAACATCAGCCAACTCGAGACGCTGCTAACGATCTCAAAGACACTGAGCTTCCGAAAAGCCGGCGAATTGCTCAATTTAACGCAGCCGGCGGTGTCCGCGCAGATTAAGAGCCTTGAAGATGAGTTTAAAACCATATTAGTCGACCGGAATCATCCCGTCACCCTCACGGATCGGGGTAAAATATTTCTGGAGCATGCGGAGCAAATATTAGCAACCGTGGAACAATTAAAACAGAAGCTTACCGACTTGGACGAAAATCCGCAGGGACATATCTTGATGGGCACGACAACGTCGATCGCGATACAAATTTTGCCCAGGGTGCTGTCTTATTTTCAAAACCAGTTTCCTCTGATCAAAACAACGATTATTTCGATGTCCTCAACTCAAGTGCTGGCCAGCGTCGAAAACGGCACCGTGGATATCGGAATCGGATATTTGACCCAACGGAGTCCGCAGGTTGAAACTTCGGTGCTTTATTACGACACTTTCGAGCTGGTCGCCGCACCGCGGCATCCTTTGGCTGCAGCAGAACGGGTGACGATCGGCATGCTTAAGGACATCCCGCTCATTATGCTCTCGCCGGACACGCTTGGGCGCCGTTTCGCGGATCGCATTTTCCGGGAACACGGAATCCAGCCGAATATCGCAATGGAGCTCGGCAGCAGTGAAGAAGTGAAGCGAATGGTCGAGCTGAATTTGGGCGCCGCCATCATATCCAAGCAGTCGATCTCCGAGGAGCTTCGGCGGGGCACGCTGAAGATGATCCCGGTGAACGAGCTGGAGGTCAGCCACCCGGTCGGTGTGATGACGAAATCGGGTCGATACGTCAATAGTGCGATGCGGCAGTTTTTGAACGACTTGAAAGGGATGCCGGAGGATCAGTTCATCGGCAGCGAGTAAACGACAGACGGGAGAGAATACGATGACGAAATTTGATTTGCACACACACCACGAGAGATGCGGCCACGCCATAGGAACGATTGAAGACTATGTGAAGGCCGGAATCGATGCCGGATTGACGGCGATCGGTATTTCCGATCATTCTCCCTATTTTGCTCATGAACTCGATCAGCCACAGCCTGGAATTGCGATGGCCCGCAGCGATCTCGTCAACTATGTAGAAGAGGTGCTTCGTCTGAAGGAGAAGTACCGTGATCGTATAGAGGTGCTGCTGGGTATGGAATCCGATTTCTTCCCGGAGCATATCGAGTTGTATCGTAAATCCTATGAGCCTTATCCCTTTGACTATATTATCGGTTCCGTGCACCAGACGCGCGGGGTCAGTATTTTTAACCGTAATCGTTGGAAAAGCAAAAGCCGGCTGGAACGAATCGACGAGAAAAAGCACTATTATGAACTAATCCGTCAATCCGCCCAGAGCGGCGCGTTTCAAATTCTCGGGCATATCGACGCGATGAAGGGATATTACCCTCTGTTCGCGGACATTCGCGGCGCGGAAGCCGAAATCGATGCCGTGCTGCAAGCCGTCGCGGATACCGGCATTTCCCTTGAGATCAATACGAGCGGCAGTACGAAAGATTGCGGCGGATGGTATCCGTCGGATGAAATACTTGAGCGCGCGGTGCACTTCGGGGCAGACGTAACGTTCGGTTCCGACGCCCACGTGCCCAATCGTGTCGGGGATGAATGGGAATCGGTTCAACGGCGCCTGCGGGAGATCGGATTTAAGCATTGGGTGTTCTATCGGCAAAAGGTAAAAATTATCGTTCCTTTATAATGAGTTTTGACTTTCAATGTCGGATGACATAGATTATAATAATTCTAAATAACGGGCATAAAAAAGGGAACCTGCCTTTTGCGGCAGGTTCCAATAATATGAAAAAAGGGGGTCTTGGTACACATTGTATCCTGACTCTGCAACACCCCGGTAACAGCAATATTTCAGTTATGTGACAATTTCCCGGATGTCAGACCGCACAAGGAGTGAACCTATGAGTAGGCAGAACGACTCCGCTTACGACTTTCATCATCTGAAGCATGAGAAGGAACAATCCCGTTCGAAAAAAACGTTATGGATAACGCTCATGTTGACACTTTTTTTCACCATCGTGGAGATTATCGGCGGACTGCTGTCCAACTCCCTCGCGCTGCTGTCGGATTCGGCCCATATGATTTCCGACGTTATCGCTCTAGGCCTGAGTATGACGGCCATTTACCTGGCCACCAGGCCGCCGAACGCCAAATACACTTTCGGATTTTTGCGGTTTGAGATTATCGCTTCCTTCTTGAATGGTTTGGCGCTGTGTGTCATTGCCATCGGGATTTTCATTGAAGGTGCCCGCCGGTTTATTCGACCGGAAGAAATCGATTTTACTCTTATGATTACGATCGCCTCCATCGGCTTTGTCGTTAACCTTATACTGACGCTTGTTCTGAGCCGCAGTCATCGTGAAGAGGAAAATCTGAATATCCAGAGTGCGCTCTGGCACTTTATCGGCGACCTGCTGAGCTCTGCCGGTGTCATTGTTTCCGCTATTATTATCTATTTCACCGGCTGGCTCTTCTTCGATCCGTTGATCAGTGTTGTGATCGGGGGAATCATCTTCTATGGAGGCTGGAAAATCCTTCGCGAAGCGACTTTCATCCTGATGGAATCGGTTCCTGAGAAATTCAATCTGGATGAAATCCGCGCCGACCTTGCCAAAGTGGAAGGCGTTGAGGACGTGCATGAAATGCATCTGTGGGCCATTTCGAGCGACCATTATTCTTTAACCGCGCATATGTTCGTCGATCCGAATATTCAGCCATTCTGCATTATTCTCGCAGCGAATGAGTTGCTGAAAGAGAATTACGGAATCACCCATTCCACCATTCAAATGGAGCACGCGAACATTCATCCTCACGGAGAATACGGCAAACAATTCCTGCGGCAGCAAGAAGAGAAGCATCACCAGCATGCGCTTCCGACTGTGACATAGTCATAGGATATCGAAAAGCGACTGACCCGATGGGCAGTCGCTTTTTTATTTTAGGGAAGATCGATTAACATGATACGGGCTCCGTCATCGCTGATGACCGTCAATTCCGGCATTTCCTCAATCCGAGCAGCGTCTCTGCGGCTTAGGACAGTGTCCCCGTTGATGCGGATATCACCTTCAAGTACCATCAGAAATACCTTTCGGCCGGCAGTCTGCGCGAACGTGATCGGCTTCCCGGCAGCCGGTTCCGACAGATAAACCGTCATGTCTTGATGAATTTCGGCTACCTCGCCTGCGACCGGCGCGGACGAAGCCACAGGAACCCATTTGTCAGTTAGTCCAGCAGTGTTGAACGCTGTCGTCTCGTAAGAAGGATTGAGCCCGCGTTCCCCAGGCAGGAACCACATTTGAAGCAGCTCCAGCGGTTCGGTCTCGGAAGTATTGTACTCGGAGTGGGTAATACCGGTTCCCGCAGACATGCGCTGGATTCCACCCCATGTTGTTTCCGCCCTGTTGCCCAAGCTGTCTTTGTGCTCAAGCACGCCTCTGAGTACGATTGTAATAATCTCCATCTCCCGGTGCGGGTGCATTCCGAAGCCTTCTCCGGATGCGATCCAGTCGTCATTGAGCACTCTCATCGGACCGAATTGAAGATTTGAAGGATCGTAGTAATCGGCGAAGGAAAAGCTGAAGCTGGATTTGAGCCAGCCGTAATCAGCCGAATAACGGTCTGCTGCACGTTGTATCGTAATCATGCTTTGTACCTCCCGATATGAATCATTGTAACAAGAGCGCATCCAGAGAGTAGTCCCCCGGACCTATCAGTGCGACGGCAATGGCGATAACCATGAGAACCAGATTGTATTCATAGCCGTTTTGGGTAACCCACAATCCGTTTTTCCCGTGCACCTTAATAATGGCTACGAGCATCGTCAGCACAATAAGGAAGGCCGCCAGAGGTGTTACGAGTCCAAGCGCGAACAGCAATCCTCCTGCCAGTTCTGCCAATCCAGCCAATAGCGCCATACTGCGGCCCGGTGTGATCCCGATGGATTCGAAAAATCCGCCGGTTCCATCAATACCGTGCCCTCCGAACCATCCTGCCAACTTTTGCATCGCGTGACCCGCGAATAATAATCCGATAATAACTCTAAGCAAGAGCAATCCTATTTCCACTTTTACCGACACCTTTCATGTAGTTTAGCCTGATGTTTATTGGCGGCAAAATCTATATTAATGACTTTACTTACTTTTGTCAAGTAACATATAAATATTAAGTAATTACTTACTTTTGGGAAGTGCGTGTGTTACAATAGGAACAAAGGGGGAATCCGTATGGACTATTCCAAAATGTGCCCCAAATATGAATCGGCCGCCGAACTGCTGGGCAAAAAGTGGACGGGACTCATTATCCGCGTGCTTATGGGTGGTCCGAAACGGTTCAAGGAAATTAAAGAGCAAATCCCCGAGATGAGCGATAAAATGTTAACCGACCGCATGAAAGAGCTCGAGGCGTGCGATATTGTCAAAAGAACCGTTTATCCGGAAATGCCGGTGCGCATTGAATATGAACTGACCGAGAAAGGCCACAACCTGGAGGATGTCATCCAATCCATCCAGTCTTGGGGCGAGAAGTGGATGTAACCATGATAAAAGCGAGTCTCAGCAACTGAGACTCGTTTTTTCTGTGTTTCAAGAACATAAAAAACCGTCAGGGAAGCCGCAGCTTCCTCTGACGGTTCTTTAGCGTTACATTACATGCTGAGCCATTTCTTGAACAGACGTTTCGTAGTGTCTCCATTGATGGCTGCGATTGAAGTGGTCAATGGAATGCCTTTCGGGCAAGACCGTACGCAGTTCTGCGAGTTACCGCAGCCTTCGATACCGCCGTCTTCCATCAACTCGTCAAGGCGTTCATGCGCGTTCATTTCACCTGTAGGGTGAGCATTGAACAGGCGAACCTGTGAGATCGCAGCAGGTCCGATGAAGCTGTTGCGCTCGTTAACGTTCGGACATGCTTCCAGGCATACGCCGCACGTCATGCATTTGGACAGCTCGTACGCCCATTGACGTTTGGATTCGGCCATGCGAGGACCTGGTCCAAGATCGTAAGTTCCGTCGATCGGAATCCACGCTTTAACCTTCTTCAGGGCTTGGAACATCCGCTCGCGGTTGATAACCAAGTCGCGAACAACCGGGAACGTCGACATCGGCTCAAGCCGGATCGGCTGTTCCAGCTTATCAATAAGAGCAGAGCATGCCTGGCGCGGCTTACCGTTGATCACCATGGAGCAAGCGCCGCAGACTTCCTCTAGACAGTTCGATTCCCAGCATACAGGAGCGGTTTTGTTGCCGTCAGCTTTGACGGGATTGCGCTGAATTTCCATCAAGGCGCTGATCACGTTCATATTCGGACGATACGGAACCTCGAACTCTTCCGTGTACGGAGCGGCTTCCGGAGTCTCCCGGCGTGTGATGATAAATTTGACCGTGCGTTGAGCAGTTGCCGTTTCCGCCATTGCTTAGCCCTCCTTCTTCTTGTTCGTGGAGTAGTCGCGCTTCCGCGGCTTGATCAAAGAAGTATCGACATCTTCGTACGAAATTTGCGGACCTTCGGCCGTCCATTTCGCTTTCGTCGTTTTGAGGAATTGCTCGTCGTCACGATCCGGGAATTCCGGCTTATAGTGAGCTCCCCGGCTTTCATTGCGCATAAGTGCGCCCACCGTCATCGCTTCGGCAAGCTCCATCATGTTCCACAGTTGACGTGTAAAAGCTACGCCCGAATTGTTCCAGCGGGCGGTATCGTTGATGTTGATTTGCTTGTAACGCTGCTTCAGTTCTTTGATCTTTGCGATCGTATCCTGCAACTTGCTGTTATAGCGAACGACGGTCATATTGTTCGTCATCCACTCGCCAAGCTCTTTGTGCAGGACGTAGGCATTTTCCGATCCGTCCATTTTCAGAATGGATTCGTATTTGGACGCCTGTTTGCTGCGCTCACTTTCGAACACGCTGTCCGATAGATCTTCCGCAGACTTTTTCAATCCGTGAATATACTCAATCGCTTTAGGCCCTGTAATCATGCCGCCGTAAATGGCGGACAACAGGGAGTTAGCGCCGAGACGGTTCGCGCCGTGGTATTGGTACTCGCATTCGCCGCAAGCGAACAGGCCGGGGATGTTCGTCATCTGATTGTGGTCGACCCACATGCCGCCCATCGAATAGTGAACGGCCGGGAAGATCTTCATCGGAATCTTCTTCGGATCGTCGCCCATGAATTTCTCGTATATCTCTATGATTCCGCCGAGCTTAACATCAAGCTCCTTCGGATCTTTGTGAGACAGATCGAGGTAAACCATGTTCTCGCCGTTGATGCCGAGCTTCTGGTCCACACACACGCTGAAAATTTCACGGGTAGCGATATCGCGAGGAACGAGGTTTCCGTATGCCGGATATTTCTCCTCGAGGAAATACCAAGGCTTGCCGTCTTTATACGTCCAGATCCGGCCGCCTTCACCGCGCGCGGACTCACTCATGAGACGAAGCTTGTCATCGCCGGGAATCGCGGTCGGGTGAATCTGAATGAACTCACCGTTCGCGTAATAGACGCCCTGCTGGTACACCGCGCTGGCCGCCGTTCCCGTATTGATGACGGAGTTGGTCGTTTTACCGAAGATGATTCCCGGTCCGCCGGTTGCGAGAATAACCGCATCCGCACGGAACGTTACGGACTCCATAGAGCGGAGATCCTGCGCTGCGATTCCGCGGCATGCGCCGTCTTCATCGAGCACAACGGATGTAAACTCCCAATGTTCGAACTTCTGAACCAGCCCCGCCGCTTCCCAGCGGCGAACCTGCTCGTCCAACGCATATAACAGCTGCTGGCCGGTTGTCGCTCCCGCGAATGCCGTACGGTGGTATTGCGTGCCCCCGAACCGGCGGAAATCGAGCAAGCCTTCCGGCGTCCGGCTGAACATTACGCCCATGCGGTCCATCAAGTGAATAATTCCCGGTGCAGCTTCGCACATGGCTTTAACCTGAGGCTGATTCGCCAGGAAGTCGCCTCCGTATACCGTATCGTCAAAGTGCTCCCAAGGGGAGTCGCCTTCACCTTTTGTATTGACAGCTCCGTTGATGCCGCCTTGCGCGCAAACGGAGTGAGATCTTTTTACCGGCACAACCGAGAACAGATCGACACTGACTCCCGCTTCCGCCGCTTTAATTGTCGCCATCAGTCCCGCAAGACCGCCTCCGACGACGATTACTTTTTGATTAGCCATGACAAAAACTCCTCCTTTCGCTTACACTGCAGATGCAGAAGTGAACGCCGTAATCGGAGCGGATGCAAATTCATCGCTGCCGAAAGCAAACAACGATAACAGGAACAATACGGACACAATGACGAAAATGCCTAAGCAGATTCTAAAAGAAACTTTTTGTGCGCGCGGTCCTACCGTTATGCCCCAGCTCACGAGAAACGCCCACAAACCGTTCGCAAAGTGGAAGGTCGCCGCCAATACGGCAATGACATAAATAGCGAACACTACGGGGTTACTCACGATATCGTGCATATGGCTGCCCAGTTCTTCATAGGTGGTGTTGCCGAAAGTCACCTGAAGCCGGGTTTCGTATACGTGCCAAACGACAAAAATAAATGTAATGACACCCGTCACGCGCTGGAGCGTAAAAGCCCAGTTCCGTCCATAGTTGAAATTGCCTACATTCGAGTTCGATTGATAAGCGATGTAAAGCCCATAAACCCCGTGAAATAAGATTGGAAGCCAAATGATGAACATTTCGAGGAAAAAGACGAGCGGCATGCCGTGCAAGAAATCCACGCTGTCCTTAAACCCCTGTTGGCCGCCTTCAAACGCGGAATAGTTCGTGAGCGCATGCTCGATCATGAATAAACCGAGCGGAATAACCCCGAGCAGCGAATGAAGCTTTCGCGAGTAGTAGGAATTCCCTTTCATGTCGTTATGTGTTCTCCTTTCGCATCCATACGGTTGATGTACAATGTAGTTCCTTCGTCACCTATTCGTCCGCATTTAAGCTTACTCCTTTTTCGCTTATAATGGAACTACTTATTTTTTATTAAATGTTATAACTTTTGTGCATATACAGAGAGGCGGAGGTTGTCGAATGCTTGAAGATATGCGTATGTTCGCTGCCGTTGTGGAACAAACAAGCCTGAATAAAGCGGCGGATCGTCTGAATGTGTCGCAGCCTGCCTTATCCCGGCGCATTGCACGGCTGGAAGCGGAGCTTGGGGTCCAGCTTTTTCGCCGCATAGGCAAAAGGTTGGAGTTGACCGCCGCCGGGCAGGTAACGTATGAATTCGCGTTAGAGCTGCGTCGGTTCCACGGTAAATATCTGCAGAAATTAAATGAGTTCAAATCGACGGAAGCACCGGTCGCAACGATCGGCGCAAGCCTGACGACGCTGCAGACTACGCTGCCCGAGCTGATCACGGCCATGACGGAGAAGCACCCCCAGCTGGAAATCAAGGCCGTGACCGGCAAAACACATGAAATCGCCACCCTGGTGAAAGAACGCAAAGTGGATTTCGGTCTCGTCGGCTCTTCCGTTGACGACGATCCGGCTATAACCAGCTTGCCTTTGTTCGAGGACCATCTCATGCTCGTGCTTCCCAGAACGCACTTTATATTGGAACGAACTCAGCTGGAGCTGTCCGATTTGAACGGTCTTCCGATGATTCTATTCCAACCGGGCACCTGGTATCGAACACTGACCGACGAGCTGTTCCGCCGTTATAATCTGAAACCGGACGTGCGGATGGAGATCGATTCGTTCGAAGCCATTATCCGCCTTCTTTCAGCTTGCCGGGCAGGAACCCTGCTGCCGAAATCCTACCTTAGGGAGCAGCTGTTAAAGGACAACGATTTATATCTGGTCCGTATACGCGAGTTGGAGGAGACCAAACGGACAACCTCCCTCATCCATGGTGATCCTGCTTGGGTTGCGCCATCCACGCGTTTTCTCATTCAGGAGACCGTCGCGTATTTCGCCAGGCGTCCCGGCAGTCCTAAGTCTCTCTCCTGACAACTATGATCCCCTGAATTTCCTTAACTTTCCGGTGTTAACGTTCAACCTGCTGTGGTAACCTTTTACAGAATCACAAAAGGCCAAAACCGTTTGGGTGCGGGGGAAAAGAATCGTTTGTGCGAATGCCAATCCACTTTGAACGGCTCGTACTAGGGGTGAATCGCTTGACTGCGTAGGGTTGTACTCTCAACCCGAATCCGACAGCTAACCTCGCCGGCCGCTAAAGGAGGATCTTCACAAATGGCATCAAGATGGAGAAGCTTGGCATTTCGATCTGCCGCGCTCATTTTAGGAGGAGCATTACTGCTTCCTGCAGTGAACGCGCATGCGGCCGTGGCCTACACGGCAAAAGACAGCGACACGTTCTGGAGCATGTCCAGACAGTTTCACGTCCCGCTTAAGAAACTGATGAAAGCGAACCCGAATGTAAATCCGCTGAACATCTATGCAGGATTAAAGATCACTGTTCCAAGCGGAAACAGCGCGGCGCCGCGGGCGAAAACGGTACAAGCCCTGACGACGGCCAAAGGACAATCGCTTTCGTTCTCCAAAGTGTTCAGCGCTAAAGCGACAGCGTATTCGGATTCACCGGCGGAGAACGGCTGGGGACCAGTTGATTATTTCGGCAATCGTCTAAAATTAGGGACCATCGCCGTCGATCCGAAGGTCATTCCATTCGGAACCAAGGTGTTCATAACCGGATATGATTTCAATGGTCTTCCGACAGGCGGCATGATCGCGACAGCGACGGATTCCGGCAGCGCCATCAAAGGCAAGCGCATCGATATCTTCGTGCCGGGTTCGCGCTCGCACGTTTCGAAATTCGGTGTACAGAATGTGAAAGTCTATATCCTAAAGTAATATATAAGTAAAAAAGCGTTTCTCGAAACGGAGCGATCCGTTAGAGAGACGCTTTTTTGCGTTTATGGCAGTCCAAATGGGGGAAACAGGTTGGTTGAATCCTCCCTGTTCTCCCGCACATCAAGCAATTCCGTCAACGGGACCGGCTCATAATGATGATTGCGGAGCCAGTCGATGATCCGCGGCAGCGCTTGTACGGTGCCCAACAGGTTCTGCCCTTCCCCGCCGCCCGCATGCATCAGAATGACGGAGCCGGGACGTACGGCGCTCGTCACGTTGCGGAACACCTCGTCAGCCGTCAATTGCCGCCAATCTCTCGAATCCACGTCCCAATTCACAACCGTATATCCCTGCTGTTTCGCCCAATCGAGCTGCGCGGGCCGAATTTCTCCGTAGGGCGGACGCACCAGCTTCGGCTTAAATCCAACGAGCTTTTCAACGATCTCTTCCGACCGGATGATTTGCTGCTGTACCTTGTCCAGCGGAATTCTCGAGAAGTCAGGATGACTGTAGGAGTGATTGCCGATGTCATGCCCATCCCTGTCAATCCGCTTCAGCAGATCCGGATGTTTTAGCATGCGTGTGCCGACGACAAAAAAGGTAGCCCGTACATGTTTTGTATTCAATACATCCAGCACCTGCGGCGTAAACCGGGGATCCGGCACATCATCAAACGTCAATGCGACTTTGCGGCTTTCCCTGGGCGCGGAGAGGACGAACACACCGCGATAGCGCCGCTGAAGCTCCGACCATTCACTGCCTGGCGGCGGCTTGTCCGCCGCGGAGCAAACGAGCCCTGAAAACAAAAGCGTGACGGCGCCGAGCAGCACCATCACCGATTTCCTCCAACACCGTATCGCCATTGCTCCCATCCTCTCCGAGTTCCGTCTCATTACCTTATATGGTGAACGGATGGGAAGATTTTCATTCAATAGACTTACTCTTCAAGGATAAAAATTCCATTTTTTAATCATACTCAGAAAGTGCAGGCAGAAAGGAGGACCGAATGCATGATTAGAACGATCGCATTATCGGTGATTTTCGTCACATTACTTATGATCGCCCCGCAAGTGTCGCATGCAGCACCCGACGGAGCCCGTGAAATACTCCTGACCGGCAATTTGACCAAGCCGTCCGGACATTCGCCTCAATGGATCTGTTACGAGTTTCTGACGAAGATCAAGCGGCATTATGGCATACAAGATCCGCAGCAAGATCTGAAGGTGGTGAGCATACGGAACACCTCACCTGATCGAATTCGCATTCTAATGCAGCAATTGTTATTTGAAACACCGGTTTGGGGCGCCTCACTTTCTTTAGACATGGACACGAACGGGGTGATCCATAGAGTGGAAGGAACATTCTATCCGGGTCTGGAGAAAAAACTGTTTCATCTGCCCATGCACCCCGCGATATCAGCCCAAAAAGCAGTCTCTATAGCGAAGAGCAGCTTGGGTGCGGACAACACATATGCAGCCGGGCGCGATCACACTGCCCTGTATTACCTGCCGGCGCGGCCGGGATGCCCTCTTGTTTATGCAGTATCCTTTTCTGTGCGAGCGCCGCGCACCGAAACCCTCACGGTATTTGTACATAGTCTCACTAAACGGGCAATCGCTCATATAAGTGAATCTTCGCATTTAAACCGCTCGCAGCGGCTTAATTAGCCATACCGCGCAGTTTCACCGGGTTTATACCGCTGGCAGCGGCTTATTGGGTCACACAGCGCAGTTTCACCCCATTTAAACCGCTCGCAGCGGCCTAACCGACAGCCTCTTGCCGCCTACTGCCCGCTTTTCCACTCCACGCTTTCCAGCAGCCTGTGCTTCATCAATTCGAGTATGAAATCCGCATAAAAATCGATTCGGACAATGACTTTATAGGTGTGATCTGCAAGAGCGTAAAACAAAACATCGGTGTACACACGATTGTCGTCGAAAAAGCGGCGCACCTTCTGCATCTTTTCCACATAAGGATCTTTTTGCAGCACCTTGATCAGAAATTGCACATCGTTCTCATCGGACGATTCCGTGATTTGGATCACCTGCTCGTTAAAGCAATATGAAAGCACGGGCTACACCTTCCTTTCCTTCATTAAACGAGATATCGCAAATAAATATACACACTTGATATCACGATCGATAAGATCATGAGGGGGAAACCGTATATAGAATATTTCAAGAATGTGATCGGATATCCTTCTTTACCCGAAAGACCCGACACAATGAGGTTCGCACTTGCGCCGATCAGCGTGCCGTTCCCTCCCAAGCACGCGCCCAAAGCCAGACTCCACCAGAGCGGCTCCAGATTGCTTACCCCCATATTCCCCATCTCCTGGATCATCGGGATCATCGTCGCTACGAAAGGGATGTTATCCAGAAAAGCGGAGGCAATGGCGCTTAACCACAAGATCAGCATAGAGGCGGCAGTCACATCTCCTCCGGTCCACTCGATCGCTTGGGCGGCCAATTGTGAAATCACGCCGGTCTCCACCAAGCCGGATACGAGCACGAACAAGCCGACGAAGAAAAAGATAGTGGTCCACTCCACTTTCGTGAGAGCTTCTTCCATCATATGCTCGCCTGTTAACAGCAAAAGAAGAAATCCGCCTGCCAGCGCAACTGTCGCAGATTCCAGATGCAGCGCTTGATGCGCGAAAAAGCCGAGGATCGTCAAGGTTAACACAGTTAGACATGTACGCAGAAGCTTTAGATCGGTGAGCAGCTCCTTTTCATCCAGTTCCATGATCGTCCGCTTTAATTCCTCTGTAGTTCGCAGACTCTTTCGGAACAAAAACACGAAAATCGGTATATGTACGGCCATGATGATCGCTGCAACAGGCGCCAGGTTTACGATAAAATCCATGAAACTGAGCTCGTCCACGGCACTCCCGATCATGATGTTCGGCGGATCGCCGATCAGAGTGGCCGTGCCTCCAATGTTAGACGACATAATCTGCGCGATGAGAAAAGGTATCGGGTCCACACGAAGCTGCCTGGTGATGCTGAAGGTTACCGGAACCATCAAAAGCACCGTGGTGACATTGTCCAAAAAGGCGGACGCCAGAGCCGTTATTGCAGAGAGTGCGATTAAGATGCGAACCGGCTCTCCCTTCGCTTTCTTCGCAGCGATTACAGCTATGTACTTGAAGAGGCCGGTTTCTGCGGTCACGCCGACAATAATCATCATCCCGATCAGCAAGCCTAACGTATTGAAATCGATATGCTCGATTGCGGCTTCCTGTCCCACTATGCCGAACGCAACCATAACGATTCCGCCGATCATAGCCACGATGGTCCGATGAATTTTTTCAGAAATAATGACTGCGTAAATAACGAGAAAAATGCCGATCGCCCATATTGCTTGTTGTTCCATAGTGCCTCCTCAGGTTGTCGTTTACTTATTCATCTCCAAATCTCACTCAATCAATCAGCTGCTCCTTTCTGTGCCTCAGACACCATTCACAACCCTGAAAAACACAAAAAGAAGCCTGCGGTGACAGGCTCCTCCGGGCAAAGCTATTCTATTGCTTATTAAGAATCCTAAATGATTTTCAGAGAAAAAGCAACGGCTATGAGCCGATCGAATGCTGGAACTGCTCTATCTGCTGGTTGGTGCCGATGACTACCATGACGTCGTCCTTTACCAGCACATCATTCGCTACAGGGGCGATAATGATGCCTTTATCCTTGTTGATCGCCACGATACTGCAGCCGAACCGCCCGCGCGGGTTCACATCGGACAGCGATTTGCCGGACAGGCACTGCGGTACCGACAGCTCGGCTATCGTATATTGTTTCGATAATTCGATATAATCCAGCAGATTCGGCGATACGAGCTGATGCGCAACCCGCACTCCCATATCCCGCTCCGGATAAATGATCCGATCCACACCGATCCGCTCCAGAACTCGACCGTGCAAGTGTGACACGCTTTCGCCACGACCTTCTTGACACCGAGCTTCTTTCAGCAGAATGGTCGCCAGATACTCGCCTGGATATCGTCGCCGATGGCAACGACACCGCAGTCGAAGTTCCGCGCACCGATCGAACGCAGCACTTCCTCTTCCGTGGCGTCCGCTACAACGGCGTGCGTCAATACCCCGGACATCTCTTCTACCTTTTCCTCATCCCGGTCGACGCCGAGAACCTCATAGCCGAGTTCAACGAGCTCACGCCCCAAGCTCGATCCGAAGCGGCCCAACCCGATGATCACAAACTGATTCAGCTTCATCTCTTTGTTCGTCTCCTAGCCAATTATGATTTTACCTTCAGCGTGTCGATAGAGCACGCGGCTTTGTTTGCGGCCAACGGCGTAAGTCAAGGTTAAAGGCCCAAGCCGGCCGATGAACATCATCAATATAATAATAATTTTACCCGCTAACGTAAGCTGGGTTGTCAGCCCCATCGATAAGCCGACAGTGCCGAAAGCTGAAGTGACTTCGAACAAGATCATGAGGAAGTTGTGATCCTCTGTCGTCGATAAAATCATCGTGGCGGTCATGACAAGGGCGAATGCGAACAAAGTTACTGTTAAGGCTTTATATACCCTCTCTTGAGCCAGACGATACCGGAACATCACGATGTCTTCCTTGCCCCGTACCATAGCCATTACGGCGCCTGCGAGCGCGGCGA
Organism: Cohnella kolymensis; assembly: GCF_000829465.1. Classification (GTDB taxonomy): domain Bacteria; phylum Bacillota; class Bacilli; order Paenibacillales; family Paenibacillaceae; genus Cohnella; species Cohnella kolymensis. The sequence continues at coordinate 106,981 of NZ_JXAL01000014.1, read as the reverse complement.
AAGTCGTTGTCTTGATTCCGCCTCCGGTTGAACCCGGCGAAGCTCCGATAAACATCAGTATGATGATCACGAACTGCGTTGCCTGGCGAAGTCCGGCAATATCGACGGAGTTCACGCCCGCCGTGCGGGGCGTTACCGCCTGCATCATCGAGCGAGTATCTTTTCGCCGAATCCAAGAGGGCCCATTGTTTTCACATTCGTATATTCGAATATAAGAATGACCACAGTACCTATCGCAATTAATAATCCGGACATGCTAAGCACGACTTTAGAGTGCAGCGACAATCTGTTCTTCAGCTTCCGGAACTCAACCAGATCCGCCAGTACAACGAACCCGAGGCCGCCAAGAATGATAAGCAGCATCGCCGTGAAATTCACCAGAGGATCTCCTACGTAATCAACCAAGCTGCGATAGTCACCCATGATGTCGAAGCCCGCATTGTTGAAAAAGGAAACGGCGTGAAAAATACCTTTGTACACCGCTTCCCCTGCCGGCATGTCGAACATGAAACGGATCGTGAACAGGAGCGCCCCTATGGCCTCGATCGAGAGTGCGTACAGGACGACTTTGCGGGCGAGACGAATGATGCCTTCAATGCTGGTCTGGTTAAAAGCTTCTTGTAGGACAAGACGTTCTTTGAGTGAGATGCGGCGCTTCAAAAAGATCGCAAACAGTGTTGCCACCGTCATAAAGCCGAGTCCGCCGATCTGGATTAATGAAAGAATGATGATCTGTCCGGCGAACGACCAGTAGGTACCCGTGTCGACCACAACAAGTCCGGTCACACATGTGGCCGAGGTTGCCGTGAACAATGCGTCGATGAACCGTGGAGTCTGTCCGGAGGCCGTTGCAAACGGCATCATGAGCAGCGCCGCTCCAATAAATATAATTGCGGCAAAGCCAAGCACCAGAATTCTGGGGGGCGATGATGTCGCCAATCGAAATATACTGCGTCCCACTTGCAACACCCCGTTAACCGATTATAATTTTACCTTCAGCATGACGATAAAGAGCTCGACCCGGCTTTGGCCCGAGTGCATAGGTCAACGTAAGCGGGCCCAACCGGCCCATGAACATCAAGAAAATGATCGTCAGCTTGCCCGGCGTGCTCAGTTCCCCGGTTAGACCCAAGGACAGACCAACCGTGCCGAACGCGGAAGTCGCTTCGAACAGTATGACCAAAAACATTGCATCCTCGGTCGTTGCCAGCACCATCGTGCCGAGCAGCACAATGCCGATACAGAACAACGTAACCGTTAACGCTTTATATACACGTTCCTGTGCCAACCGATAGTTGAAAAGAACGACATCTTCTTTGCCGCGCATCATTGCTAATACCGCACCGACCAATACGGCGAACGTCGTCGTCTTGATTCCGCCGCCGGTGGAACCGGGAGAGGCGCCGATAAACATCAGAATAATAATGAAAAATTGCGTTGCTTGACGGAACTCCGAGATATCGACTGTAGTCACGCCGGCCGAGCGAGTCGTTACCGACTGGAACAGCGAGACCAATGCTTTTTCGCCGAAACTGTTGTTCCCGAACGACCGGCTGTTGGTGAACTCAAAAATAAAGATAATTAAAGTACCGACTACCACCAGGCAGACCGTGACAGTCAGAACCACTTTCGTATGAAGGGATAATTTGCGTTTGCCGCGGAACTCGAACAAGTCCGCCAGTACGACAAAGCCAAAACCGCCTAAAATAATCAATACGATCGACACGATATTCATGTATAGATCAGTTGAATAGCCGGTCAAGCTGCGAAAATCTCCGGTCAAATCAAGTCCTGCATTGTTGAAAATGGAAATCGCGTGGAATACTCCATGATAAAGTGCCTGACCGAAATTCATATCCATCATGAAACGCAACGTGTACATAAAAGCGCCTGCCGCCTCCAGCGCCAATGCATAGAAGATAACCTTCTGAACGAGCCGCACAAGACCTTCGATGCTGCCCTGGTTGAGGGACTCCTGCAAGATCAGCCGTTCCTTCAGAGAAATACGCCGTCTGAGGATCAAGGCGAACAACGTAGCCATGGTCATAAACCCGATGCCGCCGATCTGGATCAGGATCAGGATTACCCAATGTCCGAACGCAGAAAAATAAGTTCCCGTATCCACAACGACCAACCCGGTCACACAAGCGGCTGATGTGGAAGTGAACAAAGCGTCGATGAACGGCATCGATTGTCCGCCGGCCGTCGCAGCCGGAAGGTTCAGGAGCAGCGCGCCTATGAAAATGATGAAGGTAAAACCGAGTAATAGAGTTCGGGGCGGAGAAGCACTAAGCCACCGGATCGCTCTTCTATACAAAGGGGTCACCTCTTCGAGAAATTAGGCAACAAAAAAAAGCACTGGAGCTCCAGTGCTTCTAGTTCGCACATGAGTCCTGTTCCGTAAGCAGCCTACGAGGTTAGCTGACGGGTTCGGGCTAGAACAGGCTGCCCTATCCTCCGCACGCTTAAGGCGCGGCAGGAATTCACCCCGGAATCACCGAATACAAATTTGCACTCGGCGACAAGTTGGTTCCCCCGTTTTCTTTAAAGAAATTCGGCTGAATATTTGATGTCTTATCAACGTACCATCGCATTATATGCTTTCCATGTAGAGGGTACAAGACGAAAAACAGCGCAAACCGACTGATATCGGCGATTTTAAGGTTAACAGCACCATTCTACTGGCCTCTCACAACGATTATCACTCAGTTTTCTTTCATTTTCTCGGAAAATGCGCGATACTTGATGAAACAATTACTTAGGAGCGTATGATATGAGCCGTTTGCTTGGATTTACCAAGGACAGGCGCTGGTTATGGGCCTCAGGAATAGGGTTGGCGCTTTTTCTGTTCATACAGGTTTTTCCTGTTACGGGCGGACTGTTCTCGTCCAACAATCATCCCGTATTGCCGAGAGCCGCGGCGGAAAACAAGGCGCTTGAACTCGCGGCGGACAAATTCCTGATAAAGCCGAATCAAGTGCAGGAAGTATACGTGACTCACCTCTCGGATTCGGAAACGATCGGATATTTGTCCAAATACGATCTCCTTCAGGATTACGACAAACAATGGTCTGGGGAAGTGCCGGCCGATGTTTATCGCGTTGATCTTCATTTGCGCGGGGATGCCGGCATATTGGAGCTTTCTCTGCAGATGGAGACAGGGGATCTTGTCGCCTGGCGTCATGACAGCGGCTCAGCGCCTGCAGATGCTTTACCGGAGCAAGATCAGGCGGACGAGTATGCCTCGCGCGCACTAAGCTATGCGGCGTTCTGGGGTATCGACGCGGCGGACTGGGAATGGAGCGGAGACATTGACGACAACGGCGGGGTGAAGTTTAATTCGCGCAAGGCCGCGCTCGGGGAAGCCCATGTATGGCTCAAGGTGTCAGTGCCTGCAGAATACAGTTCGACCTCTTCCACCTTTCCGCACTGGGCCGGGCACTCCGTAACCTACGGAACAGAGATACCGCAGGCTTTCACTGCTTATATGGAGAAGCAGCAGCAACGGGCCGGATGGCTGTCGATTTTCGGATTTATCGTTCCGCAGGTGATCATGTTCATTTTGGCAATCGTTTACGCAGGCACACGCGGCAAACATACTTCCTTTCTGAGAGGCATTTTCTTGGCTTCGGTGTTCTTTGTGCTTTACGTGGCAATCACAATCAATATGATTCCGGGATTCCGGTCCCAGACGATGGACGCCGGCGCCGACTCGGGTGACCGACTCAATATGGCCTTTCTCATTATCCAGATTGTGTTTTTAGCCGGCACTGCCATATTCACCTATTTTTGTGCTGTTGCCGGAGACGGTTTATGGAAATCCATGGGACGCTCCCTATGGCCTCGTTGGAAGGAACCCGGTTACGGAGAAGCCGTTCTGAAAAGCATGAAACAAGGCTATGTGCTCGCCTTTATTTTACTGGGAGCACAGTCGGTGATCCTGTTGGTGCTGCAGCAAACTTTAGGCGCTTTTGCATCCTCGGATCCGACGCAGTCGACTTACAATATGACTCTGCCTTGGATTCTTCCTTTGCTGGCGTTTTGCGCAGGCATATCCGAAGAGCTGCAAAGCCGCTTTTTCGGCATAGGGCTGTTCCGCAGCTGGTTCGTTGGCCTAGCGCGCAGAATACTCGGCCGCGAGCCTTCGCCCCGTACCGCGATCGTGCTGACGACGGCGGCGATGCTGCCCCCGAGCATACTTTGGGCGCTGGGACATGTCGGCTACGCCATTTATCCGTTCTATACGCGCATTATCGAGCTCGTCATCATGGGTGTCCTGTTCGGGTGGTTTATGCTCAGGTTCGGCCTCATGGCCGTCATTTTTGCGCATATCATACTCGACGCCGTACTGATGGGCATTCAATTGTTGTTCGACGGGCTGCCCGGTGATGCCTGGGCAGGATTATTCAGCTTCGTCATGCCTGCGCTGGTCGGCATAGCGATCTGGTGGCTGTACAGGGTGATACACGGCAGGCAAGCTCAGCCGGCGCAATAAGACGCAAAAAAAGCGAGATAGCGGGAATCAGCCCGTTATCTCGCTTTTTCGTTACTTTAAAGTCGATTCCGTCTCGCCGTTCTCGTTCAACGCGTCGAGGATCCGGCGGGCAAGCGCCTCGCCGATGGACACCGCCCGGAAGTCTTCCGGCGCAGCTTCTTTTATCGCCTTCAGCGAGCCGAAATGGCGCAGAAGCTGCTTGCGCCTCTTTTCGCCGATGCCGGGAATGGCATCGAGCCGCGACGCGATCATCGACTTGCCTCGCTTCTCCCGGTGGAAGGTAATCGCGAACCGATGCACTTCATCCTGGATGCGCTGCAGCAGGTAAAATTCCTGGCTGTCCCTCGGCAGCGGGACAATTTCCGGCGGATCGCCCACAAGCAGCTCTGCAGTCCGGTGTTTGGCGTCCTTGGCCAAACCGCACACCGGAATATCAATCCCAAGTTCGTTCACCAGCACGTCGGCTGCTGCAGCAATCTGCCCTTTGCCCCCATCTATGACGATCAGGTCGGGCAGCGGCAAGCCTTCTTTGAGCACGCGCTCATACCGGCGTCTCACCACTTCGCGCATCGTCTGGTAGTCATCCGGGCCTTCTACCGTCCGAATATTGTATTTGCGGTACTCTTTCCTGTCCGGCTTGCCATCCGTAAAGACTACCATGGCAGATACCGGAGAAGAGCCCTGGATATTGGAGTTATCGAATGCCTCGATGCGGCTCGCGGAAGGAATGCCGATCCACTGCGCCAATCCATCCGCCGCTTTGACGCTGCGGGACTCATCACGCTCGATGAGCCGGAACTTCTCTTCCAACGCTACGCGGGAATTGTCGCAAGCCATCGCCACGAGCTGGCGTTTCGTACCCCGTTTCGGAACCGCTACCCTGATTTTCAACCAGCGGCGCAGCGAATCTCCGATTTCCGCGCCTTCGCCTTCTTCCGTTGAATCGCCTTCCGATCTAGCCGCAAGTGAAGCTTCCAGAAGAGCGGAGTCGCTCACCATCGCTGTAGCGGCAACAGCGGTTCCGGGCGCCGCTTCCCCCTTATCCGGAGGGCTGGGCAGCAGCACTTCCCGGGGCAGAGCGGGATTGTCGCTGTAATACTGGGTAACAAAGCTCAGGAAATCGTCATAAGCCTCACCATAGTACGGGAATACGGAGACGTGGCGCTGAATCATCTTGCCGTGGCGCATATAGAGAATCTGCACGCACATCCAGCCCTTGTCGACCGCGTAACCGAACACGTCGCGATCCATGGCATCGGCCATGTTGATCGTCTGCTTTTCCATGAGCGCTTCAATCGCCATCATCTGATCCCGGAGCTCACGAGCACGCTCAAAAGCCAGCTCCTCCGCCGCTTCCTCCATTTTACGCTGCAGTTCACGCTTGATCTCGGTATGTCCGCCGTTCAGAAAACGCGTAATCTCGCCGACCATTTCTTCATAAACGGCCGGATTCACCGGAAATTCGCATGGTGCCACGCATTGGCCGAGATGATAGTACAGGCACACCTTGTCCGGCAGCGTACGGCATTTGCGAAGCGGGTACAACCGGTCGAGCAGCTTCTTGGTTTGCTGGGCGGCGAACGCATTAGGATAAGGACCGAAGTATTTGCCTTTGTCTTTGACGACCCTTCGCGTGATTTCCAGGCGGGGATGAGGTTCGTGGGTGATTTTCAAATACGGAAACGATTTGTCATCCTTCAGGAGCACGTTATATCGGGGATGATGTTCCTTGATTAGATTGCACTCGAGAATGAGCGATTCCATGTTGCTTGCGGTAACGATATATTCGAAGTCCCGGATTTCCGAGACAAGCTTTTGGGTTTTACCGTCATGGCTCCCCGAAAAATAGGAACGCACGCGGTTTTTGAGCACTTTCGCTTTGCCTACATAGATGATTTTGCCTTCTTCATTCTTCATCAAGTAGCAGCCCGGCTGATCCGGGAGAAGCGCAAGCTTGTGGCGTATATTTTCCATCGCCTTTTCCCGTTCGGCGGATGGGGGCACGATGTCCATGCACGGCACCTCCTTACAACGGCTAATAGGGCTGAAAGCCCGCTATAATGTATTGTATCACAGCACAGGCGCATCCGGCTTGGCGCTTCGCAAACTTGTCACCATCTCAATGCTTTACAACGAAAAGAGTTGTTGGGTATACTAGGGGTATCGAATGTGTCAGGAGGCTTCCCATGGAAAATGTAACAGATCCCCGCCAACACATAAACGAAGAACCGCGTGACGATTTCCTGGATACGGCAATCGGCTTCGGAGCGATGTTCGGCTTCATGTTCGTCGTATTCACGGTTGCGGTCGTCGTTAAATTTTTGATCTCTTAATTTTACACAACGAGTAAGTAAAAGCGCCAGGCAGCTGCCTGGCGCTTTTTGCTGTTTATAACTCAAACTCTAGTTCTGGGTCCACGCGTCAAGCTCCTGGCGGGTCGGCATCCCGGTTTGTGCTCCTGCTTTGGTTACGGATAACGCAGAAGCGCCGATCGCGAAAGCCAGCGCTTCCGGGAGCGGCTGCCCGGATGCCCATGCGGCCGCCAGAGCGCCGTGAAAGCAATCTCCTGCGCCGGTCGTATCGACAACGTCCACTTTGCGGCCCGGTACCTGGATATATTCGCCGTCTGAAGTCAACATTGCTGCGCCATTAGCACCAAGCGTGATTAAAACTGCATTGGCGCCTCGATCTTGGAGCGCCCGCATTGCGGTTTGCAGTGCAGCAGCAGCATCATCGGTACCGGGCTCCGCTTCAATGAGCGCCGCCAATTCCGTCTCATTCGGTGTGACGATATCGGCCAGCTGCAGCCATTCGTTAGGAAAAGCAGCTGCAGGCGCCGGATTAAGGATTGTCTTCTTGCCCATCCTTTTCGCAATTTTGAGTGCCGCTTCAACGGTCGGCAACGGGATTTCCAACTGAACGAGCACGATATCGGCTTTCTCGATCAAACCCGAATTGGCTTCCACGTCCTCGGGGCTGAGCTCTCCATTTGCACCCGGTACCACGATAATCGCATTCTCACCGGAGGATACGATAATGGATGCGATCCCGGACGCTCCCTGCGTCTCCCGCACCCCTTCCGTCGAAATGCCTTCGGCTTCAAGGATGGACAATAGCTTGCCGCCGAACACATCGCTGCCGACGGCTCCGATCATTGTCACCTGAGCACCCAGACGGGCTGCGGCAACTGCCTGATTCGCGCCTTTCCCACCGGGAAAATACTCGATGGAACCGCCCAGCACCGTTTCACCGGGCAAAGGGAATTTCGAAGATTGCACCACAAAATCCATATTAATGCTTCCGACCACTGCTACGACAGGACGTCTCGGTTGACTCAATGCATTCACCGGCCTCGTAAAATTTCTTATGAACTGTTCGAAATCCAGAAGGATTATAGAGCCATTTGTATCCATGCAACCGTTTTCGCGTCAAGCATCAAAAAAACAGCCCGGTTACCCGGACTGTTATGCAGCTCTATCAGCGATTTTTGGCAGATTCCTTTTGGACCTGCGTCTCTTCGGTCTCCGACCTGCGCTGAGCCGTATTATCATCATAACGCTTGCGTTCTTTGCGTTCGATCTGCACGATTCTGCCGTCGTGGACGACAATGTTGACTTCTCCATACTCCAACCCGTTTACCTGTTCAGCGATACGCGCAAGCCAACGCTCATCCAGTTGTACCGGTTTCGCCATCCTTTTTTCCCCTCCTAGTGTCCCTATCGCTTAGTTTTCAACGTCTCGACTCATTCGGCTTTCCAGAATGGATTTGGCCACAAGGGTAACGACCGCTAACAGCATTAGCAGCGAGGCCACGGCAAAAGCTGCACTGAATTGATATTCGTTATATAAAATTTCGATATGAAGCGGCAAAGTGTTGGTCTCCCCGCGGATATGCCCGGATACGACGGACACGGCGCCGAATTCTCCCATGGCGCGAGCGTTGCAGAGGATCATGCCGTACAGGAGTCCCCACTTGATATTGGGAAGCGTCACCTTGCGGAACACCCGCCATCCCCGTGCGCCCAGACTTACCGCAGCTTCTTCGTCATGTACCCCTTGCGCCTCCATAATCGGAATCAGCTCCCGCGCGACGAAAGGAAAGGTTACGAACATTGTGGCGAGGACAATACCGGGAGTCGCGAAAATGATATGAATATCGTTCTGTTGCAGCCAGGGACCTAAGAAGCCTTGCGCTCCGAAGAGCAGTACATAGATGAGACCGCTGATGACGGGCGATACGGCAAAAGGAAGATCGATTAACGTAATCAAAAGGTTTTTGCCGCGAAAACGAAACTTGGTTATAGCCCAAGCGGCAGCGACTCCGAACACTGTGTTGAGCGGTACTGCAATCAGCGCCGTAATCATCGTCAACCTCAAAGCCGATAAAGCATCCGGATCGGTAAGCGCCGTTACGTAGGCGTCCCATCCTTTGCGGAACGATTCCGCTATGACAGATACGAGCGGAAGCATAACGATCAGTGCGAGGAACAGCAGCGCAATGCCGGTCAGCGCCCAGCGCACCGCTCGCGTTTCCGTTAAATGCGGCTTTCTGTCCGCACTCGGTCGTGCACGTGTGTTTGTCACAATGCCCGCCATCGGCTCAACCTCCTTTTCGGATCGGACTTTGACGGCGGTTAGACCATCTTTGCAGCACATTGATCAACAGTAGCAGCAGGAACGAGATCAGGAGCAGCCCGACCGCAATGGCGGCAGCCTGGTTATATTCGTACTGCTCCAGCTTCGTGATGATCAGTAAAGGCGTAATTTCCGTTTTCATGGGCATGTTGCCGGAGATAAAGACAACCGAACCGTATTCACCGATCCCCCGTGCGAACGCCAAAGCAAAACCGGTCAATAAAGGAGGAATCAGTTCCGGTAAAATAATTTTACGGAATATACGCCAGCGATAAGACCCGAGCAGCACCGCAGCCTCTTCCATGTCGGACTCCATGTCTTGAAGCACAGGCTGGACGGTTCGCACCACGAAAGGGATCCCTATGAAAATAAGCGCGATCGTAATGCCCAGCGGTGAGTAGGCTGCTTTAATGCCGAGCGGTTCCAGCAGCGAGCCGACCCATCCATTAGGGGCGTATATGGTCGTTAATGCGATACCCGCCACTGCCGTCGGCAGCGCGAATGGCAGATCGATCAGGCCGTCCACGATTCTTTTTCCCGGAAAACGATAACGCACAAGAACCCAAGCCAGCAGCAGCCCGAATACAAGATTCACAATAGCCGCAAATAAAGAGGTCAGAAGACTCAACTTATAAGCGGCCAACACACGTGCATTTGTTACCGTGAGCCACCACTCCGAAGCCGACAAGCCGGCAGACCTGATTGCCAAAGCCATTAGCGGAATCAGCACGATCAAGCTCAGGTACAATACGGTGAATCCCAAAGTCAGAGGCAGCCCAGGGAGCACCCGGTCTTTGAGGCGAAGTAATTTCATGTCCCGACACTAAACCCCTCTGGCCGGCCCTTTGTCAGGAACCCGGCGTGTAAATTTGGTCAAACAAGCTCCGTCTGCAAAATGTTTCTTTTGCGCTTCCTGCCAGCCTCCGAAATGGTCTTTAATGGTTATGAGATTCAGCTGCGGAAATTTGTCCTTGTACTTATCGGCTACCGATTGCAGGCGCGGGCGATAGAAGTTTTTTGCGGCAATTTCCTGGCCTTCTTCTGTGTATAGGTACTTCAGATAAGCTTCAGCCGCAGCACGGGTCCCTTTCTTGTCAACGACCTTGTCGACAATCGCCACCGGCGGTTCTGCCAGAATACTGAGCGATGGGGTTACGATTTCATATTTATCTCCGAACTCTTTCAGGGCCAGATAAGCTTCATTCTCCCACGCCAGCAGGACATCGCCGATTTCACGCTGCACAAATGTGTTGGTGGCGTCGCGGGCACCGGAGTCCAGTACGGGAACGTTCTGGAACAGCTTTTTAATGAAATCTTTGACCTGCGCTTCATCTTTATTGAACTTCTGCTCCGCATATCCCCAAGCGGCCAAGTAGTTCCATCGCGCGCCGCCTGACGTTTTCGGGTTGGGCGTGATCACCTCTATGCCGTCCTTCACCAGATCGTCCCAATCCTTAACCCCTTTCGGATTCCCTTTGCGCACCAGAAATACGATTGTTGACGTGTAAGGAGTGCTGTTGAACTCGAACGACTGCTGCCAGTCCTCTTTAAGCAGCCCTTTCCCGGCAATGGCATCAATGTCGTAGGCAAGAGCCAGTGTGACGACATCCGCCTCGAGACCGTCGATCACCGCTCGGCTTTGCTTGCCTGAACCGCCGTGAGACTGCTTGATCGTGACCGTGCCGCCCGTCTCTTTTTTCCAATACTCCGCGAAGCTTTTGTTGTACTCTTCATACAGCTCGCGAGTCGGATCATACGACACGTTCAGCAGCTCGATCGGATCGGGCTCGCTTTCGGCGTTCACAGCTTGTGAAGACGGAGATGTGTTATTGTTGTTTGAGCCGCAAGCCGACAGTAAACCTGCTAAAAGTACTGCTGAAACGATCAACCGGATTTTGTGAACGGATTTCATTTTTTCATCGCCCCTGTTTGATTAGTTGGGGAGGAATCCTATCGTTCACTCCGGTTATCCGGTCGTTAACATGTTATTCCTACCTGTTTAGTTGGTATTGCAGAAATGATAACAGGCAGCCTAGCTGACTGTCAATGTGTCCCATCAAAAAAATTGATGAATGACTTACATTTATCTTATGAACCTGGTCATTAGCCTGTTATCGCTTTTTTGAAATCAATAAAAAAACCCGTCCGGAAACGGGTTGTGCATACAAACGGCTGCTCGATGATCCGCTTCACTTTTTCGCTTCACCGGAGCTGATCGATTCAAACGTCTTTACTGCGGGATATCGAACTTGCAATTGCTCCAGCATTTCGTTTATCGATGGACGTTCCTGCCGGTCACTCCCGAAAACCGCTGCATATTCCGGAATCGAGAACATCGAAAAGGTAACGGTCATGGAGTAGTTCCCTTTTTTGTCGGTGAGCTCCGGAATTGTCTGTGCTTCACTTTCCGAGATTTCGCCCAACGTCCAAGTGCCGATGTTGGTAATCGCGGTATTGCTTGCAAGAAGGTCGAAAAAGTTGAGCAGGTTAGGAAGACTTCCTTGCAAGGTTAGCTCAAAGGACTCCTCATGCAAAATCCCGCTTTCCCCGCGAGCACCCTCTGTCGGTGTATCGGCAGCAGATGAATCCGCCGAACTCCGCGGAGCTGTGCCGGCAGTTTCACTGCCGCTGATTTGCTGCTCCAGCTGGTCAAAGATAAGCGTCTCACTTCCCTGCTTGAACAAGGAAATCCACACTTTGGCTTCTGCTGAAAATTGCAGCAGCGTCGAAACGACCTCAGAAGTCACTATATTTGTCGGTACCTCACGAAGCAATTGAACGACCGCCTCATCCGACACCTTCTGCGCGTTGGGCTGCTGTGACCCTTCATTCCATTGCCGCTGGACAGCATCCAGCTCCTCATGCGCTTGATTCCGCTGCAGATAACCCGGAACGGTCTGCCATGCAAAATAAACAGCATTCAGAATAATGAAAATGCAGCCCGTAAGTACCAGCACTGCTTTCGGTTGACGCGACCAATGACGGATTCGCAGCATGATGGAGTGTTCCATGGTCTACTCGCTCCCCCTTTTGCTTTCCGGCAACGGAATTTCTATCAACATCTGATAGTATTCCGAATCGAAAGTCCGGGGCATCGAATCGCCACGTTCGGTCGCCGGCGCAGGGACCGGAAATCCTAAAGACTCACTCACGTCCACCGCCGGTTCGGGCTCAGGCGAAACTTTGGTCAATTCAGTGACCTTGAGCGACTCGTATCCGGACTCTAATTCAAGCTGCGATAAGTAAGTAAGAACGGCCGGCATCGTTTGAAAATGGATTTCCGCTTTTAACAATCCACTGCTGTCTGCATTCATGCTTATGATGACGGCATTACGGGGGAGAAATCCGACAATATACGTGATGTCAGACAGCCAGTCTGTTCGGCGAAGCTTTAGCTGATCCACTGCAAGGCGGACATCGCGATATTGCTGCGTACGTTGATCCGGCACTTTCTTGTCGCTTAATTGCCGGATGTGCTCTTCCACGCGGGTTTTCTCCTGTCCGGCGGTATTTCCAGAAGCGATAAATTCATTCGCATAGTGGAATTGGACGTAAAACAACAAAAAACCGGCCGCCAAAATACACAAGAAAAGCAAGATCAGATTGCGTTCGGCAAATGACTTATGTGGAAGCAGGTTTATATCACGCACTAGTTTATCCCCCTTAAACAAAGCCCGAGGGGCACCGCATAATTCGATAAATTCCATTCGTTCATAGACTCTGAGATTTGCAAGCCGTTCCAATTCAATTGGCCGACATTCATATTCATTCTTGCGTTCAAGTACCGCATCAGCTCGTCCAGCATGGGAATGTCGCCGGTGACAATGAGATGCCGGAATTCCGCATCCCGATTATTCAGGGTATATCGGTAAAAGTTCATTAATCGTTCCAGTTCCCCCGCCAAATCGTTAAACGAGCCGTCGTAGCTACCCTTTTGCGGAGTGAAATCGGCAAACATCCGATCCAGAGTGTCATTTTGAGGCACTGGCTGCTCCAAGAAGGAGACGGACACATTGCGGGTAATCCGGATTAAACCGTTGCTCACAATGGTCAAGTCGCAATTCGTGCCGTTAATGTCGGCGAGCAGAATCAAATCATCGGGAGGCAGCTGCAGGCATTTTTGCTGCACACGATTTAACGAGAATGGTTTGATTTCAATGCTGGCCAGCTTTAAATCCATCTCTTTGAATATTTCTATGTATTGTTGAAGGAGATCTTTGGATGCGGCAGTAAGCATGATATCGCAGGTGTTCGCGGACACCTGTTCCGCAGCGGATTCTCTGGCCGCAGCCGCTTCCCATTGCGCCTGAAAGACTTCAGCTGAAGGTTGTTTCTTTGGCTCCGGAGTATGTTTAGCCTCGAGCTTCACGAAGTCATAGTACGGATCTTCGAAAGGCAGATGGATATTATTCTTGATCTCAAATTCAACCAGCTTGGCTAATGCCTTATGTTTTACGTTCGGCATTTTCAAAAATCTCACCATCACGCTTTGACTTGGAATGGCGAAATGAACTTGTCTCGTCGACCAATCGTATTGGTCAAGCACCTTGCGGAATGCTTGTACAAGCTGGCCTTCATTCTGAACACGCCCGTCGTTCATCGTACCTGGGGCAAGCTCTATTGAAGCAGCGTGTTTGATGCTTTTATTTTTTTTGCTCTTGTTGTTGAGCTCGCAAAGCTTGATGTGACTATCCGTAATTTCGATTCCCAGCGGATTTGTTCGCAGTAATGGCATCACATCGGTGCCCCCTTTTTGTCGCGGTAATATCACTCTAATTCAACCCATTATTGTCCTGAGCTCCAGCTTCCGAAGCCGATTTTCGGTCTTCCCGCATTAGGCGGTACCGTATGGTTTATGCAAATTGCGTCATTGCCGGAGCCATCATTGAACGACGTCGGGAAAGTTGTCGTTTGTCCTGCATAGAAGCCTCCAAACTTGTATTCGGCATTTCTGTAATAACTAGTGAGTTCTATGTTATTTTTCGCCATCAGATAGCCGTCTACATGGAAGGCGCCTTGAATTTGATTTATCTTCATATCGCCGCCTGAAACCATATCTTTTCCGAACGTCGCATTAACGACATAGCTTGGAAAAATGATGTAGCTGGAAGCAACCATAGATCCACCGACATTAAAATTTGAAGCCGTACTACTGAAGACTATATCACTCCGTGAAATAATGTCCCCTTTGATCTCAAGCAAGGTTCCCGTTATGTAATTGGATCCCTGAAATTGTAACGGACCTTTGGAGAGCAATGATCCTCCCATAATCATAAAAACCGTAGATTTCATGGTAAGTCCGCGGTTTGTATATAGAGAGTCACCGAGCTGGAGCAGGCCCATGGAGTAACCGGTAACAGCCCCGTCCACACTCAAACTTTTGCCGATGAGCCATAAATACGAATCATGAATTGCGATATCGCTGCCGACAACAAAGGAGCCGCCAGATCTGAGCACAGGCACGTTAAATCTGCGGTCACCATTGGTTACCTGAATGGAGCCTGCACTTATATCACCGGTCACACGAAGGAGAGGCAGCTGTTGGAAATAAAGTTCTTTACCGGCGATTAGAGAACTAACATTACCGACGACTGGTTTTGCCGCTGCCAAAGAACCCCAATTGCCGGCCAACATATCCCAGTAACTCGGCTTGACTAGATTTGCCGTTTCCGTCCACTTCCCGAGGCTGAGCATACCCCCAGCATTCGTGTTGAAAAGAATGTTGTCCGCACTCATCCAGCCTTCAGCGACAAAAGATTCCTCGAGACCATCGTTGACGGTTATCGTTCCACCGGCAATAACGCTTCCCTTGACAGTGATTTTTTGTACGCCGTTTATCGTTATATCGTCTCTCGCAATCACGTCGCCCTCAACAATCAGTTCAACAGGATCTTTGATATTACCGCTGCCGATTATGATGTTTTTATTTGAAAGCAAATCACCTTTGACTATGAACTGTGTATAGCCAGAGTTGCCGTTGCCGTTGCCATTTCCATTGCCATTTCCGTTCCCATTTCCATTGCCATTTCCGTTCCCATTCCCATTCCCGTTGCCGTTCCCATTGCCGTTGCCATTGTTACTTTTATCATTCTTGTTCTTATCAGCTGTTATCGTAACCTTTATTTCCCCGCCAACTTTAACATGGCCGCCAATGATGATATCTCCCAACGCATCTATGAAACTTGCATTCCCCGCAACTTCTACACTGGATCCATTACCGTCCGGCAGCTTGTCTATCGTGTTGTTTGTAAACTTTACATTGCCGGCATATCGCAGGCCACTCGACACTTTATGTACATAGTCATCTTCGGTAACCACAGTGCTGATTTTGGTTACTTTTTCCGGAACTGCTAGTGGGGCAAGCGGTAAAGGCCTGCCATTATAACGATCATTAAAACTGTCGCCCACATAGCCGTCCATATATTCTGTAAATTCTTCAAGATACTTCTCAGGATCATACTCATTGTTCAGAAAGCCTTCCGGCTGCAGATCCGGCGTTCCGCAAACATGGAACACATCATTGTACATCGCTTGCCGAGCAGATTCTAAGTATGATGTTACCACGGCGTGTTGATGATAAAATGGCAGTCCTCCGTCGGGATCAAAGCGGATTTGAAATTTCACGGTGCTGGTTCTTGCGGTCGGCCCTGAGCCGTCCGTACATGAAATGGCCACTTGCTCCGGTTCGCCGTCCGAGTCCTCGTGAATGACCAAATCGCCGTCCGCACAGAAACTGAATCGCTCTTTGAAATCCTGATTCCATTGGTAGAGGATGTCCTTCGTCTCCATCATGTCTTGATCTTCCAACAATAGTTTTTGATAAACAACCGCCACAGATTCCGCTTTGCTGTTGGCCTGTTCATAGTTGGCATCATTGAGGGCTTGGAGATGGCCGGTGTTCATCGCCATCACCAGAGGCGCGATCATAATGGTGACAACGACGATGGCCCCAAGGACCAATATTAAAGTGCCGCCCCGATCGGAATGCAGATTTTTCCTCATGATCATTTCCTCTTTTGATGTTTTGATTTATAGTAAAATTACGATTATTTTCGACAGTAGGGTGATAAGATGAAAAAAGACGACGGATTAACGTTAATAGAAGTGCTTGCTTCCGTTGTCGTTCTGGCGGTCGCCGTTCTTATCATCACGATGGTGCTGCAGCAGACCTCATCTTCTTCTCGCGCTAATGCGGTCACCGACAAATCCGTTCAACTTACGAGGGCTGTTCTGGAAGAGATCAAGAACAACATGCAAACGAATACGATCAATGTTTTGGGACAAAACCTCAGCATAATTCCGCTACACGATCATCCTCCACAAACATTGAGCTTTTTTTATCCACAGACCAGTGACCCACAATATCGGCTGGATGTGCAATCTCTGGACTTAGAAACCCCAACTGTCACCTTACAAGGAGAAGTACACGATTTAACAAAATCATTCCGTAGAATTCATGTCACCTGTACGAATCTAGTAACAAATCGCAGTTACGAATTGGAAGCGCTAGTGGATTATACCTAATAACACGAATGAGAATAGACCGGAGTGAGCGGATTGTTGCGAAATGAAAAAGGAATCAGCTTATACGAAGTATTAGCCACCCTGGCAATCGCATCATTTCTCATCGGTACCCTTACGTTTCTTTTCACTTACTCCCATAACGGCATGCAGCAAACCGCTTCGCGAGAGACAATATTGCGAGAATCTCGAACGATCATGAGCCACATCGTAACATCAGTCCGCAACGAGACAGCTACTGCTGACGTTGGTGATGGAAAGGTTTTAAAACTTGAATTTGAAAAGACAAACGCCTTAGGTGTAAAACAACCAACTGGAGATACGCTGACCTACAACTTCACCCCTCAGAGCTCTTCGGAACCGGGGAAGATTGAAGTGGTCACCATTCGCCGCGGCCAAACAACAAAGCATGAGCTATCGGCACATGTGGCTAACGTACATTTTGAGATGCCGCAAAATAATAAACTGCAGATCACACTAACCATGCAGCTGCCCAATGGTGACCCCTATGAAACCTCAACCGTCGTTTACTTTCCGCGATTAAAAATAACCTAGATACCAATTGAGTACATGCTCCCCGAAAAAATAAACAAATAAAGAACCTAGCGCAATGGAAGGACCGAAGGGCACCTCGGCGTACTTATCTTGCTTGCCTTGCACCCGTTGAAATAACCCAATGACTAGGCCAATAACACTTGCAGCGAAAAGACTAAATACGGTTAACTTTATGCCAAGTATGAGCCCGATGAAAACATAGAGCTTCACGTCCCCCGCACCCATCGTTTCCCGCTTTAGTATCCATCCGCTCACTATGCCTATAGTGAATAATATTCCACTACCGACCAACATCCCGGTCAAATAATCCCACAACGGCAACGGATGAATCCAGAGCCTTAGTCCAAGTGCACCGACAACTCCAGTTGCTACAACAGCATTCGGAATCCGCATTTCCTGCAGATCCGTCTGTGTGATGACGACTAAGATACAGATGAAAAAGAGCGCCACAATCAATTCCAACTTGAAGCCAATAACCCAATATGTGGCCATAAACAAAAGAGCCGTCGCCATTTCTCCCAATGGATAACGGATCGAGATTGGCTCCTTGCAGTATCTGCATTTACCTCTTAGGAACAAATAGCTGAATACCGGCACCAGATCCAGCGGTTTTAGCTGATGATTGCAATGTACGCAGTGAGATGGCGGGTACGCGATAGATTCCTTCTTAAGTACCCGGATTGCGACTACATTAAGGAAACTACCTATAAACAATCCCATAATTGATACAATTAGAAACAGCACTACTCTTTTATATCACTCCTTTAGTCGTAACAATCGGCGAGGCAATGATGATTCAATGCCTCACCGATTAATCAAATAATTGTTTGATTTTTTAGAAATTCCCTTCGACAATCTCCGTAACTCCATCAGTATCCAGGATGTTTACATCATACATACCAAATCCATCTACAGAGATACTGAATTGATCAAAATCGAGATCTGTACGTGATTGAATTGCTGGAACACCCTGCAAGTAGCCAGCACCACTGACTACAGATAACTCAGTTGCTGCAACGTCATCTACCACTTCGGTTTCTATTGCCCATCGAGTGACAGCGTCTCTTATTAAT
This sequence comes from Cohnella kolymensis, assembly GCF_000829465.1. Taxonomy (GTDB): domain Bacteria; phylum Bacillota; class Bacilli; order Paenibacillales; family Paenibacillaceae; genus Cohnella; species Cohnella kolymensis. The sequence continues at coordinate 88,702 of NZ_JXAL01000014.1, read as the reverse complement.
GCCAACGAAGCCACATCTGATCTTTCCCTGGAGTTTTGAATTGTTGCACTAACCACCGGAACAGCAATCGCTGCAATTACCCCCAAAATAACAATAACTGCCAGTAATTCTACTAATGTAAAACCTTTAGAATTCTTCAACCATTTTTTCATTCGAAACCACTTGCTCCTCTCAAAAATTGAATAATATGTTGTCTTGCCTTAAAACCGATTACTGGATGTTTTCCATCATCGTGAAGGTAGGCATCAGGACGGCCAGCACAATGCCTCCTACAACCCCGGCGATGGCAACGATCATCAGCGGTTCGAGCAGTGACTTTAAGCGATCGGTCATCGCATCGACATCAGCCTCATAGAAATCTGCTACCTTGTCCAACATGCTGTCGAGTGATCCGGTCTTTTCCCCTACTGCCATCATCTGCACGACCATTTGCGGGAACAGCCACGAGTTCATGAAGGGCTCTGCCATCGGGTGGCCGCTGCGGATGCCTTCACGAGACTCGTTAATCAACTTTCCAATGGCTTTATTGCTACCACATTCGATACAATGGACATCGCCTGCATCATCGGGATCGCAGCTGCGAACAACGAACTGAATGTCCGTGCGAATCTAGCAATCGCTTGCTTGTGCCAGAGAAGGCCGAAGACAGGAATTTTGAGCTTCAAATAATCCAGGCGGTAACGTCCGTTAGGTGTACTGCCGACAATCTTAAGCGTTAAAATCGGTGCAATGAATATGATCGGCAGCAAATACCAATAGACTTGGATGAAATCGCTGATCGAAATAACAATGCGTGTCGGTAAAGGCAGCTTCAACCCCATCGCCTGGAAGTTTGCCACGTACTTCGGAATGACGAAAATCATCATGAAGGTAACAACCAATACCATAACGACGGACATAACGATCGGGTAAATCAGCGCCGACTGCACTTTTTGCTTCGTATAATGCTCTTTCTCGTGGAAAACCGCCAGCCGATTCAGCATGTCGTCCAAGTTACCGCTGGCCTCACCTGCCTTAATCATGTTAATGAATATGGTGGAGAATACGCTCGGGTATGCAGCAGCTGCCACTGAAAGTTGAGTACCCTTACTCATCTCCTCGGATACGGACGTGAGCACTTTGCGGAACGGCTTGCTTTCCGTTTGCTGGCTTAGAACGCGTATGGCGTCCACCATGCTCACGCCGGACATATACATTGTGGATAATTGTCGGCAGAATACGGTAAAATGCTGGGTCTTAACCCTTGGTCCGCCGAAGAACTCATTGATATCACGGTGAAGGATACTATCGCTATGAGTACTCAACTCCGCGATCCAGAGACCCTGCCCTTTCAGTTGCTCCACTGCCTGCTGATAGGTAGGGGTTTCGAGAACACCCTTCGACCTTTTACCGTCCGCATTAATGGCGCGATAACGATACTTGGGCACTCCCTTCAGCTCCGTTCCTGATGTTATAATGACAATTCGTTAAAGCCGAACATCGCGGTTTTCGCCTCGTCGACCGTAATCGTTCCGCGCTGGAGCAGGTCCCTGAGTGACATCTCCATGGTTTGCATGCCTTGTGTGCTGCCGGTTTGCATGACGGAGCGGATTTGATGCACCTTCTCGGATCGGATCAGGTTTGCTACCGCCGGTGTATTCACGAGCACTTCCATAGCGGCAACTCTGCCGCTCCGGTCTGCGGTCGGCAGCAGCCGCTGTGCTACAATCCCCAGCAGTACTGCTGCTAACTGAACCCGAATTTGCTGCTGCGCGTCAGGAGGAAAAACATCGATCATGCGGTCGATCGTTTGCGGGGCGTCCGCAGTATGTAAAGTTCCGAATACGAGATGTCCGGTCTCAGCGGCTGTAATCGCCGTGCTGATCGTTTCCAGGTCACGCATCTCGCCAACAAGAATCACATCCGGATCCTGGCGCAATGCGGCGCGCAGGCCGGTGCCAAAAGAAGCGGTATCGATGCCGATCTCACGCTGATTGACGATACAGTTCTTATGCTCATGGACGAATTCGATGGGATCTTCCAATGTGATGATATGCTCGTTACGAGAGCGGTTGATATAATCGATGATGGCAGCGAGTGTTGTGGATTTGCCGCTTCCGGTCGGTCCAGTAACGAGAACCAGACCTTGCGGCTTATTGGCGAATTCCTGAACCATTGCAGGAAGCCCGAGCGCTTCCATAGCCGGAATTTGTTGTGGAATTAAGCGGATCGTCAGACTGGCATTCCCTTTTTGTTTGTAAGCATTGATACGGTATCTGGATACACCCGTTATACCGTAGGAGAAGTCCAAATCACCGCTCTCAATGAAAACTTCATATTGTTCGCCGCTCATTAACTGCTTGGCTATTTCCATCGTGTCATAAGGATTCAGAATATTCCCCTCGATCGGCGTCATCTCCCCGTTAATCCGAAACATAACAGGAGAATTCACTGTGATGTGAATATCCGAAGCCCTATGCTCATGCGCCTGTCTCAGCAAGCCTTCCGCCGTCAAAGCCAAATTGCGCCAGCTCCTGCCTTAATGTAGAAGTGAATTATGGTAAATCTCATTCCTTAATTGTGACGCGCAGAACCTCTGCAATCGTCGTTTCCCCGGCCCCCACTTTGTGTAAGCCGTCCTTCAGCATCGGCACGAACCCCTGCTTGATCGCGTAATCCCGATACTCGTTGTCCGGTCTCTTCTGCAAAATCATTGAACGGAGCTGGTCGTCAATCATCAGCACCTCTTGAATGGCAAACCTGCCTTTGTAGCCGCTTTGACCGCATTCCGCACAACCTTTTCCTCTTCTTAGTCGATCGGCATGTATATCATGATTGACCAGGAGAGAATTTTCCTCAATAGTCGGAATGTACCATTCCGCGCAGTGCGGACAAACTTTTCTCACGAGCCTTTGAGCAACCACGCAACGAAGTGCGGAGGAGATCAGAAAAGGCTCAATACCCATATCGATCAGCCGGGTTACGGAATTCACCGCACTGTTCGTATGCAGAGTGCTGAGTACAAGATGCCCGGTCATTGCCGCGCGAACGGCAATTTCCGCCGTGTCCGTATCGCGGATTTCGCCGACCATCACGATATTCGGATCTTGGCGAAGTATGGCGCGCAGTCCGCGAGCGAACGATAATCCCGTTACGTTGTTCACCTGCACCTGGTTTACTCCGTGAAGCTGGTACTCCACGGGATCCTCCACGGTTATGATATTTACGTCCTCCCGGTTAAGCCGGGAAAGAGCGGAATACAGGGTCGTCGTCTTACCGCTGCCTGTCGGACCGGTGATGAGAACCACTCCGTACGAAGCCTCGATCCCTTGCAAAAACCACTTCTTATTGGCCTCCGAGAATCCGAGCTTGTCCACTTCCGTCAAGGTGCTTCCCATGTCAAGCACACGCATTACGACTTTTTCTCCGTGAATGGTGGGCAGTGTCGCAATCCGGATATCGACCTTGCGGAATTCGATATCCATCTCTACACGGCCGTCTTGGGGAACCCGACGCTCGGCGACATTCAAGTTCGCCATGATTTTGACGCGGGCGACAATGACCGCATGCATGTTTGGAGGCAGCGTTCGTTCAGTGCGCATGATCCCGTCAACACGATACCGGATTCGTACGCTGTCTTCCTGAGGATCAATATGAATATCGCTGGCACCCATCTGAACGGCTTGAATGATGAATTGGTTTACGGTTTTGACTACCGGCGAATCATCGTCCACAACCGGGACAGCCGGCTCATCCGCTTCGCGTGTTTGCAAATTGCGATTGATCTGTTCAATCGTATCTTGAAGTCCGTAATAACGCTTGATGCCTCTCTCTAACTCGTCTCTGGAAGCAATGACAGGATCGACACGCAGCCCTGTTGCCATACGGATCTCATCAATCGCGAAATAATCGAGAGGATCGGCCATAGCCAGAATGAGCTTATTGCCGTCAACCCGAACCGGAATGACGCGGTGCTGTTCAGCCAGCTTCTGCGGGATCAGGTTGATGACCTTCTGTTCGATCTTCTGTCGATACAACTGTATGTGAGGAATGCCGAGCTGAAACTCCAGCACTTCAATAAACTGCTGCTGTGTTATGTAACCCTGAGTAATGAGTACATCCCCAAGCCTCATGTTCAGTTCCTTCTGCTGACTCAAGGCTTGCTGAAGCTGTTCCCCGTTAATCACTCCGGCATCAAGCAGCAAATCTCCGATTCTTTTGCGCATCACCGTTATGGTCATCACCCCCGTAACAACAAAACCGGCCTTATTTCCCTTATGGTTCGCATAAAGAAAACTGGCCGGTTGCACTAATCGCTCCAGACAGTTCAAGTGCCCAAATGAGAACTGCCGATCAACACATTCCTAAGTCTGAAATATATGAATCTAATCTATGTCGAGTCAATGCTGTCGAGCGATATCAGACTTCTGAAATAACAGAATAATATAATCAGATTAAAGCAAAAAAAAGGAAACACGTCAATACAAAAGTCCCAATAAAATGATACATTTAGTTCTTTTTTCCTATATACGATAAAAACCGACAAATGTATGCCGCGCGCGTGACCTAACCCGATTAACCGCCCCGATGATTGCGGCCGCGAACATGCACGACATCGACAAAAGGACGTACGCGGTCCATTAACCGCTGTCCTTTGTGCATTTCCTCGCCTTCCTTGTGCGTAAAGCTGAAGTGCTTCTCCAAGGCGTCCAAGTCGTGGTTGGATGTGTAAAAGGTCGGCTTGCGGTTCATCCGGTAATTCAGAATAGCGCCCAGTACATGGTCACGCACCCAAGGGCTTAAATTTTCAGCGCCGATATCGTCAAATACGAGAAGGTCCGTTTCTTTCATCAACTTGAGCGTTTCCTTCAGCTTCTGCGGCTCAAGCATGAGTGCCTTCGCGTCTTCCACAAACTCCGGCATGTAGACAATCACTCCGCTGTAACCTTCCTTGGCCAGCTTCTGGAGCAGATAGCCCGCCATATAGGTTTTGCCGGTGCCGAAATCACCCATTAAATACAGCCCTTGCTTCTGCAGGCCTTCCGTTCGTGTCGTATGCACATAATGAAGCACCCGGTTCACGGCGGACTCTCTGTTAGCGTCCGAATCCTGCATTTCCGTTTCATCGTAGCTCGCACCGAATACGGCTTCATCTATGTAAAAGCTCGTAATTCTGCGTTGAATCTGAAGCTGCTGCTGATGTGACGTCCATTTGGAGCACGGGGTTTTCTCGTCGATAATCTGCCAGCGGCCGTTCTGCTCCGAGCAAGTAATCCCCGTATAATGGCCTTGCATATCGTTCGGGCAGCGCGCCAGACCTGGACACTCTTTGCAGTTGCGGTATTCTTTGGCCATCTGGTAGAGCCGGTTAAGATTGGTTCGAAGTACAGTCTCTTCCAATCCCGGATACCGGTCGCGCAGCTTCGCGACAAGCGGGTCTTTCAAAACTTGTTCGGCCACGCGTTCCGAGTCTTTCGCCTGTTCCATGATCGGAAGGCGGCGAAGAGCCTCTCCTAATGATTCCATATCCTGCTCCTCCTCCGCACCTTATCTGTTCATGCAGTCCGGATCATTTTTCCTCTTTCAGTCTGCGGGCCAGTTCCCTCATCTTCTGCCGCTCTTCCGGCGTCACTTCTTGCAGAGCGCCGTCATCCTTGACAACCGGCATCGCCGGCTTGCGGGCAGCGGCCCTTCCGCGGCCGCCGGCGTGCTGACCGTTCCCCCGCACCGGCTCTTCTCCGCGACGCCTGCGTTCCAATGTAGCGTTCAGCTTCTCCTGCTCCTTGACATACGAGACCGCTTTATCTAAAGTATCGATTCCTTTGGCAAGCATATTAGAGGCGATAGAGTCGATGAATGATTTGGTTAACCGCTGCGCATGGCTCATTCCCAATACGTAGTGGATCAGGATGTTGATCACCGGTTCGGGAAGCTTGTAGTTAATATCGATCCGTTCGAAAATACGGATAAAAGCATCCGGCACCGCTCCCGGGAAATAGCGCTCCAGCATCCTTGTATAAGGCTCACGGCGAAGCATTTCATTATAGCGCTGTACGGTGACTTCGGCTTGAAATCTTTCCGGAATATCCAGCTGCACGGCAGATGACGCCGAATCCTCGATCTCCGCTGCAGGCCTGACCTCACCGCGTGCTAGAAATCTGGCCCGCTCTTCATCCCGCTTGCGGTCTTGCCTGTACATCAGATTGGCGCGGCTTTGAAGCTCGTCCCATAGGAGCGTGCCGTCATTCCGGAAGATTCCGTCCTCATCCAGCAGGCGGCAAATCTCCGGCACTTCCAAATCGAATTTATAGGCTAAATAGTTTAACTGCTCCATCGACTCCGGGGCACGCTTCAATTTCTCGACATAGCTGCGATTTCCGGATCCGCGTGGAAAACGCAGCAGCATATCGCTGTGGCGAATTCTTGCCGGCGGCTGGGCGGAAGCGGGCGGTTCCGAACCGGAGGCGGCCTCCGCCCAACCCGCTTCCAATTCAGGGTCAATCGTACCGGCGCCGATCCGGAACAACTCATAGAAGGGAACCGTCACCTCTTCACGATTGACGAACCGGGCCAGTTCGGCCGGCGGCTCAGCGGAGAACGTGCTCCGCAATTCTATCAAAGCACTTTTGCCGATCTTATCTCTTAAAAGGAGCGTAAAATGTATATTCGAGAAAAATTCCGCGGCGTGAAGCGGACGAATGAGTACGTATTCGTACAACGTTTCCTCTGTTACAGGGTTATGATGGCGGAACGACTGAACCAGCCCCACCGCCTCGAGCCGCGAGGCGGCCTCCAGCAGCTGGCTGCGGCCGGCGGCGCTCAGATCCAATCCGAGCCCGAGGAATAATCCGCGCTGCTGCTGCAGCTTCGAATATCCTGCCGAATCCTCTGCGAGCTGATAATAGAGCAGCTGATAAAACCCGATCGAAAGCGCCCCTGCCATCGGCTGATAGAGAGAGGTCAGCACCTTGCGGTCCAATGCGCTCAGCGCAAAGTGGCGTGTTGTAAAGTAGCGGTGGTTCTCCGTAAATTCCAATATATTCGACACGCGCATAGCGGAATCGACAACTCTTTTCGGTTAAAGATTGGGTTTCTCTATTGTAGCACAAACCGCGCTTTGAGAGAGATAAAAAAGACTCCGGTTGTGTGACCGTTAACGCAGCAAATGTCGTCCGCTGCGCTCACCGTCTGCCGGAGTCCCTTTTTATTATAGGTGCGTGTGCGGTTGGTCCCCATCCTGTTGTTCCCAATAAGGAAAATCCAACCGATCCGGTTCATGTCCTTCACGCAGCGTTTCCTCCGCGTCTGAGCTTCGCTCTTCCTGCGCGTCAACCCATCCACGGATGAGCTCGGACACCGGTCCCGCTCCGAAAGCAGGCAGAATGTGTCGTACTCCCGGCATAAACGCCGAGCTGTCGTTCGGCAAGCCCTGCTGCAGCTCTCTCATGTATGCTTTGTACTCGCGGTCGCGCTCGCCGCAAATGAGCAGGACGGGCTGGCGTATATCTTCCAAGCGGTCCTTGACCGAATAATGCAGCCCGCTTCTCATATACTCCATCCACTTGGCGCGATCCCCCGACCGAGTTTCGCTGCGCAGCCGTTTATAGGTTTGGTAATTGTCCGCATTGGCCCATGCGATCGGGAACGACATGAACCGCTGGGCTCGAAGCGTTCCGGCAGCAAGAAAAGCATTGATCTTCGCCCGTGTTTTGACGGTGTTTACTTCCGCTAATCCGCCAAGAAGAATTCCTCCGCGAAATCGCTGCGGATAGGTCAGCAGCGCGTGAAGCACGACCATCGAGCCCAATGAATAGCCGCACAAGTAAGCCGAAGGTATGTCGAGCACGTCCATAAGCTGGCGGATATCTTCCGCGAGCAAAGGTATCGTGATGGGCGTCGCGGATGATGCGCTTCGGCCGTGTCCGCGAAAGTCGAACAGCAAAGTGCGGTGATCCTGTGACAGATCATTGCGCACATAAGTAAACACCCGGCTTGCGATGCAAGGCGGATGCACAAAAATAACGGAGGTTCCTTTTCCTTGCAGATGATAGTGCAGTTCCACACCATTGGCATGAATAAGCGGCATAACCGGCACCTCGAGTTCGCTTTTTTGGTTAGCCTGCCCGATTTCCTTGGTGTTCCATTCGAAATACCCAAACACGATACCCGACAAAGTTGACGGCCATTGATATGACAACGGACACCGCCTTGGCTGCAGCCGATCCGAGCCACTGCTCCATAGCGAGCAGAACGCCGGTCGCGGCTCCGAAAGAGAACAGGTTCACAACGATAAACCGCATCACTTCCCCGAACTTATGCTCCTTCTTCACACCGAATGTCCATCGACGGTTCAATAGATAACTGTTGAGTAATCCTGCAGCATAGGAGAGGATTTGGGCTCCGATGGAAATCATTCCCGCACCGTACACCAACAAACAAAAAACAGCGAAATCCACACCCGTATTGAGTCCTCCGACGAGTGCGAATTTCGCCAATTTTCTTCCTTCAGCCGAACGAAGCATGTTGTTCCTCCTGTCCCGAGCGCCGCCGGGTTTAGAACATTTTGTAGCCGCCGCGTCTCAGCGCCCGGATCGCCCAGCCGCTTGTGAGCGCGCCGCCGATGCCGGCTAAGATCGGGAACATCCCGATGACGGCAAAACGGGTAAGATTCTCGCCGACATGAATGGTTGAATCCCAGAAGTACCATACGGCCAGCGGGATGACGATGAACACATACAGCCATGTCGGCATCCAGGTCGTTTTAATTAACATATTCAATATGAAACCTATCCCGAAAAACAGCACGAAAAAGAGCAGCGTTCCGACGGTTTCCTGTATTATGCTACCGAGCATGTCGATCCTCCTAATAAGTGCGGGCTTACATACCTCTAATCAGTGTACAAGATTGTTTTCCTCACAGTCAACGAACAGGGTGTGAACAAAAATAAACGAATACGGGTTATTCTGGCGAAAAATATAGACGGTCGTTTGCCCCGCCGATTCCGTTGGGCTACAATGGGTACAGCAATGTAGACAAGGAGAGATGACCGATGAGCGAAGCCGCCCAAACGTTGGAAGGCTGGTACGCCCTGCATGATTTGCGCAGCATAGATTGGCCGGCATGGAATGCGGCAAGCGCGGCAGAGAAAGATGCGGCACTGAACGATCTGAACAAACTGATTGCCGATTGGGAAGCCGTTGAAGCGCGAAAAGAAGGAAGCTTGGCATTGTACTCCATAGTGGGACAAAAAGCTGACCTCATCTTCATGCACCTGCGGGAGACTTTGGAGGAACTTAACGATATCGAGAACGCCTTTAATAGATCCGCTTTCGGCCGGTTTACCCGTAAAGAGTACTCGTACGTAAGCGTTGTTGAATTGAGTAATTACATGGCTGCGCCTGGCGTCGATCCGCTGCAGGTTCCGGAAATCGCCGCCCGCTTGAAGCCGATTCTGCCCAAAAGCAATCATATCTGCTTCTATCCGATGAACAAAAAGCGCGATCTGCAGGATAACTGGTACATGCTGTCCATGGAGGACCGCAAAGCGATGATGAGAAGCCACGGCATGATCGGGCGCGGTTATGCGGGCAAAGTGAAGCAGATCATCTCGGGCTCCGTCGGCTTCGACGATTGGGAGTGGGGCGTCACGCTGTTTGCGGACGACGCTCTTCAGTTCAAGAAGCTCGTGTACGAAATGCGGTTTGATGAAGTGAGCGCGCGGTTCGGTGAATTCGGCGCCTTCTTCGTCGGCAACCGGCTCACGGCCGAATCGCTGGACCGTTTGCTGCGCGGCTGATTTCTGAAAATGATAAAAGCCAGGCTTAGCTGCTCTTAACAGCTAGACCTGGCTTTTCTGCATTTGCGGACATTAACTTTGTTCTGTCAGAAGCCGTTCTCCGGCAATGCCCGGCGTCGTCATTTGGACCGGATCGAGAATCTCCTCCATCTCCTCCGGGGTGAGCAGCTGCCTTTCCAGAATAAGCTCCCGGATCGAAATACCCGTGGCCATCGACTCTTTCACGAGCTGTGCGGCAACGTCGTAACCGAGATGCGGATTCAGCGCTGTGACAATACCGAAGCTTTGATTGACATACGTCTTGCATCTGTCCCGATTGGCTTCCATACCCTCCAGGGCGAACCGGTTGAAAGCGTCGATTCCTCGCTGCAATACCTTCAACGACTGAAGCAGATTGAAGGCGATGACCGGCCCCATCACGTTCAGTTCAAACTGGCCGGCCTCCGAAGCCACACAGATCGTATGGTCGTTGCCCATCACCTGAAAAGCGACCTGATTGACGACTTCCGCCATTACAGGGTTTACCTTTCCCGGCATGATCGAGGAGCCCGGCTGTCTCGGCGGCAGTGTAATCTCAGCCAGACCGACCTTCGGCCCGGATGCCATCATGCGTATGTCGTTGCAAATTTTCGACAAGTTCATGGCGCACACCTTAAGTGCGGCCGAGAGCTCCGTATAAGCGTCGGTATTCTGCGTGGCGTCCACGAGATCTTCGGCGCTGTGGACGGGAATTTGCAAATCTTCCGCCAGATGAGCAACGACACGGGCGATATACTCAGGCGTCGCATTTAACCCAGTACCGACGGCGGTCGCTCCTATGTTCACCGACAACAAGCCTTCAGCCGCCCGGGTAACCCGTCCGATGTCGCGTTCGGTCACTCTTGCGTAAGCGCCGAATTCCTGGCCCATGCGGATCGGTACGGCGTCCTGCAGGTGGGTTCTGCCCATTTTAATAACGTCGTCGAATGCGGATTGCTTCTGCACAAATCCCACGTGCAGCTCACGCATCGTCTGCAACAATCTCATTGACAACAAATAAGCCGAAATTCTCAACGCCGTAGGTATCGTATCGTTCGTCGACTGGGACATATTCACGTGATTGTTCGGGTTGCAGTGAAAATAATCGCCCTTGGGATGGCCCATAATTTCCAGCGCTCGGTTGGCGAGCACTTCATTCATGTTCATGTTGATGGATGTTCCCGCTCCGCCTTGGATGGAATCCACAATGAACTGGTCATGCCATCCCCCGAGCGAAACTTCCTCAGCGGCTTGAATGATCGCTTCCGCGATCGCATGCGGCAGCCGTTTCAGCTCCGTGTTGGCTTGTGCGGCCGCTTTCTTGACATGGGCCAAAGCGACAATGAGCTCGGAATGGACCGGTACACCTGTGATCGGAAAATTCTCTACGGCACGCAGCGTTTGGATTCCGTAATAAGCTGACGCCGGCACTTCCTTACTGCCCAATGAATCTTTCTCGATACGTTCAGACACACGAATCCCCCCATGACAATGATCTGTACCCTGATGCAACGGCCGCGATGATGTGGACTGCCTTCGCCTGTATTCTACCAAATTTATCCGTAAAATAAATACAAGGAATTTTTCATAGCCGTTCACGCACACAAAAGGCCTGCTGCAAGTCAATTAGACAGGCAGGCAGGCCTTTAAACATTAATTTTCTTCCAACTCGCGCATCTGGGCTTCCCATTCTGCACGACGTTTGTCTTCAAGGTATTGCAGCGTCATTCGATCCCGTTCGCGGCCTTTGTCCTTCAATCGCTCGATGGCGGGTTGAATGAGCAAGTCCACTTCGGCTTGTACGACAGCTGCAAGTTCGTATCGGCTCTGCGACTCCAGATAGGAGCCGACTTCCATCAGCGCGTTGTAACGGTCTAATTCTTGCCTTGTCAACAGGCCCCGCACTTGCACGCTGCAATGTCTCATTACAGAAATTTACCTTTACGCAGCACCAGCGGAATACCGCCGATAATGAAAAGGTAACGGATATCGATAGCTTTTTTCAGCCATGCCGCAACCCGGCCTTTGTATTTCTTGCCGAAAGCGATGCCGATCGCTTCGCCTTTACCGAGCGATGCCACGGTGCCTTTGTTGCTGAACGAATAGGATTTGAGCGGCTGATTGCGAATGGATGCGACCAGGTTGTGTGCGCAGTTGACACCTTGCTGCATGGCCATTTGGGCAGTCGGCGGATAAGGACGGCCTTCCGGATTGAACACCAGGGAGTTATCGCCGAGAATAAACACATTGTCGTGGCCCGGTGCGCGCAGGAATTCGTCAACCTTCACGCGGCCTCTCATCGTCTCGAAGCCGGCTTCCTCGATCAAGCGGTTGCCGCGAACACCGCCGGTCCAGATGACCGTCTGGGATTTAATTTCTTCGCCTTCGCCGACAACAACGCCATCCGGCGTGCATTCTTTAATCGCAGTTCCGATGCGGAAGGTTACGCCTTTGTTGCGCAGCACTTCCATCGCATAATCCACGAGCTCCGGATCAAATCCGGGCAGCGCAGTGGGAGCCGCTTCAATGTTAACGATTTTCACCAACGCAGGATCTACGTCGAATTGTTTGCAAAGCTCGGGAATGCGGTCGCAAGCTCGCCGACAAACTCAATACCCGTGAATCCGGCGCCGCCCACAACGAAAGTCAGATAATCCGTCCGATGGGGTTCGCGCTTGAAGCGGGCAAATTGATATTCGATATGTTCGCGGATCAGACGAACCGAGTTGATGCTGCGAATGTTCATCGCATGCTCGCCCAGTCCGGGGATGCCGAAAGTTTCCGGTTCGCCGCCGAGGCCGATGACCAGATAGTCGTATGAAAGTGTGCCGTCTTCCAAAATCACTTTGCGGTCTTGCGGACGAATTTGTACGACTGTCGATTTAACGAAATCGATCTTGAATTCGTCAATGAGCTTGGAGATATTCACACGCGCGTTCTCCGGGTTGTCCGTTCCGGCCGCAGGCATATGAAGGTGGGTGGTGATGTAGTGGTAGTCATGCTTGTTGACCAACGTCACGTCCGCTTCATTATAATTCAGTTCCTTTTGCAAACGAAGCGAGGTGAGAACGCCTCCGTAACCGGCGCCTAGGATTACAATCTTCGGTATGCTGCTCATGCCTGATCCCATCCAATCTGTGTATGTGTTTAGTTTGTGAAAAATTACACAATGTCCTCCGCTAAGTTGCTCATCCGAGGCTATTTAACAAAATCATATCGGCTTTTCCCTCATTTTTCAAGGTTGATTTTCACGAATTAATTTGGACAACTGCACAAAAACGCTTTCCTTGTTCGCAATCACTGGCTTATAATTGGAAACAAATACATTGTAACGATTTGTCATAATTCACTCGGAGGTGTCAGTTTTTGAACCAGAGCAATGAAACCGCGGTAGATGTGGCCATTATCGGCGGAGGCCCTGCCGGTATGTTCGCGGCCTTTTACGGCGGCATGCGGCAAATGTCAGTCACGCTTATTGAAAGTATGCCTCAATTGGGCGGCCAGCTCGCTGCGCTGTACCCGGAGAAATATATTTATGATGTCGCAGGATTTCCCAAAATAACCGCGCAGGATCTTGTGAACAACCTGAAAGAGCAGATGGACCTTTTCAAACCGAATATTTGCCTGGAGGAAAAGGTGCAAAAGGTTACCAAGCTTGAAGAACGGCTGTTTGAAATCGTCACGGATCAGAGAGTGCATCACTCACGCGCGGTAATTATTACCGCAGGCGTCGGAGCGTTCGAACCCCGGCGTTTGGAGCTGCCCGAAGCCTCGAAATTCGAGAAAGCGAACCTTCATTATTTTGTAAGCGATCTCGACCGTTTCCGCGGGCAGAAGGTGCTCATCAGCGGGGGCGGGGATTCCGCCGTCGATTGGGCGCTCATGCTGGAGCCCATTGCCGAACAGGTTACGCTTATTCATCGCCGCGACAAGTTCCGTGCGCATGAACACAGTGTGGAACTGTTGATGAATTCCAAAGTCAAGATCCTCACACCTACTGAAATTACGGCTCTTCAAGGCGGAAGCTCGATCACCCATGTAACTCTGACCGATGTTAAATCGGGTGAGACGAGCCTGCATGAAGTGGACGCCGTCATTGTAAATTTCGGGTTCGTAAGCTCGCTCGGACCTATAGCGGAATGGGGCCTCAGCATCGAAGGCGGATCCCTCGTTGTGGACTCCCGAATGGAAACGAGTATCCCCGGTATTTTTGGAGCCGGCGATATCACGACCTATCCCGGCAAGTTGAAATTGATCGCTGTCGGATTCGGCGAGGCGCCTACGGCCATCAATAACGCCAAAGTGTATATCGATCCCGGCGCGAAGCTGTCGCCGGGCCACAGCAGCAATATGAAATTATAAACTGCAAAAGGGCATCCTACCGTTGGAAAACCGGAGGTTCATCCGGCATCTAAGGAGGTTGCCCTTTTGATTTGTCCTGTCTGCAATGCGCTTAGCCTCCTGGAGGTGTCATGTGCGATCTGTGGTTCCGCAGCCGAAGACGAAGGTCGTTGGAGCGATTGGGTTGGACCCTATTCCCCTTATGAGCCCACGCTTCCGGGTACAGTCACAATGGTCGTGGACAACGACACCGTGTGCCGTCATGCAGCTCGCTGCGTACAATGCGACTTCCCATTTACTGTCGAAGTAACCGGTTGGCATATTTAGATCACCTGCTCATCCGGAACCTTCAACCTGCGGCGTTTAATTTCCGCACGGAGCAAACGGACAAATTCCATTTCAAGCTGCAGACGAACCGCATTACGATAAGCATCCAGCAAAAGATCATCGGAGAGCAACATTGGCCGCACGCCCTTTCCTTATAGGGTTGGAGTTTGTGATGGAATCATAGCACGGCCTCCAAGAAGCGGACAAGGTTCGTCATATCCACATATGGTTGTGGATAAAGATGTGGGTAAAATGTTGAAAAACCCCGAAATATCTTTCCGTGCACAGGGGATTCTGTGGATTAAATTATTCACATCTTTTGCAGCAGCTGTTTTATAAAAAAGTTTCATGATCATGAATAAGTTGATTAAAGGATTTAATAGAAAAATATGTCAAATCATAATGATTACTGCGGTCGAGTATTGACTTCCAAAAGCCATATATGTCCTTTTCGGTCGATGCCATAATCATACCCCAGCTGCGCAACACCCGGGAAGCGGCGCTCCAACAGCGTTGTCGACGTTTCCGTCAAATGTCGCATCTCTCGCTTTTTTTCGCGGACCAGCTTGGAGGATAAGGATCGGCGAATCGCCTCGGCTGATGGCATCAGCTCGCCGCCCCGGCACAAGTTTGTGACGAACAGCCCTTTTTTTGCCAATCTGCCCACCATCGACCGATAAGTCCATTCGTCATTTTCTTTTACATACTTCACTCTATAATCAACCGGTCTTCCTTTGATACGGGCAAGATGGATGCCTGTTTGGATCAAAAAAGAGCTGCCTTTGCGGCGCTTATCGATGGCGTTCGAGAGAGCGGAGAAATTGGAGTACCTTTTCGTACGTGCCAGATAGGTGCAGGTGAATGCACGTCTCTGACGCTTCACCATCATTACGCCGATTCCGCCGGCACCCCTGACGGGCTTCACGACGACCATCGCATATCGCGACAGCATCGCTCTCAGATTCGAAGGCTTATACCTGCATGTATCGGGGATGTGTTTCGCCAGGCCGGGATCACTGAGCAGTGCTTTCGTCTTGAGCCACTTGCTGGCTACCTGTCTCCCTTGACTATCACTCATCATAGCGGCTCCTCTCTCAGAGATTTATATTCATAGTACTCTCCGATCGGGACACGTTCTTGGATGAATGACTACGGGAATTCGCCTCAATTCAGCTGAACGGAAGACTGCCGGTACTCGGAAGGTGTCATCCCGTATCTTTTGCGGAATAGCTGCGAGAAGTGGCGCATGTCCTGATAGCCGATCCTTTCGCAGATATCTGCGATCTTAAGAGCCGGATTATGCAGCATTTCTTTGGCTTGGTCCAAACGCAGTTGAATCACGTAATCCTTGAAGCCTTGCCCGGTCTTCTGCTTGAAAAGCTGGCTGAAATAGACCGGGTTCAAATAAACGACCGAAGCTGCCTTTTCCAAAGACAACTCTTCATGGTAATGCGCCTTGATGTACTGAAGTGCGATTTCAACGGCTTGGTCGCCGCCGCTCGCATAACGTTCATACACTTGGGTTGCCGCGGCTTTACGCATTCTCTGTACTTCTTCAGGGACGCTGGCGAAATGGCTTAACCGGTGCGAATGTAAAATCTGGAAAGGAACCTTGACATATCTCTTCAAATGGCGCCGAAGCTCGTCAAGCATAGGCATGGGACTGTCGGCGTCTTCTTGTAAGGTGACCAGGCCGAGCAAACTTTTCGCGTCTATGCTGGCGACGAATCCGTGGCCGTGATTGTCAATCAATTCGGAGAGAACGTTCTCGACGATAAAATGTTCCAAGTGAACGACACGATCGCTTTCCATACGAATCATGATCAAGTGAAAATGGGGATGTCTTTCGATATACGGCGCCAAATCGATACCCGCAAGATCCAGGCCGAATGCCCATCTCGCAAATATAGCTTCACGCAGAAAGCGCATATTCGTTCGCATGAACCGCGCTTCTTTCGACATCTCGTTGTCTCTGGCAATCTCGTCGCCGATCTGCGCAATCATCTCAATCAACACGTCTTTGCCGATCGGCTTCAATAAATAGTTTTTGGCGCCGAACCGAACTGCTTGCTGTGCATACGCAAACTCCGAATAAGCGGAGATGACGACCCACTTCACGTGGGGATGCCGCTTACGAGAAATATCCATGAGTTCGAGTCCCGTCATCCCGGGCATGAGCACATCGGTGAGCACAAGGTCGACCGGTTCGCTTCTAAGCAGTTGAACGGCTTCCTCTGGATTCGATGCCAGCAGAACGCGGTGATCCGGAAACCGTTTGGAGATCGTCCGTTCTATTCCTTCCCGTATGACCGTTTCGTCATCAACGACCAGTATATTCATAGCTGATGCCCTCCCGGCGCCGGAAGCGGCATGGCCACGACAACTGTCGTGCCCCGTTCCCGGCTGCTTTCGATCCGAAGCCCATAACCGTTTCCGAACATAAGGCGTATCCTGCGGTGTACATTTTGCAGGCCGATACCGCGCCTCGCCGTGTTTGACGACGGATCGCCGCTGTCTTCTTCATCCAACAGCTGTAATAGCTGCCTTAACAGTTGATCATCCATTCCGACCCCATTATCCTCTATTACGATGTTCAGTACGCCGTTGCTTTCCTGCGTGAAGACTCGAAGCAGCCCAGGGCGGTTGAGCGGCTCCAGTCCGTATTTCACGGCGTTCTCAATAATCGGCTGCAGTGTCATTTTGGGCAGCACCGCATCGAGCCAGCGTTCTTCGAAATCGATTTCGGCCCTTATACGGCCGGCAGCCTGGTTTCGATTATCGTTAAATAATGCTGCATCTGCTCCAGCTCGCTGCGC
The DNA here is from genome assembly GCF_000829465.1 of Cohnella kolymensis. Classification (GTDB taxonomy): domain Bacteria; phylum Bacillota; class Bacilli; order Paenibacillales; family Paenibacillaceae; genus Cohnella; species Cohnella kolymensis. The sequence continues at coordinate 71,424 of NZ_JXAL01000014.1, read as the reverse complement.
AGCGTCGTACGCGACGCTTCCTCCCAATCGCTGCTGTATCTGAAAATATGAGATAGAGCTAGGATCACTTTGCCCAGCCGGTCGTTCTCCCTCTCGTCCAGCATCCAGTAAATCATGTCCAGCGTATTAAATAAAAAATGCGGATTTACCTGCGACTGCAACGCTTGAAGTTGGGAATGCTTCTCGCTGATGCTGGAAAGTTTGATACGCTCGATCAGTTCGTCCATGCGGGCGACCATGCGATTGAATGAGGATACGAGCACATTGATTTCATCATAAGAGTTAACACTGATCCTCCCGTTGAAATTCCCCATTTCCACCTGCTTCATCTCCTGAAGCAGACGTTTGAACGGCGATGAAAAGGTACGGGAAACGAACGTGGCCAGCACGGTCGCCACGACTACCAGCACGATGATTACAGTCATCAGGAACTGCTGCGTCTGTTTCAGTTCCAGCTGCATATTGCTTTTGGGCGTTTGCGCGACGATCGTCCATTCCGCCTTGGCGATACGCGCAGCCGTAACGAGGGAATCCCGCCGTTCCCGGACAAAGGTCTCATCCTCCCTAAGCTGACCGGGCCAACCGGCCGGCAGCGGCTCAAACGAGTTCCTGCCGGAAGTGGTGACGATTGTTTCCCCTGCCGCTCCGTGAATGGACACGCTGCTGCCGGGTCCAAGGCTGGCATTCGAAAGTGCGGACAAAATAGCTTCGGCATCCGTCTCAATCAGCACAATGCCGATCGGTTTCAGCTCGTTCAGCTCGAACAATTGCCGGCCGAATGCAAAAACAGGACGATCGAATCCGCCGCTCATCAGCGATTGCGGAAAGACGCCCAGCCACTTCATTTCCCCCGTCGACTCTTTCAGCGAACGGAACCATTGCGCTTGCGTATAATTGCCCGAACCGGAGCCGCCGCTCGACCGCTCATAACTGTGTACCTTGCCGCTGTAAGTCACGATGTGAATGCCGACGATATCGTCCCGGGAGTAAAAGATGGCACCCAGGATGTTACGTATTTTGCGTTCGTTATCCACTCCAAGCACCGGATCGTCCGTGAGCCGGCTCTGCAGCAGCCGCATCAGCTCGTCATTGCTGTTGAGCGTCTTGGTAACGCTGTCATAACCTTTCAGTAAAAGGTCAAATAAGCCGACGGTCTGCGAGATGTTTTTGTCCGCAATGTCGGCGATTCTATTCCTGATCTGTTCGGTCGCCCGTTGATAATACAGAACGCTCACGACGAACAGCAAGCTGAGCATAGATGCTAAAAACAGCAGAAAAAGACGGCTGTGAATCGAACGGAAGCTTTTCATATCTCCGATTTTACCCTTTGACGGCGCCGGTGACCATGCCCTTCGTAATTCTCTCTGCCAGGAAGAAGTAGATCACAATAACCGGAAGAGCTCCAAGCACCAAGAATGCGCCGATAGCGCCGTAATTCACGGAATATTGACTGACGAAGCTGTTTACGCCGAAAGGCAGCGTTTTGAGCCGGTCCGACGAGATGAAAGTGGCTGCCATGATGTACTCGTTCCAAATATTAATAAACGTAAGAATGCAGACAGTGACGACAGGCGGTATGGAGATCGGCAGAGCGATACTCCGAAACATCCGGAATGCACCGGCACCGTCCATGATGGCCGATTCTTCAACCTCGTGCGGAATCGTCCTCATGAACCCGCTCAGTATGAACACGGAAAGAGGGGTTTGGAATGCGATATAAGGAAAGATGAGCGACAAGTGAGTATTGAGTATGTCGATATTCTTGAACATGATCATTAGCGGCAGCAGTGTAGCCTGCATTGGAATCATCAGTCCGACAAGAAATAGCAGCATCACAACCTGCCCGTATTTCCAGCGAAAGCGGGCGACCGCGAACGCGGCTAGAGAGCTGAGCAGAATGACCCCCAGCATGGTTACTGTCGTAACGAAAAGACTGTTCAGTAAATAGCGAAAATATTGACCGGCCTCAATAGCTTGTGTGAAGTTAATCCATTGCGGCGCTTCCGGCAGCGCAAAGAAGCGCCCTGACAAAATTTCTTCATTCGTTTTGAGGGAGTAAGTGAGAAGCCACAACAGCGGGTATAGTTGTGTGACGAAAAGCACCGAGAGCATCAGGACGACGGCGCCTTTCTTGAAGGCAGACCATAAGGCGCACGCCTCGGCTGCCGGCTTCACTGCCGTGCTGACGGATCGATTCAAAAGGCGCACCTCCTTTTACGAATATCTTTTCTCTATCCTGTTGAACATCAAGTTGATCACCAGGGTGGCGAGCAGGCAGAATACGACGAGAAATGCTGCAATGGCGCTGCCGTACCCGTATTTCAACGACAGAAAGGACATGTGATACATGTGCGTGGAAATCACGTCTGTCGCGTGTGCCGGACCGCCGGCTGTCATCACCATGACCAGATCGAACGATTGCAGGGAGCCGATGAACGCCAGTACGACCGATATTTTGAAAATCGGAATAATCATCGGAAAAGTGATGTGATAATCGGCCTTAAAACCTTCTGCGCCGTCGAGCTTTGCCGCCTCGTAAATTTCAGACGGAATGTTGCGGATACCCGTGAATTGGATGAGTACGTGATAACCGAGGTACTGCCATAGTGCGACGAAATACAGCGCATACGTGGCTACCTTGGGGTCCGTCAGCCAGGCGCGGGTCCATCCCTGTAACTGCAAGCCCTCCAGGATCTGGTTCAGCATACCGCCCATCGCGCTCGGATTGTAGATCGTTTTCCAAAGCTGGCCGATGATGACGACGGATAGAATGACCGGCAAAAAGTAACTCGATACGAGGAAATTCGGCCTTTTGATATATCGGTTAATGAGAATGGCGACGAAAAGCGCAAAGGGAATTTGGATTCCCATCGAAAGCAGAGCGAGTACTAGGGTTCTGCGCACAGACGGCCAAAACACCGGATCTGAAAAAAAGAGCTTGGTGAAATTGCCCAGCCCCACGAATTTCGACGTGCCGATGCCGTTCCAGTCAAGAAGTCCGCTGTAGAGAGAAACGATTATAGGAACGAAAACCAGGCAGGCGTACAGGAGCAGAGCGGGAAGAACAAAAGCCGCGATCGTCCATTTGGACACTTTCAGCACGTTCAAGCGACCCGGCCTCCTTCATCAAGAAATTGCGATGTGCACCGGGAGCGGCAAGCCCCCGGTGCACATCGAGCGGGATATATTCATTATTCTTTATTCTTTATTATCTTCGAACGCCTTTTGATGTTCTTTCGCCACGTCAGCCGCCGGCACCTTGGTAACGAATAAGTTCTGGATGCTCGACAGATGAATCTGTGCGGTTCCGGGATTCATGGTGTTGTCGAACGCCAGATCGCCGCCCTTTACACCTTTGAAAAGGTTCAGCACTTCCATAGCCATGTCCGAGTACCCGGCTGCTTTAAAATCGCCGTCCACTTTCTGTGCGACACCGACTGCTCCTTTTACTGCGAAAGCTTCTTTCGGATAGTTGAGCATGTAGTAGTTCAAGAAATCGAGCGTCTCTTGAAGATGTTTGCTGTCCTTCGACACCGCGAATGCGCTGCCCGGGGCAAGCATGAATTCGTCCGGATTTCCTTTGCCGCTGACCGTCGGGAATTTGAACACGCCGATGTTGCCGTTCACAGACGATGTCTCGATTCCTCCCGTGGCCCAGCTTCCCATGAAGTACATGGCCGCTTTGCCCGTTTTGAACAGATTCTCGCCTGCGTTGTAGTCAAAAGAAGTTGCTCCTTCTTGGAACGCGCCTGCTTGAACCAGGTTTTGAAACGCGTCGACCGCTTCCGTGAATGCCGGGTCCTCGAACGTTTTTTTACCGCCGAGCACGTCCTTGAGGAAGCCGGGACCGCCATTCGTGCGCAGAAGCACGTTCATGAACAGGAAGGAACCGGTCCACGTGTCTTTCTCTCCGATGGCCATCGGCTGAATTTTTTTCGCTTTCAGCTGCTTGACGACCTCAACCATTTCCTCGAACGTCGTCGGCACTTTTACGCCGGCTTTCTCGAATAATTGTTTGTTGTAGTAGACAATCGCGATATTATTGCCGTCCGGCAGCGCATAAAGATTGCCGTCAAACGTATAGTAATCGAGGATTCCCTCCTGGAAAGTTCCTTTCAAGCCGTTCTTCTCGACCATCTCGTTGAGAGGCGCGAACAGTCCTGCGTCTACAAAAGGTTTCATCTGGGCGGAAGGGTTCACGACGGTGATATCCGGAACTTCCTTGGACGCCGCCTGTGTCTTGAGCTTCAGCTTTTGCTGATCGGTGTTGAGGGAATCCAGCTCAATCTTGATGTTCGGATGATCCGACTCGTATTGACCCACGATTTTGCGCAGCATCTGGTATTTCGGATCGGTCGGATCCGGATAAATATTCTGGAAAGTAATCGTGATGTTTTCTTTGCCGCTTTCGCTCGCGCTTGCGCTTCCGGTATCCCCGGATGCCGGGTTGGAATTGCTGCTGCTGTTGCTAGCAGTGTCGGTGCCGTTACTTCCATTCTTGCCGCCGCCCCCGCAGGCCGCCAAACTGACAGCAAGCACGGTCGCAAGAACAGGCCCGGCAATTTTCCGCCATTTTCTCATTTCAGGATCCCCCTAACTGTTGATATACCGATTATCCGAATAATTGTAATCGTTTACAACGGGGAACCTTAAGATATGATGTTTACTTTTTTAAGAAAAAAACCGCAGCCCCTAATCGGCCGCGGTCGCGTCTGTCATAAACTGTGAATCAGCATTGTTCGGGATTCGGCTTTCCCGAATCCGTCGCGGTACGGAAGGATGATCCGCATCCGCAGGTAGCAACAGCGTTCGGGTTGTTGATCGTAAACCCGCCGCCCATTGCGGACTCTTTCCAGTCGATTTCGAGTCCGTTCAAATATTTGAGGCTGTCGCCGTCCACGACGACTTTCAAGCCGCGAACGTCCAGCTCCTCGTCTTTCTCATGCTTCTCGTCGTCAAATCCCATTCCGTATGAAAAACCGCTGCAGCCGCCTTCTTGCACGCCAATTCGCAGAAACAAATTCGGTGTTTCTTCGGCAGCGAGCATCTCTTGAATCTTGTCGCCGGCGGCTTCGCTGATGTTGACCATCGTTGATGTTGCCATACGCGATCCCTCCCCTTGCCTGTTCTCTCTATAGTATACCGCAAGAGAGCCTCAAGCCTCAAGAGATGTATCGACCGCCGCTTGCTGTGCGACAGCTTTTAATTCGATCCGGCAGCGGAACTGCCCTTTTTCATTTTGCAGAAAATCGGCCAGCCTGCGGAATACGTGAGCGAGCTCCGGACCCGAGGAGTCTGTGTCAAGCGCGTAGCGGAACTGGTCTGCGGACAAACCGCGCACCCGTCCCCGCTCCGTCTCGCGCGCTTCGGAGTCCTGCATGCGCCGCCACTCTTTCGAGGGTTCGAACTTATCCGAACGGCGCACGAGTTGTTCGTAAATGTGTTGTTTTTTCAGCCACATATAGTATTGAATCGGATTGGATAGTCCCCAAGCTTGGCTGAGGTCCTTGATGGTGTAGGCCGCACGGTATTGCTGCAGTGTCTGAATCTTCTCGGTCTCCCCCAATTTCTCCAATTCGGAGAGAGGCATGATCTCGGGTTTCAGTGGAACGCACATCCTTTTTGGCAAATGTTTTTTTAGCAATAACATAACCATATTTTGGCTTATATACAAGTTCATTCCCGATTTTTTCCCGCGTTTTATACGTTTCGTTTTTTTAAGTTGCCGGGGTTTACACAGAGGTTTATAATGTTTACAGTTGTTAACCGTGGAATTCATTTGTAGCAAATGTAAGTTATTTTTTTTCACAAGCTCTATTTAGAGCTACAGGAGGCGCATCTCATGACACTCGTTACGACGAATCCCGATCGCCAGATGGCGGAAATTGCCGACAAAATCAGAAACGGCGTTCGCCTGTCTTTCGAAGACGGACTGTTCTTATACCGCTCTGAGGATCTGCTTACGATCGGACAACTTGCCAACGAGGTTAATTTACGCAAGAACGGAAAAAAAGTTTATTTTATCGAAAACATGAGTCTCTACTTTACCAATGTATGCGAGGCGCACTGCGCGTTCTGCAATTTTCGCAAAGATCAGGGTCAGGAAGGCTCGTACACTCTATCCCCCGAGGAAATGATCGCTTACGTCGATCAGCATATTCACCCCGGGGTGCGCGAGTTTCACATTGTCGGCGGACATAATCCGCATGTGCCTTTCGAATATTATGTAGAGTCGATCAGAGCGTTAAAACAACGTTATCCGAATGTGACGATCAAAGCGTATACCGCAGCGGAAATTGATTTTTTCTCCAGAATTTCGGGTAAGAGTTACAGGGAAGTGCTGGAAACGCTCATGGAAGCCGGACTTGAAACGCTTACCGGCGGAGGAGCGGAAATTTTATCCCAAGAGTAATCGGAAAAAATGAAGGTACGACAAAGCGACATACAGCAATATCTCGACGTTCACCGTAACGCCCACCAGCTCGGATTGCGCACTCACACCACGATGCTGTACGGTTCCGTGGAAACGGTGGAGGAGCGTGTGCAGCATATGCTCCATATCCGGGAGCTGCAGGATGAGACGAACGGGTTTCAAGTGTTCATCCCGCTGTCGATGCAGCCGATCAGCCCGAAAGCAAGCATTCGGCGGCGGAATTCCGCGTTTGACGACCTGAAAGCCATTGCCATCAGCAGGCTGATGCTCGATAATATCCAGCATATTAAGGCTTATTTCATTAATATCGGCACGCAGCTTACGCAACTGGCGCTGACAATGGGCGCTTCGGATGCTCACGGCACCATCGTACGTGAACGTATCAGCCATGCGGCGGGTGCTTTGACACCGGCGGGCATCACCCGCGAGGATTTGATCTGGCTGATCAAAGGTGCGGGGCGCATCCCTGTAGAGCGGGACACCTTCTACCAAGAGATCGAGATATACGAATAAATGCCGGGGCTCCCCGTCGGGTAGACGGGGGCTCTTCTGTGTCATACTAACCACATCAGACATGATCATCAAAGGAGATTCATCTTATGCGCAACGTCGTTATCTTAGGCGGCGGATACGGAGGCTTGGCTGTCGTCCAGAATCTGTTGGAAGATTTACCTGAAGACGCCCGGCTGTTTTTGGTCGACCGCATGCCATATCAAGGCCTAAAGACGGAATACTACGCATTAGCGGCAGGCACCGTATCCGATCAGGCATCCGGGTCGCCTTTCCCATCCACAGCCAATTGGAGATGGTGTATGGGGATATTACCGATGTCGATCTGGAGCGGCGGCTGGTTCACATTAATGGCCGCGATCCGCTTCCTTATGAGTCATTGGTTATTGCTCTGGGCTGTACCGATAATTATCACGGCATTGAAGGTGCCGAGCAGAACGCCTGCAGCATTCAATCATTATCGGCAACCCGGCGCACCTATCAGAAGCTGAACGATATTCGCCCGTATGGTCAACTGACGATCGTCGGCGGAGGATTGAGCGGCGTGGAAGTGGCTGCCGAATTGCGTGAAAGCCGTCCGGACGTCAATATTCGGATTCTTGACCGCGGAGGCAGCATTCTGTCCGCGTTTCCGGGCAAGCTTCAGGAGTATGTGGCGTCCTGGTTCCGCCTGCACGATGTGGAGATGTTCTCGCACATCAGCATCACCTCTCTGGAGCCGGGTGTTATACACAACGGCGTACAACCGATCTTCACCGATGTAACGGTGTGGACGGCAGGCATTCAACCGGTGGACATTGTACAGCGTATGAACCAGCCCAAAGATCAACAGGGCCGTTTGATCGTGAATGAGTGGCACGAAATGCCTAACGCGCCTCAAGTATATGTGGTGGGGGACTGCTCAAGCCAGCCTCACTCGCCAAGCGCACAGCTGGCCGGAGCATTGGGTGAGCAAGTCGCGGAAGTGATCCTTGCCCGGTGGCAAAATAAAGAACCGAAGCTCTCCCGCATCAAGCTTAAGGGAGTCCTCGGTTCTCTAGGCAAAAAAGCCGGCTTCGGATTGATGGGAACAACGCCTCTGCTCGGCCGAATTCCTCGTATGCTGAAAAGCGGCGTACTCTGGAGAAGCAAACGCCACTTCGGTTAAAGGTCGTCCAGAAGCTTGTCTAACGCGGAATTGTGTTCTTCCTGCTCGGCAATGGCGGCCAGAACGAGCTCGTACAGCTGGTCCGCCGTTTCGGCGGGAACCGTCTCCCCGTTCACAAGAGCGAACGGTGACAGGAAGCACTCGCCGCAGTTTCCCAAGCAGCCGTATTCGATGACTTCAATATCCGGCCGCTGTTCGAGTTTTTTCAGAACCTTATCCGTGCCATGATGCATATGCTAACGCAGAATTCCACGATGTGCATAATTTCAAGTCCTTTCCTTACTTTGAATCATGTTCAAGCGTCTGTTTGAAAAGTTCGCGTTTTGTACTATAATATAAATTGAAAGGAGTGGATGAACATGAGTGCAAATGCTCCAAGCACACAGTATGATGAAGTGCTCGAGGTGCTCGATAAATTGCGTCCGTTCCTGCAGCGCGACGGCGGCGACGTTGAACTGGTCGACGTTGAAGACGGAATCGTGAAGCTGCGCCTGATGGGTGCATGCGGCAGCTGCCCGAGCTCGACAATCACGCTTAAAGCGGGTATCGAACGCGCGTTGCTGGAAGAAGTCGAAGGTATCGAAGAAGTCGTTCAAGTGTTCTGATTTTCTTCTTATGACAGTAAAGAAGGTCCTGCCCGTGCGGCGGGACCTTTCGTCATTTTTTCAGGTTCGATCGGATCGGATCGAGCCCGCCGGATACGTCTATCGTATTTCCGGTTAGAAAGTCCGATTCGGGCAAACAGAGAAAAGCAATGATCCTCGCCACATCTTCGCCCGTTCCGGGCGCCCGCGCGGAGATTCTTCATCTATTATGCCCTCAACATCGGCAATTCCCTTTTCTTTGTTGCCGCCGCGGATATCTCCGGGGCAGATCATATTTACGGTAATGCCGTTAGCCGCTTCTTCCACCGCTAAAGTTTTGGTGAAAGACACCAGCCCTACCTTCGCTGCGGCATAAACCGCGCGATGCGGCCAGGAACGGGCTTCCGCGGCGTGCCCGAAACCGAAATGAAAGATTCTCCCCCATTGGCGGCTTCTCATTCCCGGGAGCACCCGGTGATCGAGCAGCATGGTGCCGAGCAGATTGCCGTTCATCAGATAGTGAATTTCTTCCGGTTTATAGTCCGCGAACAGGCGCCGCTCACGAATGAACGGTCCCGCATTGTTGACGAGTATATCGATACCGCCGAGCTGCTCCTCCACTTGCGATACGAGACGTTCCGTCTGTGCAGCCTCTGCGATATCGGCTTTCACCGCGTATGCCCGGCATCCCATTGCCTCAATTTCACCGGCAAGCTTCTCGGCCTCTTCGCGGCTGGTTACATAATTAATCGCGACGTTACAACCCCGTCCGGCAAGCTCCAAGGCCGTTCGACGCCCCAATCCTTTGGCGCTGCCCGTGATCAGCGCGTTCCTGCCTTTAAGCGTCACGCGGCACTCCCCTCCATCGCGTCGAATTTCTCAGCCGAATCCTTCAGTCGACTTCGCGAATCGTTTGTTTGCAAAACGAAACGTGCCGCCAATGGAACTTTCGGCGAGCAGCCATGCTTGCTCCAAATCCGCTATATTTGCTTTTATATTTTCCAGACTTATACGGTCTTTCTGGATCAATGTTTGTTCGAGATCATCCTCAAGTTCCGCATTCATATAGTGAATTTCCGTATTTCGGCGTCTGCGAAGCCTGCTCAAAGCTTCCTGATGCTGCTCCTTCAATTCGTCAAGCGGCCCCGCCAGTTCAGGGTGCACGCCGTTCATGCGCATGTTCCGGAGTACGGTGAAATACGAATAGTGCGCCTTCAACCGCTCCGTCTCCAGCTTTAGCAGCGAGTTAAGAAATGTACCCAGTTTATCGAGAACAGCGAATATTCGAATATAAGAATTTTTGTCAAAGTAGACATGGCGGTAATAATTCAGCCTCTCCTTGGCTGAGAGCTCGTCCACTTCCGTGTGATTGATCCGGCTGGCGAATTGCTTCGCCGCGTAAATGCCTTGCTCCAGCTCATCCATAGAACGAAGAAGGCCTTCCGCCCAGTATTGATAGGTGTGAAATTGAGAGGCCTGTTCCGGCCGCCGTACCGCCTGTTCCGGCCGCCGTTCCGCCTCCTCCGAACAACGCCGAATGAATTGCTCTATTGCCTGTACCGTATTGAGAGATGAACCTTTCCACTCTCTCGGTTCCTCTCCGAACATGATTCTCAGCAAGCTGCTTCCTCCCGCCAAATTCCAATACCTGCTGCTTTCATTGTAACGCAAAAGAGACGGAGCACTCAACCGGTCCGGTGAGTTGCGCCGTCTCTCTCTCATTTTAGCCGATCCCATTCGCCGATTTGAAATATTCCTTCCAACGATTGTCCACCAGCTTGACGATATCTTCGCGGGGAAACAGCTCGTCCGGGTAGCCGGGCTTCATACGGGCATCGATAACGATCGGCAGCCGGTAACCGATATGATGTCGTCCCGCTTCGCTCGCCGCGTACATATCCGCTGCCGGATTGAAGCGCGTGAACGTCGTCCACAAGAACGGCGTCTGGGCATCGGCAATGTCGGCATTGTCCGCCAGAATGATCAGCGGCCAGTCGCAGTTATCCGCCGACAGCCGCTCCGCGAGTCTTGCTCCAAGCTCCGGATCCGCAGTATAAGCTGCGCCCTCGACGACAAGACATCCCCGGCAGTACGGCTTTACCCGGTTGATACCCGGCAGCGGGCCGCCATCATATTCACCGGGCAGCTGCCGTACCGGATCTCCAACCCCAAGCAGTACCGCTTTGCTGCCGTGGTTCAGCCGCGGTCCGGTATAGTCCAAAGTGTCGTGCGACGTATGATCAAAAACGAATAAGTCCCGTAACGGGTCAAACCGTTCGAGAACGGTCTCCAGCAGCAGCGGGAAATTCCCTAAATCCATCGGCGTGTCGGTCAGGATCAGAAATTTCGTCAGTGTTAACTGGCCTTCGCCGAGAATGCGGAATGCCGTTCCCAGCGCTTCCCGCGAATAGCTTTCTCTCACCACCGCAGCCGCAAGCGGATGAAACCCGGTTTCGGCATATGTCCACAAGCTTCGAACACCGGACATGACCATCGGGAACGCAGGCGATAGCAAACGCTGCAGGAATTCTCCGAGATAATAGTCCTCCTGGCGAGGCTTACCGACGACGGTTGCCGGATAAATGGCATCTTTGCGGTGCCACATATGATCAATATGAAAAACCGGAAAATCATGCGTCAGAGAATAATAGCCGAAATGATCGCCGAACGGCCCTTCCGCGCGCCGTTCATGCGGCGGCACTTTGCCGACGATGGCGAATTCCGCTTCCGCCGGTATCCGGTGACCGCCAAGCGGATTGTCCGTCATCGGCAGCTTTCCACCCATCACCAGAGAGGCAAGAAGCAGCTCGGGCACGTTCTCAGGCACCGGGGCGATCGCGGACGCTATAAGCGCAGGAGGTCCGCCGAGGAACACGGATACCGGAAGCGCCTCGCCCTGCAGCTGCGCCTCGTGATAATGGAAGCCGCCGCCTTTATGTATTTGCCAATGCATGCCGGTAGTCGACTCGTCGAACACCTGCATTCGGTACATGCCGAGATTATGCTGCTTCGGATGCTGTGGATGCTCGGTGTACACAAGAGGAAGCGTCACGAAAGGTCCGCCGTCCTCCTGCCACGAGGTGATGACCGGAAGTCCGGCAAGAGGCCGCTCCCGGCGTGAGGATTGCAGTACCGGAGCGCGCTCCTTGGGTACATTCCTCATTCCCACTTTGAGAAGATCGAACAGCATATCCTTCTCGCGCCACAAAGCGGGCAAAGATGGAGGCAGCAGACTGTCCAATGAACCGACTAACCGATTGACCAATTGCTCCGGGCGCGGACCGAAAGCCAAATCCACACGTCTGCTTGTCCCGAACAAATTGGTGACGACGGGGAAGCTGCTTCCCTTGACGTTCGTAAAGAGCAGCGCAGGCCCTTCCGTGTCGATGACACGACGGTGAATTTCAGCGATCTCCAGCACCGGATCAACCGGCGCATCAATAACAGCCAACTCTTCATTCCGGCGCAATTCCTCTAGAAATGGACGAAGCGAATCAAAGCTCATATGTTAACCTCCGGTCGCTATGAACGAGACATTTGCCGCACCCTGACGGCGAGCAAACAAAGCATGCTGAAAAGCGCGGCAATAATAATCGTATGAAGAAGACTCGTGAAGACATAGACATCCTCATTGTCTAGTGTCATCGCAAGCAGGCCGCCGCTGAACACCTGCAGAATGACAAGCAGCAAAGTGCCCGACGCGATCGAGGTCAGCTCGGATTTGGCGCCTGCGGCTTTACGCACGTTCCAGGCCAGTAAGCCGACCAGCAGCAGCAAGAGAAGCGCGGCAACCCGGTGAGCGAATGCAATGCCGGTTACGCCGCCAAGCTCAGGCACAACTTCACCGTTACAGAGCGGCCAGCCTGTGCAGCCGCCGCCGGAGCTCGTATGGCGTATATACGCGCCTAGATAGACGACGACATAACAATACGCCAGGACAGCTACGACGCTTCGGTACAGTGTCCTGGGAACCGTCAGGGCTTTGACGGTCATTCCAGATGCGCCAGCCGCAGTGCGGCCGTCCGTGTTATCCCACATCGTATCCCGCTTCGCCAAAGAATAGAGCAGCCAAGTACAGCTGAAGGCGAACAACGATATCCCGAAATGCAGTGCCATAACAAGCGACGATTGCTGCCATTTTACCGCCATCATTCCAAGGATCGCCTGCAGGAACGTGAAAAACAGCGCTCCGCCGGCGTACGTAAGAGATTCTTTATTTCGAGCGGGCTTCCATCGCCATGTGACGATGAATGAAGCGCCGATCAACAGTCCGACAATTCCTGTTATTGCGCGGTGTGAATATTCAACGATGGACGGCAGCGTATATGCCGGTACGAAGCGGCCGTTGCACAAAGGCCAGTCCGTTCCGCATCCTTCGCCGGATTCCGTATTCGTAACGAGTACGCCGGCAATCAACACGAGAAACATGCCGATACAGCTTAACAGGGTCAGTATCCGATATCTTTGTACGGTCATGCCCATCCCCGATTTCTTGTGAAAGTAGGCGCAAAGCCAGCCAAATCTAATTATACCCAAGCCCATCCCCCAATGCCATGTTCAAAATGTGACACTAACGGTATAAAAAAAGCACCCCTTTCACCCGTTGTAACGGGGAAAGAGGTGCGAATCTGTGAAACGGTTACTTCGCTGCGGGCAGCGCGTTCGAGACCGCAACCGCACGATCCAGGAACTGTTCGATTTCCTCCCGGGTTTTCCTCAGCTTGCTTACAAAACGGACTAACTCTTGCCCGCTCCGGAAAGCGATGAAGCTTGGAATTCCAAGAATATTAAGCTCCGCGCACAAATCCGCCATATCGTCGCGGTCAATCTCGATCATTGTTAACCGATCTGCATAGTCCGCTTCAACGTCGGCAATAAAAGGTTCCATAAAATGACAGTCTTTACACCAGGTTGTTTTAAACACCACCACCGTTAACCGGTCGTCAGCGATCATTTTCCGAAAATCCGCTTCTTGCGTAATGCGCTGCATCGTACATTCCTCCTCTTTCTCTCTATAGGAGTTATTATAACCTTTTTACAAATCCCTTGTAACCGTCATCCGCAGCCCGCCGTCCGCAGACTTGGTCACTTTATATTCAGCCTTCAGAAGGCGGAACAAATCGGGCGCAGCGATATAGGTGAAGTGTTTGTCAACCGTAACTTTATACGACAGCTTGACAGCTTTGCCGTCAACGAATGCCTTCTGTGAACCGATGAGGAACAGAAACTTCTGGCCCGTGGCTTCATCGTAGAAGCGAATTTCTCCCTTGCGGGCAGATGTGCTGAGCGCGACGCCAAATTCATCCATGGTTGAGCGGATCGGTACATAGGCGACACCTTTTTTATCCTGATAGAACGGGACACCCCACTCGCTGCTCAGCGTGAAAGATTGATCGTCCACCTGCAAATCATTTTTTAAAATATTATAGATTACCGATTGCTTATCCATCATTCCGAGTATTTTGAAAGGTTGCATGCTGCCCATTTCTTCAAAATTGAGAGCATTGGCAGGAACGTCAACGGCCGGCACTGCAACATCCCCGTTCACATTCCACATTTCGCCGCGGGTGCGGACGGTGATTTGGCGGACCGGAAAATCCTCGCGCGCAAAAGCTGCAGGCGCAATCTTCAGCTGCATGGCGGACTTTCGCAAATACATCTGATCATCGAAATATAAGTCGGTAGTCAGCGTGATGCCTTTGTCGAAAATCTCTTTCCACTCATCGTCCTGCCGCATGTCCTTCAGTTCTTTTTGCGCATCTTCCAGCATCGGCCATAGCTCAGCCATTCCTTCATCGACATAGGCTTCGATATTCTTCTCCTCTTCAAAGCCCGTGTCGAAAATCTCTTTCATTTCAGGCGGTAGATCCATCGCCCACTGTACGACAGTACGCAGCATGCTGCGGAATCCCTCTTTGTCCTGTATCAACCGATCCAGGTAGATGGGAATCAATTCACCCAGCTGTTCTCCATTCAGTTCGGCATGAACCTTGGTCAATGATGTGGACACGCCGTTCACGTTCTCCGTCGCCGGTTCAACGCTGATCACCGGAGGATTAGGCAGTGCGTTTACAAAATAGGGAGCCACATTCCGGATCAGCTGGCGGGCCGATTTCACAAGCGCATCTTGCGCGCCCGCATTATGCACCGGAGGCATCAACCCCGGAAGAGGCGAACGCATGACAGAATGGATGTCCAAAATAAGCGGACGCGAAACGCCCTCGACGTCCAGTCGAACCGTCTTGCTATCCGCATGCAACGTGAAAGGGATGGAGCCTTTGCTGAAGGTGAATACCCCTTTTACCCACATACTGCCTTTGCCGTCAATTTTGGAGTGAGTGATTTCAAGCGAAGTCTTTTCGAACCATTTCATCATTTGAGCCGTTTTTGCATCTTCTTCATTGAGCTGATTCTCGTTATAATCGATGTCCACCTCTATGAATTGAGACTGCTCCAGCTTCTCAACTTCCAATTGCTTCAAAATCAATTGATTTATATTACGTCCCCCGACCGACTCGCATCCGACAATAAAGATCAACAGCAGCGCACAAGCGATTAAAGCCATTTTTTTCAGCGAATATTTCCCCATTAATGTAATCTCTCCCCTGATCATGAGTGTTCTTGGTGGAACATTTTAACTGCAATTTACATATTTCGACGTGTGATTTGGAAATCCTGCGATAGGGGTGATTGTGTTGCCGCTGGTAGAGGTGTTCAAGCATTTGGCGCTCGGTTTGGCGGGAAAAGGGTCCGCTCTTTGGGGTTCGTTCCTGCTGACGCGGAGGAGAAACGATCTACATATCAATCCGGAGGGCGTCGAACACTTCAGGCGCCAGCTCATTTCCGTCTCGAGAAGTGAGCGGAATCGGAACGGCACATTGTCGGCTCACGAGAAAGAGCTGTGCACTAGAATCCTCGCAGAAACGGCTGAGTTCAATCGCAATAATGTGACGCGCACGAGTGCATATTGGCGCTTTTATGAAGCGCATCTTGAGCTGCACTGGTCGTTTCTGGCTCACATGGTATCACGCAACGGCGGTTGGAACATGACGGATTTGAAAGGACAGTGGACGCCTCAGGTGATGGATGGCCCATCCCTAGAGTCCATTTTCAAGCTTCTCGAAGCTTGCAACGCTCTCATTTTTGGCGATGCATATCCGCAGCTCCTCCTGTATTCCGAAAGCCGGCGAACGGGCCGGCCGCTGTGGCATCTGCTGCCCCAATTCGGCGTTTCGCGCTTCATGCAGCCTTTCTGGAACCGGTTTTGGATCGATCGCAACCCGGTACCGTTAACAGTGGCTCTTATCATCAATGAGCAAAATGTCATTCAAGGGAGAGTCGTAGCAGATCCCTATTACCGGAATCGGGTTTTTGACACCGTATCTTTTCGAAGCCAGCCCATTTTGCAGCTGAATCAAGTCGTTGTTCCTCTGCGGGGCGGCGGCGATTCCGGAAATAGAAGCAGCAGGCGTTTAGCGGGGCGAGTGCTCGAAGACTTTACAAATTTATCGGAGCGAATCGAATTCGGCAAAAGTTTATATGCAATGTTGTTCGGTTACCCCGCCGTACTCCAATCCGCGCACGCTTTTGCATTGCAAGTTCCGCACACCGGATCCCGTGCGGATTACTGGCCGAGCCGTTTTTCTAAAGTGCGGAGACAGCAAAAAGACGGCAGCCCCGCTACGGAGCATGCCGCCCTTGATAAGCTGTGGTTCAGCCCGCCTCTCGCCGAAGCTTGGCCGGATCGACCGCTCAGCCCGGTAAGTGAAGGCGATTGGTTTGACAGCTTGGATATTCTTTCACATCTGCAGCGAATAGACATGCCTCTGGTCATAGACATGACTCATGAGCACCTGTTCGGACAGTATAAAATGCAGACCGCGGTATTGTCGCTGAGAAATAAATAAAGGTCAGGAAACTTACATTCCGCGCTCGAAGGTCTTGGCACGAAGCTTCAGCACCGGCGCAAGAAGACGCCGTACAGGCCGCGGGTAGATAGCTACCTCTTCAGCTGTGACGACTTTAAGCATGACCAACAACACGGGATAGAAGCCGGCGACGACGATACCCAGCACAGCGGAAGTCAGAAGGAAAGACAACTTGTCAGGCAACCCTACGCTCACGGTGAGCATAAGCCACTGAATCAGTCCCACGGCAGCGCCTAAGGACGCGGTTGTCGCAATGAATCCAGGCCAGCGATCGCCGACAATGCGAAGCTCGGTCAAACGCTGAATGCTCATGATATTAAAGATCATAGCAGACAGGAAACAGATCGTCGTGGCGGCCACAATACCGTATACACCGAACCACGGCGCCAACGCAAAGCTCAAAATGACTTTTAGAATAATTCCTGCAAAAGCATGCATCATTGCTTTCTTCGGCTGACCCAAACCCAGCAGGATTGAATTCGTAACCATCATGGTGATTTGGAAAAGTGTGCCGAAGGTGAGCATCGCCACGATTCCACTGCCCTCCGCGGAGCTGAACAGTGCTCCGTTCACACTATAGGCGCCTATCGTTAACAATAGAACGATCGGCAAACCGCTGTATAATGCGAGCCGAATGGCCAGCGAGGATTGCCGGCCCACGCGGCTGTTATCTCCTACTGCGTGGGCAGAAGATATCACAGGGATAATGGACTGGCTAAGCGCTATGGCTAGAATGACGGGAATACCCGCTACGGACTGCGCCCGGTTGCCGAGTATGCCCCACCATTGTTCCGCGGTCACAGCGCCCCAGCGATGCTCTGTCAGCGGCACAACGAGCAGCGAGTCAAGCGTATACATCAACTGTACCGTGACTGCAGTCAAGACAATGGGAACGGACAAGCGTAACATTTCACGGTAGATGAGAGACCGCGCCAGTGGTACGGCAGGCTTGAGATTCGGCTGATCCTGCCTGTCCGCATTCCGGAGCTTTTTTGCGTAATAAAGCATTACCGCAAATGCTCCGATGCTGCCGAGCACGCTGCCGAATGAAGCGCCTGCCGCAATCCACTCGTCGTTTTTATTCCAGCTGTACAGAGTGAACGCAATGGCGACGGCTGCTGCGACCCGAAGTATCTGCTCTACGATTTGAGATAAGCCCCCGGCCATCATATACTGCCGTCCTTGGAAGTAACCGCGCATCATGGCGATCGTCGGAAACAGCAGCAAA
Source organism: Cohnella kolymensis (assembly GCF_000829465.1). GTDB lineage: Bacteria > Bacillota > Bacilli > Paenibacillales > Paenibacillaceae > Cohnella > Cohnella kolymensis. The sequence goes on along the minus strand of NZ_JXAL01000014.1, from coordinate 53,594 downwards.
GCGGGTGCGATTGCACGAATGGCGGACGCTGCACCCGGACGTCCAATTATGCTTTCAGCCAGCCACGGAGCCATTGCGTAGAGCGCCAACGTGATGACGATTCCTGCAGCGCCTCCGAACAACAACGCTGCGCGATACACCTGCCTCGCTTCCTCTTCCCGGCCAAGCGCATGTCGCTCGGAGACCATTTTGCTGATAGCACTCGGTATTCCAGCCGTTGCAATGACAAGGAGCAGCAGATACACGTTATTCGCAACGCTGTAGTAGCCATCCCCTTTGTTGCCAAGCAAATACTCCAGCGGTACCCGCTGAAACACACCCAGCGCCCGGGCGACAAGCGCCGCGGCCGCCAGGATAAGCGTACCTTTAAGCAGTGTATCTTTTTTCACTGGATTCTAAGCCTCGATTCACTTGATCGGTTCGAGCGGCTGATGATTTCCGCGAACCGGCTTGGCAACGGCTGACGGAGCCGCCCATTTCACCGCATTGGCGATCACTCGCCGCACCAGCGGATTATAGTACGTCGGGTAAGTCTCATGTCCCGGACGGAAGTAGAAGATTTTGCCCTGTCCGCGGCGGAACGTGCAGCCGCTGCGGAACACTTCCCCGCCTTCGAACCAGCTGACGAAAATAAGCTCGTCCGGCGCAGGAATGTCGAAGTGCTCGCCATACATTTCCTCCGGCTTCAATTCGAAGTGCTCCGGCACACCTTCCGCGATCGGGTGCGACGGATCCACGGTCCAGATCCGCTCTTTCTCGTTGCTTCCCGCCATTTCAGATCGCAGCCGGTTCCCATCAGTTTTTTGAATATTTTCGAAAAATGTCCCGAATGAAGGACGATAAGTCCCATCCCGTTAAGTACGCGTTCGTGAACCCGGCTCACGATTTCATCTTGCACCTCCTCATGAGCCATATGTCCCCACCAGATGAGCACATCCGTGCTGTCGAGCACTGCCTGAGTCAGTCCGTGCTCCGGCTCCGGCTGGGTAGCCGTACGAACGTTAAAACCTTGCTCGGCGGCCTGCAATCCTTCTGCGATCGCGCTGTGAATGCCGTTCGGATAAACTCCCCGCACCTCTTCATGTATTTGCTCATGCTTGAATTCATTCCAGACCGTTACTCGAACCATCATGCATCTCTCCTTAGGATTAATAGGCAACAAGCCATATAATAAAAATGACGATCATTGCCGCTTGCAAAATGAGTTTAACGACCGTGCTGGTGAAAAGGCCGACGAGGGCACCCCAACCGACTTTCACGGCACGATCGAGCGATGAACCGTGAAGGATTTCCCCGATAATAGCGCCTGCGAGCGGCCCGATGATGAGACCGAAGCCGGGGATGACGAAAGGCCCTATCACAATGCCGATCGTGCTTCCGATCACGGATGCTCGCGACCCGCCGAACCTTTTGACGCCCCATGCGTTTACCATATAATCCGCGGCAAACAAAACGACGACAATGAGCGTTTGGAAGATCCAAAACCAGGCGCCGAACGGGTCAAAGCCGAAAAACCAGCCGTAGACGAAAAATGCCGCATAGATCGCGAGCGCCCCAGGCAGTATGGGGAATACGGCACCTGCCATTCCCACTGCAAATAAGGCGACGATAATCAGCCAGCCCAGCACTGCCATCGGACATCACGTCCTTAGTACATAATTTTGAATGACTTTCGCTACACCATGTTCATTTTCAGTATCTGTAATGACATCCGCTGCAGCCTTGACCTCGTCTTGGGCGTTGCCCATCGCCACACCTAAGCCTGATGCGCGTATGGCGGCGATATCGTTCAAGCTGTCCCCGACCGCCACGACTTCAGACATGTCGTAACCCAGCATCCGGCAAACTTCCATAAGTGCGGTCGCCTTGGACACACCTGCGGCGTTGATCTCGATATTGTAAGGGGAGGAGTTGCTGATCTCAAGCCCGTCCCAAGTGCGGATTTCTGCCAGAATGGCGTCAAGTATCGGAACATCCTCGGTGTAGTAGCCGAATTTTAACCACTTGCTGGAAATCGTGTCGCCTGTCCACCGTTCTTTGTTGTAAATACTCTCGGTGGTATAGCCCCAGAACCAGATATCGTATTTTTCCGCCAGCGCATGAAGCTTCATTACTTTCTCGGCGTCGAGCAGCGTTCTGCGGTGCAGGGAATGAGGCTTCGTCCAGATTTCCCCGCCGTTCACGGTGATCATCGGCGTATCCAGCCCGAGCTGCTCCGCATAAGGAAGCGCGCTGGGGAAGCCGCGACCGGTCGATACGCAGACGGTCACGCCTGCACGAACTGCGTGTCTCACCCATTCCGCGTTCGTGTCGCTTATTTCGCTGCGATCGTTCAGGAGCGTTCCGTCCAGATCCAAAGCCAGGAGCCGGTATTGCCCTTTCTCATATGCCAATTCGCTGCTTCACTCCTTCTTGCCGTCGACAATTCAACGTCATTCTAACATATTTTGATACGTCAATTGAAATGGAGAACAGCATGCGCGAAAAAAATCCGCCCTTTCTCCAGGGCGGAGTCTACACTTTTTACGGCGCTGTTCCCTGGTCGGAGGGAGCGGCATCGTTCGTTACGGAGCTGCCCGCCGAACCCGCGGTGCCTGGTGCCTGCGTCGGCTTGCGCGGGGTCCCTGTTAATCCGACCTCAGCATCGTATGCGTCAAAAATTTGGCGAGCGATCGGCGCGGCGCCCCACCCGCCGTAGCCGCCGTCCGGCACTACCACAGCTACAGCCAGCTTCGGTTTCTCGGCGGGAGCATATGCGATAAATACTGCGTTCTCTACTCTGGGACGACTGCCTACATCCTGCTGTGAAGTACCGGTTTTCCGGTTGAAGTTGTATGGGAAGCCTTCAAAGCCTTGGACCGGAACTTTCGACATACCGGTCTCGATCGTCTTCCAGTACGAGTCCGGGAAATCAACGGTATTCAAAATTTCCGCTTGATACGGCTGTACGACATGATTGTCAGCGTCTCTGATCTCGTTTACGAACTGAGGCTTCATTCTTTTACCGCGGTTCGCCAGCATAGAAGCATATTGAGCCAGCTGCAAAGTGGTATACCTTCCCTGCTGCCCCCACGAGGCTCGAATAAGTGCCGATTGAACACTGGCTTTCTCGGCCTCGTTGAAGTAGTCGATAACGCCGGCGGATTCGTTCGGCAAACCGCTGCCCGTTGTCACTCCAAGACCGAACTGTTTCATGTAGCGATCCCAGATCTGAACGCCGCTATCGCCTTTGAATTTCATATAAAGGGCATTTCCCACCATTTTGGACATGAACGCATTGGAAGACTTCGCAATTCCCATAGACGGAGTCAGCCATCCGTTTGCCGTATCATTCGCATTGCGTATCTTGGTTTCATATCCTTTGCGACCGAATTCAAAATAGCCCGGATCATACCACCTGGAGTTGACGGTGAACAATTTCTCGTTTAACCCTAGCAGTATGGACAACGGTTTTTGAGTGGACCCCAAATACACCAGCGAGGAGGGATGTTCTTTGCGCTCCTCATATTTTTCGTAAGGCGGCGGAACATCCTTAATCGTCCCGTTGTACTGGAAAAATTGGACTTGCTTCAAATCCTTATCGCTGATGCTGCCGCCCTCCCAGACACTCGGATCATAATCCGGCATGCTGGCCATCGCCACGACTTTACCTGTGTCCACTTCCATAGCAACGGCGTAAGCGGTCCGGGCATACTGAGCTCTCTCCGCTTTGTTCGTCGACGTGCGTATTTTAGCCAAATGTTCCGTAATCGCTTTTTGCGTGGCCAATTGTATATGTTTATTAATGGTCAAATAGAGGTTGTTCCCTTTAACGGGCTTGGTGAGCTTCATTGGTCCTACGATCTGGCTGTCTTTATTCACCGGATATTCCTTCACGCCGTTGCGGCCGCGAAGCTCATCCTGATACATCAGCTCCAGCCCGTCATATCCGACTTCTTCCGAAGGTAAATATTTCAACGTCGGATCGGTTTGGGTTTTGCTGACATCTTTATATTTGGCGAGAGTGCTTGCACCCTTCATTTTCTTCAAATAACCGACAAGCTGTACGGCTACCTTGTCCGGGCTGTACTGACGGATGCTCTCCTCGACGACATCGATGCCTTTGAACTGTTTGCTGTGTTCGGCAAAGTAAGCGATCTCTTCCTTCGTCAATCCGGATTTAATGCGGCGAGGCTGGTACGGATAATGCACCACACCACCGAAGTCCATGTCGGCGAAGACGTCTGCCGCAGTGAGCGGCTTTTCTTTTGAGTCGCCGTACTTGTCTGTTTTGACTCCGTATAGGTTAAAAACTCTCACCAGCTCTTGCGCCAGCGCCATGGCTTCTTCCTCGGTCGTGCCCGGTTCCTTCGTATAGTACAGAGATTGTGTAGAAGTCGAGTAGGCGATCGGAAGTCCGCTGGAATCATAAATATTGCCGCGAATCGGCGGCACATACACCGGGCGTGTCCCGAGCTTGTGCTCTTGTGCTTTCAGCGTAGGCCCTTCAACGAATTGAAGATAAGCCAGACGGACGATCAGCATGGAAAAAACAAAAAATGTGACAAAGAAAAACACGTTCAGCCGGAAGCTGAAATGCCGTCTGTTTCTTATCTCGCGCTTCTGCGCTTCTTCAGTAGAATGATTGCCCACTCGAATAAACCTCCTAGCCTTTATGTCGCAAATGATACGAGCGCCTGCGTTGCGATATGCGGCATCTTGGAGCGATGCACAAAGACCGTCTTCAAATTAGTTACCCACAGTTAAGATTGCCGAATATGCGTATTGGAAAAGCCGTCGGGATCGAACCAATCCCCGGCTTGGGCCCAGGTAGGATCCAAAGGCACCCACCGTTTGTGCTCGGTCAGATACACTTCGTTCCAGGCATGCGGCCCGTAGCCTCCCCGGCCGTCATAACCTAAACCGGTTACGACCTTTACGTCCAGATCGACTGCGCGCGCCATGGCGGCGTATAACCGGGCATAATCGATGCATACCCCTTTACGCGTCGCAAAGGTCTGCTGCGGGTTCTGCTCCCGCCATTCGCCGCGTTCCTCATATGCCTTGACCTTATCCCAATCATATGCGACCCGGCTGCCCACCCATTCATACAGAGCGCGAGCCTTAGCCTCGTCGCCGGTCTTGCCTTCCGTCACCTTGACCGCTGCAGCCACGATATCTTGAGGCAGCTCGGCGTCAATGACGTCGTAACGGCGCTGCCAAAGCTGCTCCAGCTCGGCGGTCATCGCTTCCGCGAATACGGGAAGCTTCTCTTCGAGCAGAGTTCCCGCTGCCGGACGAATAATTTGGGCGGATGCTTCGCGATATAAGCTTGAATGCTGGATGTAGTCCGTCATCGGACCTTGAGGAAGTAGAGCGCAGTAGGCAAACAGCACAGCCGTGAACAATAACGCCCGGCCGGCTCCCAAAGCAAGCCCGATCACGCCGCCTACAGAACGGCTGGCGGCTCCGCCGGACGGGAATAGCGCAAACGGTAATGAAACAACCGTCGCCAGCGCTCCGAAGATGAAGCCAGTGATCAGTCGCATGACCGTGTAGACGACAAGAAACAATGCTGCAAACCGGAAAAGCGGCAAATCACGGAGCCCCGAAACTGCCGTGTACCCGAATTGCACGAAGAAATTTGCATCCGCGGCCGGCCTCTCCATATGTCTCTCCATCAGCCATTGCTGCAAATGAGGTGAGAGTGCCGATGCCGCCCATGCGGACACAACAATGCCCGCGACGGCCAGCAGCGCGCTTATCAAAAAATAGAGCAGCTGTTTGGCAGAACCGGAAGCTCCTCTGCGTATCCCCTGATACAGTGAGACGATGACAACAACCAATAAAATCCAGGTAACCAGGTTAGAGTCTATAAACGGCAATAAAATGCCCATGTCCATTTATTTCTTCGAAGCCCGTGCTTGCAAGACAAAATCACGGACTGCGCCTTCCATATCCCAAGTACCGAGTGAGATCCCCCGGAACTTGACTGTTACTTCCCCTGAATTAGGTATACCCGTTAATGCCAGATTGGTTGTCGTGATGGAATAGGATCCATCGGGGTTATTTACATAAACGGCCTGGCTCGCTTCTCCCGCCATCGCTTTGATGGCTTGATCTTTGGCTTCTTGAGCCGCCGCATCCGAAACCTCGGAAACTTTCGTACCTAATGCTTGAATATCATCTATACTGTAACCGGCGTATGCTACGATCCCGATGATGATCGCAATGACAAGCACCCACTTGAGCACCGTTTTGACCAGGTTCATGATGACGAAAATCGCCACAATTGCAACCGCGACGATCAGCCAACGGTCTTGCAAAAACTGAATCCATGCCTCGGAGTTAAAACTCATTCTATCTCCTCCACTGAGAGAATTGCATTGATTTGCATCCTTTTCATTATACCGCACAAAACGACACCCCGTAAACGATCGGCATAACCGACACTTTCGGAACGTACAAGTAGGATAGGCCGCGGTTGCGGACAAGGGGTGATTCCCCGTACAAGGGAGGCTTATAGCTGATGAAAACCGCCGTCTGGCTGTATCTGTTTCTGTTCGTGGCGTTTTTTGACCTGCATGCGCAATATCCGATGCTCACCCCGTTTGCCGTGTCTTTAGGCGCGGCTCCCTCATTTATAGGACTTGTAATGGGAATGTATTCTCTTACGCATCTACCCGGGAATTTGATAGCCGGGTACGGTGTGGACCGCTTCGGCAGCAAGCTGTTTATAGCCGGAAGCTTAACCGGTGCGGGCTTGCTGCTGCTTTTTCAATCGCAGGTGACCGACCCCTGGCAGCTTCTCTATATCCGTTCGATCAGCGGCTTTGTGCTGGCGTTCTTATCCCCCGCTTGTATGTCACTGCTGGCAAGGCTGGCCCGTGATCATTTTCAACAAGGGAAGCTTATGGCCGGCAATGGACTGGTCCATACGATTGCATCCGTTGTGTCACCGGCGGCGGGCGCCTGGCTTGCGGCCACGATCGGGTTCAGCCGCTCGTTCGCAATCTTGGGCTGGATCTTGTTAGTAACGGGAATCACATCCATATGGTTTGTTCGCGAACCTGCCGCAGCGAATGACGGTACCCAAAGCTTAGCCGACAACAGTTCAGATAGAAACTCCGCCGGGGAAAGTCCAATGCCGGAAAGCGCGGCCGCGCCGACGGGCAGTGAAACGGCAAACGCCTTTCCTTGGTACGTATTTTCACTCCCGCTCGGGCTTGCCTGCGCACAGGGCATTTTGTCATTTGAACTGCCGCTGCGGGGGAATGAGAGCGCCGAGCTCATGACAACGGGCTTGTTATTTTCTGTTGTCAGCTTAGGCGCGCTCGCCACGCTGGGCCTGCTGTTTCTTAACCGCTATCTGCCCTACAGCCGGACGGTGTCCGGTGTCATGCTTTTAGCGGCGGCTTACTACGGGCTGGCCTCGAATTGGCCGATCCCGTTGTTCTTGCTGCTGTTTATAATCGGGATGGCGAAAGGAGTGATCTTCCCGGCTATGTCGTCTCTGCTGCTGCAGTTAAGCGGACCCTCAAGATACGGCCGGACCTTTTCCATACTCTCCATTTCGCTGTCGATCGGCTCGTTCATCGGTCCCGTTGCGGCCGGTGCGGCCAGGGATTATTTCTCCCCGTACTTCTTGTCCTTTGTCGCGTTGATGATTTCCCTCATCTTCCTGTTTCCCCGTCCTACGTATCGCGCGAATTGGTACGGCAGCGCCTCGACACCGCGCGCATCCGGCCATTAATTCTCCGGTGATGCCGCATTGTGAGTTTCTGGTTCATATGGGTACCCGCACACTTCAACCGCCGATAAAGAACATATGATGCACTGTAGCCTAAGCCTGAAATGGTGACGGTGAAAGGCAAAATCTGCGGCTGCAAAAGCGGGGTGAACGGAACATGTCCCATCATTTCGGGTTCGCAGCTACCGCGACCTTGATTCTCGTTTTGTTCATTTTGTTGGTCATCATATTGCGCGCCTGGTGACGCGAATCCCATATGGTGCGCTTCCGAGAGGGCCGTGTTAGCTGCGGTCTCTTTTTGTTGGAACGGGAGCGGCCGCACGCCGGACAAGCGTGAGGGAAATTCTGCAGCCGTGGTACAATAGTAATCACTTCACTGTTGAAACGGGGGAGCTCTCATGGATGTTGCAATCATCGTCGAAGGAAAAAATGACAAAAGCCGCCTCGCCCGTGTCCTGTCGTCGGACGTCCCCATTTACTGCACGTTCGGCACCCTGAATTCGAAACGCATCGAGTCGCTAAGAAAAGAAATAGGTGAGCGGCACGTCTATTTATTCACCGATCACGATTCTTCCGGCAGCCGCATCAGAGGCATGCTTCGGGATGTGTTCCCCGACGCGGATCATATTTACACCCGAAAAGGGTATAAAGGCGTCGAAGGTACTCCGGAGGAGTACCTTATCCAACAGCTGGAGAAAGCCGGACTTGAAGAGTTCATCCTTTACCCCCCGCCGCAATCCGTCTGGGAAATGCAGTGAATTATATTGCGATAATTGATACGGTTAAGCCCAAAACGTCCGCAACAGCTGAGTTTTTCGCCTGGCGCTCGTTGACATAAGGACAATTTGGGCGTAACAGCAGGCATTTTCAACGTTCAGCGAGAGAAATAACTGATGATACGCCCAAAACGTCCGCAAACGGCTGTGAGACAAGCAAATGGGAAGTCGATACGGACAAAATGGGCGTTTCAACGTGGCTTTAAGACAACAAAAAAAGCGCACAACATGTGCGCTTGGCCTTCCCTACAGCAGACTTTTGATTTTGTCCGCCATGGCGCTTGGCTTCAACTGTTTCGGTCCCGGCTCGATGTAATTTTGGGCTGAAATCAAATCGCGGATCTGTCCATCCTCATCGAGCAGAATGATGAGATTCATATGCCAATAATTGCCGTCCTTGTCTTTTCCTACATCGGTCAGATACTTGCGGGCGAGCTCTGCCGTCGCTTTCTCGTCGCCCCAAAGAAATTTCCATCCTTGCCGGTCGGCATGAAAGCGCTGCGCGTACTCCTTCAGAACCGCAGGCGTATCATGATCAGGGTCGATGGTGACGGACAGAAATTGAACCTTGTCACCGAACAGACCGTCTTGCTTCAATTCCTCCTGCACTTGCGACATGAGGAATGTCGTAGGCGGACACACATCGGGACAGTTGGCGAAAAAGAAATACAGCAGACGCACTTTACCGTTCGTTCCGCTTAAGGTGACGGTCTCCCCATTCATATCCGCATAAGAAAACTCCGTTCCCTGCGCCAACACAGGAAGCTCCGGCTTTTTCATCTGACTTAGCAGCAAGTAAGCGCCCATGCCTGCACATAATGCGAGTACAATTAGAGGAAATGCGTATCGCTGCAGATTGTGTTTCTTCGGCTGCATTTGTTCATCCCCGGACTGTTCCATACTGCCTTACACCCCGTTCGTATTCAGTATCATCGCTAAAAACACGATCATCAGATAATTAATTGAAATCATAAAATCGGCTTTCGCCCATTTCTCATCGTCCTTAGCGCGCAATCCGCTCACCGCATGAATGAGCCAAACTACGGCTATGCCAAGTGATAAAATCAAAAAATATCTGCCTACATAACCGTAGGTGTAGAACAAAATGGACGCCGGAATGAGAAGCAGGATATAAGGAAGCATCTGCCATTTGGTGCGGGCAACCCCTTTGACCACCGGTAATAGAGGAAATCCGGCGTCACGGTATTCGTCGCGTCGTCTGATGGCCAGCGACCAAAAATGCGGCGGCTGCCACAGGAACAATAGAGCGAACAGTATCCATGCACCGGCGTCAATGTCATTAATCGCACAGTAACCGATGACAGGAGGCATAGCGCCGGAAACTCCTCCGATTGAAGTGCTCCAGGTGGAACTGCGTTTCAGCCACATCGTATAGATAACGACATACACGAACATTCCAAGCAGGCCGAGCCAGCCGACCCGGGCATTAACGAGTCCGAATAAAATGGCTAGTCCCGCGATTCCTAGAATGACAGCATAGATAAGTACACCCTGCGGGGTTAGGCGGCCTTGCGGGAGCGCGCGATTGCGGGTACGGGCCATTTTCGTATCAAAGTCCCGGTCCAGATAATTGTTGAATACGCAAGCGGAAGCCATAGTCAGTGCGGAGCCGAGCATCGTCCAGATCAAAAGCCAAATATGGTTAGTGACAGCCCCTTGGGCAGCAACCCAAAAACCGCCGAAAGCCGCAAACAGATTCAGACGGATGATGCGCGGCTTGGTGAGGGCCACAAGATCTTTAAGCACGAAGTACCTCCTTTAATTCCAACAAAACGGCGACAATAAACATTGGTTCAATGATACCCTAAATCTTCAAGCAATGACAACGTTCGCACCTCGGTGTTCATCAAATCGCCACCGCCTGTGAACAAGGTGCGACGATGCCAAATGTCTGCAGGGAACCAGTCACACAATTCATATGGGCGAAATAAACTGTATTGCGACAGTCGCCCAAATCATTTGACATGGGCTTAGGCAGCTTGATGAAAGAAGGGTGGCAACGGATGGCCGTCATCAAAACGAACAATGAACACGTGCAAATGTTGGCTCGGTTGATGCGGGCTGAAGCGGAGGGCGAAGGCGAGTTAGGCATGCTCATGGTGGGCAATGTGGGTGTGAATCGCGTTCGGGGAGATTGCCTTGACTTCAAGAATATCCGCTCCATTCCAAACATGGTGTACCAGTCACCGGGCGGGTTCGAAGCTGTGCAGAAACCTTATTTTTATCAAAGGGCAAGACAGAAGGACGTTCGATTGGCGAGAAGGATTGTCAACGGGGAGCGTCAGCATCCGGCCTCGAACTCATTGTGGTTTTTCCGGCCGGCAGGGGCGTGCCCGGCCACCTGGTACGATCAACGGAACACAGGCAGGTACAAAGCGCATTGCTTCTATGCGCCGGACCCTCAGGATTGCCCGACGGTCTACTGATCAGTCGGTCGGCGTTCGCAACTTGCTGCGGCCGTGCGATCATAAATTAAAGGAGGATTCTCTCAATGTACAGTCAAATGCCTTGGCCGATGTCTCCGCAGACGCAGACACCGGGTTCGCCTAGCGGCGGTTTAACGGGCGGTATGCCCGGCGGCGCGCCTTCGGGCGGCGGCTTTCCGGGTGTCGGTGGGTTTCCCGGGGCGGGCTTCCGGGCGGCGGCGGATTCCCCGGCGGCGGTGGTGGCCTTCCCGGCGGTGGCGGCGGATTCCCGGGCGGCGGATCCTTTCCGGGTGTCGGCGGATTCTCCGTCGGCGGAGGGACGACTACAGCGCCCCCGCCTGCCCCAAGCGGCGCCCAAATTCTGCCTGACGGCTCGGTTCTTCCGTCTACAAACGGTGAAGAGTCCTATGTTGAAAATATTCTTCGTATGAACTTAGGCAAGGTCGGCACCTTTTACATGACATACGAAAATAACAGCGAGTGGAACGCCAAAATCTTTAAAGGTATGCTGGAGGCCGCCGGACGCGATCACATTATTATCAGCGACCCCACTACCGGCAGACGATATTTGCTGCTTATGTTAAATCTTGATTATGTAACGTTCGATGAGCCTCTTGTTTATACTCTTCCGTTCGGCGCAGGCGGGGGCGGACCTACGCGGGATGAATAACCGGCCGGAATGTCCAAATACGCAGGCCGTCCCGGCCGCTTTCACCCATTGTTCCATAGCTGTCCAGGAACGCCCTTCGCGGCGTTCTTTTTCTTTCCTGGCCCCATCTTCAAACGTCCTGATCGGCCATATTTCCACATAAACTCCCGGCTGTGCGGTGTTCTCCAACAATTGAGCGTCCGAGAAGCGGGAGGGGTCGTCTTGAATCCAAGCTTCAAAAGCGGCTCGATGCTCGTCCGGTATAACATATTCGCAAAATAGGATCATGGCAATATCCCTGCCCTTTTATAAATTTTTCAACAGTCGTTCATACCTGAAAGCGGATGAACGATTGCTGCGTACGCTTGACGTTTGGCAGGCCAAAGCGCACAATGTAAAAGCCCGAGGTTAACCTCGGGCTTTCGGTGCCGGACTATCGCAGTCCTTAGCGTCCGCTCATTTGGCCGCCCAGTTGGCTCGACAATTGCGCTTCAGCGCTAGCGATCATGTTTTTGACCATATAACCACCGAGAGCACCTGTCTCACGAGCAGCTATAAAGCCATAGTATCCATCAGCCGGCGTTTGCACGCCCAATGCTTGAGCGGCTTCCATTTTCAAGCTGTCAAGTCCCACTCTTGCTTGTGGAACAAGAACACGGTTACGACGGCCTCGTCTTGAACCGCCTCCGCCTCCTCCTGGCATGAGTACACTCTCCTTTCGTTTTGATGAATGGTTTGCAAGCTTGCCTCGTTAGTATGCGGGTTGCTGAGAAAAATATGCTTAGGAGATGACCCTGTTGAGTAAAAGATTGTCCCTCATGTTTGCCGTTAGTTCGGTGCTGTTAATGATCGCGACGGCGGTCTCCATAAGTTACAATGCATGGTTGGTCTTATTATTCGGCATTCTGACTGTTGCGAACATCGGTCTCGGGTTTGTCGTGAAAGCACGGCGTACGAAATAACCGTTATCGCATGGGCGGTAAGAAGCCCATCGACTCCTTCACCCGGCGCAGTGTCACTTCCGCAACGGCATTCGCGCGTTCCGCGCCGTCGCGCAGGATACGGCCAATTTCTCCGGAAGACCGGATTTCCGCATACTTGCGTTGCAGCGGCTCCAAGGCGCCTGCCGCCACTTCCGCCAAATCCTTTTTGAATGCGCCGTATCCCTGCCCGTCGTAAGATGCTTGGATTTGCTCCAAAGTCTGCCCCGACAGTTGAGCGTAGATGGTCATCAAGTTGCTGATCTCAGGTTTGTTTTGCGGATCGAAAACAATTTCCCGCCCCAAGTCGGTCTTGGCTCGGGATATTTTTTTGCGGATTTCGTCAGGGCTGTCGAGCAGCGCAATGTAGCTTCCCGCGTTGGGATTGCTTTTGCTCATCTTTTTCGTGCCGTCGTCCAGAGACATAATCCGGGCGCCTACTTTAGGAATATAAGGCTCCGGCATGACGAACGTGTCACCGAACCGGTGATTGAATCGGCCGGCCAAATCACGCGTCAGCTCCAGATGCTGCTTCTGATCGTCGCCGACAGGAACGAGGTTGGCGTTATACAGCAGAATATCGGCGGCCATAAGAGCGGGATATACGAACAAGCCTGCGCCTACGGCGTCTTTGCCTTCCGCTTTATCTTTAAATTGGGTCATCCGCTCGAGTTCGCCCATGTACGCCATAGTCGTCATCAACCAGCCCAGCTCAGCGTGGGCCGGAACATGCGACTGCAAAAAGACGGCCGCATGCGACGGGTCGATTCCGGCGGCCAAATATAATGCGGCGACCGATTCGCTTTGCTCCCGCAGAGCCGCAGGGTCCTGGGGTACGGTAACGGCATGAAGATCCACCACCATGAAGAAGCATTCGTGTTCATGCTGAAGCTTAACGTAATTCAGGATCGCCCCGATGTAATTCCCGAGCGTCAGTTGACCACTGGGCTGAATACCGGACAATACACGTAATTTGGACATAAAATCGGACCCCTTTTTTGGAAAATAAAAAAAGCCCTCCTCCGCAAGGGACGAGAAGCCGTGGTACCACCCTTATTCGTCTCGCAGCACGTCGGCATGCGAAACCTTAAGTTCCGTTAACGGAGAACAGCCGGAAAGTATGGGAGCGGGCCAAAGACACGGCGAAGGCCGCGTTTGTCCGTCTTTGCACTTTCGGCTCCGAGATCCATTCGGCAAGGGCGGCGTACCGGCTTCCAGCTCTACCGGCTCTCTGTGAACGCTCCAGCCTTGCTTACTTATTCTCTTCATCGCCGAGGAATATGCTTGATTGTTAATCATTATACCCCGCGCAATACGATTGTCAACCGCATTTAATCCGCGCCCGCCGGATATTCCTCCGCTCCGTCTTTGGTCACACGGTACTGCATGACTTCGCTGCCGGTCATATAAAAAATCGAATAGGAATCGGCAGTTTTATCTTCTCCGTAATCGACGACGAGCTGTGCCAGCATCTTGCTGTCCGTCAACCCCTTGACGTCGATCGAGATCACCTTCTCCGGATATTGATACCCTTCCGCCGGGAAGTCATATCTCATGATCAGAAAATGATTGGCGTCCGTCACCGCTTCCGGTTCACCGTACTTTGCCGACACTTCATCACTGCTTAATCCGATAATTTGTTCCCGTTTCAAGGAGTCGGCGGGATCATCAATTATCGGCTGGTCCTCGGGCTGTTTGTTTGCTTGCGGGCCTGCGTTGTCAACCGCTGTGCCGGTCCCGGCAGACCCTGCAGACGGCTCAGAATTTCCGCACGCTGCGACCGGCAGCATCATTAGACTCAATATGAGAATGGTAATTATCTTTTTCATCGTTGTTTTTCTCCTGTTCCATTTTTCTCATCCGTGATATGGAATTCTTTAAGCATCTGTTTGAATCGCTCGCCGTGCCCTTCCTCAGCTTCCAGAAAGTACTGCTGCCTGATGACAAAGCTACCTCCCTTGTTATTGTCGAACACATAGAACCGGACCACCTCGTCGTTCCAGGCTTTCCCGCCTTTTCCACCGACCGCATGGATCTCGCGCGCAGGTATCGGAAGCTGCACTTCCCGTACTTCCGACACTGTCGGATAATGCTTCAGCTGAGTGTGAATTCCCTCGGCCGCCTTGTCTGGTGATTGAGTTTGCTGCGTGATCTCCATGTAAACCTCGGGATATCTCTCATCCGTGTGCCGCGTCGGAACAATCCGGTCTTTGCCGTCGACCGTAGTCATCTTGTACATTTTTTTATCAAAATAGATAACATATCCCGACTTCCCTTCGTGAAGAGTCGCATTCGACTTTGATGGAATCCCTTCAATCTGCTGTTCAACAACCTTCGACGGAGCAAACCAATCTTTAATCTGACTGATTAACGCTTGTGTGGGCTGTGCGGGGGCAATTACGAACATGATCAACACAGCTGCAGCAATGGAACCGGCATACAGGGCTGTTTTGCGGCGGCGTTCGGTTCGACGGTTTACTTCGGGCTTGCCCAGGTTCATCTCAAGCGGCTCCGATTCTATTGTGCTGCGGATATTGCGCCAAATCTCTTCCTTCATCATAAGCGATGCTTCCGTTCCCTTGCCGAGACCGTCTCGCAGCTTTTCTTCGAATCGATCAAGCGCCATGAATGCTTCCTCCTTTGCTCGTTGTCATCCAGCCTCTCAGCTTGTTTCTCGCCTTGAACAATCTGGATTTCACGGTGTTTAAGTTAAGCCCGAGAATATCCGCTATATCCTGATCCGCAAGATCGTTCAAATACTTCAGAATGACAGGTACCCTATGGATGTCGTCGAGCTGCTGTACAAGTTCGTAAATCTCTCCATGCCGGTCAAAATCATAAGTATCGGTGTCGGAAGGAAGATCCCTTTCCTCGTCAATTTCGGAAGGAATCACCCGAGAATGTTTCTTGAGATACCGGTTGCACTCATTCATGAGGATTCTGTTGAACCAGGGTTTGAAAGGTTTTCCGATATCATAATTCTCAATATTCCGGTACACCCGGATGAAAGTCTCCTGCACGACATCTGCAGCGCTCGCTTGGTTCAAGGTGATCGCGGCCGCTGTTCGTATCGCCTGATCCGCATACAGCCTATATAACTGCTCAAAGGCTTCTTGGCGGTCGCCTGCCTTCATTCTCTGTATAAGCTCATTCTCCACCACCGACACCCCTTCCTTGCCTCTGTTCAATGTATATACCTGTCAGCATCAGCAAAAAGTTTTCACCCAAAATAAAAACAATCCCAGCCGGACGATATCCAGGCTAAGATTGTTTTACTTCTTGCTTCGTAAGCGGTCAACTGACGGGTATTGCCATTATGTATAAAAAAGCTATTCGTTCGAGCTTCCCTGCGGTCTCGCCGCTTGAGCTGGAACATATGATTCGCCATGTTGTAATTGGATTCAATCTGCATGCTGACATAGACTTGGTCTTGTTTGAGTACAAAGTCATAGCTGATTTCACCATGCGTCCAGCTGTTCTTGTGCTGAAGAGCTTCCAGTGCCAATCGGCGGAGCAATTGAACGTGCGCGGCGGACATTCCCGAACCGCCTTTGTTCGCGGAGCCGCAGTCTACAGGAAGATGCCGGATCCCAAACTTGCCGACTGTGTCGTTGCGGATTTGCAGGACGATCGTTCCCGCCGTCAGTCCCTTCAATTCTCCTTCCAATTGCTCCAGCGCGATGCCGATCTGCCTAGCTAAAGGATTTTGCTCCAATTTCGTCATTCTCCTCCTTTGTACTTATAAATCTAATTCTTCTAGGTATTACCAACTGCGACTTCAGCCTCATTATAAAAGAATATTTTGAATTATTCAATGATTTTGTCTATATATGGGGAAAAATGTCACTTCATACATGTAAAAGCACCCTCAGCCTGTATTACGGCCGAAGGTGCTCAGTGAACTGCTTAAATTACTTGCAAAGCTGCTCGAAAGCATCCACATGCGCAGCCACTCGTGACATAGCCTGCTTCCAGAAATCAGGGCGTTCCAAAGACACGCCGAGATGGCTTGAAGCCAGCCCCTCTACCCTCATAACACCGGTATCCCGCAGCAGCCGGTCATAGCGGTCCCGGAAGGAATCGCCTTCCTTTTCAGCGACTGCCACAAGTCCGGTACTGAATAGGTACCCGAATGTGTATGGGAAATTATAGAACGGCACATCGGTCAAGTAGAAATGCATCTTGGACGCCCAGAAATGAGGATGCCAGTTACCCAGCACATCACCGTAAGCTTCTTTCTGCGCGGCTGTCATCATTTCGTTCAGCTCCGCCGCTTCCACGATTCCGGACGCACGGCGTTCATAGAAACGGTTCTCGAAAATAAACCTCGCACGAATGTTCATACAGAATGCCACTGCCCGCTGCAAGTTGTCATCAAGGAGCGCAAGCTTCTCCTCATCGCTCGTGGAACGGCGCAGCAGCGCTTCATTCACAAGCGCCTCCGCGAACGTAGATGCTGTCTCGGCAACATTCATCGCATATGCCTGCGCAAAAGGCGGCAAATCCATAACCTGCGAGCTATGGTACGCGTGCCCCAGCTCATGCGCCAGCGTGGACACATTTCCCGGTGTTCCCGAGTACGTCATGAAAATGCGGCTTTCTCCGGTGCGGGGCAAGCTCGTGCAAAAGCCGCCGGGTCTTTTGCCTGCGCGGTCCTCGGCTTCAATCCAGCGTTCCTCGAACGCTCGCTGGGCAAATTGCGCCATCTCCGGTGAAAATTGACCGAATGCATCGATGATCAATTGAGCAGCTTCGTCGAACGGTATTTTCGATTGGGTTGAGGCTATAGGCGCATCCACGTCATGCCACGCCAAACGGTCCTTGCCCATTCGCCGGGCTTTGAGATCCAAATAGCGCTTGAGCGGCGCAAGTCCCTCTGCGACAGCAGTCCACATCGCGTCCAGGGTTTCACGGCTCATCCGGTTGATCTTAAGCGGTTCTCGCAACGGATCATCCCATTGTCTCATGCCGTACAGCTTTAAGCGGAAACCGGCCAATCGATTCAAAGTATCGGAACAAAGATCGGCTTGGCCGGCCCACGCTTCTTCCCATCGGGCGGACATCAACCGGCGGACAGCCGGATCGGGATCTTCCAATTTATTGAAGGCCTGACCGGCCGACAATGATACCTTTGCTCCGTCTTTCTCCCATGGGATCGAAACACGCCCGACAATGGTGTTATAGTGTTCACCCCAGCCGTGATAACCGTTAACGGCAAGCTCGCCTGCCACCGCTTCAAGCGCAGGCGGCATCTTGTCCTTTACCGCTTCACGCCGCTCGCTGAGCGGGAATGCGATTATGGAGCGCGCAGGATCAGCGATCCACTGCTCCCAACGATCCTGAGGGACGGCAGCAAGCTGGGCATCATATAAATCAAGCACCTGGTTAAAGCGGGCGGATAATGTCTGAACCCGCTCCGTCCATGCAACGGCGCGCTTATCGCCCATCTCCTGAGCGCTTAGACAGGAGACGAACGCTTCCGCTTGAGTGAATCTGGACAATACATCCTGAAGGGTGTGCGTCCATTCCGTCAACTTCTCGTTGCCTGCGGTTTCTTGTCCCCGATCCTGAAGAGCCTTGTGTAACCGGGCTACCGTCGATTCGGTCTCCTCCATGAATGAAGCGAACTGAGGGGATGATGAGCCTCCTGGAAATATCGAATCGAGGTTCCAGGTTTGGGAATAGTGATTGGCCATTGTCTTCTCTACCTTTCCGTTGCACTGTACGTTCCCCTGTTGTATGTTTAGATACTGAAAGGGGTGTGCCTCAAAATGATACCATTTCGCAACAGTGTACCCTACGATATAGTGATAAATGACGTGTACGTGCAGGAATGCCCGTTCTGCAAGAGCACCCACGTGCTGCTCCCTATAAAACCGGCTGAAGTCAAAAGCATCTATGGCGGCGCCCGCAAACGTACGGTGATCCTTCCGTGCTGCCACTCCGCGCTCAAGCTTATCGATGCGGATCAAGATTATCTGCTGTCAAATCGTCCGCTCAGGGAGTTGTAAACATAAGTTATGTACCGCTCTGAAGCATTTCTTCCGGCAGTTCTATCCCCTTGCCGTTCATCTCTTCACGCATGTTCTGCCATTGTTCCCGGCATGACCGGATCATCGCGGCGTCGGTGATGTTCTTGTCCTGAATGACGCGCCCGAACCAACGGACAGCCTCATTGTATTGTCCGAGACGCCGGTTCAGCTCACCGATCAGGTACATCATCCGCGCATTGCTTACGGAATCCCTCTCCGTTTCGAACACCCGCACATATGCATCCAATGCAAAGTTCAGGAAGCGGTTTTCCTGCTCGACTTCCCCCTCATACCGGTACAACCAGGCAATATGGTGGAGCACTGCGGCAATGACGCGGTCCTTCTCCCCGATCGCTTGAGCCGATAAAAGCGCGAGCTTATAGCTCAACATGGCATCGGCCGCTCCACGCTCACCGCCGTAATCCCGTTTCTGCCATTGTTTCCCGATCTTGTCGTTGTAGGCTTGCTTCTGACGGTCCGTTAGCCGCTCGGCGAAATTCTCGGTGGAAGCAAACCCGCAGGACGGACAGACCCTCACAACGTAATAGTCCGGATTCACCGTTGTGTAGTAAGCGCAGAAGTCAGTATCCGTGTTCACCGGCTTTTTGAAGCTTGGACGTACGCGGGATGTATGGAAGACGGTTTCACAGCAGCTGCAGGTGACTTTAATCTGATAAAGCGGTTCCAACGCAGATCCTCCTTTTAAGATGGGTCGGTGTTGACGAAATGGTGCGCAGGGCCCGACAGTCTCTCCAGCACAAGCTGCTGCAAAGGCATGGGAATTTCGGTTTCGGCAAGAGCCCGCGACATACAGTCCAGCCAGGCCTCCGCCCTTTCCGGCGTTATCGGGAACGGCAGATGCCGTGCGCGCATCATCGGGTGCCCATATTCATCGGAGAACAAATTCGGTCCGCCAAGAAACTGGGTTAGAAATAAATACTGCTTCTCCATCACCGGCATAATATCTTCCGGGAACAGCGGCGATAACAGGGGATGAGCCTGAACCTTGGGGTAAAACTTCTCAACGATTTCGCGTATAACAGGGGCTCCGCCAATGGCTTCATAGATGGTCGCGTAATCGGACAAATCGTTCCTCCTTTTCCCGAATTCATATTCGAATAGGAATTAATAAATTGTGGTCGTCCGGCTCTTCAAGGAGTCTAATCATGTACGCGTATTATACCACAAAATTGACACCCCACACGGCTAATGCCGTGGGATTCTTAGCTAGTTGGTGCGTCCGCAGTCCGTTTCTGGTTTGGACAACTGCTAAGTTCGGGGCTGTGTCATCAGCCCATCCTAAGACTGTGCATATAGCATCTTAGGCTGACAGACTTTTACCATCTGCCTCAGGTTGACGCATGATGTTGATTGCTCCAACTCTGTCGCGGTGTCCTCGGAAGCCGCAAGCACACTGATACGTTCGGTCCGCTGCTGTGTTGCGTTCACCGCACGTTGGGCATGTTTGTGAAGTGTATGCAGGGTTCACTTCAACAACTTTGATACCCGCCAACGCAGCTTTGTACGCAATAAACATTTGCAATTGATAGAAAGACCAGTTGTGCAGGTTTTTAGCGTTTTTACGACTTGTTCTTGTCGTCTGGCGAATGTTTGTCAGTTTCTCGATCTTGATGACCGATACGTGTTCTTCTATCGCCATATTCACGATCTTCCGGCTGATCTTGTGGTTCTGATCTTTTATGTAACTGTGTTCCTTTCTTTCTTGCTTACGGATTGCACATAGTTTTTTGAGCTTGCCCATCTTCCGTCTACGCGCTTTGTATTTACGGCGGATGTACTTAATATATCTGCCGTTGCCGATAAACTTTGTCTTCCCTGTTGAAGTGACAACGACCGCGGGTACTTTCAATCCCAAGTCAATTCCCATCTTTACGTCTCCGGTCGCTTGTTCTGTCGGCAATAACGCGGATATTTGAACGTACCACTTACCCGACTTCTCTACCACTTTCAATAGCCCAAGCTTGCCGCTTGACAGAAGGACTTGCTCTCGTTCTGTTATACGAGCTGAGACAGTCAGCCGCTGTATCTTTCCGTCCACCATGACTGGAAATGAAACTGCGTCGTCCCTAATCGAATAGTTTTGATTGTTCACGTAGTAGGCTCTTCTTCGCAGTATGGGACGTTTCCCTTTCTTCTTCGTCTTCTTATGAATACTTCGTGCATCTCGAATGGCTTGGTTCCTTACTGCGGACGGAAGATTGGCTAGCACATCCTTGGATGTCAGCTTTGGAAATGCGCCCGATGCTTCAGATTGTTCGGTTAAATGATTGACAGTTTTTATATATTTCGTTTCCCATCTCTTTCAATAGGGCTTGGGCGCCTGGGAATATACGTATTTGAACGGTTACGGTTTGCATGTGTTCACCCCCTTGTCCTCAACCGATTCATCCCATGCCTAAAGTCGAGGGCTTTGTCGGCTATATTCTGTAAAAAATCCCTTAACAAAAACAAAAACCGCCCTAAGCGGGCGATTGCGCTTGTATCCATCAATCTGTTCGGTATTTGTTTATATTTCCTCTTCAGGACTGAGCAAGGATTCCCGAATGACATAGACGAAAGCGCATACAAGCAACCCTGCAACGATTCCTGCCATCCTCATCACTCCGTCATTAATCGTATTTTGTGAGACGACCATTCCATCTATTTTATTAGTTCAATCGTATCACATTGCGGACCATATTTCACGTGTTTTTTGTAAACGATTACAATTAATTGAAATCCTGCATCCCTAGTCTCATGTAAAGATTGGACGCCTGTCTACATATATTGGGACAAGAAAGGTCGACTGGAGGAATCGCATTGAAAATAAAGCAAAACAAGCGGCCGGGCTTCTCTCGTTGGACAAGGGCTGCGGGAATGCTGGGTGCAGGCGGTGCTGCGTTTTTTATCGGAGGCTTGGCTCTGGCGATGCCCGAAACGGCGCTTCATGCGTCTCTGCGAGGCGTTGCGGTATGGTGGGATGTGCTGTTCCCCGCCTTATTCCCTTTTTTTGTATTATCGGAATTGCTGCTCGGTTTCGGCATTGTACATATGACCGGCACTTTGCTTGATCCGCTTATGCGCCCTTTGTTCCGCCTCCCCGGTGTGGGCGGCTTTGTTGTTGCGATGGGCTTCGCCTCGGGATATCCTGTGGGAGCTCGTTTGACGTCACGGTTAATGGAGCAGGGCCTGCTCAATGGTAGACAAGGGGAACGGCTAGTGTTCATGACCACGACTTCCGATCCTATCTTTCTCATCGGAGCCGTATGCATCGGCTTCTTTGGAAGCTCGGAGGCCGCTCCGGTGCTGGCTATCGCGCACTATGGAGGGGCTTTGACACTCGGTATACTGACCGGTTTCCTTGATCGTTCCGCCGTCATGTCTTCCGAAGATGACGCGGCCGCCGGCAGAGGCAGGCTGCGTGCCGCTTTAGCCGCCATGCACCGGGCCAGAACGGCTGACGGCCGGCCTTTCGGGCTCATGCTGCAGCAGTCCGTGCAATCCTCACTCGCGCTCATGATGATTGTCGGCGGCTTAGTCGTATTTTTCTCCGCTGCTCTCGACCTTTTCGTGAACAGCGGTTCATTGTCTTTTGTGAATCAGTTGACATCCGGTATGCTTCACGTATTCGGTTTACCGCCGGACATGGGGCCTTCCCTCGTTAAAGGCATCTTTGAAGTTACGCTTGGGGCAAAAGCTGCGGCATCGGCAGCGGCCTCCGGGATGCCGCTGCCGATGGTCGACAGAATCGCGGCCGCGGCTTTCGTCCTCTCCTGGGCAGGGCTGTCCGTCCATGCCCAGGTGGCAGGTTTGATGAGCCGCACCCGCTGGCGCTATGCGCCGTTCGCGCTTTTCCGCTTATTGCACGGGGCGATCGCGATGTTTATCGTCTATTTGATATGGCCTTTATTCTTCTGATCCGGCATTGTATTCACCTCGGTTATTGTTTATGATCGTAGGAGAATAACGCTTGTCTGCGGAAGGAGCGTCAAGGTTTTGAAGTATGCGCTGCTCGATCGGGGCGACCGCCTGTCCCGGCAATTATGCGAACAATTCCATACACTGGCGAAAGACAAGGGCTTCACCGCCGACGACAATTCGCCGGATGTCGTCATCTCAATCGGCGGAGACGGCACCCTTCTCCAGGCGTTCCATCGGTTTAAGCACCGGGTGGAAGAGGTATCTTTCATTGGAATCCATACGGGACATCTCGGTTTCTACGCCGATTGGAAGAAGGACGAGATCGCCGATCTGCTGGAGCTGATGAAAACGACGGAGCCGCGCAAAATTCAATATCCTCTGCTGCGGGTAGAAATCCAGACACACTCCAGCTCTGCCGTTTATATCGCGTTAAACGAATTCAGCCTCAAAAGTGAAGACGGCAGTACCTTTGTAGCCGGCATCCATATTAACGACGAACCGTTTGAGACATTTCGCGGCGACGGCATCGTGATTTCGACTCCTTCAGGAAGCACCGGATATAACAAAAGCCTGGGAGGCGCCGTCATTCACCCATCGTTAGAAGCGCTGCAGATCACAGAAATGGCTTCCATTAACAATCGCGTATACCGGACGCTCGGATCGCCGGTCATTTTACCGAAGCATCATCACTGCGACATCACTCCCGATCCGGAGGACGAACTGGCCATCGGCATTGATCATCTCGTTCTGGAGATGTCCGGCGTACGCTCGATCGTGTGCAAAGTCGCGGAAGAGAAAGTCTCCTTCGCACGCTACAGGCCTTACCCGTTCTGGAACCGCGTAAGGGAAGCCTTCATCGGCTCAGGCAAAAGCTAAAGAAAGCCGTTACCGACGGATTTGTCGATAACGGCTTTCTGTTATTCTCCGGAGCGCGTCGAACCGTTGTCCGGCCGCGGCCCGCCTTCTGCGCGATGGTTCGGCTTGCCGCCGAAGGTTTTGCGGCGCCTGTTCTTTCCAGGCCAACGGCTGCCGTTCTTGGAGCTATCGGGACGGATATTGCCGCCTTCGGAGAAACGCGTGTCCTCATTATTCGGGCGGCCGGCTTCTCCGCTCGCTTGAACGCGGGAGCCGCGCTGCTGCACGGGAGATTTGCCGGCGGATTGAGCGCCAGCCTGTCCCTGCCGGCGATCCGCCCCGGATGGACCGCCGTATGAACGTCCCTTGTTAGAATTCCCGCCGTCTTGCCCCGGCCGCGAACTGGAACCTCCGCCTCTGTTAGTAGAGCCGGAGGCATTCACGTTCTGGTTGGCCGCGTTGCGGCGTTCAGCACTCTCCGCGGCCGCCCTTGCAACGGCGGATACCGTAACGTTCGGTACTCGTGCAGGTCCTCCTGCGCGTTCCTTCAAAGGCCAGCGCATCAGAGGTCCGCTTAATGCCGCTGCCGTCTCGGCAGCCTGTTCGCCGGCCTCATTCAGAGCCGCGCTGATTTCAGGCAATACCTGGAGAGCGGACTTCTGCTCATCGGAAAGATTCGCGCTGTCCAACTTTCCAAGAACGAAGTAAGCACATCCGAAATTACAATATTCATTAATATAATCGACCAAGCTGGAAATCGTGCTGTCTTTGGTCGCTTTAGGATGTCCGTCCCGGTAAAAGCCCCGGAGCCGAAGCTGGCTGTAACCCCAGTCCCCTACAACGTAATCGAACCGTTCCAGCACCTCGCTGTAACGTTCGTGAAAGGCTTCCGGATTCCATCCGTTTTTATGTTCATGCAAAAGCGAATAAGCATTCCCTCCTGCCATGAAATTCATACTCTGCTCTCCTCCCGAACACTCGTAGTCCTTGCTTCCGCAGATTTCACCTGCTCATGCGCGTGATATGAGCTGCGGACGAACGGCCCGGACTCCACATGGGAGAATCCGCGTTTCAAACCTTCCTCTTTCAACGATGCAAATTCATCAGGATGTACGTAACGGGCAACCTCCAGGTGGGCCGGGGATGGCTGCAAGTACTGGCCGAGCGTGAGAATGTTGCAATCCACGGCGCGGAGATCATCCATCGCCTGTAAAATTTCTTCCGTCCTCTCGCCGACTCCGAGCATGATGCTGGATTTCGTCGGTATGTCGGGATACATTTCTTTTGCCCGCTGCAACAGCTCCAATGACCGCTTGTACTTTGCTTTGGCTCTTACACGGTCGGAAAGGCGTTCAACGGTTTCAATATTATGATTAAGGATGTCCGGTTTGGCATCCATAACGATCTGTAAGGATTCCTTCTTCCCCATAAAGTCGGGAATAAGCACTTCGACACTGCACAGCGGGAGCTTCTTTCTGACGGCTGCAATCGTAGCGGCGAATATAGACGCTCCGCCATCCTGTAAGTCATCTCTCGCTACGGACGTGACGACACAATGGCGTAAATTCATTTGCTCGGCCGCTTCAGCCACCCGTTCCGGCTCCTGCAAATCCAATTCCGTCGGCAGTCCGGTCTTAACCGCGCAAAACCGGCAAGCTCGTGTGCAGATGTCTCCCAAAATCATAAACGTGGCCGTCCGGTTGGCCCAGCATTCATATATATTCGGACAACGCGCCTCTTCACATACTGTGTGAAGCGTTTTGGTCCGCATCATGTCTTTGATCTCGCGGTATGGCTCGCCCGTAGTCAGCTTGATCCGCAGCCAGTCAGGCTTGCGCTCTCTGGCGCTAGTCGTCATGCTCTTCCCCTCTTTCTGTCCCCTTATTATAGCACGATTCGGATAAAAACCAATGATCTGTAAACCCTACACCTACTTGGTCCATTCAGCTGCCTGTAAGGGGGATTGTCATGCTGCGTCACCGATCGGGAGGTTCCAATACAAGTCGTATTCCATTCCGGCGCAAGATTGCCGCCTTCTTGATCCTGCTCTTTATAGGCTGGTCAAGTTCACCAGTTCACGGGGCGGCACAAGCTCAGCCCGACCAGATAAAGCTGCGCCGCGAGCTGTATGAGCAAATCAGCCTGAAAACCGGACTCAGCTGGGTGCAAATTGCCGCCATCGATCAATATGAGCGCACTTTGGCGCGCGCCCATCCGAAAACCCGCCCCCTACGCAATGACGCCATAGCAGGAATATACATCCCGGGAGATCGGTGGAGCGGCGTATTAAATCCGGACAAGAACGATACGAATCCGGTCTCCATCCGTTTTTTTCGCGGTATCGGACTTGACGGTTCAGGAGACGGCTTAGCCGACGCCGGAAACGATCAGGATCTCCTCTACACCGTTGCTTTGAAAGTCGTTCGGCATGGAAGCAGCGAGGAGGATTTTCCGATCGGCTTATGGGAGTATTACCACAATACGCGCGCTGTTCAACGCATCATGCAGTTTACGAAGATTTATGGAACGTTCGACCGGTTGGACTTGTCCGATCATGCTTTTCCCCTTCCTGTAAGAAGCACCTACTCTTTTCGCAGTACGTGGGGCACTAGTCGAAGCTGGGGCGGATACCGAATCCATGAAGGCACCGATATATTCGCAGGACATGGGGTTCCGGTAAGGAGCACGTGCTACGGCGTGGTGGAAATAAAAGGGTGGAACGCTTTCGGGGGTTGGCGGATCGGCATTCGCGACCTCAATAATCTGTACCATTACTACGCACATTTATCGGGATACGATAAAAAGGTAAAGGCCGGAGACATCGTTCGCCCCGGCCAGGTCATCGGATGGGTAGGCAGCTCAGGATATGGGCGCCCAGGCACACAAGGTAAGTTCCCTCCGCACTTGCATTACGGTGTTTACCGCGACAGAGGGCTGGTGGAATGGGCTTTCGATCCGTATCCGATGCTCAAGCATTGGGAACGCGAGGAAAAGAAGGCACTCAGATCCCGGAAATCTTAATGCGGCTCCTCAGGAGATTTCGGCGATCCCGGCAATGCGATGGAAGGTGCTTGGGCGGCCCCGCTGCCTACCGGCTGCCCGTTGTTGTCATAGTAATAGGTCGGCACATCGCCGACAACCATTACATAGGACAACGGAATTTCGGATTCCAACATTTCGGGTGCCTGATCGAACGGAATGACAACGGCGATCTCCGTGCGGATCCGGATCAGCACTTCAATCAGCACCATGTTAATGCCCGCATCCGTCTGCCTTGTATCGACGTCTACTTTCAATGCACTTACCGGGTGGAAGGTTACCCCGACGCTGGGTCCGAACGAAGAAAGAAACGGGCTTTTCAAAGCGTGACCGATCGGAATGCGCTCCGCTACGTCCTCCCGCTGTTTAAGGACTTGGTCGACGACCTGGATCGTTTTGGCGGTGAGCCTCATTTGTTCTTTGTAGTCAATGAGAAATCCGGTCACCTTCCCGTTCGGGTCGGTTCTCCATTGAATAAGCTTATCCGTATCGGCGTCCCGGGCAATTTCCTGGGTAATCGCCGTGTTGATCGCTTCCGTCGCCATCTGCGTAATACGCAGCTTGGCCAGAAACATTAGGGGCTCGCGCAGCTCGCGGTCTAGAAAAAGGACGGT
This sequence comes from Cohnella kolymensis, assembly GCF_000829465.1. GTDB lineage: Bacteria > Bacillota > Bacilli > Paenibacillales > Paenibacillaceae > Cohnella > Cohnella kolymensis. The sequence continues at coordinate 26,552 of NZ_JXAL01000014.1, read as the reverse complement.
TTGCATACTCAAAAAAACGATCAGCAGCAGCGTGATGAGCCAGAGATGTTTACGTTTCAGCCGCTTGCGCCGCGGACCGCCCCACCTTCGTGAAGTAGTCGTATAACCTGGCGCGCTGGAGCTTTGGGACCATTTCTGCGTTCCCCACTTCCTTGGCACCGCCTTCGGAGGCGTACTGCTGCCGAACCATCGAAAACCTCTGTTGCCCCAACGTCGCGGGGCTCTGTTCATCGGCGCGCCGCCCTGCCAAAAATTAAACCCTTTTCCCCATTTTCGCCGCATCACCTTACCTCCCAGCGCACAAGACCGCAAGCGGGGTCGTCCTCGATCCTTGCTTGAAGCTTATGCATGCAGGCGGTGAAAAAGAAGCCGTTCCCTCGAAGCTGAATTTAGTGATTACCGTGCAATGCCTTGTATTTATCGATACGGCAAGCATCCGATATCATCGGACAGGTGTAGCAATACCGATCATCGCCGGGCAGCCGGTAACTAAGACAACATTTATTGCGGATCAGGATACTGCGGCTCTGGCACATAGGATCTTTGATCGATCGAAAACGTCCCGTCAGCGGAATGCATGCTTTCTCCGGAAACCAGTCGGCCGACGGTTCATTCATGATTTGTCGGTATACTGCCTGGATGCGCGTTTGCAGTTCCGCTGTGTCAGCATGCTGAATCCATTCTTCAAATCGGTATACCAACAAAAAGGACAGATTGGCCCACAACGTGGCTTCCGAAACTTTCGTATATTTCCTGACCGTATCGATAACACGGCACGCATTGTCGGCAAACAGATGCCGCAAATATCCCCCGTCGACCAGCGCCGGGTATCTCGAAATTGCAAAACCAATTCGTTGTCCTTTACATAGCAACTCACACGATCCAGGCCCAAATCGGCGGCAAAACCATAGCGGCTCCACAAGTAAAGAGCTCCTGCAATTAATGCACTGTATCTTTTCATGAAAATCGAGCCCGAAACCCTTAAATCCCGGCTTCCGAAGACGTCTCCGATACGATCCACGAGAATTCGGATATCGGATTCAGACGAAAGTGAGGAACGCTGAACAGAAGAAGAACGCTGCTTTCCTTGTTCATCAATCACGATACGATATTGATTGAACAGCAAATCCGAATTAAACTTCATATATCTGGTAGAGCTCATCAAGCAGTAAATTCGCCGCTTTGATCCCGCCCGCCGTGTTCCAAATAACATCGTCGACTTTGTATGCTTTTCCGTTTTTCACAGCAGTCAGGTTTTTCCACAGCGGATCACCGGTCCATTCTTGCTCGGTGTTGCTGGCTTTGCCGTCGCCTGTCTCGTAAGTAAAGTAAAATAATCGATCCGCATCCGCTTCAGGAAGGCGCTCTTTTGTGATTTCATCGACAAATGTGTCTTTCGCGTTCTTCGTCATGTCATTCCGGGCCAGCCCGATTTCATCGAAAATAATCCCCGTGAAAGTATTCGTATGGTATACACGGGTTTTCCCGTCCATGAAACGAACGACGGACACAGTTTCTTTCAATTTTTCGCCGGCTTTGCTTTTGAAATTGTCGATCCGTGAATCGAATGCCGCCAATTGTTGGTCTCCTTCAGCTGTCAGGCCCAGCGCCTCGGCATAAAGCTTGAAGTTTGTCTTCCAATTTCCGCGCAGGTCTGCCGACATTACGGTAGGCGCGATCGCTTGCAGCTGCTCATAAATTTTCTCCTGCCGCATTTTGTTGCCTATAATCAAATCCGGCTGGAGACCGGCTATAAGTTCGATATTCGGCTGGCTTTCCTCACCGAGCTCGGTAACTCCCTTCATATCGGCCGCAATATGATCATACCAAGGGTCTCCTGTCCATGATTTCACCGCACCAACCGGTTTAACTCCCAATGCAAGCAATGCTTCCGTTCCTTCATTCGTCAAAATAACAACCTTTTGGGGCTTCCCTTTAATCTCCGTTTTACCCATTGCATGCTCAACCGTCCTCGTTTCGTCATTGTCGGGGGCGATGCCCGCAGCCGGCGCCTCCTTTTTGCCGCATCCCGTCAAAGACAGACTGACCACGCACACAAAGATGAGTCCTAATAACAAACTTCTTTTTGATGAACGAATCGAAACCATAATTTCCCTCCATGATAAACGGTTTATAATTGATAATGATTATCATTCACACCGAGAACTATACCGGAGACACGAAATGATTGTCAATCATACATTGATAATGATTATCAAAATCGTTGACATTGCAAAGCCCCTTCTTCTAAACTAGTAACTATCAGTATGGGTATGGAAAGTAGGCAGCTCCGCTATTATGAAATTATTAGGCTGATCATATCGCTTATTTCAGTAATGCTGGCAGTTGCAGCGAGCATCGCATTCGGAGTAACGGATATTCCCTTGTCTGCCGTATGGGAATCGTTCGCAGGCGGCAATGGCAGCAACGATCATCTGGTTATTCAGACGACACGGGTCCCCCGCGCATTCATCGCTGCTTCCGCAGGAGCTTCTCTGGCCGTTGCCGGAGCGTTGATGCAAGTCATTACAAGCAACCCCATCGCATCGCCGAGCACTCTCGGCGTGAATTCAGGCGCCGTCTTCTTCATTGTTCTGGCAGCAGGCTGGCTGGATTTATCGGGATTGCAGGCACTTACCTGGGTCGCACTTCTGGGTGCCGCAATAAGCGGCTGTATTGTCTTTGCGCTCGGAAGCATAGGAAGGGACGGGATGACGCCGGTAAAGATCACGCTGGCCGGGGCCTCAATGGCTGCATTTTTCTACTCTTTAACGCAAGGTATGATGTTGTCCGACGGAAAAATGTTCGACCAGGTACTGGTATGGCTGGTCGGCTCGGTGGCTGGAAGAGACATGAACCAACTCGAAGCGGTCTGGCCGTACATGGGCGCAGGTATGCTAATCGCCCTGTTTCTGTCGAGGAAATTGAGTGTGCTGTCCATGGGTGATGATATTGCCCGCAGCCTTGGGCAGAACATCGTTTATATCAAAATATCGGCGGCGGCGGCCGTTATTCTTCTTGCCGGCGCTTCGGTAGCAGTCGCGGGACCGATCGCCTTTATCGGTATCATCATTCCTCATGTCGTCCGGTTCTTCGTCGGGACGGATTACCGCTGGATTGTGCCCTATTGCGCGGTTCTAGGAGCGTTTCTGCTTATATCCGCCGATTTGGGATCCCGCTACATCGCTATGCCCAAGGAAGTGCCGGTCGGCGTCATGACCGCGCTGCTCGGCGTACCGTTCTTCATCTATATCGCAAGAAAAGGGGGGCGGACATCATGAGCAAATTGAAGACGATTCGCTCGGGCCGTTTTGGAGTGTCGTTGCTGCTCGATAAGAGAACGGTCCGGATCAGCACGCTCCTGTTCGTCCTATGCGCGGGACTCATCGTCATCAGCACAGCACTCGGCAGCCGGTACATTGCCCCCGTCTCTGTGGTCAAAGCTCTTGTCGGTATGGCCGACCCTGCGGATCAGCTTATCGTGGAAAAGCTTAGACTGCCGCGTATCATTATCGGGCTGCTTGTCGGGGCTTCCCTTGCGGTTTCAGGGGCAATACTCCAGGGAATCATCCGCAATCCCCTTGCGTCGCCTGATGTGGCCGGCATTACGGAAGGTGCGTCGTTCGGAGCGGTATTGTTCATTTTTGTTTTCATGGACACGGTTTCGATCCATTGGATGCCGATCGCTGCGATCCTCGGTGCGTTTGCGGTCACTGCGCTGCTTTATCTGCTTGCTTGGAAAAAGGGTGTATCCCCTCTCCGTCTGGTGCTTATAGGCATAGGTATATCGGCAGCCGTCAAATCGATCTCTTACATGCTGATCATCTCCGGCCCTCTTCAACTTGCGGAAAGGTCGTTGACCTTCATGACCGGAAGTATATACGGCGCCTCGTGGGACAAAGATGTCATCACCTTGCTCCCATGGGTGGCGGTCCTGCTTCCAATCGCCTGGCTGCAGGCACGGAAGGTCAATATTCAGATGCTCGGTGACGATGTCGCGGGGAGCGCAGGAGCTCGAGTTCAAAAAGGCCGCCTGCTGCTTCTTATGCTCAGCGTTTCTTTGGCGGGATCGGCGGTTGCCATCGGAGGCGCCATTTCTTTCATAGGCCTGATGGCCCCTCACATGGCGCGAAAATTGACGGGTCCATCTTTCGGCAACGTGCTGCCGGTCAGTGCGTTGCTTGGAGCCATTATCCTTGTCGGTGCGGACCTCATCGCACGAACCGCGTTCTTGCCCCGCGATGTTCCTGCCGGCGTTTTCACTGCAGCCATCGGGGCGCCCTTCTTCATGTTTTTGCTGTACCGCAGCCGAGATCGTTTCTAATCACTGGAGGAATATTAACCATGAGCCAGCTGGAAGTCAGAAACCTGGGATTGTCCTATGGGGATTGTTACGTCTTCGAAGATTTGAATCTCGCGATTCCTAAGGGGAAAATAACGGTTTTCATCGGAAGCAACGGCTGCGGGAAATCAACGCTTGTTCGCTCGATATCGCGTTTACTGAAGCCGCAGCGCGGATCCGTCATTCTGGACGGCGCGGATATTTCGGGTATGAAGACCAAGCATTTGGCGCGCAAGCTTTCCATTCTTCCGCAAGGTCCGGCTGCGCCTGAAGGCTTGACTGTGCTGCAGCTGGTCAAACAAGGGCGCTATCCTTACCAAAGTTGGCTGAGACAGTGGTCCCGAGAAGATGACGCAGCCGTTAAAAAAGCGTTGTTGTCCACCGGTATGGATTCATTTGTCGACCGTACCGTCGATTCATTATCCGGCGGGCAAAGACAACGTGCATGGATCGCAATGACACTCGCTCAGGAAACGCCTGTCATTTTACTCGACGAACCAACGACTTATCTGGACATGGCCCACCAAATAGAGGTGCTTGATTTACTGTATCGTTTGAACGCTGAGGAACATCGCACCATTGTGATGGTCCTGCACGATATTAATCTTGCCTGCCGATACGCCGACAATGTCGTTGCGATATGCAGCGGCAAGATCGAAGCGCAAGGAAGACCGGAAGACATCATTGAAGCGAAACTGATCGAATCCGTGTTCTCTATGGAATGCCGAATCATTCCCGATCCTTTTTACGGGACTCCGCTATGCATTCCGCTCAGCAAAGCCCGGGACGGTGCGCCAAGCCTGCTCAGTTTGCGGAATGAAAAAGAAAAAGCCGCCTATTAAGACGGCTGCATCAGCTTTTCATCCGTGAAAAAGTCACCGCGACCTCAGCAACACACTCAGGATCTTGCATGGAGATGTCCTCGACACGGGGCGATACGGGATAGACATAAAACTCGGTTAACGGCAGCGAGTGCAGCATTTCCCGAAGAACTTCCGTGTCCGTAACATCCCCATCCAGCCATACTTCGACAGATGCCTCGTCCAACAATAACGGTGCGCTGCGGTTAAGCCCATTGGCCGACTCTGCCGTTATTACCGTACACATCGGGTATTCCTTTCTTTCCGAATCGATCCAGTTATCGAACATACCCGCCATCGCGAAAACCGGTTTCTTCGGATGTACGGCATGCCACGCGCGCTTTGTTCTCCCATCCCCCTGCCATATATAAAATCCGCTGCACGGAACGACGCATCTTCTTTTCGCCAGCATCGACCTCAGATACGGTTTATCCGCAACCGATCCCCTGTCGGTATTGACGGAGCATTTGCCCCAGTATGGCATCAAGCCCCATCTTTGCTGATTCAAGCAGCGTTCCTCTCCGATTTGCTGAATCACCGGGATCTCTTGTGTCGGAGCGATATTATATCTTCTCTGGTACGGAATATGAACGTGTTCGATGCCGAAATCTTGCGTCAATCGGTCGAGATCCGCCGTTAAGGAGAAGCGGTCACACATGATGATCAACTCATTTCCTTCCTATAGTGGCAATCAGTATTTGCCACGGGAAGAAAATTTATGCGGTTGATACCATGCATGTTCATCACACTTTGACCACAATTTGATAGGCGTCGCGGGCCATCACGATTTCCTCATTGGTGGGTATAACCATCACCTTGATCGGCGAATATTGGCTGGAGATCAGTCTTTCACCTTGCCCGTTCCAGTTCGATTGAGCATCGAGATACACCCCTGCAAACTCAAGTCCCTGGCACACCATGTCCCGAATCTCCGCACTGTTTTCACCGACCCCAGCCGTAAATATGATCCCGTCGGCGCCGTTCAGACGCGCGAAATAAAGCCCGATATATTGGTGCAGCTTGCTCACGAACAAATCGAGAGCCAGCTGGGATCTCTTATGCCCTTCTTTCGCGTGAAGCAGCAGCTCGCGAAGATCGTTGCTCACTCCCGATATCCCCAGCAGACCGCTGCGGTGATTCAGAACATGAATGACTTCGTCGGCTTGCAGTCCTTCGAGTCGCTCCAAATAAGGAATAATCGCCGGATCGATATTTCCGCTTCGCGTTCCCATGGTCACACCTGCAAGCGGCGTAAGCCCCATAGATGTATCGTACGATTCTTCGTTTCGAATCGCGGTCACACTTACTCCGTTCCCAATATGGCAGCTGATCAAGCGGAGGTTTTCAATAGGTTTGCCCATAATCTCCGCGGCTCGGGCCGCAACATAACGATGACTGCTTCCGTGAAACCCGTATTTGCGAATCTTATGTTTTTCGTAGTATTCATAAGGAATGGAGTACAGATAAGAGGTGGGCGGCATTGTTTGATGAAAGCTTGTATCGAACACGACGACTTGCGGAACTCCCTCATATCGCATCTGGCACAGCCGTACCCCTTCCAAATTGATCGGATTGTGTAAAGGTGCGAGATAGGAAATCGATTCGATTTGCCGCATGACCTCGTCCGTCACCAGTACCGAGGAGCTGAAAAGGTCGGCTCCATGTACAACGCGATGCGCCACGACATCGACGTCCCGCCCGACCTGTTCGAAAATATCCGCAAGCGCGTCTCCCAGCGTGCGATCAGAGGCGCGCGGTGTGTTTCCTTGCATAAGCAGTTTTTCAGAGGGCATTTCAAATAATTTGAATTTGATCGTGCTGCTGCCGCAATTCAAAACGAGCATCTTCTTTTTCTGATAGGTTGTGAGCTCATGGTAGCCGTCGACGGCCACAATTTGGACTTGATCCCCGTTTCGCAGCCCCGATGCATTCGCTTCGTCCGTATCGATATGAAATTCAAGACTGTACTGAGGGTTAACGCGGCAGAGGACATTTTCCAGAATCAGCATCCTGTCCCCGTTGGTTTTGACGGCTACCAATTGTTTGTCCTGCACGCCCAGCCGTCCTGCGTCCTCCGGATGCAGATGCAAATGTCGGAAAGGGATAATAACCCCCTTGTTCAAGGACAAATTTCCTTTGGGACCGATCACTTCAATACCAGGCGAATCTTCTATATCCCCGGAATCTCTGACTGGTGCGTCCACACCGAGCAGGCAGCAGTCTGTTTTGGACACTTCCAGCTGTGTATACGAACGAAGAGGTCCTAACACTCTCACGTTGTGGATGATACCTTTTGGGCCTCTTACGCTGACTGTCTCCTCGCATGCAAATTGACGGGGTTGAATGAGAGGTTTTAATTGTACAAAGTGATAGTCTTTGCCGAATAATAGATCCGCGTGCTCACGATTCAAATGAATATGTCGATTGGAAACCCCTACGGCAGCTTTCATGGGCAATAGCTCCTCATATGAAAATAATCGATATCTGTTACCTATAATAGGGCATAGGTAATTTCCCGACTATGAATTTCGTCACAGTGCGTCGATAGTGATATCCATCACAGCTCTTTCCCTGTTCACTCGATACAATTGAGACAAATGAAGGGAGTGGAGAGTATGTTATATTCGAAAATTGTTGTCGGTTATGACGGATCCGAACTGGCGGACCGCGCTTTGCAGATGAGTATTGAATTGGCCAAAAGTCAGCCGGCGACCGAGATTGTTGTGCTCCATGCGATCGAATCCGTTGCTTCGTTATCCGAATATTCGGGTTTTGCGATTTTAAGTCGGATTGAAGACGCCAAAAAACAAGGGGAATACATTAAAGTTAAAGCCGAAAAGATACTGGCCTCGATTCCCAACCGCTGGACTTTGTACATTGTGGAAGAAAGACCTGATAAGGCTATTCTTCAGCAAGGCGAAAAATTAAATGCCGATCTTATAGTGATGGGCAGCAGAGGATTAAGCGGAGTAAAGGAATTTTTCCTCGGAAGCGTCAGTCATTACGTAACTCAACATTCGAAGATTCCCGTCCTTATCGTGAAGTGAATAGATAGGAAAAGGCTGCCCGACAGCTCATGAGAATGAGTTGTCGGGCAGCCTTTTTTCCCGTTAGTGCCTGTAAGGCGGCAAAACCTCCTTACAGCAAAAATTCTGCGTTTCTTCAGCCTGTAAGACGGTAAAACCGCCTTACAGCAAAAATTCTGTGCTCTCTCAGCCTGTAAGGCGGCAAAACCGCCTTACAGCAAAAAGTTCCCCGCTTCCGCATTCTGTAAAACGGATAAACCCCCTTAGGCTCCTACGCTTACAACCGGAACACATAGATTTTGGCATTCAAATTTGCTCGCAGCTCTCTCTTCAACGGCCTTAGACTTAGCTTCACTGCTCCACCTTCACTTCAGACTGATTACTATCAGCTTACAAAAAGCTTAGGCTTTGCAGCCTAAGCTTCAGTCGCTACATTACATCCCGGATCAATCCGTATGTCCCGTTACGCCGTCTATACACAACTTCCGTCCGGCCGGTTTCCGTATTGATAAAGACATGAAAAGCATGATCCAATAGATTCATTTGCAAGATGGCCTCTTCCAGATCTACCGGTTTTAAATCCACTGTCTTGATCCGGGCGACATCCAACTTTTCCTCATCTGCCGGCTCATCGGCTTGAAGGGGGGAAGCCATTGCCGAAGCAAAGCCCCGCTTCATTCCTCGCCTGATCTTATCCCGAAATTTGCGGAACTTGCCCGTCAATTTGTCAGTCACCAGGTCAATTGCCGCGTACATATCATCAGCCGCCTCTTCAGCTCTAATGACCGTACCCTCGACGCGCAGAGTAACCTCCACTTTATGGAGAGGCCGGTGTCCCAGCAATGAGAAGGTGACTAGGATTTCACCGTCATCAATATTGTGTAACCGTTCCAGCTTGCGCTCGGCGTATTCCTTCATCGGTTCCGTAACTTCCAAATTCTTACCGTGAACTAGAATTCTCATTTCATGTCGCCCCTTAACTGCAGTTTGCATTCGGATCACCTCACCAGGTGACGTAACCCGGAGAGTTGACCGTGTTGTTCAGCATGTCGATCAACGGGATCGTGTAGGCGAACAAGATAAGCGCAACGGCCAAGCCCAGCCAAATTCCCCAACGCTCCAGAAACCGCGGTGTCGGTTCCGACTCTTCAGATACCTGGCCGATCGGATATTCGGTTTCCCCTTTCGGAGCACGCATTAAGGCAAACATGTTATACACGATCAATATGACGCCGACAAAAAGGATCATACCACCGATAGCCATTGCAACATGGTAAGGCATCCAAAGAACTGCGTCCGGATGATCATCGTAAGTCGTGTACGCGGTTCTGCGCGGATCCCCCATCAACCCGACCGTATGCATGGATCCCGACATGAACAGCATTCCGACACACCAGATTAACGTTTGAATGATACCCAGCTTGTTCATTTTGGGCGTTAACACCCTGCCCGTCACCGTCGGGATCAACCAGTAGATGATGCCGAAGAAAGTCAACGCCACGCTGGTAGCCACAGTTAGATGGAAGTGTCCGGTCACCCAAAGCGTGTTATGCACAACCGCATTCATCTGATTACTGGCATTGATGATGCCGCCTGCCCCGGCCGGAATGAACACGAGCATGCCCATGAAAGGAGCGAAGAACCTGACATCCTTCCAAGGAAGCACCTTCAGCCAGCCGAAAAGTCCTTTCGCCCCTTTGGCCCGACCGTTCATTTCAAACGTTGCGAACATGGAGAACGCCGTCATAAGCGATGGAACGATAACCATGAAGGTCAACACGACCTGTAGGAATTTCCAGAAACCGCTGATCCCCGGCTCCATCAATTGGTGGTGGAAGCCGACCGGGATGGAGAATAACAGGAAGAGAATGAACGAGAGCCTGGCGAGCGAATCGCTGAAAATACGTCCCCCGATGATTTTCGGTATAACCACATACCAGCAGATATAAGCCGGCAACAGCCAGAAGTACACGAGCGGATGACCGAAATACCAGAACAGTGTGCGGCTCAGTACGACATTAATGGTATCCACCCAGCCGAACGACCAAGGTATGAGCTGCACCACCACCTCGATCGCCACACCGATTGTGGCAATCTGCCACATGAGCATCGTTACGACGGACATAAATGCGAAGAGGGGTGATAATTTACCCTGATTCTCTGCTCTCCATCTGCTGTATTGATGGAAAATCCCGAAGCCGCTGAGCCAGCTGCCGATGACAACGAGTGCCAGCGCGATATAGAACCAGGGAGAGGCCTTCATTGGCGCATAGAACGTATACAGCACAGTCGCCTTACCCAGCAAGATGACAACGACACCGATGATGGTCCCGACCGACATTGTCAAATATCCGAGCCATCCGAGCTTGCGTGTGAGCGGATACAGCCGCCCGCCTAAAGTATTGGACACGCCGGAATATAAAAATCCGATGATAAAATAAGTTGTGAAAATGAGAGCCATAAGTACGCCGTGCGCGGTGAGCAGTTCGTAATACCCGATATTGGCCGGCAGTGTGACCATGCCGCTGCGCACCATGCCTTGCAGCATCCCTGCGATACCGCCGATCAACAGCGCCGCAAACGCGAAAATCACGTGGGCCAGCACCAGTTTGCCGTCGCCTCTATCAAAAGTTTGTTTCACTCAAATCTCCTCCTACTTGACGACAATGGTGGTTTTCATATACTCGTGGCCTGTGCCGCAATATTCGTTGCACAGAATCAAATACTCCCCGGGCTTGTCAAACGTATGGCTGATCTGACTCACTTCGCCCGGTACCACCATGATGTTGACGTTGGTGCCTACAATCGAGAAGCCGTGTACCACGTCCGAACTGGTCACTTTAAAATCTACCGTTGAGCCGGCCGGAACCTCGAGCGTTTGAGGCTCGTAACCGAAGGCATAGGCCACCATGACGGCTTCAAAATGCTTATCGCCAGCCTTCGTGAGCCCCGGCTTGTCGAAAGGCGCTGTCGTCGACACCTCGGATGGGTCAATCGTATGGTGGTGCTGGCTCGGCGTCGTTGTTCCCATGCTGAAAGCCATCGTGCCCAGCACAAGCAGAAAAACAGCCAGCATGCCGATGCCGATCGTAAGCCATATTTTTTCGAGACGATGAAGATGCATGAACCTAACAGCTCCCTTCTAATTTCGAGCGGCGAACAGAATGAATACGCCGATCCAGGTGATGGCGATGAACGCGGCAAGCAGCAAAACGGAGACGAATGTGCCTTTAAGGGCAGGCTCCTCTTTCGCCAGCCGCCGTGCCGTATTTCCCGCCCTCTTCGGCTGCTGTCCGGTGGAAGGTCGAATGTCCGGCATAGGGTGTACCTCCTGTCTATGAGTTGACTTTATTGTAGAAACATTGCAGCCCTTCAACTGTGACTTTCATCACACCCTGTCATTATCTTGTGTGTAGAATTCGTGACAACCGCTCCTCGGCCCGTTCGTAATCCTCTTGGCTTCTGATGGTGAACGCAAAATCGCCGATGGATTGTTCCTCTCTCCACGAATCGGCCGATATACCCAAGTAACCGGCCTTATTAAGGAATGCTTCAAGCCGCTTCTCTCCGGTGGACAACAGATTCGCAGCATCTGCCGCACAACGTTTGTCGTAGATTCCGTGGAGCGGCAGGGGCCTGTTCCCGATCGTCGGGACGAACGCGCGGTTGTGTTCTGTGCGATTCTCTACCAAACGCCGTGCCGCCTCAGTTGATAGGAAAGGCATGTCGCAGCCGGCAACCCAGACGAGAGGATTTCTCGCAAGGTGCAGCGCGGCGTGAATGCCCCCGAGCGGACCGCAGTCAGGGAAATAGTCTGTGATCAGACGGACGGATCGGTCGAGAACGTCAAAAAAAGGTTTCGGAGTGTTCGTAACGACGATGATCTCCCCGCACAGCTCACGCATGATCCGGATCTGGTGCTCGATCAGCGTTCCACCGTCAAAGGGAAGCAAAGGCTTCAGGGTACCCGACATGAATTTATTCGGTCCTCCGGCCAGAATCGCACCGGTAATCGTTGATGATGACATCGTACTCCCTCCTTAGTGGTGAAAAAAATGCCGTTCCTCAGTGGACGGCATTCGATATGATGCGGCCTTCCCCAATCAGCCGGTATGCCCGCTGAATATCCACCGGGTCCGGGTCGGCGATATCCTCAAGAGTGTAAGGGATACCGAGCTGCCGCCATTTATAAACGCCCATTCGGTGATAAGGCAGTACTTCGATTTTGTCCACTCCGTCAAGTTCTTGCATGAAACGCCCTAAAGCAAGCAGCTCTTCTTTTTCGTCAGTTAATCCGGGTACGAGCACCCGGCGGATCCACATTTTCTTTCCCCGCTGCGACAGATGCCTTGCGAATGCAAGAATGCGGTCGTTCGGCTGGCCGGTCAGAGCCATATGGCCTTCCCGATCCATAAATTTCAGGTCTAACAGCACCAGATCCGTTACAGCAAGCAGTTCCTCTACATGGGACGAATCGCAGAAACCGGAAGAATCCAGCGCGGTATGCAGGCCCCAGCGTTCTTTGCACCTTCGGAACAGCTCGGCGACGAAGGGGGCTTGCAGTGTCGGTTCGCCGCCGGTAACGGTAATTCCGCCTCCGGAGCTCAAATAGTATTCGGCATACGGCTCGATTTCTGCGAGGATGTTATCTACCGTCCTCGTGGATCCGGCATGCGGATCCCATGAATCGGGGTTGTGGCAGTAACGGCATTGAAGCGCACAGCCTTGCAGGAAAAGCACGAAACGTATGCCCGGACCGTCTACGGTCCCGAACGTTTCGAGAGAGTGAATTCTCCCGGTTGTCATGGCGATCGCTCCCCTCTCTCGAATACGCTTGTTTACACGTGGCCGTGGAAAGTGCGACTGATAACGTCGAGCTGCTGCTCTTTCGTAAGTTTGATAAAGTTCACCGCATAGCCCGAGACACGTATGGTGAGCTGAGGATATTCCTCCGGGTGCTCCATCGCGTCGAGCAGCTGCTCGCGGTTGAATACGTTAATGTTCAGGTGATGCCCGCCCTTCGAAGCGTAACCGTCGAGCAGCGATACAAGGCTGCGGATCCGCGTATCTGCATCGCGTCCGAGCGCCTTCGGTATGATGGAAAATGTGTTCGATATACCATCCAGGCAGCTATCGTACGGCAGCTTGGCGACGGAGTTCAAGGACGCGAGCGCGCCCTTCCGGTCCCGGCCGTGCATCGGGTTCGCTCCCGGGGCGAATGGTTCGCCCGCTTTGCGGCCGTCAGGCGTACTGCCGGTTTTTTTGCCGTATACCACATTGGAGGTAATCGTTAGTACCGACATCGTCGCCATGGCGTCGCGATACGTGCGGTGCTTGCGAAGCTTTTTCATGAACGTCTCCGTCAATTGCACGGCGATATCGTCAACCCGGGAATCGTTATTCCCATATTGCGGGTACTCCCCTTCGATGTCGAAGTCGACGGCCAGTCCTTTTTCGTTGCGTATCGGACGAACCTTAGCGTATTTGATTGCGCTGAGCGAATCGGCAACGACCGACAGTCCGGCGATTCCGCAAGCCATCGTACGCACAATTTCGGTATCGTGAAGCGCCATTTCGATTCGTTCATAGCAGTATTTGTCGTGCATGTAATGAATGACGTTGAGTGTATTCATGTAGAGCTTGGCAAGCCATTCCAGCATATCATCGTAACGCTGCATGACCTCATCGTATTCGAGTATTTCACCGGTGAGAGGTGCCAGCGTTGGGCCGGCTTGAATACCGAGCTTTTCATCGATTCCGCCGTTGATGGCGTACAATAAGGCTTTGGCGAGATTCGCCCGAGCTCCGAAAAACTGCATTTGTTTTCCGATGCGCATCGCCGACACACAGCAGGCGATACCGTAATCATCTCCGTAGAAGGGCCGCATCAGATCATCATTTTCATACTGAATGGAACTCGTATCTACGGATACTTTCGCACAATAGTCCTTGAAGCCTTGAGGAAGCCTCTTCGACCACAGAACGGTCAGGTTTGGCTCCGGTGCCGGCCCTAGGTTGTACAGGGTATGGAGAAACCGGAATGAATTTCGCGACACCCTTGTCTTGCCGTCGTTGGCCATGCCGCCGATCGATTCGGTCACCCATGTCGGGTCGCCGCTGAACAGCTCATTGTAATCCGGCGTACGGAGAAACTTGACGAGACGCAGCTTCATGACGAACTGGTCTATCAATTCCTGCGCCTGAGCCTCGGTCAGCTTGCCTTCCCGAATGTCGCGCTCGATGTAGATGTCAAGAAAGCTGGATACGCGTCCAAGACTCATGGCCGCCCCATTCTGCTCCTTGATCGCCGCTAAGTAAGCGAAGTACAGCCACTGTACTGCTTCCTCGGCGTTCTTGGCCGGAACGGAGATATCATAACCGTAGGACCCGGCCATCTGTTTCAAATCGCCCAAGCTGCGAATTTGCTCCGCCAGCTCTTCCCGCTGCCGTATGACCTCTTCCGACATGACATCCGTTGCCAGAGCCAGATCGGCCTTTTTCGCTTGAATCAACCGATTGACTCCGTACAGGGCCACCCTCCGGTAGTCTCCTATAATACGGCCCCTTCCGTATGCGTCCGGCAGTCCGGTGATAATCCCGGCTTTGCGTGCCAGCTTCATCTCATCGGTATATACATCAAATACTCCTTGGTTGTGCGTTTTGCGTATATCTGTGAACAATCGGACAATTTCGTCCGGCAGCTTGTATCCATAGGCTTCGCAAGCGTCTATAACCATCCGGATGCCGCCGAGAGGCTGAACCGAGCGTCTCAGCGGAGCATCCGTCTGCAGACCGACGATTCTTTCCAAATTACGGTCGATATAACCCGGCTTGTGTGATGTGATCGTTGACACCGTGTTCGTGTCGACATCAAGGACGCCGCCGTTCTCGCGCTCCTGCTTCATCAGCTCCAGAACCATTGCCCACATCCGCTTGGTAGCATCCGTCGGTTCGGCAAGGAATTTTTCATCACCCTCGTAAGGAGTCAGGTTAAGCCCGATAAAGTCGTTAACGTCAATCTGCTGCTGCCAGCGTCCTTGCCGGAAACCTCTCCATTCATCGAGAGGAGCCGGAGCAGGTTCAATTCCGTATTCTTCAGTGATAGCCATGGTGTTCTCTCCTCACTCAACAACTGCTGTATTCTAATTGCTCCATCAGCCGATCCGTCGCTGGGACAACCGTCTCGTCCTCAACACGGAAATGCTCTGCAATGATCATAAGTACCTGCAACAAGCGGGAAAGAGCGTCTTCCGGTGATGTGCCGTCCTTCGTAACCTTCTGATACTCCTCATAGAACTGGGCGGCGATGCGGTCATCCTGCTCGAGTGCGGCGACCGGGCCGATTCGGCCGCCGCAGGTCAAAGATTTGGCGATCGGATAGATCGTCCTCCTCTCCTTGCTCAAATGCCTTTGCCAATCGAGCATGAATGGAATGAAGGAATTCCGGACCTTGCGATGATGAGCATCCCAGTCGGGGTACTCGTAGTTGGACGGGTTCCATTTCATAAGCCGGCACAATTCAAGCAGCCTGGCATACAGAGCCTCATGCTCTTCTTTCCATTGATCGTAAGTGAGATACAAGTCGAGCAGCGCTGAATTCGAGTTATCCATGAGCGTACCCTCCCTTTATTTCGTCAGTGGGGCAAGGTTTTGCCGAGTTTGCCGCCGGTCTTGTTTTTAGGATGATTACCGGTCAATTTGGCCCAGCCTTTGCGAAGCAGAGGCATCAAGTAAGCGTCAATCCCGAAGCGTCCTGCGTTGGCACCCGCCGCCATGACAATGAATCCGATAAGCAGCAGCCAAGTTCGTGCTTAGGGTTCCGGCCAGGAGGAACATGAAGTTCAACATCAGACCGAAGAATGCAGCCGTGAGCGTCAATCCGCCGACGATGAGTCCCACACCAATTAAAAATTCTCCGACAGGAATCAGGAAGTTGATCAGCTTCACGTTGGGGAGAGCGAAGTGCTCCAAGAAGTAAGTATAGTTAGGGAATATAACTGCTTGGGTTGCATGATCGGCAATCGGCTTTGCTACCGCGCCCTTCAAGAAACCCGCAGCATCAAATCCGTCCGTCAGCTTGTGCCAGCCCGCCTCGATCCATTGCACACCCAGGTAAATCCGTAATACCATGACTACTGCAGCCGCCCATACATTTTGTTTGAACCATCTCATGACCATTAAGGCCATCTCCCTTCGGGATTTAGGATTGTTTTGTTTTCCTTGCACCTTCAGTATGAGGGATGATTGTTTCGATGAATGTGAAGTTCATCACACTGAAGTTCTTTTTTTGTGAAAAAAAGTACAATCGTATTTAAGCCTTTAGTAAGCGAAACTGTTGGAGCGGTCCGTCAGCAACAGTATAATTTCCTCCTCCTCGGAGAAACGGTTTTTCAAAATTGCATAAGCCTGTATTAAATAAGAGGCCATTCTGCGTGCTTCTTCTTGAGGAAGAAGTACAACGGCACGATCCAGGGTTTGCAAAAATCCGCGAATGAATTGCTCGGCCAGCTCAAACTCCTGCTCCATGAGTGCGAAGAGATCCGGCTCCTCTCCCCAATAGTTTGCGGCGAATGGGAACAGCTCTGATTCTTCCCATCTTGTATGGGCACTCCATTCCTTGATGAAATGCGTAACACTGTCCTTCAATTGACGCATTTCTCGGTTAAGCCGGATCTCATTCTGTTCTCTGCGTACGATACAGGCCTGTTGGTAAATGTCCTGAAGTTCTTCTTTGAGCAAATCATGCTCTTGCTTGGCACGCTGAACGGTATCCTGTATCAGAAACTCCCGCACGCTGCCGCCATTGTCGGAAGCACTGTGAACCGAGTATTTTGCATTCATCTGTCATACCTCCCTATACACCTATTATCATATGTATAAACGGTGCATAATCGAGATAGTAACAGGCGACCTCTAATCTAACACAAGTCACGGAGCAATTAATGTGAAATTAATCACAAACATAAAAAATAAAAATCCACCCGTCCCCAGGTGGAAAAATCATTGTTCATTCCACGATCAATTTGCCGACCATATCTATGTGGCCTGCACCGCACATGACGGAGCACAGAAACCTGAACTCTCCGGCCTTATCCGCAGTAAAAGTTACCGTTTTGCCTCCTTTGATCTGTTGGTCATAGCCTTCGATTTGGATGGCATGGTTTCCTTGACTGTTTTTCAGTGTGATGCTGAGCTTCTCGCCTTTTTTCACTTTGATTTCTTTTTGGTCAAACTCAAAATTCTTGGCGTTGATCGTGATCGCCTTGGCGCCGCTTGCATCTACGTTTGCAGCTTGTGCCGCCTCCGGTGCTGCAGCCGCTGTATTCTCGTTGCCGCCGCCTCCGCCGCATCCGGTAGCGATTAGTGCGGCTGCCAATACAACGCCGATTGTGTACATTGATTTCTTCATGTCGTCTCCTCCTTCGATTCTGATACGCGTTCATCATACATCGCTGCATCGCGCTCACACTGTGACAAACTTCACAGTTCCACGAATACCACAAAATGGACACAAAAAAGCCGTCCGGCGACAAATCCGAACGGCTCAACGATTACAGTTTAGCCCGCTTTAATCGGCACTTTTAACTTCACAGCGGTACCCTCGCCCGGCTGCGAGCGAACTCGCAGCTCTCCTGCAACCGCCCTTGCCCGTTCCTCCATGCTGAATAAACCGACGCCGCGGCCTTTCTTTTCCCTGCTGAAGCCGATACCCCGGTCTTCGACGACTGCTTCCAAATGGTCGCCATGATCGCGTACCGCCACACAGGCCTCGAAAACGTCTGCGTATTTGGCGACGTTGGTCAGCGCCTCCTGCACAACGCGGTAAATCGTCGTCTCTATCAAAAGGTTCGGCCGTTTGCGTAGATTACAGTCGAAATGAACGCGAATGCCATAATGCTGCTCATAATTTTCAATATAGGTTCGAAGAGCGGGCACGATGCCCAAATCATCAAGCACGGAGGGACGAAGCTCCCAAGCGAGCCCGCGAACCTCGGCCATTAATTGCGATACTTCACGCCCAAGGTTCTCCAGCCCCTTGTCTGCTCCTTCCGAAATCATCCGATCCAGCGTTATTTTCAGCGAAAATAAGCTTTGCCCGATTCCGTCATGCAAATCTCGCGAGAAGCGCCGTCGCTCCTCTTCCTGGATTTGCATCATCTGGGCCATCATCGACTGCAGCTGCTCTTCCGTCTGCTTCAGCTGCGTCACTTCATGACGAATCGCCAAATACTGATAGGGGCGGCCCTCCGCATCTACAAATGGAACGATAGTGGTGTCAACCCAATATTCCCCGCCGTTTTTGGAACGGTTTTTTATTTCTCCCTGCCAGACGTGTCCGGATGAGATGCTGCTCCACAAATCACGCATGAACGCCTTGCCGTGGCAGCCGGAGTTCACAAGCCTGTGATCCTGTCCGATAAGCTCCTCCCTGGAGTAACCCGAAATCTTGCAGAACTTATCGTTCACATACTGGATTGTTCCTTTGCGATCCGTCACCGCAACGATGGAGGCTTCATCCAAAGCGAATTTAACATCGGCAAGCTGCTTGAGAGATCGTTTCAGAACATCTCTAAAAGCCGGATCGGCGATCTGCCCGTCCAGCCGTTCCAACAGAGAATCCACATTCTCCGCGATATTTTCCGAGGGATATCGTTCCTGGCTGCTCCGTTCACTCAAAGTTCAGCAATCCTTTCTTCATCGCGAATTTGACAAGAGCGGGCCTTGTTCTCAAATCCAGCTTCTCCATCAGATTGCTCTTGTGTGACTCGACCGTCTTGACACTGATGATCAGCTGCTCGGCGATTTCCTTGTTGGAGTATCCTTGAGCCACTTTCGCAAGAATTTCTTTCTCCCGATCGGATAGCGACTCATAGGTGCCCGCGTGCTCGCCGTTCTTCATCTTGTCGAGATAATCACTCATCAGGCGCTTGGTCGCTGTGGGAGATAAATAGGCGTTCCCGCCTGAGATTTGGCGAATCGCCGTGAGCAATTCCTCATGAGGCGCGCTTTTCAAAATATATCCGGAAGCTCCGGCATGTATGGCCCGGAACAAATATTCTTCATCATCATGCATCGTTAGTATAAGGATCGCTGTGTCCGGCAGCCGCTTCTTAAGCTCCGCCGTAGCCGTCAGCCCATCCTTGCCGTGAGGCATGCTTAAATCCATGAGGACAACATCCGGATGCAGTTCTTCGGCTTTCGACACCGCTTCGTCTCCTTCAGCCGCCTCTCCTACCACCTGCATGTCGTTCTTACCGTGGAGCAGCATGATGAGCCCTGACCGAACCACCACATGATCATCTACGACCAATATCCGAACCATGAAGTCACTCCTTCGCGAAACTATCGTTTTCCATTTTACCATATCAATCAGGATGATTTCGGCTCCACAGCCTGTTCCGCGACGATCTGTGTGATTCGTTCACCCGCCAGCGCAATCTGATTTCGCTCTTCCGTTCGGTATATGCGCCTTTTACGGTCGCCCGCCAGCAATATACCCGTCACCTGATTTCCTATAAATAGGGGGATCGCATACGCAGACCGCAAATTTTCAGCGAGCAGAACGGCATATTCATGCAGCTGCCTTGCAGCAACAAGCTCCGGCACGTTCAACTGCATGGCTCTGCCGACTTTCACAACGGATCCGCTGAGCCCCCTGCCCGGCCGTTCAATGATCGATAGAAACCTGTCGTTGACGTTCCCCGAAGCCAGCTTCCATTTCAGCAGCCGATCATAGCCTTCCAACAACCCTAGCGAGCAAAAATCACTGCCGATCTGAGTTCGAAGTCGCTGCAATTCTTCCGTAAGCAAATGATCACGGTTATTCATGCTTAGCACCCCTTCCCTGCCTACTCGTTCTATTTATAAGTGTAGGGGTTGCCGCAACCGAAGTATATTGGGGAATTCCCTGAAAATAGACTCGGGAAAATACTGATTTCTGTCCCCGGTGTGATTTTTCTCACAGTGAAATAAGGGAAATCCCTTTTCATCTTTCAGGAAATTCCCCGATAACGTTTTGTCAGCAGAGCAGGTATGCTTGATTCACAAGAAAAAAAGGAGTGGCAAACATGGCGATAAGTGCAGCGGCTGTCAAAAAACACGGTGTTACGGAACAATGTGCAAATCCTCTGAGTATTGATAATTTCTTTTCGAAGGAACAGTTCGCAGGGTTGGAGGAGCTTATGTATCCGAAACGTGCGGAAGCGGGTAGTTACCTGTTCTGGGAGGGGGACCCTACCGGCAAGCTCTACTATTTGCGATCTGGAAAAGTAAAGCTGCGGAAGTCGACGGAGGACGGCAAGGACTTTATCCTGTCTATTATACAGGCGGGGGATATGCTGTGTGAGCCGGAGGACGGCATGCGCGCAGTTCACAGCTTCAGCGCTGAAGTGGTGGAAGATGCGGATATCGGCGTCATCCAGTGGAAGGACCTTGAAATTCTTCTGTACCGTAACGGTGAATTCGCCGTCAGATTCCTCAACTGGATGGCGCTGCTGCACCGGGTAACCGAGTCAAAGTTTCGCGACCTGCTGCTGTACGGCAAACCTGGCGCGCTGGCGTCTACGCTGATCCGGCTGGCGAATTCATACGGTATCGCTTGTGCAGACGGTATCCGGATCAGCATCAAGCTGAACAATACGGAGCTGGCTGATTTCATCGGCACTACGAGGGAAAGCGTCAATCGTATGCTTAACGCATTGAAGGACGAAGGGACAATCGATATACGGAAAGGCCGCATCATCATATTAAATCTGAATGCCCTCAGACGAATTTGCCATTGTCCTGCTTGCCCGGCCTGTCCTAAGGAAGTTTGCAGAATTTGAGTTTAACACCAAGTACCGTCCAAATCTTTAATCCGGTTTCCATAGTGAACGTGCCAGTGCAGATGCTTGTTACTCTGATATTCGCCAATATTAGTGGACACGGTGCAGGCACCGTATCGTTCGTAAACCTGTTTTGCCACTTCCCGAATTGTTGAGAATAGTTCATTCACCACATCTGCATCATCCGGTTTTATATCTATTAGGGAAATAATATGTTTTTTTTGGTATGACAACAATATGCACATCGTAGAAAGGACGGGTATGGTAAAACGCTAACGTATTCTCAGTTTCCATCACTTTTTCCACGGGTGTATTACCAGTTAACACTTCATCACAATAAAAATCTTATACAATAATTGTCATCTTGAGCACGACCCTTCAATTCTAAAGATCTTCGAATCTTCGATAGTTGTGAGTGATTAAGTTGAAGGGATAATTGGATTTCCTCATGCGAAAGCCCTGCTTCTCTCATTTCAAGGAATTGTCGTTCTCTTTCAGTCAGAGGAACATGTTCGCTCGGTGCAAAGGGACTGCGTTCCGATTCTAATGAAACCTCGCCGTATTGAAGTGACGTTCGGAACAAGTAAAGACATTCATAAAAAGCCTCTTTACCATCAACACCCTCCGCAGTGCCTCCCATTGAATTACTCTTCATCCACAATACTGCGAAATATGTGTTATCATCCTTTAAAATGCGAATACCTTTCCCATCCATAGATTTAAAATAAATGAATCGACAAGTTCTGTTTTCATCAGATAGCGTAACCAGTATATTTTTATAGGTTTCGTACAGCTGACCGATACTATAACTATCTTCAATGAGCTTCCAAAACCCGTAGACATCGCTTAATGTTATACCCTCTGGATTTTTATAATTCATTAGCCCACATTCCTTTTTAATAATATGTACAACCGCGAAAAAGACTGGAGATTGCTCGGGGAATACCCGACCAGTTTCCAGTCTTTAAATCATCCGTTGACGCTGTGCTTCGAACAGCAGCACCGTCGCTGCCATTGCCACATTCAGCGATTCCGCACGCCCGGTCATCGGAATAATCATCTGATGGTCTACCAATCGGGACACCTCAGTCGACAGTCCGCTTCCCTCGTTGCCGAATACGAGCCACACGTTTCTGCGAAAATCATAATCGTAGCAAGATTGAGTCGCTTGCAGGCTGGTTCCCGCAACCGCGGCTCCACTCGATTTGGCTTCCGGCAGCAATTCCGTTAAATCGGCTTCGAGAACGGGCACGTGAAATACAGCTCCCATCGTCGCCCGAATGGTCTTGGGGTTATACAAGTCGGCGGTGCCTTTGCCTAATACAACTGCCGAAGCACCGCAGGCCGCAGCGCT
Source organism: Cohnella kolymensis (assembly GCF_000829465.1). Classification (GTDB taxonomy): domain Bacteria; phylum Bacillota; class Bacilli; order Paenibacillales; family Paenibacillaceae; genus Cohnella; species Cohnella kolymensis. The sequence continues at coordinate 4,146 of NZ_JXAL01000014.1, read as the reverse complement.
TCTTACGATGGTGCCTACATTACCCGGATCCTGAACGCCGTCAAGTACGGCAACGAGAGCGCGCTCCGTTTCAAAGAGGCTCTTCGAGTTTGGCGGCCGTTTCTTTGCTACTGCAAAGATGGGCTGGGGAGTTTCCGTTTCGGTGCATTTAGCGATGACATCCGGAGAAACCGGAATCCAGGAAGGTCCTCCAGATTCATTCCCAACCACATACTCCTCGAACAACGCCCCGACCTCGCTGCCTTCATCGAAAGCGACCAGTTCCAGCGGCCAGCCGGAATCCAGCGCTTCCTTAACGAGATGCACTCCTTCGAGCAGAAACTTTCCTTCTCGCTGGCGGTGCTTTCTATCGAGAAGCTTGGCCCATTCTTTGACCCGGGGATTCGAGGCCGAGCTGATATAGCCCTCAAAGTTCGGCATATGCTTGCTCCAACTTCGTGAGCTGCCCGTTCCTGCCGACGATTACAAGCACATCATCCGGCTGCAGGGGCACATTCGGCGCCGGTGTAATATCCATATCATTGTTCTTCTTGACAGCGAGCACATTGCATTCATATTTCTGCCTGATATCAAGCTGTATGAGATTTTTGCCGACCATCGCCGACGGAACCTTCATCTCGACGATACTGTAATCGGGAGAAAGCTCGATGTGCTCCAGAATGTTCGGTGAAATCAGATGATGAGCGACTCTCAGCCCCATATCCCGTTCCGGGTAGATCACCTTATCCGCGCCGATTTTACTCAGTACTTTGCCGTGCAGTTCATTCTGTGCTTTGACGATAATAGAAGGCACTCCGAGGTCCTTCAGTATTAAAGTAGTAAGAATGCTGGACTGTATATCTTGTCCGATCGCCACAACAACGACATCGAAATTGCGAATGCCGAGTGCGCTCATCGCCTCTTCATCCGTGGAGTCGGCGATAACGGCGTGCGTCACCGCATGCGCGACATCCTGGACACGCTGGGAGTTGTCGTCAACGGCGAGAACTTCATATCCCATTTCAGATAAGTATTTGGCCACACTGGAACCGAATCGTCCTAATCCGATCACGGCAAATTGCTTTTTTGCCATCTATGTATCCTCCCTTGTATCCGCTTCCCATAACGACCATTATAGCATACGATCACATATAATCTTGGCTGGTGTGTACAACAGTGCCGTTCACGATGGTGGTCCCGACAAGCGGGATTTTCCTAACCTTACGCACCACCAGAAGGTCAGCTCGCTTGCCTGGCTCGATAGATCCGATGTCTTTGTGACGGCCGATTACTTTTGCAGGATTATAACTTGCCAATGCTGCCGCCTCGCTTAGCGGTACTCCGTACTCTTCCAATGAGAAAATAGCGTGCAGTAGAGAAGCCGGGTGGTAATCGGAGCACAAAATGTCCGCCGCGCCTTGCTTGACGGCTTCCGCCGCTTTCAAATTTCCGTCATGCGATCCCCCGCGTACAATATTGGGAGCCCCCACACAAACGCCCATACCTTTTCTTTTGGCGTAAACGGCAGTTTCAAGGTTGAGAGGAAACTCGGTGACTGTTGCTCCGAAAGCCAACGATCGGTTAACGGCCTCCTCACTGTCGTCGTCGTGCGAGGCAACGGCAATTCCCCGTTCCCGGGCCTTCGCAATCAGCGACCGGAGCCGGCTCCAATCGACGAGGCTTCTTCGCTCCTGCAGCTCCTCAATGATCTGTGTCACCTCTTCCAGGCCGACACCTTGATTTTTCATGACGTAACGTTCGAAGGCACCCGGCCGATGATATTGTCCTTGTCCGGGGGAGTGATCCATTAAAGATAAATAATCGAGCAATCCGTCGGAAATGAACCTTTGTGCGAGGTTGAAGCCCGTCAAATGAGAAACCTCATACCTGAGATGGATTCCATGACGAATCAGAGCCCTTTCCTGACGGAAAGAATCGATCAGATGCACCATTTCCTCTACAAGATACTCGCCTCGTAAACTAAGTCCCACACCGAGAGACAAGGAATGAAGCATCGTCGTAATCCCCGTGGCCCGCCAGCTTTTTCTCGAATTGCAGGAACGCCATGCCAAGGGGAAAAAGCGTGTTCGGCCGCGGCTCGGCTTCCTTCTCGATGGCATCGCAATGAATGTCCACTAAACCGGGCAGCACCCATGAATCTCTCGCATCAACGACTTGATCCTCCGGCCGTATGGCCACATCGTAAGCGATGTCTGTTATAAGCGCATCCTCAACGATCACATCCGCTTGTACTACGTTATGCGGCAGAACCACAGATCCACCTTTTAGGATCATTCGTCTGGCCATCCGCTATCCGCCCTCTTCCGGCAAATTTTAGTTCCTGTTTTACAGTAAAAGCCCCCGCCGATGTGTGCGCAGGAGGCTCCGTTGGTCTTCTATTTAAGGCGCCATCTCCAAAAATTTCACGTCCGGCATTCTTTCCATCGCCGTTCTCATCGCGTATTCGTTCTCGAACAACGCGACATCGTTGCCGTTCTTGTCTTTCACAAGCGTTGAATTAATCCGGAATTTCGAGGCATCCACCTTATCGGCCACAATCCATCTTGCAAACTGGAACGGAGTGCGGAACAGCTGGATCTCGACACCGTATTCGTTTCGCATCCGGTACTCGAAAACCTCAAACTGTAGCTGCCCGACAACACCGAGAATCGTGTCCTCGAACGGCCCGACTGTCCGGAAGACTTGAACCATTCCTTCCTCGGTCAGTTGATCGAGCCCTTTCAGGTATTGTTTTTGCTTCAACGCGTTCTTCACGGTCACCTTCGAGAAAATCTCCGGAGAAAACGTAGGCAGTTCATCGAAAATGATTTCGCTGCCTTCGCTCAAGCTGTCGCCGATACGGAAAATACCGGGATCGAACAGTCCGATAATATCGCCCGGATATGCCGTTTCCACAATGTCCCGGTCCTGCGCAAGAAACTGCTGCGGCTGGGAGAGCTTAATGTCCTTGTGAGCACGAACATGGCGGACGCTCATTCCGCGCTGGAACTTTCCGGAGCAGATTCGCAGGAAGGCGATGCGGTCGCGGTGGGCGGGATTCATGTTGGCTTGAATTTTGAAAATATAACCCGAAAATTTCTCGTCGTCCGGCGCTACAAGTCCATCGGTGCTCTTGCGAGGCGCCGGTTCCGGAGCGAGCTGCAGAAAATTCTCAAGGAACGTCTGCACACCGAAATTGTTCACTGCACTGCCGAAGAACACGGGTGTGAGTTCGCCTTTGCGCACTTTGTCATAGTCGAATGGATCGCCGGCTACATCAAGCAGCTCCAAGTCTTGTGCCAGTTGATCGGCCAAATGATCGCCGGCCATCTCGCGGATGATCGGATCATGATAGTCGTCAGTCTTGCGGACTTCGATCGCGGAATGATCTTTACCCTGGAACAGTTCAACCTGATTTTTCATGCGGTCATAGACGCCGCACAGTTCGCGGCCCATGCCGATCGGCCAGTTCATCGGCACCGAGCGGATACCGAGAACGCGCTCGATCTCTTCAAGCAGCTCGAACGGGTTCTGTCCTTCACGGTCCAGTTTATTAATGAACGTAAAAATCGGGATGCCGCGTTTGCTGCATACCTGGAACAGCTTGATCGTCTGGGCCTCGACGCCTTTGGCCACGTCAATCAACATGACCGCGCTGTCGGCGGCTGTCAGCGTACGATAAGTGTCTTCACTGAAATCCTGGTGACCGGGCGTGTCGAGAATATTCACTTGCTTGCCGGCATACTGGAATTGCATGACTGAGGAAGTAACCGAGATTCCCCTCTGTTTCTCGATCTCCATCCAGTCACTCGTCGCATGACGCGCCGCTTTGCGGGCTTTTACCGATCCCGCGATATGAATGGCTCCTCCGTACAATAGAAGCTTTTCCGTCAATGTCGTTTTCCCCGCATCGGGGTGAGATATAATAGCGAACGTACGGCGCTTGGCTACTTCCTGCCGCAGTTCGTCCGGTTTTGGGCTCATCCGTGTAAATTCCCTTCTAGATAAAATAACAGTTCTCATTATAGCACATTGTGCCTATACCGAGGTACAGAGAAAGCGGAATGAGCGTGGCTGCCGGTTCGGCTGATTTTAAGCCGCTTGCAACGGCTTAATTCACGGCTCGAGGCCGGTTCAGCTGAATTAAGCCGCTCGCAGCGGCTTAAT
>NZ_JXAL01000013.1 GCF_000829465.1 Cohnella kolymensis | reverse complement strand
TCTCTACCGTCGCAGCTCCATTAAAGCTTGAAGGTGAGGCCATTTATGCGGCGTCCAAAGCAGCGGTCATTACTTTTACAGAAGTTATTGCCCGTGAGTGCGTCAATGATTTTATGAAGCACCTGCGGTGGAATGTTCACACGTGTTTCCGGAGACAGAGATTCTCGGATATCTGCGAGAGATCGGCCGCCCGGCGCGCCTTTCGTGAAAGCCTCGGACAGCAATGAAGTCATGGAATTACGCTGCAAAATACCGAATATCGTCAAGCCGATAGTCATGCCAAGAGAGCGGACGAACCACATGGTTGAGCTGGCCGAGCCTCTCTGACGCACGTCAAAGCCGTGCATCGTTGCCATGCTGAGCACAGAGAAGGATATGCCGATTCCAGCGCCAACTACGATCATATCCAGAATAAGCGTCCAACGCGGCGTATCAGGGGTTAACGTGCTCAGCAAATAGGTACCGGCCGTAAAAATGAGTGCGGAAGCGATCATCACATTGCGATATGAGGTTCTAGTCGCAGCCATACCGCCGAGCTGAGCCGCGACCACCGAGGCCAGCGTCATTGGCAGAAGCGCCAAACCCGACTCGGTCGCGGAACCGCCATGGACACCTTGAACATAGATGGGAATGTATATGGCGAATGTGATGAACCCCGGGCCGTAAAATAGACCGGCCACGGTACTTGCCGCGAACAAACGCCTGCGGAACATCCGATACGAAATGATCGGTTCGTCCGCTTTGGTCTCGATATATAGAAATGCAACAAGCAGAACGGCGGCCGCGGCGAACAAGCCACAATAACCGGAGAGCGCCATGCGTATTGTTGTCCGCCCAGCTCCATTGCGAACATCAGACAGACGACGGCTATAAACAGAGTGGCAGCGCCCCACCAATCGATTTGCTCCTTGGAGTGCTCCACGGATTCCCGGTAATACAACCAGACCAACCCTATAGACAGCAACCCGAGAGGTACGTTCATGTAAAAAATCCAACGCCATTCGATATAATCCGTGATGTACGCTCCCAATAGAGGACCGGCCAGGCTGGATGTACCGTACACCGCCCCGAACATGCCGGCGATCCTCCCCCTCTTGTCCATCGGGACAATGTCGAATAGTATGGTGAATGCAACAGGGAATAACGCTCCGCCCCCGATGCCTTGAATTGCCCGATAAATGCTTAATTCCACGATGTTATGCGCCGTCCCGCACAGAACGGATCCAAGAAGAAACATAACCATACCGAAAACAAAAAACTTTTTCCTACCGTACATGTCCGAGAGTTTGCCGAATATCGGCATGCCGGCCATCTCCGTGACCAGGTAGGCGGATGTCACCCAGACGATCTTATCAAGCCCGCCGAGCTCGCCGACAATCGTTCCGATCGCTGTTGCGACAACCGTGTTGTCGATCGCGGAGACGAATATTCCTAACATAAGTCCAGCCAAAATAAACGACAAATTATTTTTCGCGTTATGCATAGTTTCTTTCAGCTCCCTATCGAGTCCACCAGCTTTTCCGCACCGAGCCAAAGAAAAAAGAGGACGCAGAGGTCCCCTTTTATCATTCGTGTTAACGTTCGGGCCTTAGTCCATCAGAAACGCGCGAGCCGGAGCCGCATCGATTCCCGTGAGCTTAAGAGGGGCGATCACAAGCGTATAATTACCCGCTTCAACCTCTTTCAAACGCAGCCCTTCCACGATGATGATCCCGTTACGCATCAGTGTCCGGTGAGTCGTATATTCCGGCTGGGCGCGTTCGATACCGAGTGCATCCGTGGCCACCAAGCCTATTCCAATCTCAGCCAGGTAATGGGCGCCGTCAGCACGTAAGTATACAAACTCGACATCGAACTCTTCGCTGTAAGAACTGGAAGTCTTGAATATCAGACGCTCCCCCCGCTGAATCGCAAAAGGCAGCAGATCTTCTTTCGTGATGAATCCCTTCAAGTGCGTCAAGTCCAACACACGGGCGGGACCGACAAGGCGCTCCAGCGGAATCGTCTCAATCGTCTCCCCGTTCGCGATCATGTGCAGCGGGGCATCCACGTGCGTTCCCGTATGCACGTTCATGTTCAGTTGACTCTCATGCGGTTTGTCTTGGGAATGGTTCTGAACATTGGTGATACTCGGTTTCTTGTGCTCATAGCTTTTCCATACCTGCATGGTCTCTTCAATCGTCATGCTGATATCGTAAATTCGGGGCATGGTCTTCTCCTCCTCGCCGGATAACGCCTTATTACTTACCCGTATTGGACACCCAAAGCACGTTGTCTTCGTCCTGCCCATTCACCGGCCACCAATGGAAGCCGTCGTCGCTAAGGAGTTGGTCGACCTTCTCCGGTCCCCAACTGCCTGCAGGATAGAATTGCAGATCGCCCGAGTCTTCCCGCCATGCTGCAGCGATAGGGTCGATCAGTTTCCATGCCGCGGCAAGCTCATCCCAGCGGGTGAAGTAAGTGTGATCGCCTCGAACCGCATCGAAAATGAGCCGTTCATAAGCTTCAGGCGTGTTGATGCCGATTTGGCAGCTTTGGCAATATTCCATCGCGACCGGTTGGATTGTCATATCATTGCCGGGCTTCTTGGCATTGATTTTAATATAGATGCCTTCCATCGGGTTAACCCGGATGACGAGCAGATTCGGAAGCAACTCCTGATCGCGCGCAAAAAGAACATTTTTCGGAACATTCTTAAACTCGATGACGATTTCCGTCGATTTCACCGGCAGCCGTTTGCCCGTACGGACGTAAAAAGGTACTCCGGCCCAACGGAAGTTGTCTACTAACAGACGTGCGGAGAAAAAGGTTTCCGTAACCGATTGGGCATCTACGGATTCCTCTTCACGATATCCTTTGAGCTCTTTGCCTCTATGTGTACCCTGCGCATATTGTCCTCTGATGATGTTGTTGCGAACATCCTCGCCGGACATATATTTCCGCACGGAACGAAGGACTTTCACCTTCTCGTCTCGGATATCTTCCGCGTCCAGACGGCTCGGTGGCTCCATTGCGATCATGGTCAGCATTTGAAGCATGTGGTTCTGTACCATATCCCGCAGTGCACCGGATTTGTTGTAATACGCGCCCCGTTCCTCAACACCGACTGTTTCGGCCAGCGTGATCTGCACATTCGCAATATGATCCTTGTTCCATAACGGTTCGAAGAAGGCGTTCGCGAAGCGGATCACTTCGATGTTTTGCACCATTTCTTTGCCGAGGTAGTGATCGATCCGGAAAACTTGTTCTTCCCGGAAAACATGGCGGATCTCCTCGTTCAACCGCTCTGCGGAGGGATAGTCGTAGCCGAACGGCTTCTCAATGACCAGCCGGTGCCAGCCACGGGTTTCGAGCATTTGCCCGTCGCGGAGATTGCGGGATACGGTTCCGAACAGTTCCGGAGCCAGCGCCAGATAGAACAGACGGTTTCCCGGGATGTCGTACTTCGCTTCCAGCTCTTCCGTATGCGCCTTTAACTCGCGGTATCCTTCGACGTTCCCGATATCGAGCGAATGGTAGCTGAAATGCTCCGCAAAGGCATTCCACTCCGCCTCTTCTTTCGGTTTATACCGGCAGAATTCCTGTATTGAAGCATACAGGTCATCCCGGAATTGAACGCTTGTGCGCGGGCGACGAGCTACCCCTACGATCGCAAAGCGGTCGCCGAGCTTGCCTTCCCGGTATAAGCTGTAAAGAGCAGGAAACAGTTTGCGCCGCGCCAAATCGCCCGTGGCTCCAAATATGAAATAGACCGCTTCAGGAGCGGATACGGATTCGTTTTTGATATCGCTCATAGTCCTCATCTTTCTTGTTTACAAGATAGGTAAGCAGTAATGCAGTAAAGCGTCAAAATATCATGTACTGTAGTGTAGCACAATTGGTTGCCGAGCGCCATGTTTCTGCATAGGTGGCGGCCACATTTAGGCATGCGTCCATACACGTTTGTCCCCGGATGAATACACTGCTTCTAAACGTCCTTAAAGGAGGGGCTTGCAAACATGTTGGAATCTATATTCCCGCCGCAGCAGGAGCATCTGCGCCCGTTGCGCGGCCGTGCAGTGTCAGTCATGATGAACGACGGTGCCCGCCATACCGGCATTCTCACTTCATGCAGCAAAACTTCAATCGTCTTGAACGGTTCGACTGTCAATCAGAAATCAAATCCTGCTTTCAAAGCCGCATCGGGCAAAAAACGGTCACGCCGCCTGATCGGCACAAAACGTCAGGCGGATGTTCAGTCAGGTGCTTCGGAGGTAGGAGAACGAGAAGACGCTTCTTTCTGGGGCGGCCCGGGCATGGCTGGCGGCAGTGAACCCACGGGCTCCAGAATCGTGCTGCCGCTGGAATCTGTGGAAGCCGTGCTGTTACTTTAACATCCCCGTCTATCTGTTTCAGCATGCACTTCCTGTGGTAAAACTTAGTTATTCGTTCATAAAATAGATTGGGGAGGAGTGCGCATGAATCGCTGGTTCATACCTGTACGGCGGTGGGACCGCGCGTTGGCGGTGGACCGGATTCGGCCGTATACGGCTATAATCCTTATATGGAGCGTTATCCGGAGACCGGCGATTCATACACTCCAAGCAAAGAAAATTCGCCCTTCGGCCAACGATCTGTCGTAGAGCCTGAAATGAAAAGGTTTGCCCGGAATGTCGCGGCCTTTGTGCAAACCGCGCAGAACGTGGTTGATATGGCGGCGGCGCTGCAAGCTTTAACGGAAATCGCTCCGCATAATCGCGATTCCTTCATTGCCTCGGTCAATCGGCTGCTGGAGCAGGACGAACAACATTTTAAACTTTTAGATACAATGGATCCGCAAGAAGACGCAGCCTATATCCTGAGTTTCGAAGAGTTCGTCGCCCATTGGGCAAAGACAGCCGCGCTCATTCTTGCCGCACCGCCGCTGGACCTGATTGCGGATGAAGACCGGTTCCACTCCTATGCGGCTTACAGTGAAGATAAAGAAAAAACCTGGCAGCTTCCGCACCAGGGTTGGTTATTTCAAACCTACGGCTGATTCAGACGAATCAGTCTTTTTTATTTATTCGGCCAGACCGTGGCGGTGAGCATAAATGGCGGCTTGCGTTCGATCCTCGACGCTCAGCTTTCCGAATAAGTTCGTCAAATGATATTTCACTGTTTTGATTCCAATAAAGAGTACATCCGCGATTTCCTGATTCGATTTACCCTCCGCAATCAGCTTTAACACTTCCATCTCGCGATCCGTCAAATCCTCATGAGGCTGAGCCTGGGTTTGCATGGGCCGGCGGAAACGGTTCATCATTTTGGATGCGACTTGAGATTCCAGCACCGATTGTCCCCGTGCTGCGGCGCGAATGGCATCCGCAATCTCGGCAGCGCGGGATGTCTTCAACAGGTAGCTGAACGCTCCGGCTTCAATGACCGGATACATCTTCTCGTCATCCAGGTAACTTGTCAAAACGATTACCCGGCATTGGGGCATCTCTTCCACCAATCGCCGTGTCGTCTCAACCCCGTCCATCCCTTCCATAACCAAATCCATAAGTACGACATCCGGTAAATATTCACGAGCCAGGCGAAGCCCGTCCATTCCGTTGCCGGCTTCACCGACAACCTCAATCCCGTCTTCCGTTCCCAAGACCGCAGCTAAGCCGATCCGCACCATTTCATGGTCATCAACAAGCAGTACCCGAACATCGTTCACGATCCCATCAACCGCCTTCCACCATTATCGGCACTCTGATTTCAATGCGCGTTCCTTTGCCCGGAGCGCTCGCTATATTTAAGGACCCTCCCAATTCATTAACCCGTTCTTCCATATTAACCATCCCGTACGATGCTTGTTTTTTAGTGTGGGTATCGAAGCCGACACCATTATCGCGGATGCCGAGACGAACCGTTTCGCCGCGGCGTTGCAGCACGATATCCATCTTGGTTGCGCGGGAGTGCCGCAGCACATTGGAAAGAGCTTCCTGCACGATCCGAAAAAGATGATTCTCCATCCCTTTGTTCAACGGCAAGTCCTCATCCATATCCAACGCGATGGCAACGGGCACCTTCGCCTTCATTTCTTCAACGAGCTCGGGGATCGCATCCGCCAGTCGCTTGCCTTCCAAATGAACGGGGCGCAGATGCAGCAGCAACGCCCGCATCTCCGATTGCGCTACGGCCGCCATTTCTTCAATTAATTCCACTTGGCGGCGGGCCCGTTCGAAGTCTGTGTCCAGTGTTCGGCCGACAGCAGTGGCCGTCATGGAAATGGCGAACAGCTGCTGACTGACCGCATCATGCAGCTCGCGGGCGAGACGCTGGCGCTCTTCCACAACTGCGCTCATGCGCGCTTTGGTTGCGAGCTCCGCGTTATGGCTGGACAAACGCTGCAGACTTGCGACTTGTTCCTCCCATTTACGGCCGAGTTTGCCGAACTGCTCTGCAAGCCGCCCGATTTCGTCTGTGCCCAAATCGGGAAGAGGGGGACTCGGATTTCCTTTTTCCAGAAGCGACATCGTATCCTGCAGCAGCCCCAGGCGATGCCGGATCGGATAGCTGCGGATGAAGCCGAACGCCGCCCCGGCTACGATAAGCACTCCAATTGCAGATAGAGCAAATGAGATAACGGATGACCAACTCTTGAAAGGAGCGGCCATACCTTGAGTTTGCAGCAAGTAAACGATTAGCGCTCCGATGGCGAGGGAGTACAGCACAGCCTCACCCATGTGGCGCCAAACCATGTTGGTCACTTTCCGAGACTCCATCTCCCTCTCCTCCTCTGGCAACGGCTGCTATATCGTACGTATTTTGATATCTCCTACGAGATAAAACATCTGAAGTTTCAAACGCTGCTCGCGTTGGTCGTAATCAGGCGACCTCCAGGACAGCCGATGGAACATGCCGCCTTCTTTGGACTGTTTGAAACCGATCTGGCCTACCAGCACCGATGCCTCAACCTGCAGACCGTAGTCCTCCGGAATGATCAAGTCGACGTCTCCGACCAAGCCCTGCAGCACGATCGTCGTTTCCTTGTCTTCGGGCACCGCGAGCGACATGTCCATTCTGATTTCTCCCAATGCATGCCAGAAGCTCATGGAATGCAGTACCCACGATTGTTCATCCAGTCTCATATTTAATAAAAGCCGGTGCTTGTTCACATATGTGCCGAACGCCGGCGGCCTCGAGCGAAAATAATAAGTGCCGAGCGATACCAAAACGACGACCGCAAAAAGAGCGAATTGATTAATTAAGAGCACCAAAATGCTGACAGCGATCAGGACGACCGATAATCTTGCGCGATCAAAGCGATATCGATCTATGCCGAGAAGCAAAATAACGATCGCATTTACCGTTGTGTAACCCGCCAGACCGCCAAGCGCGAGGTAAAAACCGGCTGCTATGAACAAAATGGCATTGCTGGGTCTTCTCATGTCGGGTCACACCTCCTCGTGCTGCACGTAAATTCGCAGCGAAAGCCATAACGGATATCATCCGTTATGGCTTGCACGTCTAACTTTCCAATCTTGTCACATCATAGCATATCTGTGCAGATGCGAGAATCATTAGTTGCTGCTGGAATCGGCAACGGGCTGTACGCGATTTTTCAACGCAGCAAGCTCCTGCTCGACGCGAAACGCTTTCTCCGGATCCATCGATGCCGGAACCGTGCCGAAAGGCGACCCAGGAAGACGCACGACATCCGCTTCGGCTTCCATTTGCATAATCTTCTCTTCCATTCGGCTGAAGCCTCTGGAAGCCGTGCCGCTTTCGATGCTGTGGTCCGTACTGATTTGCGCCATTTGCTTACGGGCTTTCGCCATCTGTGCACGAGAAGCAAGCTCATTCCGTTTGTTGCGCAGCTTGTAGTACTCTTCTTTCATCTCGTGCAGCTGGGCGGTGAGCTCAGTCACTTGTGAACTCGCTTGCCCATGCAGCCCCAATAAATTGGCAGCTTGCTGATCATACTGCACCTTTTCTTCAAGCAGCCTGCGTGCCAAAACTTCATTGTCGCTGCGCAGCGCATGTTCCGCCTGACCTTCTCGTTCCACACCCAACCGCATCGCTTCGTCAAGACGCTGCTTCATCCTGCGTTCCGCCGCCTATTTGCTTCGCTACCGTGACTTCCGCATCGTGAATTTCCATCTCCATATCACGCAGATATTGGTTGAGCATCACAACCGGATCCTCCAGCTTATCAAGTAAATCGTGTACGGACGCCTTTGTAAGATCTTTCATTCGCTTAAATACACCCATGGTTTATTCTCCTTTCGAGCTCTTCTCGAATTTTGTAATTCTAGCTTTAAGTTCCTCTATCTCTCTTTTCAATGCCTTTTTCTCAATGTCTTCCATCATGGCGTCCAAACCTTCTGCAGGCTTAGCCGGCGCAGAAGACGCATGTACGTTAGGTGCCGGCCTTGGACCTGTAGAGGAAGCCGGGTTATGTCCAGACCAATGTGAGCCTGGAGCCCAACCTTGTGTTCCGTATTGCGGGGGCTCATGAGCGCTCCATCCTTGCGCAAAAGGGCTGCCCTGGGGACCGTAATTATTGCCGTAATCACGCGGTATAACAAATCCGGCGATAATATATACGATAATCACGGATCCTGCGGAAAAGAATGTGACCACGACAAGCAGTATTCGCAGCAGCGTGGCATCGACACCAAGATACTCAGCGAGACCGCCGCATACTCCGAAAATTTTACGGTCACGCGTCGAACGATATAGTTTGCGCATTGGATTAACCTCCTTGTTGCAGTTTGCGTTTAAGATGTTCAAGCTCCCGTTCAATCGATTGCTGCACCAAGAACCTGCCTGTGTCACCATTTCCTGACCCATCCGGCGGAGATCCCGCAGACTTCGGGTTTCCAGTTCGATATCCGTCAGGCGATCATCGATTTTGCGGAACATCTGGGACGGATCCGCGCTGCCTGGAGAAAAGCGGGCATTCAGCCGCTGCTGAAGCCGGAGCGACTCCATACGCGCTACATAGAATTGACGGCGGTCGTAGACGGTGCGATATTCATTGCGGAGCTCCTGAAGCATTTGCTCAAGCTCAGTCAGTTCATTGCGGCTTTGTTCGTACAGCTGTCCATATCGTGCTGCCCTTTCCTCATGTACCGCCTTATCCTGCAAAGCCATCTTGGCGACATTCTCTTCCCCAGCCTTGATGGCCGTAATGGCCTGCTCCTCACGTTTGTCCACCGATTTCTCGGCATCCTTCCATTGCCGGAACAGATGCTCGGTATGAGAAGAATATTGCCGTTGCAGTCCTTCGCTTTGCACAATTTCCTGATGCGTCGACCATAGAAACTGATCGATCACTCGTACGGGATCTTCCGACTTCTCCAGGCGGTCATTTAGTGTGGCGACCGTCATGTCCCGAACTCGTTTCATAACACTCATTCTTGTACCCTCCTTGTTCCACAGTGGCTTTTCGTATTGGTTCAGATTCTAGCTGCCGGATTTTTTCGGAGCAAGGATACACCGAACAGGATCGCTGCGATTGCTATCACCCAGACGAACAAGAACGAAAGTTTGCCTAGCAGCATGAATCCTCCGATGATCGCCACGACAGCTCCCAGAAACCGTCTGCCGTTGTTCCAGGCAACTACGCCCAGCAGTATGATCAGTATCGGAATCAGCAGGCCGAACAGAAATCCGAGCCCGAAGCCCATTTTACCGAGAATGATTAATGCTCCGAAACCGATCAACACGATTGCCAACCCGTTTCCGCCTCTCATTTGCTTCACCTCTTTTCTTAAGCTTCATGTCTTTATTGTAGACGGTACAGCTTTTGCTCAAAACGGACTTGCGGATGTTTTTGAACCTGGACTGTGGTCGAGGTGGGGGACGGTCTTCCGTCCTTGCCGCACGGTTTCATGAAAGGATCGGAAGTAGAGTAGAGAACTGAAATTTCATTGGAGGGTAGGTACCCTCCTTTTACTTTTCCAGCTCCCCCTGCATCAAACCGGACGTGAGGTTTTCCCTCATCCGGCTTTCCGATGTTCTTCTTCCTTCAGCTTTACGACACTTCCCTTAGCTGACGATTTTCTTAAGTCCCGCAAACTCAGCCGCTATGGCGGCTTGCTTGGACCTGCTGTGCTTGTTGCGACGTTTGTGCTTCTTGTTCCAGAACAACGTAAGACGCTTGCGGATATACCAGTCGATTTTATTTAGGAATGGGTCGGCAAAAGCGTCGAGCTTGTAGTAGTTCTTCCACCCTTGGATCTTGGGGTTGAGTTCTTCCACCATTTTGTTCATCGTCCAATATAGACGATTTCGTGGCTCAGTTGCTTCCTTCCCCTTTGCCTCATGTTCTTCATCGCCTTCTTGGTCGGATAACTGCGAAGGATGGAGACCGTTTTATTCCCTTTTAGTTTCTTTGGTATCTTCCGGTGTGCATCCCCAGGAAGTCGAAGCCCTGCTTATCATCCCAGAGGTTGATGAGCTTGGACTTCTCCTTGTTCATCGTCAGTTCCAGTTTTCCGAATACCGCTTTAAGGACATCTATCGCCCTCAGTGCTTGTTCTTTGGTTTTGCAAAGGATCACTAGGTCATCGGCGAATCGTACCAGTGTTCCCGTTTCCGCGAACTTCTTCTCCCAGATCGTATCTAAGTAGTTCAAGTACAGATTCGAAAGAAGTGGACTGACGACGCCGCCTTGCGGGCTTCCGAGTTCGGTTTCGTAAAACTGATCATCTTTCACGAATCCCGCCCTCAGCCATTTGCGAATGAGCTTCAGCACGCGACGGTCGCTGATGCGTTGTTCCACCAATTGCATCAACTTGTCGTGCGCAATGTTGTCAAAATAGCCGCGAATGTCGATGTCAACGACCCAGTAGACGCCTTTCTTCACCGCCCGACGGATGTGTTTAATCGCGCCGTGCTGGTTCCGCTTTGGTCTGAAGCCATAGGAACAGTCCTTGAAGTCTGCTTCAAAGATCGGCTCGATGACCATTTTCGTCGCCATCTGTACAACCCTGTCCCGGATGGCAGGTATACCGAGTGCACGCATTTTGCCGTCTGCTTTCGGTATCTCTTTACGCCTTGCGGGCATGGGGTGATAATTGCCGTTCAGAATTTCGTTAACGAATCGTTCTTCGCCAACTACTTCGACGATGTGGGCGATGTTCATGCCATCTACGCCACCGCTTCCGCCATTCGATTTAACCCGTTTCCATGCTTCCCAAAGAATATCGCCGCGGTGCACCTTGTCATACAGCGCATGAAACCGCCGCCGTGGATTTCCCTTGGCTGCAAAGTATAGTACGTTTTGGAGTTGTTGAGCTTTTACTTTGGCGTAGTTAGCAGGTTTGACTGCATTCACTGACTCTTACCTCCTCCAGTACGTGAACAAAGCAGGGGTCCTTCCCTCCATGAGGTTTTCTTGTCCTCACTTCGCAGGTACTATGACCCCCTCCGACTCCCTTCCCACAGCTCGCCACTTCACCTTTTGGGCTTATAGGCTCGCTCTTTACGACGCTCGTCGTGTGGGGGAGGGTCTCCCTAGTTCCAGACACAACTTTCTCAGCATGCCGTTCCCCTTACGCCGGAGAGTTCTTTCGCGCTGCGCTTCCAAGACCTTCACGCGTTCCATGGCCTTCGCCCATATGTCCGAGGCTCGGCTCTCTCTTGTCCTTCTCAGGCTCTTTTTCACGACGCGGCAGGATTCACTTCATGTTACGGCCTGCTGATTTGCTCGCACTCCCATGGAGTTACTTCGTCACGGAGCTTCAACCTTAGGATCTCTCCACCAGTTGCCCGTCAGCTACGAGGCGACTTGGCTCTTACCTCGACCGGACTTGCACCGGCTAGTTGTGCCCAGCTTGGCTAGGCGCGCAACACAAAAAAAGCTTCAGGACGTGTTATCCTGAAGCTTTATCTTATGTAGTGGTGCCGGTGAAGGGACTTGAACCCCCACTCCCTTGCGAGAAACGGATTTTGAGTCCGTCGCGTCTGCCATTCCGCCACACCGGCATTTGTATAAATTGGCGCGCCCTAAGAGATTCGAACTCCTGGCCTTTTGATTCGTAGTCAAACGCTCTATCCAGCTGAGCTAAGGGCGCGTATATTCAATTGGAGGCGCCACCAGATTCGAACTGGGGGTAAAGCTTTTGCAGAGCTCTGCCTTACCTCTTGGCTATGGCGCCGAGTAGAGAGATAAAGATGGAGCGGACGAAGGGATTCGAACCCTCGACCCTCGCCTTGGCAAGGCGATGCTCTACCACTGAGCCACGTCCGCGTATTAAATGGCTGGGGATCTAGGATTCGAACCTAGGAGTGACGGAGTCAAAGTCCGTTGCCTTACCGCTTGGCTAATCCCCAAAAAGCTATGGATTTAAAAAAATGGGGCGGACGAGGGGAATTGAACCCCCGAATGTCGGATCCACAAACCGATGCGTTAACCACTTCGCCACGACCGCCATGAAACTCGATATTAGATTGGCAGGGGCAGCAGGAATTGAACCCACACTAACGGTTTTGGAGACCGCTGTTCTACCCTTAAACTATGCCCCTAAGTGGAGTAGAAAACTGGTGGAGGCTGATGGAGTCGAACCACCGAACCCGAAGGAACAGATTTACAGTCTGCCGCGTTTGGCCACTTCGCTAAGCCTCCACGACTAAAAGAAAAAAATGGTGCCGGCGAGAGGATTTGAACCCCCGACCTACTGATTACAAGTCAGTTGCTCTACCAACTGAGCTACACCGGCATGTTAAGTTTGTTGTGATGGTGGCTCGGGACGGAATCGAACCGCCGACACGAGGATTTTCAGTCCTCTGCTCTACCAACTGAGCTACCGAGCCGAGGAAGGAAAATGGCGGAGCTGACGGGATTCGAACCCGCGATCTCCTGCGTGACAGGCAGGCATGTTAGGCCACTACACCACAGCTCCAAACAAGACAATTACTGGGTTAACACTTAGGCGAATAATTTGGTTGCGGGGGCAGGATTTGAACCTGCGGCCTTCGGGTTATGAGCCCGACGAGCTACCGGGCTGCTCCACCCCGCGTCGTTAAAACCTCTTATTCCTTCATGAGGCACGTTGTATATCATAACCTATACGGACTATGAATTGCAAGCCTCAGTTTCTGGAATAAAGCTGGTGACCCGTAGGGGACTCGAACCCCTGTTACCTCCGTGAAAGGGAGGTGTCTTAACCACTTGACCAACGGGCCGCCTAAGTAAATAGTGGCGGAGAGAGAGGGATTCGAACCCTCGAGACGCGGTTAGCGCCTACACGATTTCCAATCGTGCTCCTTCGGCCAACTCGGACACCTCTCCACATGGCTCCCCGAACAGGACTCGAACCTGTGACAACTCGATTAACAGTCGAGTGCTCTACCAACTGAGCTATCAGGGAATATTTCATTGCAAGGCTGGTTTGCGCCTTGAAAACTGGATGCGAAACAAAGCGGGTGAAACGATCATCGATATCTGTGAATTTAGGATAAGCCCTCGACCGATTAGTACTCGTCAGCTGCACACGTTGCCGCGCTTCCACCCCGAGCCTATCAACCTGGTGTTCTTCCAGGGGTCTTACGAATTGGGAAATCTCATCTTGAGGCAGGCTTCGCGCTTAGATGCTTTCAGCGCTTATCCCTTCCGCACTTGGCTACCCAGCGATGCTCCTGGCGGAACAACTGGTACACCAGCGGTGCGTCCATCCCGGTCCTCTCGTACTAAGGACAGCCCCTCTCAAATTTCCTA
>NZ_JXAL01000012.1 GCF_000829465.1 Cohnella kolymensis | reverse complement strand
TACAAAACAATCCCAACATGAAAAAAACCAATCACCGGTCTCCCGGGATTGGTTTCTCAGCATTTTCCACTTTTCTTTCGAGCATCCAGACAAGAATCCAGACCGCAAGACTTGCGAAGACCGCTGCTATTGCCGAACCGCCGGCATGCAGCAACAGCACGGGAACCCACAGCAATCCGAGCGAACGGTGCACAATACGCATCCACTTGTTACGAACCTTATTAATGAAGAAACCGTATCCGACGATCATCAGCAAAATAACGAATCCCGCGAGCCCGGTGTAAATTTTGTTGTCACCCGGTTTGGCAATCAAAAAATAAATGCCGTGAGCTGCAATGACAATCAGGGTCGCCCAACCCAGCATTTTGTGCACAGCGTGCAGCAGCTTGCCGGTTGTCCGCACCAACAGGGACGGCGACTTTAGCTTCTTCTTGAACCAGAACCAAGAGAAACCGACCGCTCCGAGGAACACGGAAACTGTACCCAAGGTCTTAAAAAATTCTCCGCCGCCCCCAGGTCCCTCTCCTCGTGGAGGATGCATTCTCCCAGCGCCGCTTTCCAGCATGCGTATGCGAGTTTCTCCGCCGCCGTGAGTCAAAGAAACGTAGTAATAATACGCCAAGAGCAGCACGGCTGCCAAAGCTGTAATCATTGCCGGAATCCAAACTTTCTTTTTCGTGTTCATGGCATGTGCCTTTCATGAGAGAGTTGCCATGATTATACCTGGATAAACTTAAAAAATAATTAGAACAAGCTGAAAATGTGATAATAATCTCTTCCCCATCGAATAAGAGAGTCGCCGGCAAACAGGTTGTCGTAGTCACTTCTATCTGGATCACGGCCGCATTGAATAGTGCAAGTAATTGTCGCTGCACTCTGTTTCCCAGACCAACTTATCTCTAGCTTTAAATTGCCATAAGAAAAGACGCCCTGATCACTTAAGGCGTCTTTTTACAATTCGTTTTAATTCTTCGTAAAAGTTCTCCCGTGTGCCGGCCAGAATGACGACGAGCAGCTCACCATCCTGATTCTCTTCGAGTGTGTAGGCGAGTTCGTAGTTCGTTCCCTTATAAAACACGTCGTAGCAGTAGTATCCGGCCAAATCGCCTGTCTTTGCCTCACCAATGTAGGGATCCATCCGAATCTCTTGCATCGCTTGCAATAGGGTTGTCTTTAGTGGTTTCTCCACGACTTTTTTAAGAAAGTGCTCAGCTGGACCTAAAACAAGAATAGGGAGCACAAACTAACCTCCCATTACATCGCCAAAGAGTTCTTTCATCTGATCGTCGCCGGTTCCCTTGTGATTTCGAGCAGCTTCTTGAGCTTCAGCAAGAAGTCCCCTGGCTGCATGACGAATATCTGCCTGTCTCTCACGAAACTTTTCGAGCAACTCCATTCCCGAAAAACCTTCTGCAATCAAATCTTGAAGAATTAAGTCAGCGAAGTGATCACTTCCAACGTTATCACGCACTGGACGCATGACAATGCTCTGGCCTTGTAACCCGATCTCGACTTCATCTTTTATTCCAGCTTGTTCGAAGAATTTCAGAGGTATCGTGACCTGGCGCTGCTTAGAAACCCGAGCGCGCTTCCATTCCACATGCTTCACCGCCTCATGAGCTACTGCCATAGTTATATCCTTCCTTTTTCCTTTTTATTCTTATTTTTTTATTCTTTACTTTCTTACTTTCTTTATTTCTTTACTTCTTTACTTTGTATTACCCATTTTACACCAAGTAAAGTGCTTGAAAAGAGTCCTTTTACTTTGTTTGCGAGTTTTCTCATCGATGCTAGCCTTCAATGTGGTTAAAGCCGGCTCTAACAACCATGCATCAATCCCTTATTGCCCCACCTCATATATAGACGGATCCATTGCCTGAATAAAGGGCGTCCATTCCCCTGTCGTGTAAAGCAGAAGTCGATGCATCGCGCGCGTACAGACGGTATAAAAGAGCTTGCGTTCGTTTTCCCGGTTGTATGTTTGAGAAGAAGCGTCGTAGACCAGTACCGCATCGAACTCAACGCCTTTGGCGAGATAGGCAGGAATAACCGCTACTCCCTTCTCGAAGGTGAAGGTTCCCTTCGTAATGAGCCGCAGTTCCTCGCAAACCTTGTCCGTCAACGATTCATAGGCTTCGCGGCTTTCGTCCGCGGTCTTCGTGATGACGGCGATGGAACCAAAGCCTTCGGCTTTAAGCATCGCGAGGTCTTCAATCATGCGCGCCGCCCGCTCTTCGCTGCTTCCCGTCTTCAAGAAAAGAGGCTTTCCGCCGCTCCTTTCGAAGGGTACGATATCCTCTCCCCCGGGCAACAGCGACTTCGTAAACTCCACGATTTCTTGGGTAGAGCGATAACTGCGAACCAGACGAATCAGGCTCGTTTCGTCTTTTCCGTAAATTCGGACCAACGGCGAATCCTCCTCGTGCAGACTCGTTGCTTGGGCAAATATCGCCTGACCGAAATCGCCAAGCACCGTCATGCGCGCGCGGGGAAATAACCGTTTGAGGAATGCGTATTGGAAAGGCGAATAATCCTGGCCTTCATCGACGAATACATACCGTACCTCCGCATTCGTCCGCGCGCCTTCCACGAGTTCTTTTAAATACAGGAACGGGGTCGCATCCTCATAAAACAGTTCGAGCCGGCTCAGCTTCTCTTTCGTTTGCTTGCAGATTTCCAGCCAATGTGCGGGCACTGCGGTCTCGTTCGTCATCCGACGATAATCGGTTTCATCTCGAAACAACTGTTCGTACAGTCCGATCGCATCGATGAAATTTAACCTTTTCACGTCCCGCCTCAGTGGTTCGAAGCGTTCCTTAACGATCATCCGGCGAAGAAGCGCTTCTTCCTGACCGGCAAAATCGAAGACATTCTCCTCCCCTTCCTCCGTCTTTCGAAACTCACCATGGGCTTCGACATACTGTTCGGTAAAATCGAAGACCGCTTCTTCTCGCCGATACTTCTTCAGCAATGTGCTGTAGGCCTCGTCATATTGGTCATGATCGAGGTAATCGAGCTCGTCTTCAACCCAGAGCGCCCTCCGCTCTTCGCGCTCCAAAAATCTGAGCTCCCGAAGCAGCCACTCCCGAAGCATGACGACACGATTCGCCAATCGGATGGAACTGTCGTAGCTGTAAAATCGTAATTTCAATTGTTCCTCTGTAATCAACTCGCGATCCATAAAACGGATGCCGCGAAATTTCATGCCTTCCTTGCCCAGCCACAGCGCGTAGCTTTGAAGAGCTTGAAGGAAAGCTTCCGATGCTTTATATTGAATCCCTTTCAGCCGGGCTTCATATTCTTGCGATGGTTTAGCCGTCAGCACATATTCAATTTGATCGAACGGGTCCTCTAGAAGAAAGATGGATCCCAGCCAATACGCAAGATATTCTTGGAAGGTCGTCTGCTGCATGTTTTCCTCGCCAAGCTCGGGAAGCACCGTGGATACATAGCTGTTGAACATCGGATTAGGCGAGAAAAGTACGATCTGATCCGCCTTGAGTCTATCGCGGTGTTTATACAGCAAGTAAGCTGCCCGTTGCAGCGCCGCGGACGTCTTTCCGCTGCCCGCCGCACCCTGTACGATGAGCATACGGCTCTTGTCGTCGCGTATGATCGCGTTCTGCTCCTTTTGGATAGTCGCCACAATGCTCTTCATTTGTGCATCCGCGCCCTTGCCGAGCTCCTGTTGCAGCAATTCGTCGCCGATCGTTAAGCTTGTGTCAAACACATTCCGGAGTTGGCCGTCATGAATTTGATATTGCCGCTTTAACAGCATCGTCCCTGGAATTTGTCCGCCAGGCGTTTCATAGGCGACTGCCCCTGGGGAATAGTCGTAGTACATGCTAGCAATGGGCGTTCGCCAGTCATACACCAGGAAACTCATGCCATCTTCATCGCCGAGGGAGGATACTCCGATGTAAATGGGCTCGCTTAAACCAAGACCTTCCTCTTTAAAATCGATGCGCCCGAAGTAGGGAGACGGCAACAGCCGCTTCATGCTTTTCCACCGTTTCAGCCGTTGCCGGTGACTTCGCTCTCGCTCGGACAACACCGCTTCTTGCTGTTTTATGCTATAGAAGGTTTCTTCGAAATCTTCGTGCGAGCTGGTGTTGACCGTAACCTCCTCCCAAAACCGCTTGCGAATGTCCGCCACTTGATCATGAAGCCCGGCCACCTCCGGCTCCAGCTCGGCGATTCTCTTTTGCAGACTTTCCCTGACCAGATCTAATCGCTCTTGTTCTTGCTTCCAATCGTTTGCGCTTATCATCGTTCGGAACACGCTCCTTTTCGGTCTTGAATAAAAAAGCAAAACAACGCTTGACAACCGCAAATTTACTTGGTATGATAGTAGTGTAGATAAAATGCAATAACTTTGCGCCGATATAAAACATGCATAGGTTTTCTAATCATACCATGATACGTCTTTGCATGTAAATCGAATATATAAAAAAACAAAACCGGCAAAATGATGCCGGTTTTGTTTTTTGTGAATTGTCTTAGGTATAACTTTTCCGCTCTCATTGTTAAGGCCAAAAACTTGCCGTTACTTATGATACGGTTCAGCGTGCCAAATCAAAACAAATGAAAAAAGGCGCCATAATGGACGCCCGCGGTTATTATTGGGATTCTTCCGTATATCTTTTGAAGCTGTTTAGAATCGCTTGCCATCCTGCTTGTTGCATTTCGATGGGATTGGAGCTTTCCGGATCAAACGTGCTTACGATCTCCGTATCACTACCTTTCGCGGTAAAGGTAGTATCGACTTTCCTTCCATCTTCCATGGTGTAGGAAATTTTCTCGTGCTGTTTTACTTCGTCATAAATCCCGCCGAAATCAAATCCGAAGCTGCCATCTTTCGCTTCCATCCTTGTAAGAAACTTACCGCCAACCCGCAAATCATTCTCCGCTCTTGGCGCATGCCAATCCTCTGAAGCTTGATTCCACTTCGTAATGTGGTCCGGCTCCGTCCAATACCTCCATACTTTTTCAATTGGCGCTTGAATAACTGCCTGTACGGTTACTCTCGTTGGATTACTTGTTTCCATTTTGAAGAACACCTCACTCATTATAATCATAAATTTAGTTTCTCATATATTTAGACGAAATCAGTTTGCGAAATTCATCGGTGTAATTGTTCAGGTAGCCCAAATCGGAAAAATAATTTTGTATTAATGAAATTTTGGACGTGGAATACTTTCTTATCTTTTATCTCAACGACGTGAATACCCCAAGGTACCAAGATGGATTCTTCGTTACTCGGCACGTACTGGGCATAAGCAGGATAACCGCCATTCACCGTAATCGGCAAAAACCGAGACCCTAAACAATGCCCACGTGTAAGCGAAAAAAAATTTGAACAAATCGTCCTTGCCGCGTACCCACATTACGAAAGGCGGCATTGACATACAGCCTTCCTC
The DNA here is from genome assembly GCF_000829465.1 of Cohnella kolymensis. Taxonomy (GTDB): domain Bacteria; phylum Bacillota; class Bacilli; order Paenibacillales; family Paenibacillaceae; genus Cohnella; species Cohnella kolymensis. Next base: position 80,747 of record NZ_JXAL01000012.1, on the reverse strand, counting down.
ATGAAACAACGATACTAGCGCATGAATATCAAATTGTTCAAAGGCTTCTACATACCGTGAGAGCATCTCACGATCAGGTTCGACATCCATCATATTAAACTCGTTGGAACGAAGTTTCACTCTATCTAGTGTTTCTCTAGCTCTTTGTAAGGTACTATTAACTGCTGCTGGTGATATTCCTAAAGAGTCTGCGATCTCTTTGGAGGACCATTCGAATACATCTTTCAAAATAAAAACCGCACGTTGACGAAGGGGTAGCGTTTGCAAGAGTGCAATAAAGCAGAGTTGAAGGGTATCTTTACGAATGAAAATATCTTCCGGAGTTTCAGCAAAGTCTGGAGCAGGCCAGATCCATGATGAGTCAGGCAACACTTCGCGAGGTTCAATGATGGAAGCTGCCGAGTCGGATAGGTCTACGGGAAGAGCCCGGCGTTTGGCTTGTCTCAGTTTGTCCCGACATATGTTTGTTGCAATACGATAGAACCATGTTTTGTACGAGGATTCCTGCTTGAATGAGTTCCAACTTTTCCATACGCGAATGTAGGTTTCCTGAACAGCATCGTCCGCGTCAGCGATGGATCCTAGCATTCTGTAACAGAACGATGTTAACCCAGGCTTTAAATTCTCAAATAACTGAAGCTCTAATGCTGTTTCGTTCATCTTTGCCTCCTTTTGATGGGCGAGATATGAATTTCTTTTATTGTATTTTGTTGGATCGGATTAGAATAACAAATAAACTTAACCCTACAAAAGACCTCATTTGCTTATGGATATCAAGCTAACACAACTATAACCATATCATACCATATGCGTTAGCACACATGAATCAATATAAGCATTTGTTATGAACTCATTCAAATGAACTGAAACTTCTACTCTCCGCTTTACCACTATTTGTGATACGGTTCACCGCAACATCTATAGAGCGAAATTTTGCGCACCGTTTTTTGGTGTCCCTTGTCATTGGAACTAGACTCTAATCAGCAAACTTCTCAATTAAACAAATAGGATAAGGCTGATAGCCCCCTTTCCAATCATTGCAGATACATCTGGGCTCCAGTCGAGGAAACCCCGGACGGTCCCGTTTCTGATCATCTGAATACTGATCGCTACTATTACTGCTCCGGCACTAAATGCACTGGCACTAGGAGACGATGTTGCGACCGGGCATTTTAGCAGCTTTTTTCGCCCCTATTAGACACGTCTCTCCGCGTTGCTCGTAACGGCAAATGTAAAAGCCACCCCTTTCGGGATGGCCCTTCTGCAAATACGGTTGGAATTAATTGTTCTTGTTACTATTAAGGCTCATTTGATTTACAGCACTAAACAGAGCTTTGATAGATGAGGTCATAATATCTACGTCAATGCCACAGCCCCAATATACGCTGCTGTCTGAGGCCTTAATCCCGATATAAGAGATCGCTTGCGATTTAGAGCCTTTTTCCAAAGCGTGCTCCTTATAGACCAGATCGCTATATTCCAATCCAAGATAAGCCTGCAATGCATTGCTGATCGAGTCAAGTCTTCCGTTCCCCGTACCTGTAATCTCCTTAACTCCGTCACCCGTCCGCACAACCACGATGGTTTCAAAATCATCCTCATCATTAATGCGATATTTAACCAGCTCGGTAGGCGAATTAATATTTACATATTCTTTAATGAAAATGTCGTATATTTCATCCGGAAGCAGCTCTTTTTGCTGGTGATCGGATATGTTCTTAATGCAATACCCGAAGTGTTCGCGCATGTTCTGAGGAAGATCGAGCCCATACTTTTGCTGCAGTACGTAACCGATTCCACCTTTGCCTGACTGACTGTTGATGCGGATAATATCGCCTTCGTATTGTCTGCCGATATCCAGCGGATCGATCAACAGATATGGAACCGACCATTGCTGCGGCTCCTTCTCTTCGCGCCACTTCATTCCCTTGGCAATCGCATCCTGATGTGAACCGGAGAAAGCTGTAAATACAAGTTCGCCGCCGTAAGGGTGTCTTTCGCTCACTCTCATTTTGGTCAGTCGTTCATAAACGGAAAGGATCGCCGGGATGTTCTCAAAATTCAGCTTCGGATCTACTCCGTGCGAGTACATGTTCAGGGCCAGCGTGACAATGTCTACGTTCCCTGTTCTTTCCCCGTTTCCGAACAAAGTACCTTCTACTCGCTGGGCTCCGGCCAGCATCCCCAGCTCGGCGTCAGCCACGCCCGTGCCTCTGTCGTTATGCGGATGAAGGGATAGCATAACATGCTCCCGGTAATTCAAGTGTTCACTCATATATTCAATCTGACTAGCGTAGACGTGAGGCATCGACATGGACACCGTTGCAGGCAGGTTGATGATAACCGGATTCTCCGCTGTCGGCTGCCATATGCCGAGCACTTGATTGCATATGTCCAGCGCAAACTCAATCTCCGTACCTGTAAAGCTTTCCGGCGAATACTGGAACTGAAAGTTCCCCTCCGTTTCCGACGCGCATTCTTTCAGCAGCTTGGCGCCGCTTAAGGCGATGTTGATAATTTCCTCTTTCGATTTGCGGAATACTTGTTCCCGCTGGGCTACAGAAGTCGAGTTGTACAAATGTACGACGGCCTTTTTCGCACCTTTCAGTGACTCAAAAGTTCTGCGGATAATGTGCTCCCTCGATTGGGTAAGCACTTGGATTGTTACATCATCCGGGATCAAATCCTGCTCGATCAATGTCCGCAGGAAGGTGAATTCCGTTTCCGACGCTGCGGGGAATCCGACTTCGATCTCCTTGAACCCGATCTCCACAAGCATTTTGAAGTATTCCAGCTTCTCCTCCAAATTCATCGGAACGATCAACGCCTGATTTCCATCACGAAGGTCAACGCTGCACCAAATAGGGGCTTCCGTAATATACTCCTTGCAGGTCCATTTCAAGCTTGCCTCCGGCGGCGCAAAGTATCCTCTAGCGTATTTCTCAACGTTTTTCATGGGTATCCATCCTTCCATCATTTTTGACATTTGGTCATTAAAAGGCAGGCATAACGCAAAAAAGCCTTCCATCTCCGTTAACAGAGACGAAAGACTGTAACATCTTACGCGGTACCACTCCGAATTCATGCCATAGAAGGCATGCACTCTGCGGATATAGGTTCCCGGAACTGCGGGTAAACCTCATATCCTCCCGATGATAACGGTCAGGATTCCGGCTCCGCCTACTTCACTGGTTCAGCGGGCAACTCCAAGGTGAGTTCCATTCTTCCTCGCGGCTGTTTCACACCAATCAACAGCTCTCTGAGCGCTTAGAAAAGCGTACTATTCCTTTTCAACGTATTAGATATTAAAGTCATGCTATAACACCTGTGCCTCAATGTCAATTTCCTTTTTGCAGTTTCCGGGTGGCCGGTAAACTACTCTGGCGGTTTGTGCTCGATTATTCAATCTCGTCTTTTGGCCATAATACACTCGCTCAATTTAATTAGCTTCATAATTTCGCCCTACTTATGGTACGGTTCACCGCGATTGATCTTAAACGCTCGATAAATCTGCTCAAGCAGCAGAACCCGCATCAATTGGTGCGGGTAGGTCATGCGGCCGAAGGACAGCCGTTTGTCCGCGCGGGAGAGGACGGCGGGGGACAGACCGAGCGAGCCGCCGATGATGAAGGCGATGGAGCCGCCGCCGTAGACGGCTTGGCGGTCCAAGTGCGCGGCGAGCTGCTCGCTTGTCCATGTTTCGCCGTCGATCGCGAGCGCGACGACGTGCGCATCTGGCTTCAGAGCAGCCAAGATGCGTTCGCCTTCGCGCGCTTTCACTTGCTCTTCCTCCGCCGGGCTCATGGAGTCCGGCGTTTTTTCGTCGGGGAGCTCACGAATATCCAGCCGCGCATAGGGTCCGAGCCTCTTGGAATACTCGGCGATCGCGTCGTTCCAGTACTTCTCCTTAAGCTTGCCGACGGCGATAATCTGAATCTGCATGCCTCTTATCCCCCGGTTACGATGTTCTGGACACGGCCGACTTGCCCATCCTGCAGCCGCACCTTAATTCCATGAGGATGCTGAGGTGAATTCGTCAAAATATCTTTCACGATCCCGCGCGTAGTTACTCCTGTGCGCTGATCCTTTTTCAGTACAATATCGACTTCCAGCTCCGGACGGATCTCACTGCGAATTTTCCCGTTACCTGCCATTACAACGTTCAACCTCCGATACATTCATCAAGCTGCCTTTATCGTACCACACAGCTCAATAGAACAAAAAAACCGGCCCCTCTGCTCTCAGAGGTGACCGGGACCCATTAACTTAACGATAAACCCTTGACCTTGACGGCCTTCCCTTTTCGCACGCCGGATACCAGCAATAACACCAGGAAAAACGCCGGCGATCCACCATAACACCGAACCATTCCACGTGACAGCCTCTAACCCACCGAAATACATAACCTCACGAAGACCGGATGTTGCAAATTTGAATGGAATCCAGGAATACAGCCAATCATGTGTAGCCTGCGGCAGGAACTCAGGCGCCAAGTTAATAAGCGGCAGGGAGAAGAACATGAGCAGGACGAGAATACCCATAGCAGGGAACCCCATCCAACTGAGCAAGGAAGACTGCAGCATTACGAACGCGGCGCCGACTAACCACAAGAACAGCCATGTGTCGACGGCATGCGCAAGCTCCATCCCGTACCACGACGAGGCCATCCAGACGAGAAATCCGGAGACGGCTCCGATAATTGCAACCCCGATAACCGACTGAAGCGCCAGAACCGGCAGCTTCCGTACACCTGCAGTGAAGCTTTGCTGAGCCGCCAGGAACATGAAGATGCTGGTCACCAGGCTCCCGATCCACATGATTTGCGTCAGCATACCCGGTGCGCTTCCGCCGGCGTTATTGGCGGCTACCGGATGTACCGTTTCTTCCTGTACCTGGAACGGCGTGAGCAGAGCTTGTGCGGCCGATACCGGTATTTGATTCATTTGTTTGCCGACCACGGCAAGAACTTGTTTGGACAGTTCAAGACTGATTAGTTTGGTGCCTTGCTGAAGAATGGTTCTGACCGCAGTTGCGGCGGCCGTGTTCATTCCTTCGTTGGCTATAATCTTAACCGTCGCCGGCTGCGGACTTGGTGATTGAATGGACAACACCCCGGAGCTCAAATCGCCGGGCAGCAATAAAGCGCCATAGTATTTCTGCTGATCCAACCCTTCGCGTGCTTCCGCCTCTGAGTCAACGACCTTCCAGTCCACCGGCAGCTGATCCATTGCAAGCAGCTTATCTTTGATCAGATTTCCGACAGCAAGCTGCCCGCCTATCGGCAGATCTGCGGGTTTATCCAGCACCACTAATGCCACAGGAATATCTTTGGGCTTAGCGCCAAGAACCGAACCCATCATCGCCACACCAAAAACCATGAGAACGACAAACGCCGCTATCACGCCGATCCACAAAAATTTTTGCTTCAAGAAAGCCATTTTTAACACTTCCCTATCCGCTCAATTTATTGAACATTTTGTTGATTAGTGATCACAGTGTTTATTATAATTGAAGAAATAAACAAATCAATAATCATCTTTCATTCTTTGTGTTGAATAAACAGCATTAAAACAACACTTTGTTCAATTATCACAGTAATTTTTCAAAAAATGAGGTGCCTAAATGTCTGAAAAGATGGATCGCAGACAAGCGAGAACGAAGCAGCTATTGCGTACAGCACTCATGGAGTTGATTGAGGAAAAGGGTATGGAAAACATAACGGTAACAGATATATCAAATAGAGCAAGTATCAATCGAGGAACTTTCTATCTGCACTATCGTGATGTGGCGGAGATGCTGGAACAGCTTAAAGAAGAACTTTTCAAAGACTTAATGAAGTACATGTTGCAGGTCGACTTTGTGGAATTGATGAAACATGCCGCCAAGGACGAGCCGTATCCGGTATCGGTTCGAATCTTTGAGGAAATCAGCCGCAATGCGGACTTCTTCAAGGTCATAGTCGGGCCGAAGGGGGATCCTGCATTCCCGCTCCGAATCAAACAAATGATGACAACGCATATCTACGGCAGACTTACAGCTTGGCAGCCCAAAGAAGAGAATATGCTTGTGCCTAAAGACTATTTGATTGCACATGTCACCTCTGCGAATTTCGGAGTTCTCCTCCATTGGGTTGAAACGGGTATGAAAGAAACTCCCAAAGAACTAGGACTCATCTTGACGCGGTTGCTCAACCACGGGCCACTCAATTCCTCAGGGTTAAAAACCATAAATTAAAAAGCCCGCACCGCTGTAAGCATACAGCGGAACGGGCTTTCCACTCTTAAACGTGTTATCCAAGAACAATCCGGTCATCCGACAACTGGTGTCCACTGATCCGCTCAAACTCTCCGAGCAGCTGCGAGACAGTTAAGCCTTTTTTGCGTTCCTGCGGAATATCGAGAATGATGCGGCCTTTGTCCATCATGATCAAACGATTTCCAAGCCGGATGGCCTGCTCCATGTTGTGGGTCACCATGAGCGTCGTGAGCTTCATCTCACGGACGATTTCATCGGTCAGCTTGGTAATCAAGTCTGCCCGTGCCGGGTCGAGTGCCGCAGTATGCTCATCGAGCAGCAGAATATCAGGTTTCGTGAACGTAGCCATCAACAAACTTAATGCTTGCCGCTCTCCACCGGATAACAGACCGACCTTGGCGCCCAGACGGTGTTCTAAGCCAATACCGAGCCTTTGCAGGTGCTCGCGAAACATTTTGCGCTTGGAGGAGGTCACACCCCAGCCGAAGCTTCTCTTCTTGGTGCGTGAGTAAGCGATTGAGAGATTCTCCTCAATCGTCATACGAGGAGCGGTGCCTGCCATCGGATCCTGAAACACACGTGCGATCCACCGGCTTCTCTCATGCTCCGGAAGCTTTTGTATCGCATTGCCCTGGATCCGAACCTCACCTATGTCGGGCTTCATGACTCCGGAGATAATGTTCATGAGCGTTGATTTCCCAGCCCCGTTACTTCCGATGACCGTGACGAAATCACCCGGTTTAAATGTCAGATCAATGTCCATGAGAGCAACTTTTTCGTCCGGTGTACCTGGGTTGAACAGTTTTGTCACTTTCGAAAGCTGCAGCATCAGACTGCACCTCCCTTACTAGACGACGACGCAGCCGCCGATAATTCGGAGGAGCGCTTGCGTGCCAACCCGCGATTCTTGAGAGCGCGCTGAATGGTTGGCAGCACCAGTGCCACGATGACGATGACCGCGGTGATCAGTTTCATGTCTTGGGGATTCATCTCCATCCGCAGAGCGACCGCATAAATAATTCGATATACGATTGCCCCGAAAACAACAGCGAGAGTTGCACGAAATACCGTTCGGGCCCCGAAGATCGCTTCTCCGATAATAACAGAAGCGAGACCGGCAACAATCATGCCTACGCCCATGTTGATATCCGTTACGCCTTGCTGTTGGGCAATGAGAGCTCCGGACAGAGCCACAAGTCCATTGGATACGCTGACCCCCACAACCGTCGTGATATCGGTATTGGCGCCGAAGCTTCGGATCATTCTGGCATTATCGCCTGTGGCTCTTAACGCCAAGCCGATATCCGTATGCAGAAATGAATCCAGCAGAAACTTTATGAAGAAAGCGGCAGCGACCAGAACGATCATATAGGTAACAGGATTTTTAGAAATCTCTGAGAATAAGCTCGCTTCATTATAAAAACCGATATTCGGCTTGCCCATAATTCGCAGATTGATCGAATATAAGGCAATCATCATGAGAATACCTGAGAGCAGCCCGTTTATTTTACCTTTCGTATGAAGCAGTCCGGTGCATGCTCCGGCGGCTAGGCCCGCAGCGAATGCGGCCCCGGTGGCAAGCCATGGATTGTAGCCCTGAGTTATCATGATCGCGGCGACCGCGCCGCCGGTAGTAAAGCTTCCGTCAACGGTCAAATCTGGAAAGTCCAAAATCCGATAAGTGATATAAACACCAAGCGCCATGATCGCGTAAACGAGACCAATGTGGGTCGCTCCTTCAATGGAATGAAGCCAGGGTTGAAGCATAGGTTATCCTCCTAACAGAGACAAACGGAGTGAACGACAGGAGTCGCTCACCCCGATGCAATTACTGAATAATGTTATTCTCTTTGTCCTTCACTTTTTCCTTCATTGCGTCGGTTACGGTAATTCCTTGCGCTTCTGCCGCTTTAAGGTTAAGAATCAGGTCCAGCTTATCCGGTACGGTAACGGTCATGTCACCCGGATTCTTGCCGTTTTTGAGAATTTCAACAGCCATTTGTCCAACTTGGTAGCCGTGATCGTAATACTTAAAGCCATAAGTCGCGAATGCACCTTTTTCAACGGTGTCCCGGTCCGCAGAGAAGAACGGGATTTTGTTTTTGTTAGCGACCTGGATAATGGCATCCACGGAGCTGACGACGGTGTTATCCAAAGTAATGTAGATCGCGTCCGCACGTCCGACGAGGGACTCGGCGGCCTGCTTGACCTCGGAAGTGTTCGTGACTGCAGCTTTGATCAACTTGATGTTATGCGCTGCTAATGCCTCTTCGGCTTTTTTCGTCATGATTACGGCGTTCGGTTCGCCTTCATTAATGACTACGCCGACTGTTTTCACATTAGGAAAATCACTTGCGATGAAGTCCATGACTTTCGTAATTTGTTCGGGATTCGTATCAGAGGCACCGGTTACGTTGCCGCCCGGCTTTTCCATGTTGGTAACGATTTGGGCATCGAGCGGATCGGTTACCGCCGCGAACAATACAGGCATGTCTTTCACTTGGTTGGCAAGTGCTTGGGAGGATAGAGTCGTAATTCCGAGAACCAGATCATGCTTATCGGACGCAATCTTCTGCGCGATTGTCTGGTTGTTGCTCTGCTCACCTTGTGCGTTGTTGTAATCCACCTTGAGGTTCTTGCCCTCTTCGATTCCGGCGTCTTTCAGTGCTGCCAGGAATCCTTCGCGAGTTGCGTCCAAAGACGGATGTGGTGCGATCTGAGAGATCGCGATGGAATAGGTTTTGTCATCCGAGCTGGCCGGACTGGAGCTTGCTGCGCTGGCGCTTGGACTAGCCGCACCGTTGTTCTCTTCCTTGGCTCCGCATCCCGCTAGAACGAGCAGCAAAACCATCGAAAGCGTAAGTAAGGACAATAATTTTGTCTTCAACTTCATTACCCCTTTATAATAATTTGTTAACTAACCGCTTTAAAGATGTAGCGCTTTTATCCATCAAAGTATTAGATATAGTTTAATTGCCGTCACTGTGTTCGTCAATTGCTATATGTAGGTGATTTATAAATAAAAATAGTTGCAAATTTACACCTGTTTTTAGCGGATCGCATGCTGAGATAAAAAATAACAACTATATGCACTTATTTATGCTGAAAATGTGATAAAAGCCATCGAAGGAGTGGAATAAGTGTAGTTTCGCAATAAATGCAAAAAACGACTTCGCTCGTCCGTAAGGATGGCGAAGTCGTTGTATTTACCTACCACGCGGGCTTGACCGGCCGCCGCCACCGCCGCCTCGCTTCGGTCCTGGCGAGCGGCCAAAGCTACTGCCCCCGCGCTGCTCCGGTTTGCGTCCCGGCTTTCCTGCCGGCGCACCTGGGCGGCCAAAGCCTCGTTCTGCCGACGCTTTCCTGCCGCCTGCGGCGCCTGAAGCTGCGGGTCCCCGAGCCGCCGGCCTGCGATCACCACCTGGAGCAGCTGCACCACGTTCACCGAAAGTGCGCCCGTTGGTGTCGCCATCCTGTTTGCGCTCACTCGTCCGCGCCGGCTTCGCTCTTCCGGCAGCATCACGGCTCTGCCCCCGATTCTGCCAAGCACCCGTTGCGGACCGGTTGCCCGGCTTTGCTTTACCCGCCGCTCCCCGGCCCCCGGCTCGAGCCGGTTTACCGGCACGCGGTTTATTAACGCCACCGCCGCGCGGGTTACCTTCTCCTGCGCCAAGAGTTTTGCCTTCCACGCTTCTGCGCTCCATGGCCTGCTGTATTCCATTCTCGATATCCGCAAGCTCCCGCCGGTCTTTAGGCGCGACCAGCGTAATCGCCAGTCCCGACTCTCCGGCTCGTCCGGTCCGTCCGATCCGGTGGATATAGCTGTCCACATCCTGCGGAATATCATAGTTAAATACGTGCGTTACGCCTTCAACGTCGAGCCCTCGTGCCGCTACATCCGTGGCCACTAACAGCTGCAGCTTGGCGTCGCGGAACTGCTTCATGACTTTTTCCCGTTTGGCCTGTGATAAATCGCCATGGAGCTCGTCCGACGCATAACCCAGTTCCTGCAGTGCTTGGTTCAACACAGCTGCCCGGCGCTTGGTGCGGCAGAAAATAATACTGAGATACGGCTGCGTAAGCTCCAGCAGATTAACCAAAGCCGTCTGCTTGTCGCGGTCCGACGTTTCCACGGCCCATTGGCGGATATCTTTGACCGTGACCCGCTCGCTCTTCACCGTTACCTGTTCGGGATTGCGCAAAATCCTGCCCGCCATTTCGCGAATAGAAGGCGGCACGGTTGCCGAGAAGAGCATCGTTTGCCGGTTTCCGGGCGTTTTGCGCAGGATTTCTTCCACCTCAGTGAGGAACCCCATATGCAGCATCTGATCGGCTTCATCCAATACGAGCATGGTAACGCCGGCCAGCGAGATCGTCTCCCTGCGCATATGATCAAGAAGCCGCCCCGGAGTTGCAATGACCATGTGGATACTGCCTTTTAACTTATATAATTGCGCTTCGACATCTTGCCCGCCGTAAACGGCCAATACTTTAATCGCATCCCGCGGCTCCAACAGCTTCTTGACTTCAGCTGTGATCTGCAGTGCCAACTCGCGCGTTGGTGTAATAATCAAGCCCTGAACATACGGGAGGTTCGGATCAATCTTATCCAGCATCGGCAGCACGAACGCAAGTGTCTTACCGGTACCTGTCTGTGCCTGGCTGATTACATCCCGGCCGCGCACGACGATGGGTATCGTCTCCGCCTGCACCGGTGTGGGGTCCGTGATCCCCGTAGCTTTCAGCATCTGCACCCGCTTCTCCGACACGCCTAAATCCGCAAAATCCGTCACATCAACCACTCCATCCTATTCCAACCCTAAGTCGGCCCGTAAGTGTATCCAATAATTTATCATTGACATCTATCGTACCACATCCGGCCATTCGACATGTACTATTGCAGATGCGCTCTCCAAATTTCCGGATAACAAATAAACCCACTCTCTTCCCGACACGGGATACAAGCGGGTGCGTCCACGTATAAAGCCGCCGGCTTCGCCCATCCTATTTCCTAGGGGAGGTGAGACAGCAATGGCCAAAGATGTTCTGTGCGAAGTGAACTCCTGTAAGTATTGGGCTGCCGGCGACAAATGTACGGCCAATTCGATCTACGTAGTGAACAATCGCAACAAGCAGGCCACCACCGCGGGCGAAACGGACTGCAAAACCTTCGAGTCGAAAATATAGGGGTTTTCGCTGAAGGGAGAGGCATCCTTCGGGATGCCTTTTGTTGTCTGCTTTTGTATGATTGCCCATAGTGAGAATTGTTATCACCTGAACTTTTCAACCTTTAACGCTGCCCGCCGTAAGGCCTTCGATAATTTTCTCCTGCAAGAAAGCGTACAGAATAAGTACAGGCGTCACGCTAAAGACGATCCCGGTACAGATGAGCGCGTAATTCGTTTGGTAGGCGTCCCTGAAGCCGACCATGCCCGTAGGCAAAGTTTTGAGGGCGTCTTTGCTTATAAAGAAGCTCGCCAGTAAGTATTCGTTCCAATTCCCCAGGAAGTTGATGATGAACACCGTGACCAGAGCCGGCACCGTGAGCGGCAGTACAATCCGGGTAAAAATGCCGGAAGCGCTGAGGCCATCCATAACTGCCGCCTCCTCGAGCTCCCCCGGTATGGCCTTCATGAATGCCGATATGAGAAGAACGCTGAACGGCAAAGCCCCCGCGGTGTAAGGGAGAAATAAAGCCCAATGCGTGTTCAAAATTTTCAAATCCATCATCAAAATATACTGTGCGATAAACAAAACGTTACCCGGAATAAGCATGCCAATCAGAACCGACTGAAAAATGATTTTGCTCGTTTTCGGGAATTTCATGCGGGTGATCGCAAATGCCGTGGCCGCCGCCAGCAGCACGCCGACAACGGCTGATGACAATGCCAAATACGCACTGTTAAAAAAGTACACGTCGATCTGCGCTTGAACCCATGCGTCGATATAGTTCTGGAAATGGAATTCCTTCGGAAAAGCGAACGGAGCCTGAGAAATTTCCACATTGCTTTCCTTAAGCGAGGAGAAAACGACAAATACAAAAGGGAATAAAATGATGCAGACGTACGCCAATAAAATGATATGAGGTATGGATTTCTTCAGCGCGACAGGCATCAATATTCAATCCTTTCCGTTTTGCCGAGAGTAAATTGATACAAGGCTGTCAACACCAGCGCGAACGCAAAAATGATGATCGCGAGTGCGGTACCGTAGCCGTATTCGCCGTATTTGATGGCTCGATTCACCATATAAGAGGCCATGACCTCCGTCGATCCCGCCGGACCGCCATTCGTCATGACCAACACGATATCGACAACTCGCATGGCACCGGCTATTGAGAGCATGACGACCACCGAAACGATCGGCTTGATTAAAGGCACCGTCAAATACCAGGCCCGCTGTACGGCATTCGCTCCATCGATGGCCGCTGCTTCGTCGATCTCTCTCGGTATCGCCAGGATTGCGGCCAGAATCAATACAATATAGAAGCCGATCCATTGCCAGGCGTTAGTCAGTAAAATAGCGAGCATCGCCCATCGGGGCTCTGCCAGCCAATAGATCGGCTCTAATCCGAACAGCGCCAAGAAATCGGTGATGGGACCGACATCCGGATCGTAGATAAAACCCCATAAGATGCCGATTACCGAAGTCGAGAGAATCGAAGGCATGAATACAGTCGTTTTGTAGAAGCCCTTCAACCGCTTTACATTGCTGATCAACAGCGCAAAAACGATAATGATAGGCACTTGTATGCCAACGGAGAACAGAATGAAATACATATTGTTGAGAATGGAATCTCTAAAGCTCGCATCCTTAAACGCGTTGGTGAAATTCTGCATCCCGATGAAATGGGTCTGATCAAGCCCGTTCCAATCCGTAAAGGCGTAGAAGACGGACGAGAACATGGGATACAAAAAGAAGAGCCCGTACAAAGCGATAGTCGGCACGATGAAAACAATATAAACAGCGGGATTTTTGAGCGTATGCTTCATGGTTCCTCCCCACTAGGAAAAGAAGGCACTCCCTGCCGCGCGGGGCGGGAGATGCCTCCTTGCCTGAACTTACCGGTTTTTATTTCGCGTTTTCAGCCTCTTGCACCTTTTGCAGCGCGTCGCCGACTTGCTGCGGCGTAGCCTTGCTTGCAATCAGTTTTTGAAGCTGGATTTCGGACTCTGTGTTCACCGCTTTCTGCACGACGGAGTCGAAGTGAACGAAGGAAGATCCTGCGCCTTTCATCGTTTCTATAACCTGCTTCACAAGCGGATCCGTCACTTTAGCAAGCGCTTCGTCCGAGAGCTTCATAGAGGGCAGAACCCCGTCCTCCAGCAAGCCGCGAAGCTGCATTTCATCGTTGTACAGATTCTTGATGAAAGCTTTAACGGCTTTCAGTTCGTTCTCATTCAAATCCGAGGAGAACCCGTAACCGTTGCCATAGTTCGCGTTGATGGAAGTCTGATCTCCTGCGGCATTCGCGATGGCCGGCAGTGCGACGAACGCGACTTTACCATTAAGCTTGCGGCTACTCCGTCCGCCTTGAAAGCGGAAGAGCGCCAGCTGCCGTCGAACATCATGCCTGCTTTACCGGCACCGAAATCGTTCAGCATGTCGTCATAGGTTTTACCCAGCTCGCCTTTCGTGAAATAGCCTTTTTTCACCCAATCTTGATACAGTGTATAACCCGCAACAGCCTCCGCCTGGTTCCACTTGAACGTGCCGTCCGTAAGCCCGTTAGGGAAGCCGTTCGCCGCATGACGGCCGACCAGCGTGTTAACAAGCATATTCGGTACCCATCCGGCTTGCGATGACATTGCGAAAGGCGTAATTCCTTTAGCTTTGAGCGTATCTGCGGCTTTGATCAGGTCATCCCAGGTGGCAGGAGGATTCAAGCCGTTCTGCTCGAAAATTTCCGTGTTGTAGAAGATGCCTTCCATATTGCCGCCGATAGGCAGTCCGTAGATTTTCCCGTCCAAGGTGAATTGTCCGAATACGTTCAGGAATTTGTCTTTGATGCCGAGCTCATCGAGGATCGGCGTGAGGTCAAGCAAACGACCCGCTTTCGCGTACTTCAGCGCGTCCGCGTTGCCTCCGAACAAGTCGAAGATTTTGGGAGGGTTGCCCGCAGCCATTTCCGCCGGCAGTTTCGTGAAGCGGTTAACGGCATCTTCTACCCCGTCCAGCTCGAATTTCAAGCCCGGCACTTCCGCTTCCGTTCTTTTAACAACTTCGTCCAGAATGGCTTTACGAAACTTCTGCGGTTCGCCGATTTGAATATGGCGAAGCGACACGGTGAACGGATCGACTTGCTCGCTGGGCGAAGCAGACGGCGTTTCGCTTGCCGGCGCGCTTGAAGATGCACCGGCTGACGACGAAGGCGATGAGCTGCTGTTGTTATTTCCGCCGCAAGCCGCCAGAACGGTAGTAAAGGCAATAAAGAGCGTCAGGATCATCATAAAATTTCTTTTCACTCGGAGACCTCCCACAACCAATTATTTGTTTGTTTCACATTCATTGTAAAATTAATTGTCGTAGAAGTAAGGGAGGCAAAGTCATAAAACAGGGATAAGATCATCTACCCCTTGTAAGATCCGATTGTTACCGGCTGCTTGGCTGTAGATTTATATTCGCCTGCAAGCACGCCGGCAAGCGCCGTGACCATGGCCGGCTTGTTCTCGTAACAGCAGATATAAATCGCAACGGCCGGTGCAACCACTAAATCGTACGGGGTTCTCATCGCGGCCAATACGAAATCATGGCTTGGGAATTCGGACAATTTTTGAATTAGCGCTGTTTGGCCTGATGAGAAAGCGGCATCATAAGACGCGAACAGAATCCTTGTGCAGCCTTCGGCTAATGAGATTACAGCCTCAGCCTCTTGAGGAGTCGGCTCAATTCCGATTCTTATCTCTTCTATATCAAAGCCGAGTCTTGTAAGTGCTGCACCCAGCGTCCATTCCTGAGCAATGACTTCCACGACTTCCGTGCCCGCGCGCGGTTCCGTCCAGACGACGAGAGTCTTCCCACCCCGTGACAAAGGCAGCTTCTCTTCTCCTTTAACCACGGTAACCGCCGCTTCACATAATTTGCGAAGCACTTCTTCGGCTCTGTTTTTGTCAGTGACCGGATGCGAGATTTGAAACAATCCCTTTTGCATTTTCAAATTCCATATCCGACGCGCAGCTTCATCAATGCGGGACTCCGGAATTTCCCCTGCCATCACCGCCTCCATGACCGCTTCCAACGCCGCGATCTGACGGTCCAGCCGATGGCTGACCAATATCAAATCCGCGCCTGCTTTCACCGCTTCCACGGACCCGCGCGCCACGCCGATCGTCTCGGAGATTGCATTCATCTCCAGGCAATCCGTCACAATAACTCCTTGAAAGCCCAGCTGCCGCCGCAGCAATCCTGTCAAAATCCGCCGCGACAAAGTGGCTGGAATGCCGCTTGGCTCGAATGCGGGAAACATCACGTGAGCGGTCATGATCGCGTCAACGCCTTGTTCGATTGTGGCACGAAAAGGAACGAGCTCGACCTCGTCCAGCCGGTCCGCTGCATGCGGTACCGATGGAAGTTCATGATGGGAGTCAGACGCCGTGTCGCCATGTCCGGGAAAGTGTTTGGTGACTGCGATGACTCCGCCCTCCCTGTAGCCTTGGATAGCTGCCGTTCCCAGCAACGAAACATGCTCGGGATTTTCACCGTAAGAACGCACACCGATCACCGGGTTTTTCGGATTGTTGTTAACATCAAGGCAAGGGGCGAAATTCATATTAATTCCGATGTCCCGAAGCTCCGCTCCGGACCATCGCGCCGCTTCCCGGGTCAGCTCAGGATCCGCCGCCGCACCTTGCGCCATGGCTCCCGGCATCACCGTGACTCCCTCCTCCAGCCGGACGACCATCCCTCCTTCTTGATCGATGGCGAGGAACAGAGGAATCTCCGACTCCCGCTGCAGCGCGTCACATAAAGCTGATACCTGAGAGGCATTCGTTAAATTTCGACGGAAAAAGATCACGCCGCCAAGGTGTAATCTTTAATAAGCTGCAGCAGACCTTCCGTCGGCTCGGTACCGTCAAAACCGCACATGAACAGCTGTCCTATCTTTTCCTTTAAGCTAAGCTGCTCGAAAGTTGTGCCGGTTTCCATTAAATCGATTCCTCCCTTGGCTCCCACACCGGCATCTCCGGCCGCGCCGCTTGGATCTGATGACGTTCGCGGAATTCAGACGGAAGCATGCCGGTATATTTGCTGAAAACTCGTGTGAAATACCGGCGCTCGGCGTAACCGACCATCTGGCCGATCTCCGTAACGGTTTTATAGCTTAACGCCAGAAGAGATTTAGCCATCTCTATCCTTTGCTTAGTCACATATTCCACGAACGTCTCGCCAAAATGCTGCTTGAACAGCAAGCTGAAATAGCTGCCGCTGATGCCGAGGTAATCGGCCAACGCGTCGATACTGAGCTCGGCTGCCAGATTCCGTTCAATGTAGTCCTTAGTGGACAGCATCAGGACATCGCTTGTTTTTTTTCTTCATGACGCTGTCCATCGACTGGTCCACAAGCCGGTTAATGACGGTGAGCGTTTCCCGGATGCCCGGGTTCCGGTCGATCCGGCGCCATACGGCCGCCTCCTCTTCCCGGTTCATGACTTCCATCGCCCTCATTTCACGCAGCAGATGGATGCAGAGATAATGCAGAATCGGAGCCACTCGTTCGAAGGACGTTTCCGGGAGCTGCCGAAAGCTGTCGTTCAATGCCTTAATCGCGTTTTCGGTGCGGCGCCGATCGCATCTTTTGAGTCCGGTCACCATCTCTTCGATCCGGTCCCACAATAGCTCGGAAGTGTCAGCTCCCTCCTTAATCTTTTCAGGGACGATGACTCCCTCGTTCGACACCGACGACAAATTTAGCGACCGCTGCAAGCTTTTATACGTCCCGGCCAGACGCTGCGTGGAGACAGGGGCCGGCTCCACGGCGACGCGAATGCTAAGCTTCAAATAACTCTCAACCGCATGACGCAAGCTTTCTCCCCAATGCATGCATTGCTCCAGGTCAAATAGGTCCGGCTCCATTGTCTCAATAAGCACGCACCACTCGCCGCTTCGGATCTGCAGCACGGAATGGGGAAGGCCGAAAGACACCAGTTTTTCCTGCAAAATATTGTGAATGGCAAAATTCCATACCTTCCGTTCATTCTCTTCCCATGCCCGCTCTCTCTTGGAGTAGTCGGCGACGTCAACGAGCATCATCGCATAAATGAGGTTTTCCCCGTCCATCTCATGAAGCTTTAGAAACGGCTTGGTCGAGCCGCCTCCAACATCCACAAGCCGGTCGTACAACACCTTTTCGTAAGCGAGATGAAAAACCTCACTCCACTCCTGCTGCATCGATTGCTGCTCCAGGCTTCTTTCCCTGATCCCTTCAGCGAGGCGGCCGATTGTGGCGGACAGCTCGTCGTAATCTATCGGTTTCAAAATGTAGTCTTTCACTTCATACCGGATGACTGAGCGCACGTAGCTGAAATCCTGGTAACCGGTCATCATGATCACTTCCGCATCTCCATCGAACTGCCGCAAAGCATGCAGAAACTCAATGCCATCCATTACCGGCATCCGGATATCGCACAAGATCAAATGAGGGTGATACTCGCGAGTGAGCCGCAATGCTTGCTCCCCGTTCCGCGCAGTTCCGATCAGTTCCAGCCCGAGGCTTTCCCAAGGCACGACATTCTGCAGGTTTTTTAGTATGTTGACTTCGTCGTCAACTAGCAGCGCCTTCAGCTTCATTCGTCTCACTCCCCGCCGCTTTCGGTATTAAGCATTTGATCACGGTGCCGTGCCCCGGGGCGCTGCACACCGTAAGTCCGTAGCCCGATCCGTAATGAATGCGCAGTCTGTCGGACACGTTGGCTACACCGAGTCCCCGCCTTTCGCCGGTTTCGGGAGTTTCCTCATGCATCTGCTCCAGAGAGATCATTGCTCTTCCGGTCAGCTTCGCCAACGTGGAATCCGCCATGCCGATCCCGTTATCCTCCACGAAGAAAGCGATGTTGTGCGCTTCCTGCCGTGCCCAGACGCGGATACGGCCCAAATAATCGATCCCTTCAAAACCATGCTGCATGCTGTTCTCGACCAGCGGCTGCAGCGTTAATTTCAGAATGGGTTCGGTTAATAACGGTTCAGGAACATCGATCTCATACTCGAACAAATCCTCGAACCGGTACTTTTGAATGTCGAGGTAGCTTTTTAAATGCTCCAGTTCCTGTTCGATGCGGATTTCTTCTTTCTGCTGGATGCTGATTCGCAAAATATTGGCCAGCCGCTGCACCATCTTGCTCACTTTCCGGCCTTCGTTCTGGACGGCGAGTATGTTGATCGATTCCAAGGCGTTAAACAGGAAATGCGGTTTGATCTGGGCCTGCAGCAGCATCATCTCCGCCCTCCGCTTTCGACGCTGCTCCTGCTTTACATCGTCGAGAAGCTCGGAGACGCGGGTGACGAGGCTGTTGAATCCGCGCGCCAGGCTTGTTGTTTCATCGTTGCCTAGAACAGGTACCCTAGTCGTTAGATCTCCCATTTCCACACGGCGCATCGCTTTCACAACTCTGACGATAAAAGTGACCGTACGGCGAACGAACATCAAGTTAAACACGAGGGCAAGAGCCAGCGAAACGGCGGTAATGACGACCATCCAGCGGAGCACGGCGGCCATATCCCCGGCCAAATACTGCCAAGAGGTTACGGTAACCAGCTTCCAATCTCCGACACCCAGTCGTTCCAATTCCAAGTCTTGAACAGAGACAAGGCTTTTGGTCCCATCAAAGGATAACGTCTCGCTTTGAAATTTAGCCAGCTTTAGATTCAGACCTTTCTTTATATCCACATACTGTGAGAGATTTCCTCCCTCCGAAAGGCCTTTATTATCGAAAATAACATTACCGTCGCTTGTCACAATGAGGTAACGTCGGTCCAAAATTGCCTTGGCTGCGGTAAAAGCTGAAAATGCGGTCCAATTCGTTCATCTGAAAACGGGTCACGAGAATGCCTTTGCTCGTAAGCGTATCGATGTCGAGCAGCACACGGATTTGCGTAAACAGGTTGTTGCTGCCGGCCAGTCTGGTATCTTCATTAGGGCCTATCCATACCGGCGCGCCGTTTTTTCTGAGTACCTCGGGAAAAATGCTGTTTCGTTGCAAGTCCTCAAGCGAGGGCGGATTGTCTTTCGTGAATTGTACGCCGACCCGCCTGCCGTCATTGCGGTATAAAGTAACGGACTGAATGCCGGGATAGGTGAGCAGCACTTTCTGGCGCAGCTTCTCTTTCTCCAGCAGCTCGTCGTATAAGGGGGTGCCGGTAACGGTGTTATCGACCGGTTGGCCGACCGAATCCATCGACTGCTCGACCGTTTCGACGCTGTCCTCCGTAGTCACCCAGAAATCGGAGAAATAGTTGGCTTCCTTGATCATGTTGTGGATATTCCGGCCGATGGCTTTGAGGGTTAGTTCCGTTTGATCCGCATATTTTTCCTGGGTGACATTTTGGAACAACAAATAAGAGACGCTGCCCAGAACGATCAGAGGCGCAAGGATAAAGGCGAAAAAAGCGGCGAGCATTCGTTTGCTGAGGCTCATCGATCGGCTCCCGTCCTCTCGTGCAAGTTATCTCGATTATATCAGGAGGCGATGGTAAAAAGTTCTAAACCTGTATGCCGGTCATCCTTATTATAAAGAGTTCGTTATAGACGGATAAGATAACATTTCAATTATGCAGGGATAAAAATAAACTATAGAGAAAACATACGGAACAAGAGAGGGGTTATCCAGATGAATTGGGCGCGCATCATTGCTGAGGAAAGAATCCGTGAAGCCCAGCGCGAAGGGGCATTCGACAACTTGCCGGGCGCGGGGAAGCCGCTGCCTCCCGACGATCTCGAAGGTGTGCCGGAAGATCTCCGAATGGGTTATCGCATGCTGAAAAATGCCGCTGCACTCCCAGAGGAGATGCAGCTCCGTAAAGATATGGTGAGCCTGCAGGAGCTGCTGCGCAGCTGCCGGGATGACGACGAGAAAGCGAAGTTGAACGCCGAAATGAACGCCAAACAGCTCCGTTACCGCATGTTGATGGATCAGCGCGGCTGGAACTCTTCGGACTCTTTTATCGAATATGAATCGAGAATACAGGAGAAGCTCGCCGAACCGGGCAAGGACCCTCAAAAATAAAGGGAGAACCGCGATACACCGCAGTTCTCCCTTTATCCGTACTATGCGCCGATTCCTATCGCTGTGCCCTGTTGCAGCTGATACATCGCATAGTATTTGCCGCGCTGTTCCATCAGCTCATCGTGATTGCCTCGCTCTACGATCTGCCCGCGGTCGAGCACGAGAATCTGATCCGCCGCACGGATTGTCGAAAGCCGGTGAGCGATCACGAAAGTCGTGCGCCCCCGCTTCAGCACATCCAGCGCCTGCTGGATAATCGCTTCCGTCTCGGTGTCGATGCTGGCCGTTGCTTCATCTAGAATCAGAATGGCCGGATCGAATGCCAGAGCCCGAGCGAACGAGATCAGCTGCCGCTGTCCTGCAGACAAGGTGCTGCCCTTCTCAATAACCGGTTCGTCCAGACCATCTGGAAGCTGCAAGAACATGTCATAAGCCCCGACATCGCGCAGCGCCTTCTCCACCTTTTCCCGGGAAATGGACGGATCATCCAGGCTGACGTTAGAAGCGATCGTACCCGTGAACAGGAACGGGTCTTGCAGCACAATGCCCATATGCTGCCGCAGCTGCTGTTTCGGAATATCGCGCACATCAATGCCATCCACTGAAATGACACCGCGCTCCACATCGTAGAAACGGAACAATAAGTTCAGAATCGAGCTTTTGCCCGAACCGGTGTGACCCACTAAGGCTACCGTCTGTCCTTGCTTGGCATGGAAACTTATATTCTTCAAGACATCCTCGCCCGGTTTGTAGCCGAATGATACGGATTCGAATACGACATCGCCTTTATAGCGCGGCATTCTGCTGTCCGATACTTCAATCCCCGGCTCATCCAGAAGACCAAACACGCGCTCAGCCGATACACGCGCTGTTTCAAGATTCGCAAGCTGGTTGACCATACCCACCATAGGATTCATCATTCGGTTGATGTAATCGATGAATGCGTACAGAACGCCGACTGTGATCGCCGAGCCGAGCCAGCCCCCCGCGAACATCCATATCACCGTTAGAAAAATCACGTTCCGGAACACGTTCAGCAGATTGTGCGAGGTGATTGAATTCAGGCTGAGCAGCTTGTTCTGATATTTGAAATATTCATCATTTAACTCGCCGAACTCGGCCATCGTTTCTTTTTCCTTGCGGAAAGCTTGGATAATCGGCATTCCCTGGATCGATTCGTTAATGATGGCGTTAATATCGCTCAGTCGGTTACGAATGACATGGTTGTAGTTAGCCGCGAATTTGCGGTAAACGATAATCCAGACATACAGAATCGGAAGAAGCGGCACCGCGAACCAAGCCAACCTTGCATCCAGCACGAACAACGCTCCGGCAATCGCCGTTATATAAATGATTCCCGAGAAAAAATTCGCCAGAACGGTTACGTACAGCTCACGGATGGATTCCGTATCGTTCGTAACCCTGGACACCACTTTGCCGGCAGGCAGATTGTCAAAATATTGCACCGGCAGCCTCTGTATGTGCCGGAACACGTCATTGCGCATTTTCCGGATAATCCGGTTCGCGGATACCTGAAGCAGATATCTCTGCCCATAAGCCAGCACGGCCCCGATCAGCAGCAGCCCGACATAGCTGATTGCAAGCGTGATGAGACTGCGGAACTCGGGTTTGTAAAAGGCATAAACCTCACCATTACTCAGCTGTTCGGCCGGAAATTTTCTCGCGGTGCCGTCCTCCAAAGTAACCGTCAACTGACCGTTGCTAAAGGTTTGTTTGCCGGAATCAGGCACACCCGCCGCATTGACGAAATAATAGCTGCGGCCTGACTGGAGAACGCGGACCTCGCGCCCCTTCTCCTCACCTGACGACCAATGATCGGATCTTTTGTACAGACTGCCGTCATAAGGCACCGCATAGGTCTCTTCTTGCTGGGTCTCATACCAAGGCTTGGAGATGCCCAAGATATTCGTATCGATCATCCGCTTGCCAAGGAAAGGGCCGACCAATTCCACACCGACGGCCAGTGCCAGCAGCACGAGCGCAAGCAGAATCGGCCTCTTAAATTGCCACGCGTATTGAAATAATCTATTACCGTTATTACCCATGTAAATTCACCTTCGTTTCTTTCCGTTCTTGTTGTTGCGATTAAGCTTCCACAACCGATGCCAATTGCTGCCGGTCATACTGTTCCTTATACCAGCCCGCATTCCGGATCAGCTCCTCGTGTGTGCCTTCTTCAACAACGCGTCCTTCATCGAGCACGATGATCCAGTCCGCATGCTGCACTGCCGAAAGGCGATGCGTTGTAATGAGAGTGGTCTTTCCCGCGCGTTCGCTGCGGATCCCCTCCAGAATTTCCGTTTCCGTCTTGGCGTCTACGGCCGACAACGCATCATCGAGCATCAGAATTTCCGGATCGGCGATGACCGCTCGGGCGATGCTGACACGCTGCTTCTGACCCCCGGAGAGAGCCACGCCTTTCTCGCCTACGAGCGTTTCCAGTCCATCCGGAAGGAAAGCTACGTCCTTGCGGAATGACGCTAACTCCAAAGCCCGATTCAACCTCTGTTCGTCTATGTTATCATCCGAACTGCCGAACCAGATGTTTTGACGAATCGTTTTACTGAATAAAATCGGCTGCTGCGGCACATATCCGATCCAGCTGCGTAAACGATCCAGCTCCAGATCTGTCAACGGCACACCACCGGCTTTAATGCTTCCTTCGCCCATCGGATATTCCCGCAGCAGCTGCTTGAGCAGCGTTGTTTTCCCGCTTCCGGTACGACCGACGATGCCGAGCGTCTGCCCCCGCTTTAATGTAACCGATACCTCAACCAAGTTATCGATCGTGGAGGACGGATAACGGAATGTTACCGAGTCGAACTCAATGGATTCCGGCACTTCGACCAGCACTGGTGTCTGTGCATCCTTCACATCGGGCTTGACGCCAAGCGTCTCATTGATGCGGTCGAGCGAAGCGTTGCCCCGCTGCATAATGTTGATCAATTCTCCGATTGCGAACATCGGCCAGATGAGCATCCCGAGGTACATGTTAAAGGCGACCAAATCCCCGAGTGTAAGCTCATTCGTGAACACAAGCGCCGCACCGTAACATAACCCGACCAAATAACTGATTCCGACCAAAATTTTGATCGTAGGCTCGAACATGGCGTCAATTTTTGCGACCGCCACGTTTTTGTCAAATACTTCGTCCGTCATCTTACTGAAGCGATCGCGGTCCGCTTCTTCCTGCACGAAGGCCCGTATTACGCGAACCCCCGATACTGACTCCAGCACTTGATCATTCAAGTTACCGAAAGAATCCTGGGATTTCATAAACCGTGCATGAATCTTTTTACCGTAATGCTTCATAAGCAGAGCCATGATCGGCAGAGGCAGCATCGCAGCAAGTGTGAGCTTCCAGTTGATGAAGACCGCCATTACTGTGACGATGGTGAGCATGAACAGGGTGGAATCGATGAGTGTCAAAATTCCAAATCCTGCCGTCATCGAAACAGCCCGCAAATCGTTAGTCGCCCTGGCCATCAAATCTCCTGTGCGGTTGCGTTCATAGAATGTCGGCGTCATTTTCAGAAGATGGCGCATCAATCGGGATCGAAGCAGCCTCTCCAGCACGAACGCACCCCCGAACAATTGGTACAGCCAGATGTAAGTCAGGCCGTATCCAACGACAGTCAGCGCGCCCCAGTAGACCAGCAGCTCTGTCAGCTTGCCGCCGGTCAGCGTCCCTTGGTGGATCCCGTCAATGGCAACGCCGATGAGCTTGGGCGGGATCACATCCAGGATTCCGACGATCGTTAGCAGCACGATCGCAACCGTGTACCTTTTCCAATGCATCGCAAAAAACCAGCTTAATTTCTTCAACACGATAAACATATCTCTCTCTGCACATCCTTCCCATGAGGAACAAAAAAGGCATACCGCCGTAAGCGATACGCCTCACCGGATTGCCCCAGCAATCCGCTGTTCGCATAAGGAGTCAGCCCGATTAACTACACAGCCTGCTTCCGTATGCGATAATAAAAGGCGCACGATTACGCAACCGTAACCATGCGCCTCATTACGAAAAGTTCTTCGTAATGATCAGTGCGCGAGAGGGTTACGTCCATAGCGAGTGTCCATTCCGTCAATAAACCGCAATGCAGTATCATGTGGTCCGTATCGCATTTTCGTAACCCCCCTTTCCGTTCATCAAAGTTATATCAGTCACTTTACCATCGTCCCCCAAAAACTGTCAACGGGGTTTTTGTTATTTTTATGTACATTTTACAAAAGTATTTACCTCGCCAAGAACGTACGAAGCTTTTAGTTGTCGGAAAAGCGGGTAAAAGATGAGTAAACCTATTTTCAGGTTATGAAAGGAGATGGCGGAGAATGTGGTTCATCGTCACTTATTTCGTCATCGTCATATTAGTCATCGAGATCGCGACCGTGCTCATGCGTGCGACCGGTCTGGATTACGATATCTCCCGTTTTCAGGTCGTGTCCATGCTCACCAGCACCGGATTTACGACCAAGGAATCGGAACTGATTCTTGGTCATCCTCTCCGGCGCCGGCTGGGCATATTTCTCATTCTGTTCGGCATCTTTTCGTTTGCCGTCATCATCTCCTCGATCAGCAGCATTCTCGTTCCCGATTTCCGCATTTCCTATCTGTCGATTATTCCGATCGTCCTTGCTGTGCTGCTCTATTGTCTGCGGATCCCGAGCGTAGAATCGTTCCTTGTCGCGAAATTCAAACAAAATCTGGAGCAGAAGTTCGACGTTCATGAATTACCGATCGCGGAGGTTATGCTGCTGTCGGATACGGATACATTCATCGACATACCGATCGGCAAGGAATCCGGGCTAATCGGACAAACACTCGAGAAAAGCTGCGACAAGGATGGAGATATCAATCTTCTCTTCATTAAGCGCGGTACGGAAACCGTGCGCAGAGAACGGCTTCAGACCAAGCTGGAGCCGGGCGATCTGCTGTACGTCTATGGCGATCAGCTAGAAATTCAGCGGCTTTTCGCTAGGGAAATCAAAGAAAAAGAAACTCTATTGCTGAAAGATGAGAAAAAAGGTCTTTCCATGATGGGAGGCGGTTGATATGTTCGTGCCGGCCGGACAAGATCCAACCGTACGCGAAGCGAAATTTCAGTTTATTTTTCCGTTCTCCTTGGAACAGCATTGCTTGAATGAGCTGCGCGAAGTGTTATTGCAGGATGACTTCATCCCGTTTCAATTGGGAGATTTAGCGCTGGAAGATTCGTTCTACGGCCCGCATAACCGAGCTTCACATAGAGATTTAGAGCGTTATTATCTGCCTTTTACGAATCCTATCTTATTTCCCGACAGCAATGATCCTGAAGCTTTTCGCAGGTTGTCGAAATCTATGAATATCAGGGCAGAGTTAAAAAGTAAGCAGATTCAGGTCAAATTTACCGTTCACTCCATTGACGTCTTTCTATGCCCTTTCGACACAGGCTTTCTCACGGTGCGAGTAGAGATGGACTGCGGCGGGGATTCGACATACGGACAAGCATTGGAGTTTGCGGATCGAATGCGGCATCTTCAGGATATCAATAAGCTCGATCGCAATACGTATGTGCTCCAAGACGAGACCAAGTTCGAGGAAGTGGAGGATTTCGTTTTCCAGGTGCTCGCGCCTCATCTGCCGGCCTTTTTGGACCGGACGCCCATGGAAGGCACTCACTTTGAGAAACTTCCTTTCTTCATGGACGAGCGAATGTTTGTCATGGCTTTCTTTGCCTTTTCCGAAGACGAGGAAATTACGCTGACCCACCGTTACCGCGCAGCCCGGATGGACGGTCTGGATCTTCAGGGCAATGCGCGAGTCGGGGCAAGCCATCCGCCTTATATGGAGGACTATTGCCGACGCTTCGGGTATGACCGATGGGCACCGAATACGTATTACCTGACCGATGAAGGCTGCTTCAGCTGCCTCACCCGGGAAACGCCGGAAACGGCCAGACTTCTGGCCAATCAAATGTACGGCGAGTATTACTATGGATTACTTCTCAATCTATTCCACCGTATCGTTCTGCTGAAATTGTCGCTTTCCTACTCCCGTGTGCAGCTCGAACGCAAGCAGGAACAGACGGATGACCTGATCCGCGACATTACTTCTTTCTCCGCGAAATATTATTTTGTCGAGATCGTCTCTCAGACCCAAGGCCGTGAACTATTCACCCAGATCCGCTCCGTCTATGGCAATGACAAGCTGTTTGAGGACGTTAAGCAGACGCTCAATGACTTGTACCAGTATCAGGAGAACCGTGCGGCAAAGCAGTCCAGCTACTTGCTAACCATTCTTACCATCTATACGGTCATCAGCGGGATTTACGGAATGAACCAGGTCATTGAAGATTTTAAGGGAGATTTTTCGTGGACTGTGGTACGGGAATATTCCCTCTTTCAGTGGATCGCGCTTGTTGTCACATTTTCCGGTCTAACAGTCGCATTTCTGCTTGTTCTGAACGTCATGTGGAAATGGACCCGTGACTTTATACGCCGACAACAGAGTTAACGCGAGCAGGTCTCCGGAATCAAATTCTATAGATCTAGACTTAACCTTATCATATCCTTGCACTGAATTCCGTTTTCATAGATCTCATCTGGTGCCTTGTAAAAAAAGTCTCGGTCGATACCAATGATACGAAAGCCGCATTTCTGATACAAAAGAAGCTGATTCACGCTTGAATTGCCTGTGCCGATTTCAATGGTTTTAATATTGTGTGCTTTGGCTTCTTGAATTGCATGCATGACAAGTTTCTTTCCGATTCCTCTGCCTTGGCAATCTTCCACACTGCAATGTTAACAATTTCAATAGTCTCTGGACGAGTTCTTAGTAATACAAATACGCCGATGATTCCATCGGTGTTAGAAGCTATGTAGCATTGACCTGTTGTCTGAGCTCCCTAACTTACTTAAAGTTCACCCTCGAAACTCTTTTTTAGCTGAACAATACTCGAATAATGATGCCGGCTGTGATCAGCAATATGCCATATTCCCCATCGAATGGTGGAAGAGTTTCCGTTCTCAAAAGGGACAACCTTATCCAAGTCAGCGTCTGATAGTTTTTTACAGACTTCTCTGAACATATCTTGTATCTGTTCATATTCTTCAAGGAGTACATGTAGAGGAACGTTCCTAACAGAAGGTAGTTTACCTTCCTCGTCGTACATGGGTCCAAATTTGCCTGTTAGTTCTGACGGGACTTCGGAGGATTGCAATCGATAAACCCAATGAAGGTCAACCACAGCTAGATGTCTGAGCAACTGGGCAATACTATTCAGTTCGTTGTTCGGACCTTTATAATCAATCTGATCTTGGGTTAATCCGATAACCAGGCGATTCAGTCGTTGATAATTATAAGTAACCATGGAATGTAATAACCCTACGGTAGGACTCATCTCAGCATCAGGTTCTAAATCAAATAGCTTCAACGGAAGTTCCTCCTTACGTTTCGAATTACTTCACAGCCTCTTTCTAGAATCATGTAGCATTCAATTGTTTGCCACTATATTGTTTAGTCTATTTAGCTGTCTTTCCAGCACGTCTATTTCACTGCGCCATTCAAAGATAGGCCCTGTGCCCCCGTATTCCAAAGTCACAACTACAGGAGTTGTGAGTGCTAAACTCTTCTCTAACAGGTTATAATCCGTTTCCTGCATCTCTAGATGTCTGTCTCGAAAATACCCGCGTTCCGGATCCATTCCCGGGCCGCAAACATGGATTTCTCGAACACGATTCAGGGGCATAGCTTCTAAATACTGATCAACTTCTTCTCCTCTATGACAGGCAGCTACCCTTAAATGCGCCAAGTCTAGCATTAAACCGATATCCGCCTCATTGCAGATTCTTGTTATCACTTCGGGATCTGTAGCACAGCGGAACGTGCCACGGAAACCATAATAAGGAACATTTTCGATTAATAAATCTGCTTCTAATTCTTTCTTCCACCTCAGGACCACATGGAGCATTCTATCGATAATCTCTTCATCTGTAACTTCATCCGCATCCCAATCTTCTTTCTTAGCCAACAAGTGTAAAGCGATATGAGGCGATTTGCATGCCTTGATCTGTTTATTTATTTCGTCAAAATCAATATCCTCAAAATCACGTTTGCTAGCATGAGGCAATGTATGCAGAAGCTGCGGACAAAATGGGCTCGAAATGGCATGCTCCGTCCAAACCGTGTCCCTCAAGGAGAGTTTGATCCAATCCACTCTGGACCTGCCCGTCTCCAATAAGCGAATTAACTCGGGAGAGTAATTACAACCCAACTGGACATGGCAATTCATCCTTTCTTTATTTGCCTCTCCACTCATCCTTCAGCAATCCATAGACGACATGATCATAATAACGATCGTTGTTATAGTCCACTTGTCTTAAAATGCCTTCTTGTTTGAAGCCTAATCGGATCGGGATCGCGCTGCTTCTTACATTGTCGGTCCTTGCTCTGATCTCTATTTTATTTAAACCCAAGGTTTCAAATGCGTAGTTCAATAATTCTCTACAACAAGTTGTGACAATCCCTAAACCTTGGTACTCCGAGCTGATCCAGTATCCGATAGAGGATAATTTACTATTCCAGTTGATTTCATGAATACTGATATTTCCGATGTATTTATTTTCGTAGAAAATTCCTGTCGAAACACCATTGTTATGAGCAAATCGGCGAAGTTCATTCTCAATGAATGTTTTTGTATGCTCAGCATTCTTTGTATTAGGCACCCAAGGAAACCATTCGGAAAGATAGCCTCGATTCATTTCAATTACTTCATAAACAGCTTCTGCATGGCGGGCTTCGAGCAATCGGAGCTCGAGTTTCTCATTGATAATATGTTTAAAAATGATTGTCACCCCTTCTTCTCTGCATAATTTGAACAGCGTTCTTGTAAAGCTCATAGTCCATGTTAAAACGATTTGTTATCCAATCCTGCAACTCTTCTGCATTCAGATTTTGTTCAATTTTCTCATCCGTAAAATGTTGTTTCAATGTGCTGTTAGTTATGGAGGTAGGTATACCGTCAACATATCCATAAACCATAATATCTTTGAGCACAGGGGACGTACTCCAATTGTTTGAGTTCTTGATTTTCGGCAACATGTCGTCAAGTAATACTGGGTCAGGATTTAAGGTTTTAGTAGGACCTGGAGTTCTAATGATTTTTATTTCATCATTTGAAACGATGTATTCAAAAGTCTCCCGGTTGTCTTTGGCCACAAACGATTCATACATAGGATAAGCCTTGAACAACGGGGCGCAGAAACCAAGATCTACGTAATATGGTTGATCTATATTCACGCCTAAACATAAATGGCCGGAGTCCATATACAGATAATGAACATCATACCCGAGCTGCTTTAGCAGCCAATAAATCCGATAGCTATCGTCCAGCAAGTACCGCCATATCCGTGTTTAATGATTCGGTTAAAGTACTCTTCGATGGGCGGTATGAAATCGTTAGTTAAATACCCGCGCTCATAGTCCAATATTTTGGTGAGGTTTTCCCATCTAACTTTCAGTTGATGACTTTTAATAAGATCGTTCAAGAAGATAATATCATTGTCTCTTTTTGACACCTGTAAATAATCTAGAAATGCATCAACGATGGCATTGGCGTTCATATGAATTAGCCCCTTATTCACTATGAGTCACTTGTATTTCTTTCCGTATGCCGTCCGGAGTAATATCAAGCATCCATACCTCGTTATTATCTCCTTTATAAAAGTACGAGAACATAATGACTTTACTCTTCACCACATTGATATACAGTTGATATTGTATGCTGCCATTTTTGATTTCATCATGCGCTACGCTTTGTATATCAGGCTTACACTCAAAACCATCCTTCGTTTTATCGTAGATCCATACATCGCTGCCATCCCCATAACCGCGAAATGCCTCTTGTCCAAAAACCTGCCGGACCAGCCATGACCCTCAGCGTGCATGAAATGATTAGCAAATTACATGTTCAATAAAAATATACATATCAATACCATTAGGATTCCTGCTATTACGCTTGCATGTCCTAATTTAGTGTCCGAGCTGATGCCTAGTACAATTGCAATGATTGAATCAACCATAGATAAAAAAAGTAATGGTAGTGACTGAATAATATAACTGATAAAAAGGATGTGTAAACTGAATATACTAAGTATTACCGCTACTATAGCTCTCATGGAGCTGTTATGACTGCTTTCGTTCTTCACTATTACCCTCCATTCAATTTGATTTGTTAATCAACATTCAATCTCAGATCACAGGAAGGACAAACTATTGCATTACTCCTCACTGTGAATCCACACCCTGGGCAGGTCTCATTAACAACAACTTCAGAGTTTGTTTCCTGCATACCGGTTTGTTCACTTTCTCTTCGTTGACTTTCTGCCTGATTTTGAAAATACTTTAACTGTTGACTAATTTGTGTAAGTCTCTTGGTCAATGCTGAACCATCGATTGCTGACTGAATAATAGCATGCAAAATAAAGAAAAAAATGAATGTGAGAATGAGCCAAATTATTATGGATTGTATGACGTCCATCTCCCTAGATTTTTTTATTTATTTCAATCTTCCATTGTCATTCATCAAATTCATTCCAATTCCTTTTTATTTGCTCAAAGCTGCCTTTTAATGATTCACCAAATTCCGCAACAATTAAATAGAGGATTCCCGCAATTAATGACAGCACACTGAGGATCAGCGGTCCATTTCCAATGTAATTTAACATCGCTTTAAATAATGAACTGTCCCATGAGGAAACGTTAGATCCGAAAATAGCTGCAGTAATATATCGAACTCCATACAAAAAAGCAGCGATACAAATAAACAACATCCCCACTGTTCTTCTCTGCATCAAATTAATCCTCCTAAAACCCGCTATTGTTTATCTATAAAAGCTCTCTTCGCTTTTAAGTTCGCTCGATTCACTAGAATTACCTGCTTTTTCCTGTCCAATGCAAACAAAAAGAGACAACTGCAGAACAGTTGTCTCCGATGCTTCCATTACCTCTAGACCACAAGCACTTCTGCCGGCTTACCGCACAAATCGCAGTGCGCGGGCGGCTCCCACGCCGAGAAGGTCGTTGTATGTAAATCAACGAGATCCGGCGCATCCTCGTATTCATCCACGAATTTGTCGATCGCGAGCTCTACATGCTCACGGCATACACAGTACAAGCCCTTGTTCTCTTCTATTGCTCTTCATCCTTCTTTTCCGTGAGCTCCAGCTCAACCGTCTCTTTTTTACCGTCACGATAGTATGTTACTTCCAACGATTCCCCAATCTTTTTGTGATTATACAAATACTTGCGTAAATCCATTGTCGTCCCGATCGGTTTGCCGTCCAATTCCACGATCACATCATTCAATTTCAACCCGGCTTCCAGCGCAGGACCGACAGCCTCCAGTACGAGAACGCCTTCCTTAACATCTTCCGGCAGGTTCAGATCATCCGGCTCCGCCTGGTCTCCACCCTCTTCTGTACCCGGTGCAGACGCACCATCCAAGTAGGAAGCCAAGTCCATCGAATAAACCCCGAGATATGGCCTTGTCACCTTGCCATGTTCCATTAAGGCATCAATGACCGGCATCGCGTCATCAACCGGAATGGCAAACCCAATGCCTTCCACGCCCATCTCCGCCAATTTCATGCTGTTGATTCCGACCAGCCTGCCGTTCAAATCCACCAATGCCCCGCCGCTGTTACCCTGATTGATCGCAGCGTCCGTCTGGATGACTTCCTGCTCCCAATCATAATTCCCATCTTGGTTAAGAGATATCGGAATAATCCGATGTGTAGAGGATATGATGCCCTGCGTTGACGAGTCGAAGAAACCGAGCGGGTTACCGATCGCAATGACCATCTCGCCCACGCGCAGCTTCTCGGAGTTACCTATGTCAACCACGGTGTCTATTCCCTCATCGTCGACCGAGAGCACAGCAAGATCGGTGATCGTGTCTTTGCCGACGATCTTAGCTTCTTTTTTATCGCCATTCATCAGAACGGCTTGAACTTTTACAGCATCCTGGATCACATGGGCATTCGTGATAATGAAAGCTTCGCCATCTTTCTTTTGAAAAATGACACCCGACCCCAAGCTGGCATTTTCGGGGATTTCACCGCTGTTCGGCAACATGTCCTCTTCCTTAGGCATCTTAACTTGTTCAGTCAAATTGATAATACTGACGACGGCCGGGCGCACTTTCGCGGAGGCGGAGATCATCCTTTCTGAAGTCTCCACCAGCGTCTCTCCTCCGGCGAACGCGGCTTTGCTGCCGGACCCGGATGCTCCTGTACGGTTCAGAGCCAGGAACAGAGCGACCACAAGCAAGGAGCTGACGAGGGAGGAAATGAAAGCTACTCGGAACATCGGCCCTTTAAAAATACCCCTGGAGCGCCTCGATCCGGTTCTCGCGCCTTTAAGGGAGCGTCTGGTTACCCGTGTAGAGAAGAAATCATCGTCGAAAAAGCTCATGGCCAAGCACCATCCTTCTATTAG
Source organism: Cohnella kolymensis (assembly GCF_000829465.1). GTDB lineage: Bacteria > Bacillota > Bacilli > Paenibacillales > Paenibacillaceae > Cohnella > Cohnella kolymensis. The sequence continues at coordinate 47,774 of NZ_JXAL01000012.1, read as the reverse complement.
GGCTCCTGCTCCCATTCCGTTCCTATCAAATAGCAGGAATGTTTTCAAAGTTTTTGACTAGAATAGTAATAGAATGACAGAGCAATAAGGGACAAGCAAGCTCTTTTTGCTCCCAATACGCGTGTAAAAGAAGGGAAGGATGCCAAGTGAAAACTTCAGCTTACGGATGGCAATATCTAGAACTCGCCTCTCAAATGGCCGAGATGAAAGACGATCATTACAAGCAGCTTCTCGCCTTGAGTACCTTGTTGGAGCTGCTGGTGGAGAAAGGCGTTCTTACACCGGACGAAATCAAGGATAAAGCGATACAGATGGAAAATGAACTGAATCGCCAGCTGCTCTTATAAATGATTGCCAAATAACTAGACTTTCAATACATCCCATAGAGTCGGCCGGTCGTGATAGGTGTCACGCAGCTCAAATTCATGCTTTTGGTAGAAAACGCCGTTGTCTTGCATTATTGTATTCACCGTCAGCTTGGCTAAATCCATCAAGTTATGCTCTTGGCTCAAATGGGCCAGATAGACTCTGCGGGTGCTTCCCGAGAGCAAAGCGCAAAGGGCGTCGCCTGCCGCTTCATTGGACAAATGCCCAGTGTCGCCTAGAATCCGGCGTTTGATGTTCCATGGGTAGCGCCCCATTCTCAGCATGTTGATGTCATGGTTCGACTCCAGCACCAGCACGTCCGAATTCTGAAGCTGCCTCATCACTTTGTCGCTTACGTAACCGAGGTCGGTGGCTAAGCTCAGCTTTACGCCGTCCGCATAGAAGCAATAACCGACCGGCTCCGCTGCATCGTGCGAAATCGCATAGGATTCGACACGTAAATCCGCGATCTCCATCACACCGTCCGTCGGCAGAATACGGCGCTGCGCTTCAGGAATCTCACCTACCGTGCGGAGCATGGCGCCCCAAGTTTTCTCATTCGCATACACGGGCAATTCGTATTTCCGCGCTATCGCACCCAGCCCTTTAATATGGTCGGAATGTTCATGGGTGACAAGGATGGCATCCAGCTGATCGCCGGCTACTTCCCTTTCTTTCATTAACTCTTCTATTTTTCTCATGCTCAAGCCGGCGTCTATCAGTACCGTCGCTTCATCAGAAGATACGACGGTAGCATTGCCGGTCGAGCCGCTTGCAAGTACGGTGAAACGAAGCCCCATCTGGTATTGTCCTCTCCTATTAGATGTACCCGCATCCTGTGGGTGTAACCCATTAAGGTTTAACCGGCACATCCGCTTTCTCTACTGCAACTTCAGCGCTGAACGCATTTACATAGTACACTTCTTCGGCATTTTCCAATAGAACCCTCCAGGCGGGGGCGGACACTTGCCTCTCCGCATCTGCGAAAATTTCACCGTTATAGCCCAGACGAATCTCCTTGATCGTAGACCCCGGCGGCAAATTTCTCTCGATCAGATTGGCTACCGCTTTGGATGCGGGAAGAACCTGCTGCTGTTTCACCCCGTCGGAAGGCTTCGCCTCAACGATATCCTGTCTATAACCCCGTATCCTTTGCTCCCCGTATAGCAGTTCCAGATTGATGTCGAACATCGGGTATCCGGCTTCCATCCTGTTGAAGACGAATGTGTTGTCCATGATGCGCTTCTGGTCCAGCGCATATGAATCCAGCTCCGGTATGACCGTTCCCAATGCGTCCTTAAGCTCCTGTTCAAAATAGACGATGCGAGTTTCAGGCGGCGATAAAATGGGTTTTTGCTCATTGTCCCGCATCCGCTGTTTAAAGGTGTATGTCAATTCGCTCATGGCGGGGGTTTCCGTCGGGATCTTGGCATCGGCATCGAACTGAATGTTCTTGTCGCGCATCGCCTGCTGGGTTTCCGGGGAAAGGGATGTCCAGTCGACTGCCGTATTCAGCCTTTCGCGCCAATCCAACCACAACTGGTAACCGAGCAGCAAATTCAACATCAGAAATGAGAGAATCAACACACTTTTGGCCCGTCTCCAATCCATGCCTATCCCTCCCTTCAGCTATGGTGCCTGTCGCACCACAGGCGGCGGCGCCGAATCCGAGATTACAACCGTCTCACCGGTGGTCATTCTTGCCGCCCATACAGGGTGGAAAGTCAGTACATCCTTATTAAGACTCGGCTTGTAAGCCGGAAAAAGCGCTTCTACCTTCGCGGTTGAAGTTTCAACTTGCCGAAGCAGCATACGAAGCTGCTCACCGCCCGGCAGCATTCGGCTTTTTTTGTTCGTTTCTTCGTTCCCGAGCACGATTAAGGATCGCTCATAGGAGGCGACATCCCCCTGCTGCAGCGTCAGCTGCATGTAGCCGAACGTTATCGAATTGCCCGAAACGACAGGGGCATCCTTGTAATACTGTTGGAATCGGATGCCGCTGCCATTCTCCGGTACGATTTCCCGCACAAGCTGATGCCTTCCGTTCCATCCGCCATGCTGGTTGACGAAGTCCACCGCAGCGGATACATTATCCATCAAATCGTTATCGCCGGTAGTGGAGGCCACGGCATCCGTATAAGACATCCAGCCGCCATTTTGCTCGACTTTCAGGCCTCTCTTGCCGTCCGTGTAAAATTGAGGGCCATTCTTGCGATCTTGGATCGTTCGAGTCGTTCCCGGGTCAAAAAACAGATTATCCTGCATCTGTTCCGTAGTGTAGCGGCTGAAATTCACCTGCATCTGCTTGAACCGGGTCACTGGTTTATCCGGGGTATAGACCTTACCGTCAATCGAAGAGTACGGATCCCAATATTGGCCGAATCCGACATAACCTTTGACATCCCCGCCGGTGATATCCGCACGCTGGGATTCATAGACGTTGCGGCCGTCGCTGCTGAAGAAGAAAGTGCGCACTTCATCGCGATCCTTGCTGGAAAATATCCAAATCCGGTTAATCGAATCCCGGGAGAACAAGAAATCTCCATCTATTTTGAATACTTGCTGCAGGAGCTGAAACGGAACCGCACGCCCGAACCGCAGTTCAACCCCTTCGTCTCTGCGCCGAACTTGATCCCAATTCACAACATCGATCGGATCCTGTTGAAATCCTTGGAACTCACGGACTCTCAGCTTGTCAAGAATGAGCTTGTAATAGGGCTGTGTACTCGGATAGAACACGGTGTGCTTGTCGTTGCCCATATGGAGCACCATCTGTTCCGGAAAAATAAGCTTATCCAGCGTGGTCTCCGCTCCAAGAGGCTCAGCCTTGACGTAGTCGAGCTCCGTCTTCACTTTGGGATCCATGTTGGGCATGCTGTAAGCCAAAAAATAGCTTTGCAGGAGACTAAGAAGTACCAGCAGGAAGAGCAGCAGGGATTTGCCTTTCTCGATCATGACTGCTCACTTCCTTCCAAGACAATCGGCAGCAGCACTGTCGCAACAGTTCCCTTATTGGTGTCGGAATCCAGTGCTAAAGAACCTCCGTGCGCCCGGACGATTTCCCGGGCAATCGACAGACCTAATCCCGTGCCGCCCATATTGCGCGAACGCGCCTTATCCACCCGGTAGAAACGCTCGAATATACGGTTCAGATCTTTCTTGGGGATCCCGATTCCCGTATCTTTGATGGCAATGGCCAGCATACCCGCTTCATTGCGTCCGGCGGAGATATCGATCGATCCGCCATCCAGCGTGTATTTGATCGCATTCGACACGAGGTTATCCAGAACCTGATCGATTCCGTCCCGGTCGAGCCATACCGATTCCAGCTTTGATTCGACCTTGACGGTTACCGTGATCGCCTTCTGGCGCAGCTGAAATGAAAACCGGTCGACAACTTCCTCCAGCATCTCCGATAGATCCGTCTGCTGCCTGCGCAGTTGATTGCGCCGGGAGTCAAACCGGGACAAATGCAGCAGGTCCGTGACCAGCCGGATCATCCTCTCCGTCTCGTTGCGAATGACGTCGACGAAACGGCCGGCGAGCGGCGGCTCTTCCAAAGCGCCGTCATCCAGCGCTTCAGCATAGCTTTTAATTGTGGTCAGCGGTGTTCTGAGTTCGTGGGAAACATTGGCGACGAACTCCCGGCGCGATTGCTCAAGTTTCTCCATTTCGGTTACGTCATGCAGAACCGCAATAACGCCCGCCACTCCTTTGTCCCTGCGCCGGATCGGAGTTAAAGTGACGCGGAACAACAATGCTTCCTCGTTATCTTCCACTTCTCTGTGCAGATACTGCGTCGTTTCCTTACCTTGCAGCGCTTCCGCAATCGGCGCCTTCTCAATCCCCAGACACTCAGACAGCGTGCTGCCTTCGGCCGCCGCCTCGATGTCAAGCATCTCCCTGGCGCGATGATTCGTGACTATGACCCGCCCGAGCTCGTCGGTAGCCAATACGCCGTCGCTCATGTTGGAGAGGATGGAAGACAGCTTTTCCTTCTCCTCTTCATTGATCGACAACGCCTCGCTCAGCCGGTCGGTCATATCGTTAAAGGCCACGCTCAGCTGGCCGATCTCATCTTTGCCGAACACAGGCACACGCTCATCGAACCGGCCTTCCGCTACGGCTGTGGCCTGACGCGTCAAGGCTTTGATCGGCGAAGTAATGGTGCCTGCGAGCAGAACGCCAAGAACGGCGGTAAGACCCAGCGCAATCAACGTCGCAGACACGAAGATCTGGTTTACCCGTTCTATCGTATCGTACAAGTCTTTCATAGAAGCGACGATATAGATCGCTCCAACGATTTTGCCGTTACTGATTACCGGCTTGGCGATGATCTTGCTGCGTGTATTATCGTCATCTATAATTTCTTCTTCATTGTCCCGCACCCCTTGCAGAGCGCGGCTGACCAATAAAGATGTATTCTTCCGCCCAATGAATGGCTGCTGTGATAGGTTGGATGTAGCCAGCAGCTTGCCCCCCGCATCGAGCACTTGAATTTCCGCCCCGCTGATCGTGAAGAAATTGCCGACAACCTCATTCAGCTTTACTTCACTGGCTGCTTGCGCATTCCCGTCCTTAATGTCGGAAGACGACAAGAAAGTGGTAAGCAGCTTAGCCTGCGCATTCAAGTTATTCGTGAAAGAGGTGGTCAGCGAGTTTTTCATCGTACTGATGAAATAGACGCCGATTAACTGTACCGCGATCAAAATGAGCAGCAGCACCATCAAGATGAGCTTGATCTGGATGCTGCGGAACAGTTGGAACAATCTCATCCGTACTGACCGCCCGACATTCTCGGATTGCGCACCAAATAACCGAGACCCCGCCTGGTCATAATGATTTCAGGGCGGCTGGGATCGTCCTCAAGCTTCTCCCGCAGCCGGCGGATCGTGACATCTACCGTCCGTACATCCCCGAAATACTCAAATCCCCATACCGCTTGCAATAGGTGCTCCCGGGTCATCACTTTGCCGCTGTTGCGCGCCAGATAATGCACCAATTCGAATTCCCGGTGAGTCAGGTCCAAGGGCTGGCCATTCTTATAGACAACGTACATATCCGTATCGATAAACAGATTAAATAATTTCAGGCCTTGCCGTTCCGCCTCAGGAGACGAGTCCTCATCGCTTCGTGACGTGTCAAGCTTGCGCTGGCGGCGCAAATGGGCTTTGACCCGGGCCAAGAGCTCACGCGTGCCGAACGGCTTCGTCACGTAATCGTCCGCTCCGAGCTCGAGTCCGAGCACTTTATCGATTTCAGAATCTTTGGCGGTCAGCATAATGATAGGCGTCGACAGACGCGCCCGCACCTCGCGGCATACATCCATGCCATCTTTAATCGGCAGCATCACATCGAGCAGAATGAGATCCGGATCCTCTTCAAAAGCAAGCCGAACCGCAGCCTCCCCGTCAAAAGCGCAGATGACCTCGTAGCCCTCTTTTTCCAAATTAAACTTCAGAATATCCGCAATCGGCCGCTCATCGTCCACGACCAATATTTTTCCCGGCATCATGTCACCGCCTTCCGCTTCTCGGAAGCTAATCTATTGCTATTTTACCATAATGCCGACAAGAGCCCAATGCATAGAAAAAAGCTTTCCTCGGTCTGCCGACCGGCGGGAAAGCTTCGTAGGTTATGACAAGTAACTGGTAGGATTCTTCACTTTATCGTTAAAATGAACTTCAAAATGCAGATGAGTTCCTGTAGAACGCCCGGTGCTGCCCATAACTCCGATGACCTCGCCCTTCTCGACGACTTGGCCTTCTTTCACATTGATGCTTTTCATATGTCCATATACGGTTTTGAAGCCGTTGTTGTGGTCGATTATTATGGCTTTGCCCATGGCTCCTTTGTAACCGGCGAATTCAATGACGCCGTTGTCCGCGGCCAATATGCTGCTGTCTCCGACCAGGTCGATTCCCTTATGCATCCGGCCCCATCGTTCGCCCATGTAGCTTGTAATTCGAGCCCCGACAACCGGCCAGGAGAATGTCCCTGTACCCTCGCCCTGCACCACTTTTGTTCCTTTCAGAATAATCGTGGGTGAGGCGGCTTTGAGAACTTTGTGGGTTACGATTGTCTCTTCGATCAAATATCCGTTTCTCTTGAGCAGCCGGTAGGTCACTTGCTGCTGTCCGTCCGTTCCTTCTTGGATGACTTTCGATTTGCCCAGCTTCAGTTCATCGCTGGTCTTGTAAATAATTTTCGGTTCAATCACTTCAATCTCAGTTACTTGTTCTACCGATTTCACATTGAGAACAGGAGGATCCGATTCGGTCTGCGATACGGGTTCTCTTGTCGTCAGCTTGCGGTACAGATCTTCCGGATCCGACAACTGCCGGTTGTGTAAGCTCACCGTCCGCGTCTTCACCTGTTCTTCGAAATTTACGGATGTGACTCTGTGATCCGGCTTCGAATCAGCTGCATTCATCGACTCAGCCCGGAACGACAACGACTTGATGGCAGGTTCGGCCTTGCTGTTTGCGGGTAAATATTTGTGCTTGACTCTCTCAAGCAAGGCATCCGCGGTCTTCTGATCTCGGACAATGCCGACGGCCATTCCGTCGACGACCAGCTGCACGCCGACCGGATGTGTCTGCAGCGCTCCTGCAATAAGCTTCAGGGTAGACTCGTCGTCCGTCTGCTTTCGATAAGCACTGAGCGCTTCATAAGTGACCTGTCCTTCGTCGATCGCGTATTGCACGGGAGTGTCCGCACGGTTCAGCTGGGAGGATATGCTCTGCAACAGCTGCTCGACTTTCTGACGATCGCTGATCTCGCCGACCGGTTTACCGTCTACGAGAACCTTGTAATAGTCCATGCTGTGAGCTTGAATATATTGCTGTCCACCAACGGCAGCGGCAATCGACACAAAAAGCACGAGCACGGCTGCAATGAGCGGCCGGCGATCATTCTTCTGATAGTAGGTTAAGTGGGTTTGAGTAGTTTTCTCGACAACTGTCATTCCTTTCAAGCGCTTGGACCGAACGCGCCGGAAGCTTTGCCGTAAGGCGGCTGTGATGTTCCGGATCCGATCCGTTCCCCTGAAAACGGCCATGATCTTCTCCTTTACTTTTACATATTCATATTCCTTTCCCTCTAATCTGGAAAAAGGTTGTTTATTACTTTAGCATAGTTGCGATGAGACTATCAACCTTAAATATGGGGATTATTGGAAATAAAAGAAAACAGACACCTTCGCATACCGGAGGCGGCTTTGGTCTATTAATAGGCTTAACCCTCTGTTGACGGGGATAAATCGGCTTTCATCGTGCCTTTCAGCAAGCCCATCATTTGTTTATACTCTTCTTCAGATAAGGAATTTTTAAGCATCGCGTCCACCGCTGTGAGCTCATCTTGCGTTAGACCGCCTTCCAATGAATCTGAAAGCAGCTTCAGCTGCTCGGCATTTAATTTGGAGACAACCATCGCATACAATTCCTGACGCTGGGCGGCGCTAAGCTGTCCGGCTGCCGAGTCCTCGTTGAAAACAGGTTCTGTATCATCGGTGCTCGTTGGCGGTTCCGGGACGGCTTCCTGATCAGGCTCAGGAGAAGCAATCGGCGGTTGATCATTTGGGCTGTCATCTGTTGGGGCTGCGGCTGAGTTTCCCGTCGACGTATCTGGGGTTGATGTTGCCTCCTGCGACGGATTTTCTTGGTTCGGCGTTTCGCTTGGCGCGGCTTCCTTGTCCGGGAAGCTGCCGGCGCCCCATAGCGTTCCCCAGATCCCGGACAGCGCGAAGGGTTTTGTTTCAATAGGCAGTTCCAACTGCTTGATCAATGATTCCATATAGCTGTTGACGATATAACCTGTTGTCCATATGCACAAGAAGCTGAGCAGCAATGCTGTCGCTCCCATCCGGACTACCCAGCTCATCCATTTAAACATTTTTTTACCTCCCGGCAAATCTTTCATAGTTTTTAGTATGGGCAAACCTCCCTTTAATCATTCCTATAACGTTTGGCGAATTTTCGCTAGAAAAAGAGGAACCCCCTTGCGCGGATGCGATAAGGGGGTTCCTGGCATTTCGGCTTTTAAGCCGCAGCTTCCGCTGTCACAGGCTTGCTGGCCATACGCTGCTTCCGAGAGCGTTTGAAATAGAGCAGCTCATACATTACCGGCACTACGACCAGTGTGAGAAGCGTAGAGCTTGCGAGCCCGCCGATCACGACAACCGCTAGGCCGCTTGAAATGATGCTTCCGCCGCCAAGGCCGATTGCCAGCGGGATCAAGGCGCAGATCGTGGCGATGGCCGTCATCAGAATCGGCCGCAAGCGCGTTCCGCCCGCTTCAATCAATGCTTCACGAATACTTACACCATGTTCAATCTGCTGCTGTACACGCTCGACCAGAACGATGGCGTTCGTGACCACGATCCCGATGAGCATCAAGAAGCCGATCATGCTCGATACGGAAATCGGTTCGCCTGCCGCCATCGTTCCTACCAAACCGCCGATCAGGGCGAATGGGAGGGAGAACAATACAGCGAGAGGCGCGCGGCCTTCACGGAAGGCGATGACCATCACAATGTATACCATACCGACCGCGATCATCATGGCCATCATCATATCCGTTATCATCTGTTGAATGTCCGCGTTGCTGCCGCCGAACGAATACTCGACTCCAGCAGGCAGTTTGAGTTCCTTTAATGCGTTCTCGATATCCGTGTTTACTTTGCCGGCATTTTTCTCTGTGATTTTACCGGACACAGTAGCAAACTCGGAACCATTCTTGAATTGTACCGTGCTAGGGAGCTGCACTTCCTTGACGTCAGCAATGTCTCGTACTTGAATGTTTTTACCCAAAGGTGTTTGGAGCTTCAAGTTCGCAATGTCGTCCACCGAAGCGATCGACACACCGTTCAGAGCCAAGTATAGGTCGCTGGCTTTCGAGCCGTCCCCGATCCGGCCCGCTTTCGTTTCGGTCAGGAAAGGCCTCAGCATGAACGATGCCTGAGCGGCTGACAGCCCGTTTTTCAAAGCGTCACTCTGACGGACTTCGATTGCGATGCCTTTTGTTCCATGTTGCAAGTTATTGCTGACGTTCGAAGTTCCCTTAACTTTGCTGATCGTATCCGTGATTTGTTCCGTCGCAATTCGAATGTCTGCGGCTGACGAACCGGTCACCGTAACGGAGATCGCCCCGCCTCCGGCCATATCGTCTTTGATTAGACTGAACTCAGCGTCTTGAGGTACCTTAACTTTCTTTCCGACCTCGTCGGTAAATTGATCCAGGTCGGTGTCGGAAGTGAGCCCGATAAACCATTCAGCGGTGCTGGAATCTCCGCCTCCGGTAATGCTGCCTCCAAGAGTGAGGCTCGTGTTGTGAACATTGTGATGCTCACGAATGACGACATCCATCTTATCGGCTTCTGATTGGAGGACGTCAAGGCTTGTGCCCTTCGGCATTTTCAATGTTGCAAACATGTATTTATAATCCGTTTCCGGAAGCAAGGTGACCCCCACCGCGCCCGCAAACATCGGCACGAGGCTGCCGACGAACAGCAGCATCGCAAGAACGAGCACGACTGCTTTGTGACCGAGCGACCAGCGAAGTACGCGCTTGTAGCCGCGGCTCATCGCCGACTCTTTCTCTTCCTTCGGCTTCGCGTTTTTCATTAGCGCCCATGCCATTAGCGGTACGACCGTCAACGCTACGAGCAGGGAAGATAACAAGGCGAAGGCAACGGTCCAGGCGAATGGGCGGAAATAACCGCCGATCATTCCGGAGAGCAACCCAAGCGGCGCGAACACGGCAACCGTTGTGATCGTAGAGGAGGTAATCGCTCTTCCTACTTCGGCTGTTGCAGAGAGAATGAGATCTTTGCTCATCTTCTCACCGCGCATCCGGCGGACGAGATTTTCAATGACCACGATGCTGTCGTCCACCACCCGACCGGTGGCAACGGCCAGACCCCCGAGCGTCATAATGTTTAAAGTTACGTCGGTAAAGTAGTTCAGACAAATCATCGCAATAAGCATAGACAACGGAATAGAGACGATGGCGATCAGCGTCGCCCGGAAATTGCGCAGGAAGAACAGGATCAGGATAGATGCGAACAATGCGCCTAATCCGCCTTCACGTGCCAATGTGCTGACCGAGTCTTTTACGTCCGTTGCCCGGTTATACATGATCATCGTCTTGATTTCGCCGCTCTTCTCGGCATCTTCATATACCTGCAGCACTTTATCGGACACTTCAACGGTGTTGGCGGTGCCTGACTTTACGATGTTCAAGGTGATGCTCGGTTTACCGTTGGTAAGGTTGATGACGCTCAGGTCTTTGCCTTGCTCGATTTGTGCGATATCAGTAAGCTTAACATCACCGGCAGGCGTCAAATTCCATTGCTTCAATTGCTCCAAGGAGCGTAAATCCCCCTGTACGAACACCGGCAAATTATTGTGGTCAACAGTGGCTTCGCCCAGCGGAACACTTAAATTGTTGGCTTGAAGAGCACCCATCACCTGATCGTAGGAGATACCTTTTTCGGCCATTTTGGCAGCATCCAGGCGAATATAGACGCCATCATCTTTCATGCCCGCCACTTGCACGTCAGTAACCCCTTCGATCGTCTGCAGATCAGGAACGACCGAATTTTTCACGATTGTCGTGAGCTGCTCGACGGAAAGATCTTTTTGCGCGGTCACTGTCGTATACATAATCGGTTGATTCGTAGTGGAGAAATACTGAACCTTCGGCTTCTCCACTTCTTGCGGCAGCTGCACATCTGCAATCGCCTGTTTGACTTCTTCCTGCTTCTTCTTCATATCGTCGTTAAATGCGAACTCCAGCTGAAGCATAGACACGCTGTTCGCCGATTGGGAGGTAACGTTTTTAACACCTTCCACATTTCGAAGCACTTTCTCGAGAGGCAGTGTCACTTGGTTCAACACTTCATTCGGAGCCGCTCCCGGATACACGCTCGAGACCATAACGCCCGGGAAAGCCACTTCCGGTTGCTGCTCTTGTTTGAGCTGCGTCGCAGCGTACAGGCCGCCGGCCGCTACTAGAATCACCAGCAGCACAATGGCCACGGGATTGCGCAGCGAAAAATTCGTAAAAAACTTCATATTCTCTCTCCACTCTTTCCTCTTAATTCCTCTACGTTCCACATTGTAAGTGCTTTTGGAAAGATCTAACATGGTCGCAAGGATGTTTTTGTACCTGGACCAGAGACCGAGGAAGATTAAGACCCGTGGATGAAAAAACAAAAAAAGAGCCGGGTCAGAGGGAGCTAAGCTCCGCCCTGATCGGCTCTTCTTGCTGCTTTTATTGATAAATCGGCACCACTTGATTTGTCTGCTCACGATTGCGGCCGACGGAGAAGATGGCGATCGGAATGCCGGTCAGCTCCGAAACGCGTTCAACGAATTTACGGGTGTTTGCCGGTAAGTCGGCCAATGTCTTCGCACCCGAAATATCCTCACTCCAGCCCGGAAGCTCCTCGTACACCGCTTCGCATTCTTCGAGAAGCTTGAGGTTCGCCGGGTAGTGCTCCATTAGCTCTCCGCGGAACCGGTATGCCGTACAAATCTTGACGGTCTCCAAACCGGTAAGCACGTCGAGCGAGTTGAGCGATAATCCCGTGATTCCGCTGACGCGGCGTGCGTGCCGCACAACGACGCTGTCGAACCAGCCGACGCGGCGCGGGCGCCCCGTGACCGTTCCATATTCATGCCCTTTATCGCGGATCCAGCCTCCCAAATCATCCAACAATTCGGTCGGAAAAGGACCGTCCCCGACGCGGGTCGTATAAGCTTTCGCTACCCCGATGACTTCTCTGATCTTGGTAGGGCCTACGCCTGAACCGATACAGACGCCTCCCGCCGAAGGATTGGAGCTTGTCACATAAGGGTATGTGCCCTGGTCGATGTCCAGCATGACGCCTTGCGCGCCTTCGAACAAAACTTTTTTCCCACCGTCAATTGCGTCGTTAAGCACAACCGATGTGTCGGTGACGAATGGGCGAAGCACTTCCGCAAGTTCTAGATATTCCTTGATAATACTGTCGGCATCGAGCGGCTCACCGTTGTACATTTGTGTAATGGTCTGATTCTTCTCCGCGATTATGCTGCGCGCTTTGTCGGCAAAAGCGTCGGCGACCATCAGATCGGCGATCCGAATCCCGTTGCGGGCGGCTTTGTCCATGTAGCAGGGGCCGATGCCCTTGCGTGTGGTGCCGATTTTATTGTCGGCTTTACGGTCTTCCTCCAGAACGTCCAGCAGGATATGGTAAGGCATGATCACATGGGCGCGATCGCTGATTCTGAGGTTATCCGTGGAAAAGCCGTTATCCCGGATATACCCGATTTCTTCAACCAAAGCCTTCGGATTGATGACCATTCCGTTGCCGATCACACACAATTTGTTCTCATTAAAAATTCCCGAAGGAATCATCGTCAATTTGTACTTTTTGTTTTGAATGAGGATGGTATGTCCGGCGTTATTACCGCCTTGGTAACGGGCGACCACGTCGGCCTTTTCCGCGAGAAAATCGGTGATTTTCCCTTTGCCTTCGTCACCCCACTGCGTCCCTACTACGACGACTGTTGACAATGCAATCCCTCCACCCGGAACTTCTTTACCGGCATGATAATGCCGCCTGATGACCGCAGCATTGCGTTCAGGCAGCATTACAAGTTTAGCAAGTGTGCTTTCGGAAGTCAACGTGAATAACGAACAATAGGGACTAAGTAATTATTAATGTTCGGATTTTCAATAGTCGGATCAGGCACTGCCTAAGAAGGCCTCTGGACTAGTTTGGCTTAAGTTGACAAATTTATTGAAATTTTTTAAGAAAACCAATTCCACGGTGCCGACCGGACCGTTACGCTGCTTGGCGATAATAATCTCGATAATGTTCTTTTTCTCGGTTTCTTTATCGTAATAGTCGTCGCGATACAGGAAAGCAACGATGTCGGCGTCCTGCTCGATCGAGCCGGATTCCCTGAGGTCGGACATCATCGGACGCTTGTCCTGCCGCTGTTCGACGCCACGGGATAATTGAGACAAGGCAATGACAGGGACTTCGAGCTCACGGGCAATCTGCTTTAATGTTCGGGAAATTTCCGAAACTTCTTGTTGACGGTTTTCGCCGGCTTTGCCCCGCCCTTGAATGAGCTGAAGATAATCGATCAGGATCATGCCCAGCCCTTTTTCCTTCTTCAGACGGCGGCACTTGGCACGTATATCGGCTACGGTAATACCCGGCGTATCATCGATGAATATTTGCGCTTCGGACAAGGACCCGATCGCCATGGACAGCTTCTCCCAGTCGTCGCCTTCCAGGTAACCGGTTCTCATGCGCCCGGCATCCACGTTGGATTCCGCACAATCATCCGCTGTACAAGCTGTCCTGCAGACATCTCCAAGCTGAAGATGGCAACCGTCTCCGACGAGCGGACGGCCACATTCTGCGCGATATTGAGCGCGAATGCGGTTTTACCTACCGAAGGCCGGGCGGCGACGATAATGAGGTCGTTGCGCTGAAAGCCGGACGTCATTTTATCCAGGTCGACGAAACCGGAAGGGATTCCGGTCGTCCCGCCTTTGTGGTTATATAGATGCTCTACGCGTTCGAAAACTTCCATCAGAACGTCCCGGATGCTGATGAAGCCATGCGCAGCGCGGCGATTGGAGATTTCGAGAATCCGCTGCTCGGCTTCGCCAAGCAAAGACCCGACATCCTCATCCGTCGCATAGCCGCTTGAAACGATCTGAGTCGCGGTGCGAATAAGCCGCCTCAGCATGGACTTCTCTTCCACGATCTGCGCGTAGTATTCGACATTCGCCGCGGTAGGAACGGAGCCGGCCAATTTGGCCAGATAGCTCACACCGCCGATTTCATCGAGCTGGCCCAGATCCTGCAGCCGCGCCGTTAAGGTGACGAGGTCGATCGGCTCATTGTCGTCGCCTAATGCGACCATCGCTTCATAAATCCGCTGATGCGAAACGCTGTAGAAATCTTCCGCCCGCAGCCGTTCCATAGAAGTGATAAGGGCCTCCGCTTCAAGCAGAATGGCCCCCAAGACAGCCTGCTCCGCTTCCAGGTTTTGCGGCGGCACACGGTCAAACAGCAGTTGATCTCCGTTTCCGTTCATGTGTTACGCCTCCACCACTTGCACGTTTAACGTGCCCTTCACATCGGTATGCAGCTTAACGGTCACTTTGGTTACTCCAAGCGTACGAATCGGCTCATTCAGTTCGATTTTTCGCTTGTCGATTTTAATTTTTTGCTCTTCCAATGCATCCGCGATCTGCTTGCTTGTGATCGCGCCGAACAGCCGGCCGCCTTCGCCGGATTTCGCTTTGATCACAACCGTCTTTTCGGAAAGACTGGCCGCCAGCGCCTTGGCGGCTTCCTTCTCCTGCTCTTTCTTTTTCTCGGCGGATGCTTGCATTTGATCGAGCGCCTTCTTGTTCCCCTCGGTCGCGATCTGTACGACCCCTTTGGGCAGCAAGAAATTACGCGCATAACCTTCGGATACTTCTTTTACTTCTCCCTTTTTCCCCTGACCCTTTACATCTTGCAAAAAGATCACTTTCATTCGGACAACCCCTCTTCCCCTTCGAGATCCTTCAATACTTTCTTCAATTTCTCGGCGGCCTCGGTGACCGTGCCCGTCAGCTGCGCCGCAGCGTTCGTCAGGTGTCCTCCGCCTCCAAGCCGTTCCATTACGATTTGCACATTGATTTGTCCGAGCGAACGGGCGCTGATTCCTACCAGTCCGTCCGGCCTTAAACCTACGACGAACGATGCTTTAATGCCGGTCATGTTCAACAGCGTGTCTGCCGCTTGCGCGATAAGAAGCTGAGGCATCTCCTTGCCTGATTCGGAAACTGCAATGGCGATGGAATCCATAAAGGTTTCGGCATGGCGGATGATTTCAGCTTTGCGGATATACTCGTCCAGGTCCTCTTTCAACATTCGCTGGATGAGCGCGGAGTCGGCGCCGTTGCGGCGCAGGAAGGAAGCCGCCTCAAAGGTCCGGGAACCTGTACGCAAAGTAAAGCTTTTCGTATCGACGGTGATCCCTGCCAGCAATGAGGTAGCTTCACGGACATCCAGGGAGATACGCTCATGAATATACTGCAGCAGTTCGGTAACCAACTCGCATGTCGATGAGGCATACGGCTCCATATAGACAAGCACCGCATCTTCAATGAATTCTTCGCTGCGGCGGTGATGATCCACGATGACGATCCTGTCGGTCCCCTGAAGCAGCCGCGGCTCGGCCACCATCGTCGCCCGGTGGGTATCGACGACGACCGCCAGCGTACGCTTGCCGACAAGCCCGAACGCCGCTTCCGGCGGAATGAATCTTCGCGTCAAGCGTTCATCTTCTTTCAGCATATCCATCATTCTTTGAATGGAAGGGTTGACTCCCTCCAACACGATATAAGCTTCCTTGCCATAGAGCTGGGCGGCCTTCGCTACGCCGATGGCCGCTCCCATCGAATCCATATCGGGGTTTTTGTGTCCCATGATGACGATATGATCGCTTTCTTTGATCAAGTCGCGCAAAGCATGCGAGATCACTCGGGCCCGAACGCGCGTACGCTTCTCGACCGCATTGCTTTTGCCCCCGTAGAAGCTTTGACGCTGCCCGACCTTCACGACTGCCTGATCGCCCCCGCGGCCCAGCGCGATATCCAGGCTACCCTGCACGAGCTGTCCCAGCTCGATCACGTTCTCAGCGCCGGATGCGAAGCCGATACTGAGCGTCATCGGCAGTTTCTGATCGATCGTAATTTCCCGCACATCGTCCAACAATTCAAAACGTGATTGTTCCAAGTGCTTTAAGTTAATCTGGTTGGTGATGACCATATAACGGTCGGATGTGAGGCGTCTAAGGAATAAGCCGTACTTCTGCGCCCATTCGTTGATTTCTCCGGTCACCTTGGAAAGCATAAGCGCCCGTTGCTGTTCATCCATCCCTTGCGCGACCTCTTCGAGATTATCCATCATGACGATGCCGAGAGCGAGCTTCTCCTCGTCGTACCGCTTCCTTAGCGTCCAGCGGTCGGTAATATCCCGTACATAGATAAACCGCTCTTGCATGCGTGGAATCAACTCATAGACACGCCCGTTAATTGTCGTTTCAATTCCCGTTTCTTTGTCTTTGGGAGGTTGGAGCACAGCGGGAAAATGATCCTCCACCGGCTCGCCGACAATTGAAGGTTTACCTACTACCGTTGACACAAACCCGTTATGCCATTGTACTTCTTTGTCTTCGTTAAAGACGATAATTCCGAACGGAAGCTGTCCGATGACATCGTTGCCGACGCTTTTGATGCGGTAGGAAAGTGTCAGAACATAATCGTTCAAATCTTTTCGAAAAGCACGCTCGGCCAGTACGCCATAGACACCGACAATGCCTCCGAGCACCAAGCCTAACAGGCCAAGAAGCCATTGATACCATGCCAATGCGACTGTCAGCGCAAAAATGAGCAGCAGCGCCCACACGATATGCATGCCGTGCCAACGCTGCACGAGAAACTTAGGCATATCCGCAATCGCTCCCGTCGTTTATGATTTCACAAAATATCGACGCAGCGGGTAGGCCGCGTCGATCAAGCCGATGAGATGCAACGGGGGAAACAGAAACAGCGGGACGGATAGAAGCACCGCAGCAATAGACGGCCATCGTTTCGCATCCGCCAAAAAGAAGAAAAAGCCGATCGCTTGAATGATAAAAGCAAATTGCAAAATCGGAAGAAGGTTCGCGATTACAACTTCCCAATAACCGCCGTTCTCCGGAACGACAAAACTGGCTATGATCGCGACGAGATAATAGAATACCAAGCTTCGCGGAAGTCTCCAGGTCTTAGCCGGCGGCAAGGCAGGCGCCTCGAATCCGGCGGTGCGCAGCGCCAATCGGGACAACCCGTGTGTGATGACCGCAAACAGAAAAGCAAAAAACAGGATAACCGTCGGCAGCCATGTAATAAAGCTCTCGCTCAGCATATCGACAGTCCATCCCTGCGGCAGAAGGGCGTCTGAGCCTAGCTGCTGAAGACTAGTCGTTAACAATCCGGACAATTCAGCCGACAAATCGATATCGAACTGAACGGAGAACAGCACCAGCTCCAACAAGAATTGAGCCAGAATGACGACAAATCCGGCCAGTATTGCCGTTCGTGCCGGCGAACCCTTTTTATAGAAGAGCCCCATCGCCAGTGACGGAACGAGGAAGAACAAGCCTATTGTCAGCGCAATAGGCCCGTATCCTCCCAACAGGAAAAAAGCAGCCGCTGCAATCGCAATGACGTGAGCGGCGAATCGGGCGGGACTAAGTGTCGTGAACAGGACAACGAAGGGCGTCATGATCATGAACATTGTGATTACAATAAAGGGTGTCGGAATCGAGAGAAGCAACAACAATGCCGCCGCGCTCCAAATCAGCGGCTTCCAGCCGATTTTCAAATGGTTCACCTCTTGCGGATATGTTCGGACAATGCGGATAGATCCTGGTAATGATCCTCCAATTGGTGTCCTTCTTGTCTCAGTGCAGATAATTTGTCCGCAATGGCGTTGTCCAGATCCCGATAGGAAATGCCGAGCCGCCGGCCCAAGATGTAAGAGCTGGCGATCAGTCCGGCCAAGCTGTCCGTCAACCGGGCTGCGCTTCCCTCCCACATCGCTTTGAATAAGCGTGAAAGCTGATCGACAACCTCGGTTTTCAACCATTCGATCGTTCGAGCGCGTGTGGCTACATCGACATCGCGTTCCATTTGCGAACCTTCCTCTCCTACGTAAACTCGTGAGTTTCGCGAGAACAAGAAGCCTTGATTGATTCGTAAAGCCCGCAAAGCTGCAACTTCCATTATATCATAAAACGGCGGCCATTCCGCAATTCAATCCGTATCCGTGAAGCCCGAAACTGTGCGCCCCGTAACGTATAGAAAGGCCCGGAGATCTCAGAAGCCGAGTCTCCGGGCGTGAAATGGGCTATGTTAGTTTTGGACAACCCAGTTGCTGCCGTCTTTGGCGACCTGCAGTCCGTGGGATTTCAGTGCAGCTACCGGAACATAGCTGCGATCTCCTACCGAGAGCAGCTCCGCGCTGGTTCCGTCCTCCCACTGCAGCTTGTAACCCCGCTCCAGCATGAGCTCGCCTGCCTTGGGTGGGGGAACGTTAATCTGCGTTTTCTCAGCTCCGCTGCTCAGCTTGAATGTGCGCTTCACCTTGTCCCATTTGTAAGAATAGCCTTGCGACTTTAAAGTTTCTAAATCGAAATAATTCGAGCCGCCATAATTCAGCAACGGTTTGGCCGAATCACCCCACGTAAGTGACGACTTGCTTTCTTTCACGCGCAAAAACTCGCTTTTGATCGGCTGGCCGACACGAACATCTTTATGAAGTCCCTGCTTATCCATGGCAACTTGGCCATAAATCAGTACATATTCGATGCCGCTAGAATAGATATCCGGTTTCTCCACGGTGGACCGGTCGCTGATCGTGTTATAGTCGAACACAACGATGTCCGCGTCCATACCTTTCGCGATACGGCCTTTCTTCCTCAACGCAGGAGCTTGCTTCTCGAGACGCTGCGCAGGCATCAGCGACATCTTCGCGATCGCATCCGATAGCGAAATCACTTGCTGTTCGCGCACATACAATCCGACCGTACGGGCGAATGTGCCCGAAGCTCGCGGATGATTGTTCATGCCCGGTTCCAGTATCGCGTCGCTTCCTATCATCACATAGGGCGCTTTCAGGGAATCGATGACGTCCTGTTTCGGTATGGCGTAAGCAACCGCCAGCTTGCCTTGTTTTTGATATTTTCTGAAAGTTTCCGCCGTCAGCCTCTCCTTGGTCCCGGCAATCTGCAGATCGTTGTAGCTGATCCGGAACCTCTCCTGCCAGCCTTCATCGAACCGGGCGGAGTTCAAATAAGTTCCCCAGTAATCGTAAGGATAGATACACGAAGTAATATCGAGCCCTTCCGCAATTGCGTCGGCGACCATCTTAAGCGACTGTGTCATGGAAAAAGTGCCGCCGGTGCTGTTAATGTGATCGATGTGAACGGCAGCGCCCGAAGCCCTGGCATAACCAAGCAGCTCGTTAATGGCGTCAATGTTGGTGCCCGGTTCCTCCATGTCGGAGTACCTCGCATGGAAGTAGACCGGCACATTGTATTTATGCGCGAGCTTCATCAGCGGCAGAATTTCCTTGTCATTAACACCCGGCACATATTCCAGACTGAAAGATATGCCTAACACACCGTTGTTCAAAGCCTTTTCGGCGTCAGCCACAAGCTTCTGGATCTGCTGCGGCTTTGCCGTGTCGTAACGGCCTAGCTTGAACTGATTGCGCGCATGCGTGTAAAAGAATGAAGCACCGAAATGAACCGGTGTTTTGTTTCGTATGTAGTAGGGATACCATTTCTCGGGTACATGGGTGCCGCCGTGCATGGCGATGTTACTCGTTACGCCGTCTGCGATTTTATTCCAAACGCCCAGCGGATTGGGATCGTACGACAAGTTGTCGATAAACCCTGGAGCCACGACGAGACCTTTCGCATCAATCACTCGTTTTCCCTTCAGCTGTTGATCCGTAACGAGCGCAATTTGCCCGCCTTGTACGGCCACGTTAAGGCCTTCCTTATCCAGCTTGGTTTCCGGATTGATCACTCGTCCGCCTGCAATAACAATGTCATAGGTCTTGTCCAATTCGGCTGCAGTCGGTAGATCGATGCCGGATCCCGCGCTACCGGGAGTGAAGGCGGCCGCTTCCGGCGCATTCGGCTCGCCGGTTGCCGCCGACCTCGGGACGGCGGCAGGCGGCGAAGCTTTGCCGCTGTCGCGGAACAGCGATGTGCCCGCCCACACACCGCCGGCAATAATCAACACACCAAGCAGCAATAGAAACGGAAAAATTTTGCGATCTGTTAGAGTGTTGCGATGGTTGCTCATCCGTTCCTCCATGTATACCCGGTTAGTCTAAATGCCTAGTGATGAACCGTCCCAATATTTTCCTACGCTTCCCTCTTTAATTCTCTTTCATTCGCTTCAAAGGGTAGAAGCAGCTGTTCGCAATAGTCAATGATATCGCTTCGTCTGACGATGCCGATGAACCGGTTCATATCGTCGACGACAGGGACAAAGTTCTGGGTCTTGGCGAGCGAGATGAGATCTTCCATATTCGCGTCGATTCGTACGGAACGATTGTTGGTACGCATCGGCACTTCGCTTAACGCGACCCGATGGTGCTGGTCGAAGGTCAGCTCCGGCCTGTTCTTCAAATACCACAACAGATCACCTTCGGTGACGGTCGCTTTGTATTCACCTTGTTCGCTGATGACAGGAACCGCGGTATACCGGTGATGCTCCATACGTTCCATTGTTTGCCGAAGTGTCGCATTCTCATCTACGCAGATCACATCCTGTTTAGGCAGGAGAAAAAATGCAATGTTCATGGGTTCCTCCTTCGTGAAAACGAAGAACCGAAGCCAAATGGCTGCGGCCTTTTTTATTATATCATGTGAAAGCCGCTGCTCACCATCTGCAAAAAAGCACATCTTGTCATTTTAAGAGGGACTTTTGTCTTGTTCGGTGATAGCTGTTTTTTGCGGTGTCGTTAATGCGGCTTCCGGGGTGGCAGGGTTTAGCCAGTCTGCGATCGTTGCACGCACCGCCTGTAAATCTTCATCCTCCGCAACGAAATACCAGAGGCTGTGCGGACCCATTCTTTGGCCTTCCCCTTTAAGCGTATAGCTTTGAATACGATGTCCGGTTTGCAAAAATTGCTTGGCGAGCACGGTCATGGACTCGGGTGGAAGATCGGTACGGAAGTTCTCTCCGACGATGTCCAGAATCACGGGAATGTTATCCCACTGCTTCATGGACGCCGCTTTGCGCATTAGCGCCTCCAGAAACTGCCGATTTCGCTCGGTGCGGCTCATATCACCGCCGGCGTCTTCACGATAACGTACGAAGTTGAGCGCCTCTTGCCCGGTATAGCTCTCTTTGTTTGCCGTTACCGTAAATTTCTCGTGATCAGCGCCTTTATTTACAATATCCTCGGTAATAGGCAGAGAAACGCCGCCTAACGTATCCACCACTTCTACGAAACCTTGAAAGTTGATGGACGCATAATGGTCCACTTGCGCTTCGAGCAGGTTCGCCACGCTGTTGACGGCCATTTCCGCGCCGCCGAAAGCATAAGCGTGTGTAATTTTATCCGGCTCGTCCCGGCCGACCATCTCGGTGTAGGTATCGCGCGGAATAGACAACATCAGCACATTGCCGTCCTGCGGCCGAACCACTGTATATATGAGCGTATCGGAGCGTCCCCTTGTTTCTCCGGGGCGTGCGTCAACACCCATCAACAGCATACTGAAAGGCTTTTGCACTTCCGGCGGTTTTACCGGCTTCGGCCGATCCTTGAGCGGTTCATAGGAGTTTGCTAAACTCTCTTCTACTTTATTGGAAAGGAATAAATCATAGCCCAGCGCCGCCAATGCTCCACGGTTGGCGTAAATGATGCCCGAACCTACGACCAGTACCATGAAGCTGGCAATCAAAATGATTTTTAAACGACGATAATCCCGCATCCATTCTCTCTCCCTTAATAATGCGTTCCTGCTGTACCGACCCCTAATATACGATTTTCGTGCTTGTTTTGTTACAGAGTAATTTACAGCTACTTACCTAATTAAACACGCTGACAGCTAGTCTACACAACCCAATTTTTTCTCAGAAAATAGAAACACGCTGCCGGATTACCCGGCAGCGTGGATGGTGTTACAGGCTCAATTACTCCGTTGTGTATGGCAGCAAAGCCATTTGGCGGGAGCGTTTGATCGCAACCGTCAGCATGCGCTGATACTTAGCTTTCGTACCGGTCACACGGCGTGGCAAGATTTTGCCGCGCTCGCTGATGAATTTGCGAAGCAAGTCCAAGTCTTTGTAGTCGACATGGGTAATTTTATTAACTGTGAAGTAGCAAACCTTTTTGCGCTTGTTACGTCCGCCGCGGCGGAATTTGCGAGGCTCACGCTGCTCGCCTCCACCTTCACGAGGTCCGCGTGGTCCGCGCTCTTCACGTGCTTGAGGTTGGGATTGTGCTGGTGCTGCTGCTTGTTGTTCGCTCATTTGTTCTCCGTCCTTTCCAGTTAAAATGGCAAATCATCGTCCGAAATATCAATCGGTCGCCCGTCATCGGCGAAGGGATCGTTATTGTTGCCGCTTTTGCGAGTACCGGACTCCGGTTACCTTCGCCGCTTCCGCCTGAAGACTCGTCTCTACCCTGTCCCCCGCTGTCGCGGTTGGCAGATTCGAGGAAACGAACGTTATCGGCGATGACTTCCGTCACATAGACGCGGCGTCCTTCGTTGTTCTCGTAGTTGCGCACCTGAATGCGCCCTTCTACGGCGGCCAGACGGCCTTTACGAAGGTAGTTAGCGCAGGTTTCAGCCAGTTGGCGCCAAGTAACGACCGGGATAAAATCCGCTTCTCTTTCTTCCTTGTTGCTGGAGAAAGCACGGTCTACCGCCAATGTAAATTGGGCTACAGCGACACCTGCAGGCGTGTAACGAAGTTCGGGATCCTTGGTCAAGCGTCCTATTAAAATAACTCGATTCAACATCGCGGGTTCCCTCCCCTGTCATGACATTAAGGCTTGCGGCGGAATTCCGCCAGGTTCTTGTGCGGTTTACGCGGTCAAGTCTCTTACAACGATGTGTCGGATGATTTCATCCGAAATCTTGAGTACGCGTTCCAACTCCGCGACAACTGTCGGCGGTGCTGTGAAGTGAACCAACACATACGTCCCTTCGCGGTGCTTGTTGATCTCGTAAGCCAGACGACGTTTACCCATGATGTCGTGCTTAACGATTTCTCCGCCGTTCACGATGATGCCCTGGAATTTCTCCACGACGGCTTGAACGGTTTCTTGTTCCACGTCCGGACGGATAATGTACATCAACTCGTAGTTGCGCATCTTCCGTAACCTCCTTTTGGTCTTTGGCCCCCCGCTTTAAACACCGTATAAATGGTCATACGGTCGAGGAGCAAGGAGTATGCATTCAATTGCATACCTGAATAATTTATCACAAACATCGGTACAGGTCAAGGCTTTCTCTCTGCTGCGAAACCGGAATCCCTTACTCACAGAAGGAATTTCGCCTGCTAGGAGTTATGATCATTCACTGCGTGCTGTGGAATATATATTTCGCAAATGGGTATTCTAAGATTCGGCGACGATATCGAGAGGTGTGGTTCCCTTGGATTGTTGGGTGGAGCAGCCGCAAGACATCACGTTTCCATTCGGAGTAGGGCAGCGGACATTTTGTGCCAAAGACCTGGTCTGTAACACAGCGATATGATTCCGGCCACCGAAGAGCTGATTTGAAATCAGCAACGCTTGGCAACGATTCTTGATCTCATTACACGTCGCCCGGAGAACCCCTTAAAGAAGGGTTCTTCGTTTTTATGCAAACAAAAACGGCTCTAATAGAGCCGTTTGATAGAGCTATGTATGTAATGGCGGAGAGAGTGGGATTCGAACCCACGCACGCCTCGCGACGCCTAGTTGATTTCGAGTCAACCCCCTTGGGCCTCTTGGGTACCTCTCCACAGCAAGAAAAATAATAACATATTTACAGTGACCGCGCAACTGGAGTTATTCCCCACATTCCTTGCTGTACTCCGTTCTATACCTGGTTGTTACGCACGTCATTCCTGGTCTGTGGTCTGCGCATCCGCCGCTGACCTCAGTACTTTTTTGAGACTCTTCTCGAACTTGGCGCGAGGCAGCAGAATACTGTGTTTGCACTTCACGCATTTAATACGGATATCCATCCCCATGCGGATGACTTCCATTTCGTTCGCTCCGCAAGGATGCTGCTTTTTCATTTGCACAATGTCGCCAAGTTCGAAAAGTTTTCTTTCCATTTTAATGCCTCCATTTATTTCGTTCGCCGGCAATTTCCATTAGGAAGCCTCGTTCTGTCTCATCTCCAGCGCTTTTTTCACAGCAGTGTTGATCACACGCGTTACATCCGACTGAGTATTACCTTTGCATTCTGCCGTTATTCTTAAGGTCATCTCGTTCAGAGCGAGCTTCTGTATCCCGAGCAGTTCAGGGGTTCCGGTCATATTCGGATCCGTCAGTTTCGACAATACGGTCCGGATCGCTTCCATGGTTTCATCTGCCTGCTCATCGTATGGAATGATGAGATCAATGACTGCCAACGATTGGTTGACGGAGAAATTGGTGACGGCATTGATGGATCCGTTCGGAACAATATGCACTTCCCCGGTCCAGCTTCTGATTCGGGTAGCGCGCAAGCCGATCATTTCAACCGTACCTTTAAATGTACCGGTCTCAATGACGTCTCCCACTGCGAATTGGTCTTCCAGAATTATGAAGAACCCCGTAATTACGTCCTTAACAAGGCTTTGAGCGCCAAAGCCGATCGCAAGCCCGAGCACTCCGGCTCCCGCTAACAGGGGGGCGAGCTGAATATCAAACTCGCCGAGAATTAAGAGAACAACAATAAAATTAATGGTATAAGCGGCGGTATTCTTGAGGAGCTTGCCTACCGTCTGTACCCTTCGGGTGCGAAGTTTGAGCCGCAGAGACTCTCGATCGCTTGTGAGATGGTCAATGATCCGGTTAATTACCATTAAAGCCAGCCGGCTGACAAGAAGAATGAGTAGAATTCGTCCCAGAACGAGCGCGGCTGCAGTCCACATTGTCGTATTTGTGACCATAGCCATAATCTTATTTACGAATTCTTGCCACAGATGATCCGTGGACGGGTCTTCCGCGATCTTCATCATCGCACGCATCGGAAAGCCTCCTTTCAAACCATAATCTCTTCATAGCCTGTACAATTTTTTCGGAATAAGCCCCGAATCATTACCTGCTCAGATGAAATGATCCGCCTCACTTCAGAGAGCGCCTCCGCTGGGAATGCAATCGATAGGGCACATCCGGCTGTAATCTCCTTCGGCGTCGGACAGATATCGATCTCAATATCCGCGTATTCCAACAGCATTTCGGCACGCAGAGCCTGCTGGGTGGAATCGAATGCAATCAATAGTGACACGATACACCGTTCCTCCCGGCGCTGACTGTGTAACATAGAGACATGCAAGTATAAAAGAGCCCTCTCATCCATATACTAGTAACATACTATGGGAGGAGGCGAAGCGGACGAATGAACGGCGCGTGGGAGAAACGGCCGGGCACCGCAGCGGATTCGGCGGCGCTCTCATTAAAAATTCCTTTTAATGAACCTACTGTTATGAATCGATTGTCCCAGAATCTTGAACATTATTTGAGGGATTTGCCGCTAGAGCGCCGTATTGTCGTCGTCTGCGTCGGCACCGATCGTTCCACGGGAGACTCGCTCGGTCCGCTTGTGGGGACCGCTTTATCGCGTGAAGGCAACTGCAGCACTTTATTCGACTTGTACGGTACATTGGATGAACCCGTGCATGCGATGAACTTGGGAGATACTTTACTCAAGATTCTTAGATCGTCACGCCAGCCTTTCGTAATCGCCGTAGACGCTTGCCTCGGACAAGTATCAAGTGTCGGGTGTATTCAGCTGGGCTCCGGCCCTGTGCGCCCCGGCGCCGGCGTCAACAAAGAGCTGCCGCCGGTTGGAGATATACATATGACCGGGATCGTAAATGTCGGCGGATTCATGGAATATTTCGTTCTGCAGAATACACGTCTTAATTTAGTAGTGAAAATGTCAGAAATCATTGCTCAAAGTCTTTTACGAGCCATTCAGAATACCCGAAGCGTTATGCCTTTTGCATTGCCAGACTGATGGCCGTCTTCTCTTCCGGCGTTAAGATATATGCGGATTGACCCTTGTCGATCGGCTTTGCGTACAGGAACGTTTGTTCCCTTCCGTGAATGCCCGTGATCACGACCCCGTCTTCCTCTTCATTTACAAATGCGACCGAAAAACTCAAATCGCTTCCCGTATCCGAGAAAGCATTGAAACGATGGACGCCAACGCGCCCCTTAAGCGCGGTCAGGCGTCTCTCTATTTGTTGCAGCCGCTGTTCTTGCTGCTCATGCGTACGATTAAGATCGGACAGCTGTTCATGTATGACATGCATGACATCTTCTATTCCACTCACCCCGGTATCCCCTACCAGTTTGCGGTGAGCCTTTTTCAATTTACTCAATTTGCCGCTGAGCGCAGCCAGCCAAATAAACATTAACAAAAGCAGCAGGCCTTCCCCTGCAACGATTGCCATCGCAATTTGAGCGTTCCATCCGTCCATGTGATTGTGTCTCCCCCAGTGTTATGCTCTTGCTGTGAGCGTTACATTGATTTCTTTTACCGCTTCGATTACCGATTCAATTTCCGACTTCTCCGTAAAATACCCGGGGCTTAGGCGTACCGCGCCCGTTTCATACGATCCTGCAGTCTGATGGCCAAGCGGAGTGCAATGAAAACCTGATCGGACTGCGATTCCGAACTGTTGGTCCAGCAAAAACGCAATTTCCGAAGGGTCCACTCCCTCCAGTAAAAAAGAAACGATGGCCGTCCGTTCTTGCCCAACATCGGGACCCAGTATGGACAGGCCGGGAATTTGCTGAAGACCCTCCATCAGTTCATATGTCAGTGCCTTCTCCTTGGCATGAATGGTCTCCACCGTCTCGTTTAAGACAAAGCGAACACCTTCTGCCAGTCCGGCCAGGCCGACGGTATTCTGCGTTCCGGCTTCATAACGGTCTGGCCGGATCTTCGGCTGCCCGATCTCTTCGGATTTGCTTCCCGTTCCTCCGAAGAGCAGAGGCTCAAGCTCGATCTCCGGATTTATGTATAAGCCCCCGGTTCCCTGCGGTCCGAGAAGCCCCTTATGACCAGGGAATGCGAGAAGATCGATGCCCATAGCGGTTACATCAATCGGCAATACGCCGGCAGTCTGCGCCGCATCTATCAAAAGCCTGATTCGTCTCCGTCTCGCAATCTCACCGAGTTCCGCCACAGGAAGAATCGTACCTAGCAAGTTAGAACTGTGCACAGCCGTAACCAGCTTAGTCCTCTCATTAATCGCATCCTCTACCTGCTTTAAATCGAGAACGCCCTTTGCATCGGTTGTGATATACGTAACTTCGATGCCGATTGTTCGTTTCAATGCCTCGAGCGGCCTTCTGGTTGAATTATGCTCGAGGGATGTTGCGATCACATGATCCCCCGGCTTCAGCAGTCCTTGTATGGCCAAGTTTAATGCGTGTGTTGTATTCAATGTAAATGCGATATCGTTAGGATTTGCAATATGAAAAAGCTTGGACAACCGCTTGCGTGTCTCGAACAGAACGCGGCTCGCTTTCACCGCCATCGTATGGCTGCCTCTTCCCGGATTCGCTGCACTCTCAAGCATACAGCGCTCCATCGCCTCGATCACGGATGGAGGTTTCGGCCAGGTCGTTGCTGCATTATCCATATAGATGAAAGACCGATTATGATTCATTTATACTTGTTCACCGCCCCGAAACAACGATAGCATACCTAGTTTAATCTTTCCGTGGGAAGATTACAACTTGGGTATGCTATCCTCATCGCTGTTTTACGCCATCGCCTTCAGCATTTCCAGCAGCCTTTCCAAATCGCTCTTTCCAAAGTAGGAAATTTCGATTCTGCCCTTATCTTTATTCGGCTTGATCCTTACGGTTGTCTGAAATTTCTCCTGCAGAGATTCTTCCAGCTGTTCCAGGAAGGGATCGCGCTTTTTAGATTTCGACTTCGTTTTCGGCTTTCCGTTGACCTCGGTTTTCTGCACCGCCTCTTCCAGTTCGCGAACGCTCCACTCGTTAGCGACCGTCAGCTGAGCCAGCTCTCTTCTCTTTGAATCTTCTTTAATTCCGGCGAGAGCACGCGCATGTCCCATTGATAATGTTCCACGTAGAACATAGTTTTAATTTCTTCCGGAAGCGACAGCAACCGCAGGAAATTCGCAATGTGCGATCTGGACTTACCCACCTTTAGAGATAATTCTTCCTGAGTGAGTGTAAATTGGTTCATAATCGCGTTGTACGCCACCGCGACTTCAATCGCGTTCAGATCTTCCCTTTGCACATTCTCGATCAGCGCGATTTCCATCACTTGTTGATCGTTATACATTCTCACTACTGCAGGGATTGTCGCTGTGCCCAGCAGCTGTGAAGCGCGGAACCGTCGTTCACCGGCAATGATTTCATATCCCTTTAACGCCTGACGGACGATAATCGGTTGGATTACGCCGTGCTCACGGATCGATTCCGCCAAATCCTTGATTGCATCCTCGTCAAATGATTTGCGAGGCTGATAGGGATTCGGCCGCAGCTGCGACAACGGTATTTCAACAATTTTATCGTCTTCCTTAATAGATAAAGAAGTTATGAGTGCATCTAACCCTTTACCTAGCCGCTTGCTCATAGCTAATCACTTCCTTCGCCAGTTCGAGATACACCTCTGCACCTTTTGACTTCGGATCGTAAGTAATAATGGACTGCCCGTGAGAAGGCGCTTCGCTCAACCGGACGTTACGCGGAATAATCGTCTGATAAACCTTTTGTTGAAAATATTTCTTAACCTCTTCGATCACTTGGATTCCAAGATTCGTCCGAGCGTCGAACATGGTCAGCAGAACGCCTTCAATCTGCAGCGAGGTGTTCAAATGCTTCTGCACGAGTCTGATGGAATTAAGGAGCTGACTTAATCCCTCAAGCGCATAAAACTCGCATTGAATCGGGATCAAAACCGAATCGGCCGCCGTCAAAGAGTTAATCGTCAGGATGCCCAAAGATGGCGGGCAGTCGATCAGAACGTAGTCATACTCTTTGCGTACGAGTCCCAGCGCTTTCTTCAAGCGAATTTCGCGTGACATCGTCGGAACCAATTCTATTTCAGCACCTGCCAGTTGAATGGTAGCCGGAAGAATTTTAAGATTGGCAATGCCCGTCTCAGTAATAGCCTGCTTGGGATGCACCTCATTAATCAATACATCGTAAATACAGTAATTAACGTCGCCTTTGTTAATGCCGATGCCGCTTGTTGTGTTTCCTTGCGGATCGATATCGACAATCAACACTTTTTTGCCCAGAGAAGCGAGACAAGCGCCCAAATTGACCGCTGTCGTCGTCTTTCCGACACCACCTTTTTGATTGGCAACCGCAATGATTTTAGACAACCTATTCACCTCAATATTTATCGCCTTTAGGGGAAAGAAAATGCGGACCAACTCGTTCCGTTTACCGTTACATCTCTCCGGCAAACATCTGGACCGCGAACCATTCGTTAACGTTTAGGTATTTGAATAATGATTTCGTAATGATCTTCGCAATCCTTTTCACTTGCTTTGATCGGGATGCCGGAACCCGTTACCATATCAACGGATTGACGTATCGTATTCAATGCGAGACGAACATCTTTTGTAAAAGAGATTCTTTTCTGCTTGCGGGGCTTTACGGCCTCCAAGTAAAATGCGACTCTCACTTCCGTCTGTTTCACGTTTAATTCTTTCTCGATGATCTCTTCGAGCAGTTTGTTCTGCATCTCTTCATTAGGCAACGAAAGCAATGCTCTTCCATGGCGCTCCGTAATTTTACGTTCCAGTAAAGCCATCTTCACCTGCTCGCCAAGCTGAATCAGGCGGATTTTATTGGCGATTGTGGATTGGCTTTTACCGAGTCGCTGCGCCAAGCTTTCCTGCGTCAACTGATGCAGATCAATCAGCTTCTGATAAGCAATCGCTTCTTCAAGAGCGGTAAGTCCCTCCCTCTGAAGATTCTCAATAAGCGCGACGGAAGCGGCTTGGGAATCGTTGATGTCTCTTATGATTCCAGGTATCGTTTCCAGTCCGAGCTTAGTAACGGCGCGCCAACGGCGTTCCCCTGCGATAATCTCGTATTTGCCGCTCCGCATTCTAACGACAATCGGTTGTATGATCCCGTGTGTTTTGATCGTTTGGCAGAGTTCATCAATACGATCATCATCAAAAACAGAACGTGGCTGATAAGGGCTGGGCACAATATCCTTGACCGGAATTTGTTTAACTTCTTCTTGATTGCTCCGGTCCGAAAGTCCAAGCAGTCGTGAAAACGGTTCTTTCATTTCTTAATAATCACCACATTAAGTAGGATAGGGTCAAAGCTTTCTTACCCCTCTCAAGCGACGAAAAAGCGCCGCCAGTTCACGCCCGAAAGCGTATATGCGGCACACATTCTAATAGATTAATATATTCGCCGTAAACTTACTGTTTTCCTGCTATTTTAAAAACTTTCATATATCCAAATTCCACATGTTAATGCCTATAGACAAGAAAATGTTCCACGTGAAACACAACCTGCTCAAGGTAAATGTTTCACGTGGAACATTAGATTGAGTGACCGATTATTTTAACAGCGGCGATTTTAATGGGATCCCCGGCTTGCGCGGATATAAGGGTGGCGTCGAACTAACCTTTGATACAATAATCAAATGCCGTTCCGCCCCTTCAGCGGGCAGCGTTAATCGCCGAACATCGTCTATTTTACCGTTCAGTTTCTTCGCGCTGTAGCGGCTTTCCTCCAATTCAACCTCAATGTCGGAGCCCTTCATCGCAATGAACAAACCGCCGGTACGCACAAACGGGAGACAAAACTCGTTCAGCACAGCCAGCCGGGCAACAGCTCGCGCCGTGACCACATCATAATGATCGCGATGCTCTTTCATCCTGGCCGCGTCCTCCGCCCGGCTGTGTAAACAGTTAACTTGACTTAAACCGAGCTGTGAAGAGACCTCTTTAAGAAAACCGATCCGTTTGGCCAACGCATCAATGATGGTCACTTGCAAATGTGGAAATACGATGGCCAACGGAACGGAGGGAAATCCCGCACCTGAACCGATGTCTGCCAGCGAAGAATGCTCATTAAAGCTGACAGCTTTGACAAGGGTCAGAGAATCATAGAAGTGTTTTTCGTACACCGCTTCTCTTTCCGTAATACCGGTTAAATTCATCTTCTCGTTCCATTCGACAAGAAGCGCATAATAGGTCTCGAATTGCTCGAGCTGCTGCTTCGACAATGAAACGCCCAGATCTTGCAAATGTTCGATGAAATGCTGTTGAACGATGTCCATTCTTACCCCCGGGCCGCTGCTGTCACCCGATTATAGTGCTCAAGATGCACCAACAAGATCGACAGGTCCGCCGGTGTCACGCCCGAGATGCGGGAGGCTTGACCGATCGACAGAGGACGGATTTTCGCCAGCTTTTGTTTCGCTTCCATAGCAAGTCCATGAACGATATCGTAGTCGATATTTTCGGGGATCTTCTTCTTCTCCATCTTTTCCAAACGTTGCACTTGTAACAGCTGCTTTTCGATATAACCCGTATATTTAGTTTGAATTTCAACCTGTTCCTTCATATCTTCCGTCAGCTCGACAGGAGAAGGGAACAAGCTCTCAAGATGGCTGTAACTCAGCTCCGGACGCCGCAGAAGCGTAATCCCGTCGACTGTGTTTTGCAGCGGAGCGGATCCGGCGGCAGCAGCATAGTTTGAACGGCTTCGTCAGGACGGAATTTTGTTTCCTTGAGGCGGGCGATTTCCGCTTCCACACGCTCTTTCTTTTCAATAAACTTGTGGTACCGCGCTTCACTGATCAAGCCAATTTCATAACCTGTAGGAGTAAGACGCAAATCCGCATTGTCGTGCCGCAGCAGCAGACGATACTCGGCTCGGGATGTGAGCAGACGATACGGTTCGTTCGTTCCTTTAGTCACCAGATCATCGATCATGACGCCAATATACCCTTTCGAGCGATCGATAAGGACGGGTTCCCTGCCCTGCGCCTTTCTTGCCGCGTTAATGCCGGCCATAATGCCTTGTCCTGCCGCTTCTTCATAACCCGAGGTGCCGTTGATTTGACCGGCCGTGAATAAATTCGGTACGACTTTGGTCTCGAGTGAAGGCCACAGCTGGGTGGGAACGACTGCATCATACTCGATGGCATAGCCGGTTCTCATCATTTCGACTTTCTCCAAGCCGGGAATCGACCGCAAGATGCTCAGTTGAACGTCTTCCGGCATACTGGTCGAAAGACCTTGCACATAATACTCTTTCGTATTGCGTCCTTCGGGCTCCAGGAAAATCTGGTGCTTCGGCTTGTCGGCGAAACGTACGATTTTATCCTCGATCGATGGGCAATAGCGTGGTCCTGTTCCCTCGATCAATCCGGAAAACATCGGAGCACGGTGCAAATTATCATTAATAATCTGATGCGTCTCTTCGGATGTGTAGGTCAGCCAGCAAGGCAGCTGCTGCTCCGAATGGGCCATATATTCGGTTTCATAGGAAAAGTATTTAGGCTTATCGTCACCCGGCTGAATCTCCGTTTTGCTGAAATCGATCGTATCTTCATGCACTCTCGGAGGCGTTCCCGTCTTAAAGCGGGCCAATTGGAAGCCAAGGCGTGTTAGGGCTTCCGACAATTTCACGGAAGGCTGCTGATTGTTCGGTCCGCTTTCGTACATCAATTCACCCATAATGACTTTTCCGCGCAAATAGGTACCTGTTGTCATGACTACTGTTTTTGCACCGTATTCGGCGCCTGTTTTGGTAATCACCCCTTGGCAAACTCCGTCCACCACAATGAGGTCTTCCACCAAACCTTGACGCAGGGTCAGTCTTTCTTGTTTTTCAATCGTTTCTTTCATCGTTTGCTGATACAGGAATTTATCCGCTTGCGCTCTCAGCGCATGAACGGCAGGGCCTTTACCCGTATTCAGCATACGCATTTGGATGAACGTTTTATCGATATTGCGGCCCATTTCACCGCCTAATGCATCAATCTCGCGCACCACATGGCCTTTAGCGGCCCGCCTACCGACGGGTTACAAGGCATAAAGGCTACCATATCCAAATTAATTGTCAGAAGAAGCGTTTCACAGCCCATTCGGGCAGCTGCAAGGGCCGCTTCAACGCCCGCGTGGCCGGCTCCGATGACGATAACATCATAATCTCCTGCACGATAGCTCATGGTTTGTCCCCTCCTCGCTTTACTTTTTTATGTTATTTGCCCAAACAGAACTGAGAAAAAATTTGATCTAGCAGAGAGTCACCGGCGGCATCTCCTAAAATTCCGCCTAATGTATCCCAAGTGGCGGCAATGTCGATTTGAATCAGATCAATCGGAATCTGTGCTGAAGATGCAGTTATCGCATCCTCCAGTGAAGCTTTAGCCTGGTGAAGAAGGGCAATATGCCGCGCGTTGCTGACATACGTCAAATCGCCGGATTCTACATCGCCGCTCAAAAACATACTCGAAACGGCATTTTCCAGCTCCTCGATGCCTTTCCCTTCCTTGGCTGACAAATAGACGATCCGATCCGGCGGATAATCCTTTTGCACCTCTGTTATATCCAATTGCCTTGGCAAATCGATTTTATTGACGACAACAATCGTTGACCGGTCTTTGAGCTGATTAAGCAGCTTACGTTCATCTTCATGAAGCGGCTCGTTGTTATTCAACACCAGTAAAATCAAATCCGCTTCGTTCAATGCCCCATGCGATCTCTCTACTCCGATTCGTTCAACCGTATCGCTCGTTTCCCTAATACCTGCGGTATCCAATAACCGAAGAGGAATGCCGGACAAAGATATCGATTCTTCTACAATATCACGTGTCGTGCCCGGTATGTCCGTTACGATCGCCTTATTTTCACGGGCCAATGCGTTGAGCAGCGAAGACTTGCCTGCATTGGGCCGGCCGACAATGACCGTGACAATACCTTCCCTCAGTATTTTACCTTCATCGGCTCTTTTTAGAAGCTCCTTCACCTGATTCAACACCGCGCCGCAATTTTCACGGATAACGCCTGCAGTCACATCCGCAACATCATGTTCAGGATAGTCTATATTTACTTCAACGTGAGCTAACAGCTCAATGAGCTGCTGCCGCATCGGAATAATCTGCTTTGATAATGCGCCTTCCGACTGTCTTCGCGCAACCTGAAAGGCTCGATCGGATTTGGACCGGATCAGGTCGATGACCGCTTCAGCCTGGGCTAAATCAATTCTTCCATTCAGGAAGGCGCGTTTAGTAAACTCACCAGGCTCCGCCATACGAGCCCCGTGCCTCAGAACTACTTCCAACACCGACTTCACAGCGACAATGCCTCCGTGTGTACTAATCTCGACAACATCTTCAGCTGTGAACGAACGCGGGGCTTTCATCACGGTAACCAATACTTCATCCAGCACTGCCCCTGACTCCGGATCTATGATCCAGCCGTAATGGACAGTATGCGTCGAAGCTTGTCTGAGATCTTGTTTAGACTTGAACACTTTGGCGACAGTATCAACAGCTTGTTCCCCACTTACCCGAACGACCGCTATGCTGCTTTCACCCAAAGCTGTGGCGATCGCCGCTATCGTATCTTCAACCATGCCTATCCCTCATTTGTACTCACTGAATCATGAAGCAAAAAACGCAATGACCCGCCAAAAAAGCGGAAGCCATTGCGTATTCCTCTATTGTTACCTTAGTGCAATTACGATTCTGCGATTCGGTTCGTCGCCCTGACTGTAAGTCTTCACATTCGGATGAGCTTGCAGCCGAGCGTGAATGATCTTTCTTTCTTGTGACGTCATCGGCTCCAGCATAATTTCCTTCCGTGACCGCATGACCCGCGTTGCGATGCGCTCCGAGAGAGCCTCGAGTGTCTGCCGGCGCCGTTCCCGGAACTGCTCTGCGTCCAGCACGATCCGAAGATGCCGGTTCGAGTGACGATTCGCCACGATGTTAACCAGGTATTGAAGAGAATCTAAAGTCTGTCCGCGCCGGCCGATCAGAATGCCTAAGTCAGAGCCGGTTATGTTAAGCCGTACCGCATCGTTCTCATCCAACCGTTCGACAGAAACGGTGAGCTCCATCGCCGTCGAAACTTCTTGCAGAAACCGGATCGCCTCATCGATTCCATCCGAGAGCAGTTCCAGCTCCACTTTGGCTTCTTTCACTCCGATGAGTCCGAACAATCCTTTACTAGGTTGCTCCAAAACCGTCACTTTCACCCGGTCTTCAGAGACGCCTAGTTGGGCAAGGCCATTATGAACCGCTTCTTCTATTCTTTTTCCTCTGACCACCAGCTTTTTCATTTGGCAGGGCCTCCTTAACATCGCCGACAGGCTTGGGAGAACGAGCATACATGAAATAGTTCTGCACAATGGTGTAGATGTTGCTGTATATCCAATAAAGCGGCAGCGCAGCCGGGAAGTTGATCGCCATGACAAAGATCATCACAGGGAAAATAAGCATCAAAGCTTTCATTGGACCCATTTGAGGCTGCTGCTTGGCCATCATCTTGGACTGAATGTAAGTCGTTATAGCTGCTACTATAGGTAAAATATAGTACGGATCTCTCTCACCGAGCTGTAACCAGAGAAATGTATGCTGACCGATCTCTTTATTCATAACAATAGCGTTATACAGCGCTATGAATATCGGCATCTGGATCAGCAGAGGTAAACAGCCTGCCAAAGGATTAACCTGGTTCGCCTGGTAGAGCTTCATCATTTCTTCTTGTTGTTTGCGAGGATCATCTTTATGCTTGTCCCGGATCTTCTTCATCTCGGGCTGCAATGCTTGCATTGCTTTCGTGTTCTTATACTGTTTGATCATCAGCGGTAAAATGAGAGTCCGAACGATGACCGTCAGCAATAATATCGATAATCCGTACTCTCCGCCGAAAAAATCGGCAAACTTATCAAGCATCAGTGCAAACCAGTAGACCACATTGCGATACCACCAGTTGCCGGATGCCGCCAATTCTTCTGTAGATGTCGCTTGGCCTTGAGGCGTACAGCCTGCCAGTATCGACAGGACGGCTAGCGCTCCCAATACGACCCACCATTTGCGATTACGCAGCAAACCAAAAAACTCCTCTCTAAAACCCTCATCAGATGTGCAGAGAAACCCTGTTTTTAACAGAATACCACAGGTACACTATACCATAAGAAGAAAGGCAAAGAAAAGCGCGGGATTGTCCATCCGTCAGCGCCTCATTTGCCTTGTTTTTGTTTGTTGCCGCTTGTCCGCATACCATGGCCTGCCGGCTTCTTTTGTCCCTGTGCTGAGGGAGCCGCGACTTTAAGTAAACCTGCTTTCCTGAGCACATGCAGGATACTGCTTTCCATCTGCTTATATGGAAGAGACAGCGCAGGTTTTCTCACAATCAAGATTAAATCCGTATCTTCCATCAATTTACCGGCGTTCAACCGGACGATCTCTTTAATCATTCGGCGAAGCCGGTTGCGTACAACGGCTCCCCCCAGCTTGCTGCTGGCGGATATACCCAAACGAAAAGATCCCTGCTGCCCCGATCGTCTTCGCCAGTACACCACAAACTGCGAGTTGGCGAAGGAACGGCCATGCCGGTAAACGACGTTAAAATCTTCTCTTTTCCGAAGGCGAAGCTTTCTATGCACGATTAACCGCTCCATTTTGTCCGGAAATTATTAAAGAAAAAAGACCACCTTTAAAGTGGTCTTTCGCAATTATGCCGTCAGTACTTTACGTCCCTTTTGGCGGCGAGCTTGAAGAACTTTACGACCGTTCTTCGAGCTCATCCGGCTGCGGAAACCGTGTACCTTCTTGCGCTTGCTCACATTCGGCTTAAATGTCGGACCCATGATTTCAACCCCCTCACTTGCAAACTCACGTTCATCTATTAAACCACGACAGAGGAATAAAGTCAATCTCAACGCGCTCACTCCGATATCGATTATACACATGTGAATAAGTTTTTGTCGATTATTAATAGATGGTAGAACGTTGTCGAACATCCGCACATCTTATCAACAATATATAGTGCTGTGCACAGCTTTCATCCACAAGTTATTGTAATTGTGGATAACACAGCTAAAGTCGTTGAATTTCAGGGGTTTGTTTGCTATGATTAGTCGTGACTTTCCCAGTGGATTTCTTCCTTTTCTCCTCGACTTATTAACATCCTGTGTATAACTTTGTGAACAAACCCCGTTTTATCTGGACATTCTGTTAAAGAATTCAGGGAATTATGTGGATAACTCGTCATTTCTTTTATTTTCGACTTGTCCGCTTCATTGCCGTCCTCGGAATGGGTTAAAAGGAGTGAAGTTCTCGTGGACAACCGAAATAGCGACATCTGGCAGCAGGTGTTGTCGGTAATCCAAACAAAACTCAGCAAGCCAAGCTTTGACACCTGGTTCAAATCGACCAAAGCTTCTTTCTTAAGCGACAACGTGGTAGTCGTAACGGCACCCACGACTTTCGCCGCAGAATGGCTGGAGACACGTTATACGAAGCTGGTTACTTCTACGCTTTCAGAATATGTGGGCCGTCCTGTGGATGTGAGATTCGCCATCGAAGAGGTTCGTTCGGCAGAACCTCCGGCGCCGTTCCCGCAGAAGCCTGCCGTTCGTGAGCCGGCGTCAGAAGATACCATTATGCATATGCTGAACCCGAAATATACATTCGATACGTTCGTCATCGGCGCAGGCAACCGGTTTGCGCACGCTGCGTCGCTTGCCGTCGCGGAGGCGCCGGCCAAAGCCTATAATCCTTTCTTTCTATATGGAGGCGTCGGATTAGGCAAAACCCATCTCATGCACGCGATCGGCCATTATATTCTGGAACATAATCCTCATATGAAGGTTCTGTATTTATCATCCGAGAAATTCACCAATGAGTTCATTAACGCGATCCGCGATAACAGGGGCGAAAGCTTTCGCAACAAATACCGCAACATCGATGTCCTGCTCATTGACGATATTCAATTCCTAGCCGGTAAAGAAGGAACGCAAGAGGAATTTTTCCATACATTTAATGCTTTGCATGAAGA
Source organism: Cohnella kolymensis (assembly GCF_000829465.1). Lineage (GTDB taxonomy): Bacteria > Bacillota > Bacilli > Paenibacillales > Paenibacillaceae > Cohnella > Cohnella kolymensis. The sequence continues at coordinate 9,584 of NZ_JXAL01000012.1, read as the reverse complement.
ACATAAGCAAATCGTCATTTCCAGTGACCGTCCGCCTAAAGAGATTCCTACATTAGAGGAGAGGCTCCGTTCCCGGTTCGAATGGGGTCTCATTACGGATATACAACCGCCCGACTTGGAAACCAGAATTGCAATCCTCCGCAAAAAGGCGAGGGCCGAGAATCTCGATATTCCGAATGAAGCGATGATGTATATTGCCAATATGATTGATTCGAATATCCGTGAGTTAGAAGGTGCGCTCATTCGCATCGTCGCCTATTCTTCGCTTACGAACCAAGATATATCCTCGCATTTGGCGGCAGAGGCATTGAAGGATATTCTGCCAAGCGGTCGCAATCGCGTACTTACAATGCAGGACATTCAACAGCGGGTCGGGGAGTATTACGGGTTGAAGCTCGAGGATTTCAAAGCGCGCAAACGGACGAAAGCCATCGCTTTCCCAAGGCAAATCGCCATGTATTTATCTCGTGAATTAACGGATTATTCGCTTCCTAAGATCGGAGATGCATTCGGGGGACGAGATCATACGACCGTCATCCATGCGCATGACAAGATTACGCAGCAATTGAAGATCGATCAAGAACTCTACAAAATTATCAACAGTCTGACGGAGAAAATCAAAAATCTATCTTAAAAAACAAAGGCGCCTATGCACAAAGCATACACAATGTGGATAGGCGTTCTTTTCGACTTTTTTCGCCTTATCCACATATTCACCGCCCCTACTACGACTTTAATAATTAAAACATGATACAATATACAAAAATTGATGAGGTGAACCGAGTGAAATTGACGATCTTGCGCAACGAATTGAACGAGGCCATCCAGCATGTGTCCAAAGCCGTTGCATCCCGAACGACTATCCCGATTCTCAGCGGTATTAAGCTGGAAGCGACCAATACGGGATTAACTTTAACGGCAAGCGATACAGATATTTCCATCCAAAGCTTTATACCCATGGAAACTCCGGATAAAACAATCGGTACTGTCGAAAAAACGGGAAGCGTTGTATTGCCGGCTAAATTTTTCGTTGAGATCGTGAAAAAATTGCCGCACGAAGAAGTGCATCTCGAGGTTGGGGATCGTTTTCAAACGATGATCACTTCCGGCGCAACCGAGATTCAGCTCGTCGGGCTCGATCCTGAGGAATTTCCCGTTCTTCCGACCGTACAGGAAGATCAAGTTGTATCGATACCTGGAGATTTGCTTAAAGATATGATCAGACAAACCGTATTCGCGGTAACGACGAACGAATCAACCCCGATATTGACAGGTGTTTTATGGAATCTGCAAGAAGGTGTATATAAGTTCGTCGCCACGGACCGCCACCGTTTGGCAAGCCGCACGGCTGCTATCGAAATGTACGATGTGCGTTTCTCAAACATCGTCATTTCCGGCAAAACACTAAACGAATTAGCCAAAATCGTACCGGATCAAAATGTGATGGTTGATATTGTCGTTGCCGACAATCAAGTATTGTTCAAACTCGGAAATGTGCTTTTCTATTCCCGCATGTTGGATGGGACGTACCCCGACACTTCAAAGATTATTCCGCAAACCTTCAAAACAGAACTCATTCTTAATACCAAACAGCTTAGCGATGCGATCGATCGCGCTTATTTGCTTTCCCGTGAAGAGAAGACGAACATTGTCCGTCTGATGACCACGGAGGACGGAGGCATCGAAATTTCATCCAGCTCTTCGGAATTGGGCAAAGTAACGGAACAGTTAGCCGTAACGGAGCTGCGGGGAGAACCGCTCAAAATTGCATTTAACTCGAAATATATGCTTGATGTACTGAAAGTTCTCGACAGCGAAGAATTGTTCATCGGTTTTACCGGCGCAATGAGTCCGATCATTATTAAACCGCGAGATAACGAGAACAGTCTGCATCTGATACTCCCTTATCGAACAACGAATTGAGGCGTAAAAAGGATGAAGAACATCGACATTTCGACGGAATACATCACCCTCGGCCAGCTGCTTAAATTGGCGGATTGTATCAGCACCGGGGGAGAAGTGAAATTTTATCTGCAGGAAAAAAGCGTTCAAGTGAACGGTCAATCCGAGAACCGCAGAGGCCGGAAGCTGGTGATCGGCGATCGCATTGAAGTGGAAGGCTGCGGAGAATTCATTGTGGCTGCGCGCAAACCTTGATCAATGGTCAAGGGTGAGGAAGACCGCTTGCCTGGAAAGGGATTTTAGATGCAGTTAACGACGTTGGAGCTTCAAGGATACCGGAATTACGATTCTTTAAAGATGACCACCGAAGCCGGCGTTAATATCTTTATCGGACCTAATGCCCAAGGCAAAACGAACCTGCTTGAAGCGATTCACGTGCTCTCCTTGACGAAGTCGCACCGAACCTCCAAGGACCGGGAACTGATCGGATGGAATCACCAGGCTGCCGTCATCCGCGCGCATATGGAGAGAAAATACGGCAATGTGTCGCTCGATCTGCAAATTTCGCCGCAGGGTAAAAAAGCAAAGATTAACGGATTGGAACAACGGAAACTAAGCGGCTTTGTCGGTACGCTTAATGTCGTGCTGTTTGCTCCGGAAGATCTGGATATCGTCAAAGGGGCTCCCGGCATCCGCCGCCGGTTCATGGACATGGAGATCGGCCAGGTGCACCCGGGCTATTTGTATGACATGCAGCAGTATCAGAAAATATTGCAGCAGCGGAACAATTATTTGAAATCCACGGATGTAAAGAAAGCATCCCCGGAGATGTTGGAAGTTTGGAACGAACAACTGGCATCTTACGGTGTTAAAATGATGCAAAGAAGGCAAAACTTTATATTACAGCTGCAAAAATGGGCTGAAAAAATCCATGCCGGCATTACCGCCGGAAACGAGCATTTAACGGTGGAGTATCGCCCATCGTTCGGAATTGCGCCTGGAAGCGACAGCCAACATCATCCTTCTTTATTAGAGCAATTTATGTTAAAGTTATCACAGGGTAAAGAACAGGAATTCCGCAGGGGCATAACTTTGACCGGACCTCATCGGGACGATTTGGCTTTTGCCATTAACGGCAAGGACGTTCAATCTTTCGGATCTCAAGGCCAACAACGCACAGCTGCCCTCTCTTTGAAACTGGCTGAATTGGAATTGATGCACGAGGAGATTGGAGAGTATCCGCTGCTGCTTCTCGACGATGTGCTTTCGGAATTGGACCAGACTCGGCAAACTCAATTGATCGAAACGTTCCAGAGCCGCGTGCAGACTTTTATTACGACAACAGGGTTGGAAAGCGTAAATATGAGCCGGTTAAAGGATGCATCCGTTTTTCATGTGAGAAACGGGCAATTGCTGCGTTAACGCAGGGAGGAATTCCATGTATATTCATCTCGGCGGGGAGAAGATCATCCGCACATCGCAGCTCGTAGCCATCTTTGATATTTCCATAGAGCAATCCTCCAAATTGTCGCGACAGTTCGTCGCGCAGGCACAGAAGAACAAGGAAGTCGAGACGATCGGCGAAGAGGAACCGAAGTCGATTGTCGTCACCGAACAGAAGGTTTACTATTCTCCTATTTCTTCCTCCACGCTCAAGAAAAGAGCGCATTATCTGGACGGTTAAAAGCAGCGGCAATGTATAGAAGGCGGTGGAAAGTTTGTCCGTAAATTCACAGCAGCATACGTATGATGAAAGTCAGATTCAGGTGTTGGAAGGTTTGGAAGCGGTACGCAAACGTCCGGGTATGTATATCGGTTCCACCAGCGGAAAAGGCTTGCACCATCTTGTATGGGAAGTTGTCGATAATAGTATCGACGAGGCGCTGGCAGGGTATTGCGACCGGATTGATGTGATCATTCATGAAGACAACAGTGTGACAGTTATAGATAACGGCCGGGGAATTCCGGTCGGTGAGAACGTGAAAATGAAAAAATCGACGCTTGAAGTTGTCATGACCGTGCTCCACGCGGGTGGTAAATTCGGCGGCGAAGGTTATAAAGTTTCGGGCGGTCTGCACGGTGTCGGTGTATCCGTCGTTAACGCGCTGTCTGAACAGGTGATTGTCCGCGTTAAACGCGAAGGCAAGATTCATGAGCAGGAGTATCACCGCGGAGTACCACAACAAGATTTGAGAATTGTAGGAGAGACGGAAGAGACCGGTACGCAGGTGCGGTTTAAGCCGGATCCGGAAATTTTTACGGAAACGACCGTTTTTGATTACGATACGCTCGTTGGCCGCATTCGTGAGCTTGCCTTTCTGAACAAAGGGATTCAAATCAATCTCTCTGACGAGAGATCGGGCATGAGTGAAACGTTCAAATATGAGGGCGGAATCATTGAGTTCGTTCGGTATTTGAACCGCACACGCGAGGTCATGCATGAACAGCCGATTTACGTCGAGGGATCAAGAGATCACATTCATTGTGAAATCGCTATGCAGTACAACGACGGCTATTCGGAAAATCTATATTCTTTTGCCAATAATATTAATACACACGAAGGAGGCACTCATGAATCAGGTTTTAAGAGTGCCTTGACAAGAATTATTAACGATTACGCCCGCAAAATGGGCTTTGTTAAAGAAAGCGAATCGAATCTGACCGGTGATGATGTCAGGGAAGGCTTAACGGCGATCATTTCTGTTAAGATACCCGAGCCTCAGTTCGAAGGGCAAACCAAAACGAAACTCGGAAACAGCGAAGTACGCGGAATCGTGGAATCCTTGTTCAGTGAAAAATTGCTGCAGTTCATGGATGAAAATCCGACAGTTGCACGCAAAGTAATGGAGAAATCATTGCAAGCGGCACGGGCTAGAGAAGCGGCTCGCAAGGCGCGCGAGCTTACCCGGCGTAAAAGCGCGCTTGAAGTCAGCGCACTGCCGGGGAAACTCGCGGACTGTTCGTCGAAGGATGCATCCATTTGCGAGATCTACATCGTTGAGGGTGACTCTGCAGGCGGGTCCGCCAAACAAGGTCGAGATCGTCATTTCCAGGCCATTCTGCCGCTGAGAGGTAAAATCCTGAACGTTGAGAAAGCGCGTTTGGATCGGATTCTGTCCAATACGGAAATTCGTGCGATTATCACTGCTCTCGGAACAGGAATAGCGGATGATTTCGATATTACGAAAGCCCGCTATCACAAGATTGTTATCATGACGGATGCCGACGTCGACGGTGCGCATATCCGCACGCTGCTTCTTACCTTCTTCTACCGCTATATGCGAAAACTCGTTGAAGAAGGCTATGTTTATATCGCGCAGCCGCCTCTTTTCAAAGTGGAGAGGAACAAAGTCGTGCGTTATGCACAGAGCGAGCAGGAACGGGATGCGATCATCGCGGAATTCGGCGAAGGCGCCAAAGTGAATGTTCAACGGTACAAAGGTTTGGGAGAAATGAACGCCGAGCAGCTATGGGACACTACGATGGACCCGGACAGCCGGACGATGCTGCAGGTGCGGATCGAAGACGCCATGAAAGCCGATTTGATCTTCGACGCGCTGATGGGCGATAACGTGGAGCCGCGCCGGGATTTCATCAATCAATATGCGAAATTCGTCAAGAACTTGGATGTCTAATTGTTCGCGACATGAGTTTAAGGGCAAGTACAATACAGGGGGTATCTCTTCCAGGAGGTACCCCCTGCAATTACATTTTTCTTCTTCTTTTGATCGGGAAGCGGCCATAAGAGACGGCATAAGCATACATACGCCGGAAAATGTCAGGATTCCTGAGCTTGCGGAATAAGAACGGATCAGGCAGTGTATTGACCTCGAGGATCCATAGCTTCTTATTCTGGTCAATCGCGGCATCTACTCCAATTTCTTTCAGCCGGGGGAATCGTTTCTCCAAAACTTTTGCTACGTTTACGCCCAACGTTTGAAGCTGTTTTTGGAAGTCAAGAATCTCTTCGCTAGACATATGGTTACTCAGCAGTTTATCAATCGGAAGAGGCGTTCCGCCGCTGTGATAGTTGGTGACAACCTTGCCGGGATGGGCGAGGCGTCCGATAATACCTGTGGTTTCCCAGAAGGAGCGCGGGTTTTTCTGAACCATGATCCTCAGATCGAAACGACGCCCGCCATGCTTCAGCAGATGAATGCCTTGCTGCGTAAGGTATGCCTTCCGTTGCTTAAGGGCCAGCAGTTTACGGTACATATAATCGAATGACCCGAACCGATATTTGCGGAGTCCGGATTGAAACCGGTATGGCCGTGATGCTCGGCCTTTCTTTTTGACTCGTATGACGCCTTTTCCGAAAGTGCCGCGTACCGGTTTTACATAAATCATCTCGTATTTATCCAGCATTTGTTGTACATTTCCGCGGTTGAAGGCTCGGGTGTCGGGAACGAACTCGTGTAAAACGGGATCGCCGACAAGCGGCTTGGTTTTCGCCAGTTTGCTGCGGACGCGTTGGATCGGCATTGGTGTCATTCAACCTTTCCCCTCAACATTGTGCTATAATGGAATTATTGTATTTGTTAATTTATGACGGAAAACGCCCTGGCGTGAGCATTGTCAAAGGGCGTTTTTCTCAGTATGTATAAATCAACTTTGTGTCCATCGCATTAATAAGGAGGATCTGCATGGCTGAAGAACAACGCTCCCAATATAGAGACCGTGATATCGGGGTCGAGATGCGGGAATCGTTCATGGATTACGCAATGAGCATTATTGTCAGCCGGGCATTGCCGGACGTTCGCGACGGACTGAAACCGGTTCACCGCCGTATTCTGTTTGCGATGTCCGAGCTCGGTATGGCCCCTGATAAACCTTATAAGAAATCGGCGAGGATCGTCGGAGAAGTCATCGGTAAATATCATCCGCATGGAGACTCGGCGGTATACGAATCCATGGTACGTATGGCTCAAGACTTTTCGCTGCGATATATGATGGTGGACGGGCACGGGAACTTCGGCTCGATCGACGGGGATTCCGCGGCGGCTATGCGTTATACCGAGGCGCGGTTGTCGAAGATCGCAATGGAAATGCTGCGCGATATCAACAAAGAGACAATCGATTTCAATCCGAACTATGACGGTGAGGAACATGAGCCTGCCGTGCTTCCGGCGCGATATCCCAATTTGCTGGTGAACGGGAACACCGGTATTGCAGTAGGGATGGCCACCAACATTCCGCCTCACAATCTGACTGAAGTCATTGACGGAACCCAAGCATTAATCCGCGATCCGGATCTGACCCCGAACGATTTGATGGAATACATCAAAGGACCGGATTTTCCTACATCCGGGTTTATTCTCGGGCGGGAGGGCATTCGCCAGGCCTATAACACGGGACGCGGTTCCGTAACGATGAGGGCTCGCGCGGAAATTGAAGAAGTAAACGGCAAAGCGCGAATAATCGTCCATGAGCTGCCGTATCAGGTTATTAAAGCACGTCTTGTGGAGAAAATCGCGGAGCTTGTACGGGATAAGAAGATCGACGGTATTACCGATCTGCGGGACGAATCGGACCGCAACGGTATGCGGGTTGTCATTGAGCTTCGCCGTGACGTGACGCCTACCGTCGTACTGAATAACTTGTACAAGCATACGCAGATGCAGTCTACTTTCGGCATCAACATGCTGGCTATAGTGAATAAAGAGCCTAGAACTCTGAATTTGCGTGACGTGCTGCATCATTATATCCAGCACCAAGTCGAAGTGATTCGGCGCCGCACTGAATTTGAACTGAAGAAGGCGGAAGCGCGCGCGCACATTCTGGAAGGCTTGCGGGTAGCGTTAGATCATCTGGATGAAGTCATCGCGTTGATCCGCTCTTCACAAACGGCAGAAGAGGCCCGTGAAGGGCTGATCACACGCTTCGGTCTGTCCCACGATCAAGCTCAGGCTATTCTGGAAATGCGTCTCCAACGCCTGACCGGGTTGGAGCGCGACCGGATCGAGCAGGAATACAACGAGCTCGTACAAAAAATCGCCGAATATAAAGCCATTCTTGCAGACGAGGGGCTTGTGAGAGACATCATTCACGATGAGCTCCAGGAAATCAAGGAGCGGTTCGGCGATGAGCGGCGTACGGAAATCACGGCCAGCGACTCGGAGATCATGGATGAAGATCTCATTCCGCGAGACGAAGTCGTGATCACGATGAGCCATTCCGGTTACATCAAAAGGCTTCCTGTATCCACCTACCGCAATCAGCGCAGAGGCGGACGAGGAATTATGGGAATGGGAACGAAAGAAGACGACTTCGTTGAAAATCTGTTCGTCTCGAATACGCACCACTTCCTCCTGTTCTTTACGAACAAAGGGCGGGTGTTCCGGTTGAAAGCTTACGAAATTCCGGATTTAAGCCGGACTGCGCGAGGCACGCCGATCATTAACCTGATTCAGATCGAACAAGGTGAAACGATCCAGGCGGTGATTCCGGTCGAATCATTCGAGCCGAATAAGTTCCTCTTCTTTGCAACCCGCAAAGGGATAGTAAAGAAGACACCGCTGGATGACTACTCCAACATTCGAAAAGTCGGCTTGATCGCGATCTCGCTGCGTGAAGACGATGATTTGATCGGTGTCAAGCTGACCGACGGCGATCGTGAAATCATTATGGGAACCAGCGAAGGCATGTCCATTCGTTTCTCCGAGCAGGATGTCCGTTCGATGGGCCGTTCTGCCACAGGGGTCAAAGGTATCCAGTTGGATGACAAAGACAAGGTCATCGATATGGATGTCGTACAGCCGGAGGAGACGGTGCTTATTGTCACCACCAAAGGTTACGGCAAACGTACCCCGCTGTCGGAATACAGAATTCAAACACGCGGCGGCAAAGGAATCAAAACACTCAATGTCACCGACAAGAACGGTGAGATAGTGAGCTTGAAGGTCGTTAACAATGATGAGGACCTGATGATCATGACATCGTCCGGCACACTGATTCGTACAAGCATGTCGGGTATTAACACGATGGGACGGATTACCCAAGGTGTTAAGCTGATCAACATAAGAGAAGACGACTTCGTAGCTACCGTAGCCAGAGCTCCTAAGAATGAAGATGAGGACGACCTGGAAACGGACGATGAAGGTGTTGTATCCGAAGATTCAGCGGGTGAAACCGAAGCCTGAGTATGATATATCGTTCACTGTTGTGAAGCTGCTTATGTACGGCAGACGCAGGGCGACGACGCCTTCGTCTGGCCGTTTTATTATGTATTTATTTGGCATTGACGCGGATTTCCGTTCTGTGATAAATTATTGTTCGGCGCGGTCAATGAAGTTGAATGCGGAGCAGCAGAAATCGACAATTGATAAGGCTTTAGGAAGAAATTGGTTGTTGCATCTGACTTGCCGGCTGTGATATATTATTCAAGTCGCCTCTTGAGCGGCACGGTAATAAAAAGCAGTAACATTGTTCTTTGAAAACTGAACATCGAGCGTAATACGGTTCCTGTCGTCCTTTGGGACGATAGACAACGATTTACTTTTTTAAGTCAGCATTTTGAGCCTTCATGGCTCTCTATTATGGAGAGTTTGATCCTGGCTCAGGACGAACGCTGGCGGCGTGCCTAATACATGCAAGTCGAGCGGAGTTGATGAGAAGCTTGCTTCTCTGATGCTTAGCGGCGGACGGGTGAGTAACACGTAGGCAACCTGCCCACAAGATCGGGA
>NZ_JXAL01000011.1 GCF_000829465.1 Cohnella kolymensis | reverse complement strand
CCCTCCCATGCGAGAGGACTGTTTATCCGGTCTTAGCATTCGTTTCCGAATGTTATCCCGATCTTGTGGGCAGGTTGCCTACGTGTTACTCACCCGTCCGCCGCTAAGCATCAGAGAAGCAAGCTTCTCATCAACTCCGCTCGACTTGCATGTATTAGGCACGCCGCCAGCGTTCGTCCTGAGCCAGGATCAAACTCTCCATAATAGAGAGCCATGAAGGCTCAAAATGCTGACTTAAAAAAGTAAATCGTTGTCTATCGTCCCAAAGGACGACAGGAACCGTATTACGCTCGATGTTCAGTTTTCAAAGAACAATGTTACTGCTTGAATATCTCATCACCGCGCTAACGGCGACTTTTATAATATATCACAGCCTACCAGGCAAAAGCAACTGGCAATTTCTTTCATCCTTCATTGCCGTTGTCGCTGCTAGAACTGCGATGTCTCCCGTAAAGAGGGACGAATGATAATTTAACATATTCGCATTGCCCGGGTCAAGCTTTTTTATCCATGCTTTTTAATGCTGTGATTTTAAGCCGAGCGCATAACGCGACAGCTCTCTGGGCGGCGCGATTCGGGCGTACATACGAAAGATAATCCTGTAGCGTTTGGAGATCGCTTCTTTCACCGGGCGATCCAAACGCCGGTCAGCCATATCGAGAAGCATTTCATCCATTTCCTTACGCAGCAAATAATCGAGCTCCTTGCACTCTTTATCCGTGAACATCATACCCAGCATGGAATGCAATCCTCCTGTGCAAAAGCGGCATTGCCGAAAATACCGAAAAGGAATTCTGCGGCATGTTTTACTGTTATGCTCTATTGTCGCCGCCTTTATGACCATTTTGGAGGAAAACTCTAACTTTTAACTCATTAGCCAGTAGGTTACCGTACTTTCCACTACAGCTGCCGCAAGAAGCAGTGTGAAAACCAGGATCAGCGCCGGTACAGATCCGATAGCCGTGCGCACGAACGGATGCCATGCCCGGTCTTTGCCGAACACGGAACCCGCGATGCCCTGCAGCAGGGTTACACCGAAACGCACGCCGAATGCGCACGCCAGAAAGATCGCGGACAATTCCAAGATGCCGTGGGGCAGCAATCCTTTTAAGACGATCAGCCACACGTTCTCGCCTCGATCAGCGATTTCTCCTAATAGAAATCCGATAACCATCCCATTAGCGACCAGCATATAGACGGGAAACAACCCGACCGCCGCGCCTAACACCATGGCAAGAACAGCCTTCAGAAAGTTATTAAGGAAAATGATAAAGAACATGACTAGCTCCGGCGAGTCCGATTTATGGGCGATGTTGGACAATTGTGCCAAGCCCTTCAACTGCTGCGCAAGCCATTCGGCCGGTGCCCCGGGGGAGCCCCCGACGAGAAGACCTGCGAAAAAAAGCATGATCGACATAATGAAATACGGCCGCACTTCTTTCCACGACTGTAAATACCCTTTGCGCGTAAACATTGCTGATCCTCCATTCGCTGCACTCTGACAGGATGAATAACTGCATGGGTCAAGCATACATTTGATAATAGCCAAGCCCGAGGCTGATTTCTAAGTAACGTCCAATCTACCTTTGAAAGGAGCCGATCATTCCGCATGAATAACTATTTTTTAGTATTAAACGGACGGCGCATTAAAAAGTTCTTTTTCCTCACAGTAGCCGCCATCCTGTCTGTTGCGGTCATTTGGGTTGAAAAGGACAATATAAGCGTCTTTGCCGCTCACCCGCCGGCCGCCATCTACAGCGTTCCCACGGACCGGAAAGTCGTGGCGTTGACGTTCGATATCAGTTGGGGCGACAAACGCGCGGAGCCGATTCTCGAAATTCTGAAAAACAAAAAAGTGGACAACGTTACCTTCTTCCTCTCTTCACCTTGGAGCAAGACCCACCCGGAAATTGTCAAGAAAATCGTAGACTCCGGTTATGAAATCGGCAGCCACGGGCACAGGCACGACAATTACAGCCAGTACAGCGAAGAAGAGATACGGAGACAAATTACGACCGCCCACGGAATACTAAGCGAGATGACGGGAAGCAGTCCGAAGCTGATCCGCATGCCGAACGGGGATTTCGATAAACGGGTATTGCGCGTTGCGGCAGACTTGAATTACAAGGTCATTCAATGGGACACCGATTCGTTGGATTGGAAAAACCCCGGAGTGGATACCATTGTCCGCAGAGTGGTCGACAAAGCGCATACCGGCGATATCATATTGCTGCATGCGAGCGACTCCTGTAAACAGACACACCTGGCACTCCCCGATATCATCGACCAGCTTCGCGGGCAAGGCTATGAGTTCGTCACCGTGTCGCAGCTGATCAATCAGACAGAGACCAAAGGGAAAACCGTCGAAGATCGTTCCGCATGGAACGAGATGGCATCCCCTGCTCGTTAAGCGGCCGACTTCAGCGTCCCGGCCCTGTCTAGAATACGGTGAAGCTGCATGATTTGGTAAGCATTGCACACAAACAAAGGCGCCATTTGAAAAATAAGAGATGAAATGTTGCCCGTCCGGAATGTAGGAATCGCCTCCACGACCGTAACAGCCACCATGAAGAACAGGGTAGGGATCCAGGCGCCGGACGTCGTTTCATTTACTTTTCGCCAAGCTACGATCAGAGATAAAACAAGCAATAACAGCGGCACAGCCCAATAAGTATTGCTGGGAAAATTGGTGCCGTACGTCCAGTAGGCAATTTCAGCTAATACGAAAACCGCGATAAAGCCTTGCAGAGCAACCCACAAATAAGGACGCTTGAAAATGCTGCGGGCAATGTAGTTCAACATCAGGTACGCGAAAAATCCCATATGCGCAAAAGCGCCGAAAGTAAGTCCGCTGAGCCCCATCATGACAATGTTATACAACCAACCGTCAGCTTTAATAACACGAAATTCGGGATCCGCAACCAGCAGGCAGAGTCCGGTAACAGCTGCCGCTAAAGCACCTATTAGAATGGTCGTACCGAATAATTTCATCCATTTACGCAAATTCAACGCGAAATTCCTCCTCCAATCGTCCACCCTCCATTTTACCACGAACCAGTGAAAAAGCCATGAACATCCCATCATAGCCGTCCGTTTACCTTCACATACTACAGCCATAACTGCTTATAGAGGGAGAAGGTGTCGGTATGCGTTATCGGTTGCCGTTGTATGGCGCCATCTTGGGCATGAGCTTAACTCTGGTTTCATGCTCCCCCCAATCCGGGGGCGATGGCGGCGGAGAACTGAGTTATAAAGAAGTTAAATCGATGGTCATCGACATTCTCGGTTCCGAGGATGGGCAGAAAGCGGTGGAAAAGGCCACCTCATCAGGTGAAACGACTTTGCGGGCGCAAAGCATGAATCCGCAGGATCAACTGCGTATCAGGATGGCGGTTAAGGATGTGCTGACCTCTCCGGAATATTCGTCAATTTTAAGCGGAATAATGACTGACCCCAAGTTCGCCGGTGAATTTGCCAAGGCTGTGAGCAAAGACAATAAACAAATCCACAAGGACCTGATGAAGGACCCCAGTTATCAGAAAGACATGACCGACATGTTTAAAGGACCGGAGATGCAAAAAATACTTTCCGATTCCATCAAGACCATGAGCGTTCGGACAGTCATCAATAACTCTGTGAATGAATCCATCCAGAATCCGCTGTTTAAGCTGGAAATGATGAAGATGCTGCAGGCTGCCGTTAAAGAGGAGCTCAGCCTAAGCCCGCCAAGGGCAAGGGGGGCGGCGGGGGCTCAGGCGGCGGTGGACCTGCGGCCGGCGGCGGGGAATCTTCCGGTGGCAGTTGAGGCAAACAACAAAAAACCGGCTTACGCCGGTTTTTGTGTTTGCTTAAGCTATTGCTCGCAGTGGTCAATGACGCTTTGCGCGAGAGCCATGTACTCTTTGCCCGACGGCGAATCCGCCTTGTATACGGAAGGCGAGAAATCCGCCTCAGCCGGATGATTGTCCGGTGCGCCCAGCGGGAATTGCGCCAGCAGCTTCGTGTGCAATGTTTCCGCCAGCCGCGCGCCGCCCCCACGCCCGAAGACGTAATCACGGCTTCCATCCTTAGCTTCATAGTACGCCATATTCTCCACGACACCGATGATCTCGTGATTGGTGCGCAGCGCCATAGAACCCGCGCGAGCCGCTACAAACGCGGCTGTGGCATGCGGCGTGGTGACGATGATTTCTTTGCTGTGAGGAATCATCTGATGCACGTCAAGCGCCACATCGCCGGTTCCGGGCGGTAAATCCAGCAGTAAATAGTCAAGCTTGCCCCAGTCGATCTCCATGAAGAAATTGCGGAGCATCTTTCCTAACATCGGCCCCCGCCATACGACCGGGCTGTTGTCTTCCACGAAGAAACCCATGGACATAACCTTGACGCCAAAGCGTTCAATGGGCTTGATTTTCTCCCCCACCTGCTCGGGCCGTTCCTCGATCCCCATCATATCAGGTACACTGAACCCGTATATATCGCTGTCGATCAGACCGACGCGCTTGCCTTGTCTGGCCAAAGCAACAGCCAAATTTACCGTGACCGTCGATTTGCCGACTCCGCCCTTGCCGCTCGCCACCGCAATAAAGTGAACGCCGTTCTCCGGATTAAGCAGATGGTTATGCTCGAGCCCTGCGGCATGGCCCTTCACCGCTGCTGATTGCTGCCCGGGCGCAGGCGCGGATGGCTTGGCTGCCGTCGGCGGCTGCATCTTGGATAACGTATCGGCTTTCTCGTGCTCCGTCATTGGACGAAACCTCAAATGAGGCTCCCCTTCCACGATCTTGGACAGCTTGTCGGCGATTTGCTGCTGCAGTTCCGCCTGCTTGTCCATACTATCCGGGTGCAGTACCACCGTCAAAGAAACTGAGGAATCCCGCACCACAACGTCACGTATCAAACCCAAACCCACGGTGCTTTGCCTTAAGGTCGGCTCCATTACGAACCGAAGCGCATCGATTACTGCTTCTCTGGTTACCAATCGAATCAACCCCCGTATGCTTTTACAACATTTACTTATTATAACACAGCTTTATTCCTTTTCACCTGACCCGTAACGGAGGATGCCCCGGTAGATCGCAGTTGCAACCTTGCGCTGGTATTTCTCGTCCGCCAGCAATCTGGCCTCTTCCGGATGAGACAAGAAACCGACTTCGATTAAAGCCGTCGGCATCTCCAGCGTCTTCAGCAAATACACCGTCTCCGCTTTTTTGGCGACCCGGGTCGTGTTGCCGAGCATTTCTCGAAACTCCCGTTGGATGATCGAAGCCAGCCGTTTGCTTTCAGGATTCTGAGGATGGTAAAAGGTCTGGGCGCCCGACCAGAGCGGAGACGGAATGCTGTTCATATGTATGCTGATGGTCAGATCCGGTTTCCGGTCCCGAACCCGATCCGCCCTTTGCAGCAGATCCTCCGTCTTCCGGCGGGAATAACCCCTCGTATCGGGCGAGGCTAAATCGTAATCTCCTTCACGCGTCAAAAGCACCAATGCCCCGGCCTGTTGCAGATAATCCCTTAAATAAAGGACGATCGCCAGGTTCAAATCCTTTTCAATGACTCCTTCCCGGCTGACCGCACCGCCATCGGCGCCGCCATGTCCGGCGTCCAGCGCAATGATCTTGCCCGCAAGCGGCACAGTCCAGTGCGTCCAAGTGCGCGCAGAAGGCATTTCACTCAGGAATATGACCAATGTCAACAGGATCAGGCAGGACACAATACCTACGCGGAGCATCCCCCGGCGGCTCATCCATACGACTAATCGGGTCCGCCTCTTGATCGCGTTCCACACTCGAGAACCATATCCGTTAAACAATAAAATCCACCCCGTCCCGGGAAAGTTCCCTACATCATATGGGACAAGATGGATATTTATGTTTAGATCGCGTAAGTCTTGCTAGCTTCCGCCATACCTTCAATCAGGATCTTCGCCACTTCAGGACGGGAGAACTCCGGCGGCGGGCAAATCCCGTCACGCAGCAAGGCCCGGACTTTCGTGCCCGACAAGGTCATATGATCTTCTTTGCCGTGCGGACATGTTTTGCTGGAAGCCATGTTACCGCATTTCGTGCAGAAGAAGCTGTGTTCAAAATAAAGCGGCATGATACCCAGCTCTTCCACAGGGAAAGACTTCAGAAGCTCCTGCGCCTCGTAAGTGCCGTAATAATCGCCTACCCCTGCGTGATCACGGCCGACGATGAAATGGCTGCAGCCGTAATTTTTACGGACCATCGCGTGGAATATAGCTTCCCGCGGTCCTGCATAACGCATGGCTGCCGGGAACACACCCAAGAATACCCGATCTTCCGGATAGTAGTTCTCAAGAAGCGCGACATAGCTTTTCATGCGCACATCTGCAGGCACATCGTCAGATTTCGTTTCTCCCACTAACGGATTCAGGAAAAGTCCGTCAACGATTTCCATTGCCGCTTTTTGAATATATTCATGAGCCCGGTGCACCGGGTTGCGTGTCTGGAACCCGACAACTGTGCGCCAGCCTTTCTCGGCAAAGATTCGGCGCGTGTCTGCAGGATCGAAATAAAATTCGTTGAACTTCTCCGGCTTCGGACGATTAAGTACACGGATAGAGCCGCCCACATAAGTGTCCGGGCGATCAAACAGCTTCACGACACCCGGATGTTCCATATCATCTGTTTTGAATACTTGCAACGCTTCATGGCGTTTATCCACTGTGTAGATGCTCTCTATTTCAATCACGCCGTATAGGATGCCGTCGGACTCACCCACCAAAGCCGCTTCTTGACCGATCGACAACTTCGCCGCTTGATCCGAAGTAACGGTAAGGGTGATTGGAATACTCCAGATGGTGCCGTCCGCCAAACGCATCGTATTGACGACGGACAAATAATCCGATTCGTTCATGAAACCCGTCAACGGGCTGAATGCCCCTACCCCAATCAGATCGAGATCTGAAATCGTCCAGTTATTCACCTGGATTGAAGCGAGTCCGGCCGCGCGTGACAGCAGCTCTTGCCGCTCCCGCCCTTCGGCTAACCGGTTGATTAACTTTCCGCCATGCGGCTGAATTGCGCTCATCGTTTCAGTAACTCCTTCTGCTTATTCTTCTTGTTTGATTTATTTATGCAAACCGCATTCCGTTTTCTCATTGCCTGCCCAGCGTCCCGCCCGAGGATCTTCACCCGGCATAACCTGCTTTGTGCAGTGCTCGCAGCCGATGCTTGGGTAGTTACGATCGTGAAGAGGATTATAGATGATATCGTTGTCGCGGATATAATCCCACACCTGCTCCGATGTCCATGCTGCCAGCGGGTTAAACTTCACCAATCCGAATTTGGTGTCGTACTCGACCTTCTTGGCATTAGCCCGTGTCGGCGCCTGATCGCGGCGGATACCGGTAATCCATGCGTCATATTGCGATAGAATGCGGGTTAACGGCTCTACCTTACGGATATTGCAGCAAGCGTTCGGCTCGCTTTTCCACAACGCTTCTCCGTGCTCAGCAGCCTGCTCCTCCGGAGTGAGCTTCGGCTTCACCTGCACGAACTTCAGATTGTACTTCTCTTCCATTCGATCACGGGTCTCATACGTTTCTTTAAAATGAAAGTCCGTATCGAGGTAGAAAATATCCGAAGATGGACTGATCTTTTGCAGCATATCGACAAGCACTACATCTTCAGCTCCGAAGCTGCAGGCGAATGTTATATTCGGGAAGGTTTGAACGGCCCACGCGATGACCTCCTGGGGCGAGGCGTTCTCGAATTCCTCAGCTTTCCGGTGGATGAGGGTTTCTTTTTCAATCAGGTTCATGATTATTGACCTCCATCTTTAATTCCTAGTAAGTACATATGAATTTAGTCTATTATACGCCTAATGGTGATTATGAGCAATACTTGTTAGCACTTCCTTATCGTATTCCAAAGCATAAAAAAATGCCCTTCCGCCCATTGTAAAAATGGGGGAAAGGCACTTTGCACAAGATTAACGTTTGGAGAATTGAGGCGCGCGGCGAGCCGCTTTCAAGCCGTATTTCTTCCGTTCTTTCATACGTGGATCACGAGTCAGGAATCCGGCTTTCTTCAGAGATCCGCGAAGTTCAGGATCTGCTTTCAGCAGAGCGCGGGAGATCCCGTGGCGAATGGCACCGGCTTGACCGGACATTCCGCCTCCGTGAGTAAGGATCACAATATCATATTTGTTATTGGTTTCAGTCAGGTTAAGCGGTTGTTTAACGATCAATTTCAGCGTTTCAAGGCCGAAATATTCGTTGATATCACGTTTGTTGATCTGGATGCGGCCTTCACCCGGCACGAGACGAACCCGCGCAACGGAGTGCTTGCGGCGACCCGTTCCGATATATTGCGCTTGAGCCATTCGTAAGTCCTCCCTTTCGATTAACCGCGAAGTTCGTAAACTTCAGGTTGTTGTGCTTGGTGTGGATGTTCTGCACCGGCATATACTTTCAACTTACCGCGAAGCTGATGTCCCAGCTTGTTGTGAGGCAGCATACCGTAAACAGCCAACTCAATGATCCGCTCAGGTCTCTTGTCCAACATCTCAGCTGCAGTTCTAGTTTTAAGACCGCCTGGATAGTGGGAGTGAGTGTAGTATTTCTTTTGCTGCATTTTCTTGCCTGTCAGAACGATCTTGTCTGCATTGATGACGACAACGAAATCACCTGTATCGATATGTGGGGTGAATTCCGGTTTGTGTTTGCCGCGGATCAAAGCAGCAACTTCGCTGGCCAGACGGCCGAGGGTTTTGCCTTCGGCATCGATCAAATGCCACTTGCGCTCAACTTCGAGCGGCTTTGCCATGTAAGTGATACGCATGAATATCCTCCTTCGGGTTGTACTGCCCTGCTTGTATGTGGTACGTCATTACCGTCAATTTCATTGTCAAGTGTGGTTTAAAAAGCTGTAATGCGATCTGTCAGTGTGACATTTCTTCACTGGGGCCGTGGGAAGCCGTGTAGAAAGCACAAAATTTATTGTACATCAAACCGGGCGGATAAGCAACTAAAAATATTCGCAACGCCTGATTTTATGCGTATTCGTCAGTTGAACGGTTCATACTCCACTTCCCACAAAGTCAGACCGTGCGGAACGGCTGTAGGACCGGCTTTCGAACGATCCTTGGCGGCCAGGATGATCCCCATATCGTCAGGGGAACGTTTCCCCTCACCGACTTGGATCAGAGTCCCCGTGATAATCCTGACCATGTTATACAGAAAACCGTTCCCGGTAATATACAAATGCACGATGCCGCGCTGCCGGCCGGGATATTGTTTGGTGTCCCACGCTTGCAGCACCGGTTTCTCGGGAAAAGCTTCAGCGTTATCCTCTACCACGAGTTTGGCGTCTATGATCGTTCTGATATGGCTCGGCTTCGTTGACTGCGGTGATGTAAATGAAGAAAAATCATGTTCACCGAGCAGATGACCGAGCCCGCTGCGCATCGCTTCAAAATTCAGCGGCGTATGATGATGAAATTGATAGTGCCGTCTAAATAAATCGGGATTGCGGTTGCAATTGATCGAGTACCGATAGGTTTTGCGAACCGCCCAGCGCCGCGAGTGAAATTCCAGCGGCGCTGGGAAAGCGGATTGCACAACGATATCATCCGGCAGTCTTGCATTAAGAGCACGTTCCCAGCGCTCAGCAGGGATGCTGGAGGACGTATGGAAGTTCACGACTTGGCCTCTCGCATGAACGCCGGCATCCGTGCGGCCCGATCCGATCAGACGCACAGATTCTCCCGACAACAGATAGATCGCTTCTTCGAGCTTGTTTTGGATCGTGTTGCCGCCGGGCTGGGTCTGAAACCCCTGATAGCCGGTTCCGTCGTAGCTGACGATGAGACCGATATTCCGCAAAACTTCATCCCTCCTTACCCTGCCGAAGTGCCACAAAAAAAGGATGATCCGAATGCGTGATTCGGGCCATCCTTCTTTGCTCCGTTCTTATGCGCGATCTACGAGTTCGAGATACACCATCGGAGCGGAGTCGCCGCGGCGGGGACCCAGGCTTCAGAATGCGAGTATATCCACCCGGGCGTCAATGTAACGCGGCGCCAACTCGGAGAACAGTTTTGGATGGCGTTCGTTGCTCGCCGTCAAGGCTTTCCCGACGCACAAATGCTGCTACCTGACGACGTGCATGCAGGTCGCCACGCTTGGCGAGAGTAATCAGCTTCTCGGCAATGGAGCGAACTTCCTTCGCTTTCGCTTCGGTCGTTTGGATACGCTCATACAGGAACAGGTCGGTTACCAAGTCACGGAAAAGTGCTTTCCGCGAGCTTGAGTCGCGACTCAGTTTTTGATAGGCCATCTTTTTCCCTCCCTTATCACTTGATGCTTTAAAACATTAACGGGCGTTAGTCCTCGAAACGAAGGCCCAGACCCAGTTCTTCAAGCTTTTCCTGCACTTCTTCCAAAGACTTGCGGCCCAAGTTGCGAACCTTCATCATGTCTTCTTCCGATTTCGTAATCAGCTCTTGAACGGTATTGATTCCGGCACGTTTCAGGCAATTGTAGGAACGGACGGAAAGATCAAGCTCTTCGATAGTCATCTCAAGCACTTTCTCTTTCTTGTCTTCTTCCTTTTCCTTCATCGTTTCCGTATCTTTGGCTTCATCAGTCAGTCCAACAAACAACGACAGGTGATCCGTGAGGATCTTCGCGCCGAGACTAACCGCTTCTTCCGGTCTGATGGAGCCGTCGGTCCAAACTTCGAGCGTGAGCTTGTCATAGTTAGTGACCTGGCCCACACGGGTGTTTTCTACTTGATAGTTAACTCGGGTAATTGGCGTATAGATGGAATCGATCGGAATAACTCCAATCGGCTGCTCATCCTTCTTGTTGCGCTCCGCCGCGACATAGCCGCGTCCCTGTCTAGCAAAGATGCGCATATGAAGGCGCGCACCTGAAGCCAGCGTAGCGATGTGCAGATCCGGATTAAGAATCTCCACGTCACTGTCGGCGCGGATATCGCCGGCAGTCACAACGCCGTCACCTTCTGCGTCTATCTCAAGCACTTTCTCTTCGTCGGAGTGAATCTTCAGCGACAGGCGTTTGAGGTTGAGGATAATTTCCGTCACATCCTCAATGACGCCGGGAATCGTGGAGAACTCGTGAAGCACGCCATCGATCTGAACCGATACGACTGCAGCGCCCGGCAAGGACGACAGCAGAATACGGCGCAGAGAGTTACCCAGGGTCATGCCGTAACCCCGTTCGAGCGGTTCTACGACAAAACGTCCGTATCTCTTATCATCTTGAATTTCCACCGAATCGATTTTCGGCTTCTCGATTACTATCACAACCAATACCTCCTTCAAAACGTCCGCTGACGTTGCCGATTGTTTACCCAAGCCAAAATGGTTTCAGCCTTCATTTTATCATGCAAAATGTTAATAGGGTAAACCATGTAGTATGCCTAACCGTTACAACCATTATTCACAAGTTGTTCTTGTTTGATACCACACTGCAACGTTTGTTACACGCGACGGCGCTTCGGAGGACGGCATCCGTTATGCGGAATTGGAGTCACGTCTTTGATCATGCTGACTTCAAGACCAGCGGCTTGCAGCGAACGGATCGCAGCTTCGCGGCCTGCGCCAGGACCTTTAACCATGACTTCAACGAGACGCATACCATGATCCATCGCAGCGCGGGCTGCGGATTCCGCTGCCATTTGGGCTGCGAAAGGCGTGCTTTTACGGGAGCCTTTAAAGCCAAGGTTGCCGGAGCTAGCCCAAGAAACCGCGTTGCCATGAGGATCCGTAATGGTCACGATGGTATTGTTAAACGTCGAACGGATATGAGCCACACCCGTGTCAATGTTTTTCCGGTCACGACGCTTGGTGCGTACGACTTTCTTGCCTTTTTGTGCCATGCTTGTTATCCCCCCTTATTACTTCTTCTTGTTCGCTACCGTACGACGAGGACCTTTGCGGGTACGCGCGTTCGTTTTGGAACGTTGTCCGCGAACCGGCAAGCCACGGCGATGACGGAGCCCACGATAAGAGCCGATTTCAATCAACCGTTTGATGTTAAGAGCAATTTCACGTCTCAGGTCACCCTCGACCTTTTGCGCTTTATCGATCGATTCACGAAGACGAGCTAACTCATCTTCGGTCAGATCGCGAACGCGCGTGTCAGGGTTGATACCTGTCGTAGCAAGTATCTTCTGGGAAGTAGATTTGCCGATCCCGAAGATGTACGTCAGGGCGATTTCCACACGTTTCTCACGGGGAAGGTCAACACCAGCTATACGAGCCATCTAGGAGCACCTCCTTGTTATTAGCCTTGTTTTTGTTTGTGTTTCGGATTTTCGCAGATAACCATCACGTTGCCTTTGCGGCGAATGACTTTGCATTTCTCGCAAATCGGCTTGACCGAAGGTCTCACCTTCATGATAATACCCTCCTTAATAGTGCGAGCGAACATGCGCGTCTCTGACATCGCAGTTCGGTCGGCACAATGGTGTGATCGAACTTACAAAACTATGGGCCGCCGTTCGATCAACACGCACTCGGTAGACCGGACGAACTTATTTGCGGTAGGTGATGCGGCCCCGCGTCAAATCATATGGCGACAATTGGATAACCACTTTGTCTCCTGTCAGAATTCGGATGAAATGCATCCGAAGCTTGCCGGAGACATGCGCCAGAATCTGATGTCCGTTCTCGAGTTCTACCTTGAACATCGCATTCGGCAGCGGTTCGATAACCGTTCCTTCTACCTCTATTACGTCCTCTTTGGCCACCGTCATTCTCCTTTCTCTTCAGCATGCGCTTCGATTTGTCCGATGGCGTACCGGAGCTTCGCGTTAGTCACGCGTCCGGTATCGCGAAGGCTATTCGCGACTTCTTCGCTTCGGATCCCGAGCGGCTCGAGATGCAGCACGTTTTTTGCGTTTGGGCCGATCGAAGCGGCGTTTGTCGCCGTCAGCCACGAGCGCGAATCGCTCA
>NZ_JXAL01000010.1 GCF_000829465.1 Cohnella kolymensis | reverse complement strand
CCCTATCTGTCGCGGGCGTAGGAAATTTGAGAGGGGCTGTCCTTAGTACGAGAGGACCGGGATGGACGCACCGCTGGTGTACCAGTTGTTCCGCCAGGAGCATCGCTGGGTAGCCAAGTGCGGAAGGGATAAGCGCTGAAAGCATCTAAGCGCGAAGCCTGCCTCAAGATGAGATTTCCCAATTCGTAAGACCCCTGGAAGAACACCAGGTTGATAGGCTCGGGGTGGAAGCGCGGCAACGTGTGCAGCTGACGAGTACTAATCGGTCGAGGGCTTATCCTAAATTCACAGATTCGATGATGGTTTCACCCGCTTTGTTTCGCATCCGGTTTTCAAGGCGCAAGCCTTGTTTACATCGCAAGTCTGCAACGTATTGCACAGCAATACTGCCTGCAGTCATGCGAACTGTGACGATTTCATCGCACAGTTGGTGGCAGCAATTGCCACTGTACATGAACGGCGAATTCGTGATATGATCGGATTCGTTGTGCAAGATCTGGTCTGGTAATAATGGCGGAGGGGTTCCACGCGTTCCCATACCGAACACGACCGTTAAGACCTCCAGCGCCGATGGTACTTGGACCGCAGGGTCCTGGGAGAGTAGGACGTTGCCGGGCCGGATTCACTTGCAATGCCAGGTAAGGTATAGGGGCCATGCTCTCATAGCTCAGTAGGTAGAGTGCATCCATGGTAAGGATGAGGTCACCGGTTCGATCCCGGTTGAGAGCTCCACTTCCAATACCATTCACGGCCCGTTGGTCAAGTGGTTAAGACACCTCCCTTTCACGGAGGTAACAGGGGTTCGAGTCCCCTACGGGTCACCACTACGGAGGCTTAGCTCAGCTGGGAGAGCATCTGCCTTACAAGCAGAGGGTCGGCGGTTCGATCCCGTCAGCCTCCACCATTAACTTTACATTGGCTTACCGTTGGGGATTAGCCAAGCGGTAAGGCAACGGACTTTGACTCCGTCACTCCTAGGTTCGAATCCTAGATCCCCAGCCATTCTTGAGCCATTAGCTCAGTTGGTAGAGCACCTGACTTTTAATCAGGGTGTCGAAGGTTCGAGTCCTTCATGGCTCACCACCTTCAAGAAGGTTAGTACGGCCTATGCGCGTGTGGCGGAATTGGCAGACGCACCAGACTTAGGATCTGGCGGGCAACCGTGGGGGTTCAAGTCCCTCCACGCGCACCACAATCATATGCGGACGTGGCTCAGTGGTAGAGCATCGCCTTGCCAAGGCGAGGGTCGAGGGTTCGAATCCCTTCGTCCGCTCCATGTTGTTTTGCGCCCTTAGCTCAGCTGGATAGAGCGTTTGACTACGAATCAAAAGGCCGGGAGTTCGAATCTCTCAGGGCGCGCCATTTTCACAACTGTATAATTTACTGTCGGGACGTAGCTCAGCTTGGTAGAGCACCTGGTTTGGGACCAGGGGGTCGCATGTTCGAATCGTGTCGTCCCGACCACTCATTACACGCGGGTGTAGTTCAATGGTAGAACTTCAGCCTTCCAAGCTGATAGCGTGGGTTCGATTCCCATCACCCGCTCCATAATGTAAATGTCAGATCCCTTGTGATAAGGGATTTTTATTTTGTTTAATAAGAAAAAGGATGCACCGGGATTTATCCGCGGCAGCATCCTTTTTTACATTGCGTTGTATGAGATCGGGCCTGTTAATTCTGTTCCATTTTTAGCAGTGCCGCTTTAGTTAACAACATCAAGTAGCCTCTGAGCTTCAGATTTACCCTTTTCATGATAATCGCTCCTGTCGTCAAGATTAGGTATAAATATCCGAATTATCTCTTTGTACATACTTATTACACACAGCGAACAGGAAATGAAACCTTAATCTACCAAGGGTGAAAAGGCTGGTTATCGCAGTATTCCAACCAGAAAATGCAGATTTTCAACGTTCATTGTAGTATGATGTTAGGAAGGACTTTTTTTCAAATGTGCCGCTGATCAATGCCGCCAGTGCGGATAACTTCAGCTGAAATACTTAGTTTGGGGTGATAGAGATGTCGGAATTAGTTGAGGCCGGACGATCATCGTCCAACCATTTGCTGCGCAGAGATGTACGCTTTCTCGGAAATATTCTGGGCGAAGTGCTTGTGCATCAGGGCGGCCGTGAACTGCTCGAGCATGTAGAGAAAATTAGGGAAATGAGCAAGGCGCTTCGCGCCGAGTTTCTCCCTGAGCTGTATGAGGAATTTGTTAATACAATTAAAAATTTAGAGCCTGAAATCAGACACCAGGTGATCCGTGCTTTCGCGATCTATTTTCAACTGGTTAATATCGCTGAGCAGAATCACCGCATTCGCCGCAAAAGGGACTACGAGCGTTCCACTGGAGAAGCGGTTCAGCCGGGATCGATTGCAAGTGTCGTACAGGATTTGAAGGAAAAGAACTTATCGATCGATGAGCTGCAACATATGATTAACGATATCTCGCTCGAGTTGGTGATGACCGCTCATCCGACGGAAGCGACTCGACGTGCCGTGCTCGATATTCATAAGCGCATCGCGAATCAAGTCATGGAAATGGACAACCCGACTCTTACCTATCGTGAACGGGAAAAGCTTCGCGAGAAGCTGCTCAATGAAGTGTTCACGCTGTGGCAGACCGACGAGCTGCGTGACCGTAAACCGACGGTAATAGACGAGGTTCGCAACGGGATGTATTTTTTCCACGAAACGTTATTTGATGTATTGCCCGATGTATATGATGAGTTTGAACGCTGTCTCGGCAAGTTTTACCCTGAGCAGCAGTGGCACGTCCCGACTTACTTGCGTTTTGGAACGTGGATCGGCGGCGACCGGGACGGCAATCCGTCGGTGACCTCCGACGTGACGTGGAAAACGCTGAACATGCAGCGCAACCTGGTCATCTATAAGTATGAGAACATCATCCGGACTCTGATGGGCCAAATGAGCTTCAGCACAACAATCATTGATGTGACGAACGAACTTATCGATTCTATCCGTGCAGACAGCGAAGCTGTGGAACTGCGGACAGTGGAACCTTGGACCAACGACAAAGAGCCGTACCGCGTTAAACTGACCTATATGCTGCAGAAGCTGCGCAATATGAGGGAAGAACAGTTCAAAGGCACCAAGCAGCGCTATCATACTGTAGCGGAGCTGATGGACGATCTGCTTTTAATTGATCGCAGTCTGCGCCACCATTATGCCGATTATGTAGCGAACACCCATCTCAAAAAGTTTATTCGCCAGGTGGAGCTTTTCGGCTTCCATTTGGCTTCGTTGGATGTGCGTCAGCACAGTCAGGAACACGAAAACGCAATGACGGAGATTCTGGCAAAAACAGGTGTACAAGCCGGCTACGCCGAGTTGGCGGAGACTGAGAAAATCGAGCTGCTGCATCGCCTGCTCGCCGATATGAGGCCGCTGGTGAACGAAAACACGCCGCTCAGCGAATCCACCAAGGAATGCTTGGACGTTTATCGTACCATTTATCGCGCTCAACAAGAGTTCGGCGTCAGCTGTATCACCACGTATTTGATCAGCATGACCCGCGGGGCAAGCGATATGCTTGAAGTAATGGTACTCGCCAAGGAAGCCGGGTTGTTCCGCCGGGATGACAACGGCAAGATCATCTCTACGGTACAGGCGGCACCTTTGTTTGAAACCATCGATGACTTACATGCAGCCCCTGAAATCATGAAGACGTTGTTCGAGCTGCCGATCTATCGTGAATGTGTTGCGGGCATGGGCAATGTGCACGAAGTCATGCTCGGATATTCCGACAGCAACAAGGACGGGGGCATGGTTACCGCGAACTGGGAGCTGCGGGTCGCACTTAATGATTTGACCCGGACAGCGAAAGAGTACAACGTGCGCCTCAAGTTTTTCCACGGTCGCGGAGGAGCGTTGGGCCGCGGAGGAATGCCGCTTAACCGGAGTATTCTGGCGCAGCCGCCGCATACGATCGGCGGAGGCATCAAAATTACGGAGCAAGGAGAAGTGTTGTCCTCGCGCTATTCCATGACAGGAATCGCGTATCGCAGCTTGGAGCAAGCGACCAGCGCATTATTGACCTCTGCCTATCTCGCCCGATATCCGTCGCAGGAGAAAGCCTCGGAGACGAAGTGGGAAGAGATCATGCGTACCGTCTCGGAGGACGCGCAGACCAAATATCAGGATTTGATTTTCCGCGATCCGGATTTCCTCACCTTCTTCAAGGAGTCGACACCGCTTCCGGAAATCGGCGAGCTCAATATCGGTTCCCGTCCCTCGAAGCGCAAGAACAGCGAGCGGTTCGAAGACTTGCGGGCGATTCCATGGGTGTTCTCCTGGACACAAAGCCGTTATTTGCTGCCGGCATGGTATGCCGCGGGAACCGCGCTGCAGCATTATGCTGCCGGCGAAGAAGAACGATTGGATACACTGAGAACGATGTACCGCGAATATTCGTTCTTCCGGTCCCTGATCGATAATCTGCAGATGGCTTTGGCGAAAGCCGATCTTATCATCGCTCGGGAATATGCTTCGATGATTAACGACGCTGAGATTCGAGCGCGTATTTTCTCGCAGATTGAAGAAGAATATACGAAGACGAAACAGATGATTCTTCAAATTACCGGACAGGATGATATTCTGGATAACACTCCTGTCATTCAGGAATCGATCCGCCTGCGCAACCCGTATGTGGATCCGCTCAGTTACTTGCAGGTCCAGCTGCTCTTGGAATTGCGCAGCCTGCGGTCACAAGGCAGTGACGATGCGGAGCTTCTGCGCGAGGTTCTGCTGACAATCAACGGAATTGCTGCCGGCCTCCGCAACACCGGCTGATGGACTGACAATTAGACACATGGATTATGGGGGCCCGGGGTACACTCACCCGGGCCCTTTCCTGCAGAAAGCGGGTTATGCGATGAACGGAAAAAACAAGATGTTCGCGGTTTTTATCGTGCTGTTGGGCGCCGTAAGCTACGGCATCGTCTCGCCGGTTTTCAAGCTCGCGGCAGCAAGCGGATGGAACGCCGAACATTTGACGTTCCAACAGGTGGCGTCGGGGACGGCGCTGTTGTGGCTCACTTTCGGCATTGCCCGGCTCCTCGGAGTTTCGGGCGCACTCCGTCTAAGTTGGAGAGAGCTGCTCAGACTGGTCATTATCGGCATTGTCGGAGTGTCACTTACCACGATATTTTTGAATCGGGCTTTGACGCTTCTGGACGCTTCATTGGCTATTGTGTTGCTTTTTCAATTTACGTGGATTACCATCTTGCTAGAAAGCATTCGCACACGGCGGTGGCCCGGGCGTTTCGAATGGATAGCGGTTCTATTGACTGCCGCGGGCACCATTCTGGCAGTCGGACTCCTTGAGCAGGATTTCGGGCGGGCCGATCGTCTGGGCATACTGCTGGCTCTGCTGGCGGCAGTCTCTTATGCGTCGTTCTTCTTTTTATCCGACATTCTTCCTGTAGATACGGACCCGATTGCCAAGTCGACGGTGATGGCAACCGCTTCATTCGTTCTCGTTACGATCATTCATAAGCCCACCGCATTCGAGTGGAACGGAAGCGCGCCGATTTTCGGCTGGGGACTGCTTCTCGGATTTTTAGGAACGGCTTTTCCATTTATTTGCTTTAACTATGGTATTCCCAAGGTGGGCGGCGGATTGGCGGCGCTGCTCGGTGCGATGGAATTGCCTGCTGCGATGGTTGCTGCGTTCCTCATTCTGGGGGAACCTTTGTCGTGGCTGCAGGGAGTGGGAATTGCACTCATTCTGGCAGGGATCATGGCAGCACAGCAAAAGACCGCACAAACCGCCGAAAGCCGGCAGGGAGGGTGAGACACGGATTTGAAACCAGTGGAGACGCGTCTTGCGCGCTTGGCCCGCAAAGGGGATCAGCGCGCATTCGCTGAAATCGTGGACTTATATAAAGACAAGCTGTTCCATCTCGCCTATCGGATGACCAACAACCGGCAAGAGGCGGAAGATGTCGTACAGGAAACATTTCTTCGAGTATACAAAAATCTGGATCGTTACGATGAAAACCAGAAATTTTCCACATGGATATATCGCATTGCCACGAATCTTTGCATAGACCGGCTCAGAAAGAGGCGCGCCGTCTACTCGCTCGATGCGGAGTCCTCGGAGCACGAGGGGCTGGACGGGTACGCGATGCTGCCAAGCGACGATCGAACACCGGAGAGCGAGCTGCTGCTTTCGGAAACACAGAGACTTATTCATGAAGCGATCGAGACTTTACCCGTGAAGTATAAATCGGTCATGGTTCTTCGCTATCTTCAGGACCTCTCCCTCCAGGAGATCTCAGAAGTGCTCGAAATGCCCGTTACGACTGTGAAAACCCGGGTTCACCGCGGGCGCGAATTTTTGCGGAAAAAGTTGGAGCATAGGATATAAGCCCATTTTCAGCTAAAACAATGAAACCGGCCGGCTCCGTAACACGTAGAGTATAGAAGCAATGCTCGTGGAGCGACTGTCTCCACTCAAGAAAGGGATGGCAGATATGAAGTGCAACAACGCCGTCGCATACATTCATGATTATTTGGATGGGGAACTGTCGCGTGAACAGGTCAAAGAACTGCGTAGCCATTTGACTGAATGCGCGGCATGCCAGGGCCATCTTGAAGCTTTGGAGCGCACAGATGCGCTTGTACGCGCGATGCCGGCCGCGTCGGCTCCCGCACATATGACCGAGTCGATCATGAAGTCGCTGCCGAAGTCGCGCCGTCCGGCCGCTTGGACTTCTTGGGTACGCCGCCATCCGGCGGCATCCGCTGCAGCGATGTTCCTGGTCGTTATGTTATCAAGCTTCGTCACGATGTGGAATCAGGATCAGGAGCTCTCCATCGCAGGGCCGGATCTGGAGCATGTCGTTGTCGAGGGGAACAAGGTAATCGTGCCTGCCGGGCAGACATTTTCCGGGGATCTCACGGTCTCCAACGGCGTCGCACAGGTGCTGGGTGATGTGGACGGCAACTTGACCGTCATAGACGGAAGCGTGAACCTGGCTTCCACCGCTCACATAGCCGGCAAAGTGCAAACGATCGACCGTGCGGTTGACTGGATGTGGTACAAGGTAAGTTCCTGGTTCGGCAAATTGGCCTACGGCTCATAACCAGCAAGGGGCAATCACTCTGCCCGCTCATAACCGGTTCCGGATCGAGTTCTCCTCCTCTCTGGACAGCAGAGAGGTTTTTTTCTTTGTATGACAGGATTTCTTGGCAATTGTAGAGAAAGATAATAAGATAGAAGATAACGTAAACCGACAATATTCGCCGAT
The DNA here is from genome assembly GCF_000829465.1 of Cohnella kolymensis. Classification (GTDB taxonomy): domain Bacteria; phylum Bacillota; class Bacilli; order Paenibacillales; family Paenibacillaceae; genus Cohnella; species Cohnella kolymensis. The sequence continues at coordinate 10,637 of NZ_JXAL01000010.1, read as the reverse complement.
AACTAATCCAGCGCCGGGACGGGGGGTCGCGTCTTGGACTATTTTGCCGGGCTGACATTAACGACAGCAATCAAAGATATCGTAGATATCCTCATAGTGAGCTACATCATATACCGCTTGATCCTGCTCGTACGAGGGACGCGTGCGGTTCAGCTGCTGCGCGGAATCGTGCTGCTTGTCCTCACTTGGGCGATCAGCACATGGCTTAACCTCTATACGCTTAACTGGCTCATGAACCAGATGTTCACATGGGGTGTCGTCGCCGTACTTATCATCTTCCAGCCCGAACTCAGACGGGCTCTTGAGCAGCTCGGAAGAGGAAAGCTATTCACCCGCTCCACGCCGGAAGAGCAGGATGTAAGCCACGGGATTAACGAAGTGATGAAGTCCGTCAACTACTTATCGCGCCGCAAAATCGGGGCGCTGATTGTATTTGAACGGGAAACCGGTATTAATGACTACATTGAGTCAGGGATCAAGATGGACTCCAACTTAAGCTCGGAGCTGCTCATCAACGTGTTTATTCCGAATACCCCGCTGCACGATGGAGCGGTGATTATACGCGGCAACCAGATTATGGCTGCCGGCTGTTACTTGCCGTTGTCGGAAAATCCTTTTATAAGTAAAGAGCTGGGAACACGTCACCGTGCAGCCATCGGCGTCACTGAAGTATGCGATGCGATTTCCGTTGTCGTCTCGGAAGAGACCGGACAAGTGTCGCTGTCGATTAACGGACAAGTTGTACGGGACATTAAAGAAGAGTCGCTGATCTCGAAGCTGTTCGAGGAGCTGCGTCCACAGTTCAAAAACAAGAATAACGAGTGGAAAGCATTCTGGAAACGGAAAGAAGGTGACAGCCATGGATAGATGGCTGCACCACCCGACGGCCGTTAAGATTGTGGCGCTAGCGCTCGGAATACTGATGTGGGCCGTCGTCCACTTCGATCAGGACCAACCTTCACCCAGTGATGTCTCGGCTCTACGGCAAACCGACACGATCGAAGGAGTTAAAGTCGAAGCCTATGGCTTAGACGAGCGGGATTTCATACTGCTTGACATGGAACCGCAAACCGTAGCTTTGACGGTGAAAGGAACGCCGACTGACCTGCTTGCCGCCCCAAAAGGCGATTACCGTCTGCGGATCGATTTGCGAACGGTGGGCGCAGGAGAGCATACACTGAACATAAAAGTTGAAAGTTTGCCGCGGGGCATCCAGTTCGTCCAAATGTCGCCGACTACTGTGCACGTCAATATTCAGTCCTTACAGACAAGGGAACTCGAGGCGGATATTCGAACGGAAGGCGATCCGGCTCAGGGATATAAGGCAGGATTGCCTGTCATCAAGCCGAGCAACCGGGTGCATGTGACTCTGCCCTCTGATCAGTGGCCGGATGTTGCCCGAGTCGGTGCAAATATCTCGATAGAAGGCGCGCAAGAAGCGTTAGAGAACAAAAGTGTCAAGCTCGCCGCTTACGACAGCGCGGGCAAGGTTATTGAAGGCGCCAGGATCGATCCGGAGGTTCTTGAAGTGGATATTCCGATTACGAACCCGTTCAAGACAGTCCCTTTGCAGTTCCGGTTTACGGGCACGATGCCTGCGGAACTGAGTATCGCGGCATTCAAGCCGGAGGTCGAGCAGGTTACTATTTACGGACCTCAGCAAGCGCTGGACAAAATCGACTTTATCGAAGCGCACATACAGGTGAATAACTTAACGAAATCGGGTAATGTGGCCGTGCCGCTTAAAGTCACTACGCCAATTACGCAGATTTCCCCAGAGCAGGTCAAAGTCGACGTTGATATCGTACTCGCGGCTACTCGTTCCTTGGAAGGTCTGCCGATCACCTTGAAAGGTCTGGGGGGCGGATTGAGAGCGAAGATCAGTGAGCCCTCGACAGGCAAGGCGGATATCACCATCAAGGGCGCTCCGTCCATGCTGGATCACTTGCAGCCGGGCGATGTCGGGGTGGTCGCGGATCTGAGCGGAAAAGGCCCCGGCACGCATACCATTCCGCTGATCGTGAACCTGCCGCGTTTCATTGAGCAAGCGGGAGGTACGAATTCCATTACCGTACAGATTGAGGACGACGTGCCTGCCGATGCTCCGCTAGACAGCTCCGGTGCACCAGCGGGGCAGGACAGCAGTCCGGATACCACAACAACAGAGTAAATCAACAGCAACAGAAGGAGCAGGAATTTAGATGGGAAAATATTTCGGTACAGACGGAGTGCGCGGAGTCGCAAACCGCGGGTTGACGCCTGAGTTAGCTTATAAAATCGGCCGCTGCGGCGGCGTTGTATTGGCAGGACGCGCAGAGCGACCTAAAGTCGTGATCGGGCTCGACACCCGGATCTCGGGTCCGATGCTTGAGAGTGCCCTGATCGCAGGTTTATTGTCCATCGGCGCGGATGTCGTAAGGCTTGGGGTCCTCAGCACACCTGCGGTCGCCTATTTAACGCGTGAATTGGGTGCGGATGCAGGAGTAATGATTTCCGCTTCCCATAATCCGGTTGAAGACAACGGAATCAAGTTCTTCGGCGGCGACGGGTTCAAGCTGCTCGACGAGACGGAATTGGAGATTGAACGGCTGATGGATGCTGACGAAGATTCGCTGCCGCGGCCGGTGGGCGGGGAGATCGGAGTGCTGACCACCGATGCCGAAGCGAAGTTCCGCTATCTTGAATTTTTGAAGACGACGGTAAACCATTCGTTCGCCGGTTTGAAGCTTGTGCTCGATTGCGCGCATGGCGCTGCTTACGAGCTGGCACCGGACGTATTCCGGCAGCTTGGCGCCGAGATCATTGCCTACGGGGCGGAGCCGGACGGCCTGAACATCAACGATGGCGTCGGTTCTACGCATCCGGAGATGCTGGCGCAGAAAGTCATACAGCACGGCGCCCATTTAGGCCTCGCATTTGACGGAGATGCCGACCGGTTGATTGCCATCGATGAGAATGGCGACGAAGTGGACGGCGACTATATTCTGTGCATCTGCGGGGATGCAATGAGACGTGCCGGCAAGCTGAAAAAAGACACGATCGTAACGACCGTCATGGCCAATATCGGGTTTTTTAAAGCGGCGGAAACACTCGGTTTGAAGACTGCGAAGACCGCGGTCGGTGACCGCTATGTGATGGAAGAGATGGTTCGCGAGGGGTATAACCTGGGCGGAGAACAGTCCGGACATGTCATTTTCCTGGATTATAATACAACCGGTGACGGCATTCTGACAGGCTTGCAGCTCGTCGACACTTTGGTCGCATCGGGCAAGAAGTTAAGCGAGCTCAAACAAATGATGCGTAAATATCCCCAAGTACTGGTCAATGTAAGAGTAGCGGACAAATCCCGTTACCCGGGTAATGAAGCTATAGCCGAAGCCGTAGCCGGCGCGGAAGCGGAGTTGGGCGACAATGGCCGTGTGCTGGTTCGTCCATCCGGGACTGAGGCGCTTATCCGTGTTATGGCTGAAGGGCCCGACAAAATGGAAATCAAGCGTCTGGTGGAAAGAATCGCGGACGTGGTCAGCAAGGAACTGGTGTAAAAAGGAAGCGCCGCTTCTCAGGTCATGCTGAGAGCGGCGCATTTTTTATGGTTACAGGGCTCCGGCGCGGTGAACGATGTTCATTGCATGATCGTAATCCTCTTCCTGGACGATCGCCGTCAGCAGAATATCTCTGCCGCCTGACCAGCCGGGTGCGACTCCTCCAGGTTCTTCATTGACACCGAGCACCGCTGTAACTTCTCCGGCGTCGCGCCCCGGAGGGCCCAGATCATTGCCTCCGACTGCCGGCCCCATGGTGGGAACATCGGCCAATGCTGATCCCATGGTCGGAATATCTGTCGTCTCAGGTCCATTGAAATCCGGTCCATCGTTAGGCACCCCGTTAAACCGGTCGATTTTCGCATCAACAAGCTTTAGCTGCTGCAGCTGATTCAATGCCTTTTTTGCTTGGTCGGGAGTGTTGAAATACGCCAATATTGACCTTTCAGCCATCCGATTTTCCTCCTCATGGAGTATTAGTTCGTCGGCTTTATCCTCAACAGGACGGTTCAAATCTATACCTTTTATTGTTCGCTTCTCAGCTGCTTTACGAACCCGGGAACATGATGAGGAGCCGTAGACGGTTCTGCAAATTCTTCCTCGACGATATGCCACCAATCGAACCATTCCAAATACACCAAGTCAAAAAGCATAATTCCATTCGTTTTTTCCAGATCCATCCGGATTGCATTACGGAACTGTTCCGGTTTGCCGGAATATTGATTCAGATACAAGCTGCCATATACGAAAGTAGCACCATTGACAGCGTCCATAGCGACCTCTGCCGAGCCTTCGACACTGTGATCGATCGGGTTGCCTTTTGCCATTGCCTCTTCCTTGGTGACCTCTTCAAAATAGGTGCCCGTCATAATGAAATCCAACAATTCCGCATACCCGGTTTTATGATAATCCTCGCTGGTCCAGTCGAAATTCGGCATATGCGTCTTGCTGGCCCAGTTCACACCTTCGCTGTAGTAATCGGCATACCATGCGCCTACATAAGTGCTGAAAAATACATCTTCATCAGTAGCGTGTATCAAATTTTCAGCTTTTCTGAAGAAGTCCTGGATGTTGCCTGCCCGCCATTCAATCCATTTCTTATACAGCGGACCTTGAGTCATTTTTTCCCCTTTCTCGTCGAACTCAATTGAGAAAATATCTTGCGGAAAGTTGGCGACCTTCTGGCCGATGTACTCTTCAAATTTTTCCCGGCTCAGTTCGCTGAAATCAGCATAGATGTTGTTGTACCGGGCGCGGTCTAACACAATGCCATCCACCTCGTAGTTTTCGACCAGCTCTCTGATGATCCCGAGCTCATATTGCTGCACATCTTCGCGAATAGGGTTAACGAATGTGGATTGTCCCGGCGCTTGCGAAGCCGGACGCAGTTTGGTGTCGGACGCACTTATGTCCATCGTATCGCCGACCTTTACATTGTTCAGGAGCCAAGTTCTGGCTTTTCCGTGACCGGACAACACATATCCATTATCGGGAACTTGCAGTGCAGCCGCACCGGTCGTATTCCGATCCGAAACCTGAGTCACGACATTGTCGACAACTTGAATTTCCGCGCCAAAGCGGTTAGCTGGGGACACTTTATATTTATCGGGTGTATAAAGAACGAGATAGTCCGTGAGACGTGTCGTATTCGTGCCGGTAATCTCAAAGGTATTGCCGTTGGCCGCTTTGGCAAGCCGGATTCCTTGATAAATGACCGACTGCCATTCCGGATGCGTATATGCCGGGCCTTCTTTATAAGTCGTGCTGCCTTCCGAGAAGACATTCAACGCTGCGTGAACTTTTATACCGTGACTGTGCGCTTCTTCGATTACCGTTTGCAGCAAATCATAATCGGCCGGATAACCTTGAAATACGGGAATCTTCTGAGAGGTGCTCGCGTGAGGGGCTAATGCGCTTTTATAGGCGACAAAGCCTGTGGAGTTTTTGATGTCCACTATGATCGTATCGATGTTAGCTCGAGCTGTTTTACCTACAATATCCGCTACTTTTTCCTTTGTATTCAGATAAGGAATATTTGCCGATAAGTCGTACCATAATATTCTTGCCTTCATGTTTTTATTATTTGTGACGTTTTCCATCATGTTCTCTCTGGACTGGTCACTGCCGTTAGCGGAAGCGGGAACTACTGAAAAAGTGAATAATAAAACCGCGAAGAGAATGCTGCTCACCTTTTTCATAAAGTGGCTCCTTTTCAATTGGTTTTAAATTTCCCTTTATGTACAATCCCAGGATGCCTGACTTGATTACACCTCCAATCAAAACGACGAGAATTGTTTAAATGATAGCATAACGCCAATGATTTTGAAGTATTTTTTCAAATTTCAATTAAAAATAGGAGGAATTATTCAGATGTAAATGGGTATATGTATGACAAAGTGCGCCTTTTAGCGGATAATTTATTACTTAATGTTCGTTATCGGCCTCGGAATTTGTCGTTTCCCGGGAAATAACTGAAATACTTTCCAACGGTTGCATGCATCTGTGAAAAGGAATAAGATAGAGGAATGTATTCTGAAATAGAAAGGCAGGGCAGCATAGCAAAAAGCAACAAAAGCGCCAGAACTTGTCGATACGGAAAAGATGGCAAGTTGACGAGGTGGAGGTGTTCGGAACGTTCGGCGGGGACCTCCCGGCTCATGATCGGAGCCGACAGTCGGAAGACAAAACGCTTAGGGCAACCAGGCGGACAATATTCCGATACGATATCAATCAAAATAATTGGAGATGTCCGGCGGACCGAAACAGGCCCTTCAGCGGACATGTCGTTGGATGTTTGGGCAGCAACGCTTGACCCTTATTTGAATACGGCTTGTGCCGCTTGTTTGGCTTCGTTGCGGTTCCGGGAGGACGTGAACCCGAATCGGAGGCTTATATAGATATGTGTGGAATCGTTGGTTATATCGGAAATCGTGAATCACAGCCCATTTTGTTGGAAGGGCTCAAAAAGCTGGAGTATCGCGGCTATGACTCGGCAGGAATTGCCGTGTTCACGGAGGAAGGCCTTGAAGTAACGAAGACGGTCGGCCGTTTGGCCAATCTCGAGAATCGGCTGAGCGGAGATCCGCTGCGCGGAACCGTCGGGATCGGACACACACGCTGGGCTACGCACGGCAAACCTTCGGATGTGAACTCGCATCCTCACACGGACAATTCTTTGAAGTTTTCCGTCGTGCACAACGGTATTATTGAGAATTACCTGGATTTGAAAGAAGAACTGATGCTGGCAGGCCATCGTTTCTTGTCTGAGACGGATACGGAAGTCATTTCCCACCTTATTGCCGTCGAGTATGATGGGGACATTGTAAAAGCGGTGCAGCGTGCGGTGAAAAAAATGCGCGGCGCCTTTGCACTCGGGGTACTGACGGAGCATGAGCCGGATCGTCTTGTTGCTGTGCGTTTCGCGAGTCCGCTGATCATTGGTATCGGCGAAGGAGAGAAGTTCATCGCCTCCGACATTCCGGCGATCCTGGAGCACACTCGCGATATTTATATTCTCAACGATGGGGAAATGGCGGTTCTCACTCGCGACGCCGTAGAGTTGATGACCATCGAAGGCAACTTCATCGCCAAAGAAGTATTCCATGTAGATTGGGATATCATGACCGCTGAAAAAGGCGGCTTCGACCACTTTATGCTGAAGGAAATTCATGAGCAGCCAAAAGCTTATCACGACACGATGTTGGGTCGGATCAGCGAAGATGGCCGTTCGGTTGTTCTGCCGGAACTCAAGATTAGCGCGGAGAAGCTTCGCGGCATCAACCGCGTACACATCGTCGCTTGCGGCACTGCGTATCATGCCGGTCTTGTAGGCAAATCGATCATTGAGAATCTGGTTCGCATTCCGGTAGAGACGGATGTCGCATCGGAATATCGTTACCGTTCGCCGATCATCACACCGGACACTTTGGTTATCGTAGTCAGCCAGTCCGGCGAGACTGCAGATACTTTGGCGGCACTTCGTGAAGCGCAGCGTAACGGCGCACATGTGCTTGCCATCACCAATGTCGTCGGCAGCTCGGTTGCCCGCGAGGCGGATGATGTTATCATAACGCTGGCAGGTCCGGAAATTGCGGTAGCCTCTACCAAGGCTTATTCCTCACAGCTCATCGCTTTCTATCTGTTTGGCCTCTACTGGGCACAGACGAATGGCACGCAAGATGAAGCAACGGTGGCTAATATTTTGGCGGCCATGCAGGCTCTGCCGGAGCAAGTGGAGAAAATCCTTGCGCAGGCTGAGGTCATCAAAGGAGTGGCGGAGTCCATCTCCAAGCATGACAGCTTGTTCTTCATCGGCCGCGGGCTCGATTATGCGGTCGCTATGGAAGGTTCGCTGAAGCTTAAAGAGATCTCCTATATTCATTCCGAAGCGTATCCTGCGGGCGAACTAAAACATGGTACACTGGCGCTGATCGAAGAAGGCATTCCAGTCATCGCGTTGATCACGCAAGAGGGTCTGTACGAGAAAACACTTAGCAACATTAAAGAAGTGAAGGCTCGCGGAGCCGATGTCCTTGGAATCATCAACGAGGGTCACGAGGCAGAAGTGGCCAAGTCGACGGACCGCCAGTTCGCTATCCCTCGTACACTGCCGCTACTGACACCTGCTCTCTCGGTTGTTCCGCTGCAGCTGCTGTCCTACTATGCTTCGCTCGCGCTCGGCCATGACGTGGATAAACCGCGTAACCTGGCTAAGAGTGTGACGGTTGAGTAAGGAGTAAGAATAGGTAGCGTCTTTGTGAATGCGTTAAAAATACCTTGTAACTGAAAAAAGAAGCCTGTAACTGTAAAAGAAGATAGTAACTGGGGAATAAAGTTAGTTACTCAAATTTGTTTCTTGAATCTATACAGTAAAGTCTTGGTCCAATTAAAAAAAGCAAGTACATCCTAGGTCGTTCTGAAAAGTCATTTTCAGAACGACCATTTTTATTAGTGAGGTGTATTAGATGGAGTCAATCGGTATTAAGGTGAAGGGTATTAGGAAAAGGCATAAAATGAACCAAATTGATTTTTCAGAGAAAATTGGGATATCACAGGGGAGATTGAGTGAGATCGAGCAGGATAAAACGAAACCATCTGCAGATACACTAATTCAACTTAGAAAGCAATTTAACATCGATTTAAATTGGCTTTGCATGTAGAGTAGTCACAGAAAGTTCCCTAAACGGGCAGGTTAGCGCAACTTTTTATCAATCAATAGCTTCTTAATATGGGTATATATGTAAATAGAATCATAAGGGGTAATCACCATGAGAAAGTGCATTTTATCCGTTTTTATTAGCATCATATTGCTGATTCAAACCTCATGTAGCACGGATGATCGCGAGAAGATTTTTATGAATGATGTAGAACATGTCTCCTGGAATGATGTGTTTTACAAGATATCTCAGAAGATTGATACTGATACAGATAATCTTGGTTTGCTTGAATTACTAATTAGTTGGAATAATTCTCTGATAGAGAACCTTACTTTGGATTTAATTGATAAGTCGAGTGGTATTGGATACACAGTTACATATCAAGGTGAATCTGATGAATTCACACATTTCATTAACAATGGCAAGATTGAAAAATTTGATAAACTCGATTCAACTTTTTAAAGACATTGTAAATACTTTTGAAGTGAACAATATCAGCTCATTCAAAAAATACAGCCATGCAGAAAAAGGGTTCATGATGTTTAGCATCATAAATGGCAACATTTCTTACAGCAGTAATTATGGTGCTAAACTATTCAAAGTGAATAAAGAATGAATTGAACCATTCCAGAACAATGAAACATTACAATTGCCTAATAGGACAGTATCTTTAACAATTGGAAACAATCTGTTTATATTAACGCATCTTTCAAGCTGATTAGTGGTTAATAAAAATGAACAATGATTAAAACTAACGGGAGACGATAGCGGGGAGCTTGCCAGACGGCCAGCTCCTTTTTCGTTTGTTGAAGTAACGGGCAGTTATGTGGAGAAGTGTGTTAAATTAGAAAAAAACAAGGCTAATTAGGGGGATAACATGAAGAAACCATTTCTAATTATGTTGATTTCCACATTAGGTTTTATGTTAACAGGATGTAATTTCACCGAAGAACAGATAGCGGAAGGTATTATCAAAGATTATTATCAAGCCATTATAAATGAAGATTATGAAAAAGCGTTTGAACAGTTACAGCTATATGATTATGATGCTGGTCATTATACAGAAGGAACTACATTATCTCATAAAGAGGCTAAGGCGTTCTATTTGAAGAAAATAAATTTCTTGAAGGAACAAAATTATGAATTAAAGGGTTTTGAAATTATAGAAGTTGAGTATGAAGACGGGCACTCATTTTGGCATCATATCAAACTCAAGGTAGAGCAGAATGGGCAGAAATTCGAATGGAATGAAGTAGCCGATATTTTTGAGGGAAAATTGCTAATCGGTGAAAGAGATGACCCCTATGCCAAGTATAGAGATGGGAAAATGAATTTTGAAATTGAAGATTTGAAAGGAAATTGAAATTTGACTTTCTAATTAAACTATTGGAGAACGATAGTTTAATCAACACATTTTGGAGGCTGCCGAGCGGCTTTCACGCTAACGGGCAATGATGTTCAAGGGGAGACGGTAATGAAAGCAGATTATGCAAAGCTGATTGATGTTATTTATGATCCGACATCAAGAGATGATGAAATTGATGACGCAGTCTTCATACAAAAATGGCGACCGAGTTGGCCGCTTTTTAATGATGTATAATGATGGCAACCAAAGTCTTGGCCAAGTTGTTACTGCTAGCGCATAATGCCCAGCAGATGACGGCATAAGTTGTCCAGCATTAGTCGGATAAGCTGTCCGCATCCGGATAAAAACCGGGGAGAATCATGACAATTCTCCCCCGATGACACGTTTGATCATATGATCGTCTATAATTCGATGTTTGTTCTGCGCACCGTACAACAAGCCGTGAGTGCATACTTTATTTATCATCCGTGCGGAGCCGCTCACGAAGCGATAGATTTCATCGATCGCTCCATCCGTGAAAATATCGCGATCCGCCCCGGCATAAACCATGTGTCGCTCGATATATGCTCCCGT
>NZ_JXAL01000009.1 GCF_000829465.1 Cohnella kolymensis | reverse complement strand
CCGGGGTTCTGGATGCGATATTTAAACTTCAAGAGCGGCTGCAACAGGCGCTTGCTCCGCCGGGTATACGCTCACTTTCTTGCGATCGCGTCCCCAACGTTCGAACTTGACGACGCCTTCCACTTTCGCGAAGAGAGTGTCGTCTTTGCCGATGCCTACGTTGTTGCCCGGGTGAATCTTGGTGCCGCGCTGGCGTACCAAGATGCTGCCCGCAGTAACGGCTTGACCGTCAGCACGCTTTGCGCCGAGGCGCTTCGAGTGGCTGTCACGTCCGTTCTTCGTCGATCCGACCCCTTTTTTCGAGGCGAACAACTGAAGATTCAGCTTCAACATGGTGTCATCCTCCTTTTTCCGTAAATGTTTCTTTTATAATCACGTGTTTACTGTAAGATTCAACGATGGATTCAAGAGCGGCGACCATCCCTTCCAGCAGCAGCTGGACCTGGTCGTTCCGCACGGGATCAGCGCTGCGCGGCGCCTCCGCAATGAGCAGTCCGGACCGTGATTCCGCCTCGGGAACAAGTCCCGTCAGTTTCTCGATCGCATTGACTGCTCCGATGGCAACCGCAGACACGCCGGCGCAGACGATATCCTTGCCGGGGTCGTTGTAGAAAGCGTGACCCGAAACGGTAAACCGCGTAATATGCCTGTCAACATTGCGCACGATCGTTATCGTGATCATCTTGGCTGCCTCTTATGCCTTAATGTTCTCGATCGTCACTTTCGTGTACGGTTGACGATGGCCTTGCTTGCGCTTGTAGTTCTTCTTAGGCTTGTATTTGAAAACGATGATCTTCTCGCCTTTGACATGCTGCTCGACTTTGCCCGTTACGGACGCGCCGGACACCATCGGACTTCCCGTTGTCAAACCGTTGTCGTTAGATACGGCCAATACTCGGTCAAACGTGATGCTGTCGCCTTCGCTTGCGGAGAGTTTCTCCACGAAGATCACATCGCCTGCTTGAACTTTATATTGCTTGCCGCCGGTTTCAATAATCGCGTACATCTGGTGCACCTCCTCATACTTAGACTCGCCTCATGGGGTGCCGGATGCCACAGCCTAAAGCCGCCAGGACAGCGCCGATCTTATCGACCCGTTAAAGTGCGGTTACAGCATGCAAAATCTTCAGAATTGCACGCACTTGAAGATTCTATCACAAATCGCCGCAGGTTTCAATGTTCTGCGTGTACTTTTTATCTGGAAGCGATCTTTCCCCGCCCTTTGCATGTCGGGCACGTCTCGAAAAAATAGCTGGATACGCTTTGTCTTGCCTTCTTACGAGTAATTTCAAGCAGACCGAGACGCGTCCAACCGACAACCTGGCATTTCGTACGATCCCGTTTCATCGTCGTCTCCAGCCGCTGAACGACTTGCTGGCGGTGCTCTTCTTTCTCCATATCGATGAAGTCCACTATAATAATGCCGCCGATGTCCCTGAGCCGAAGCAATCGGGCGATTTCCTCGGCTGCCTCCAGATTCGTGCGGAATACGGTCTGTTCTAAATCTACAGAGCCGGTGTATTTGCCCGTATTTACATCGATTACGGATAAGGCCTCGGTCTGGTCCCACGCCACATCGCCGCCGGACTCCAGCCGGATTCGGGATTGGAACGCCCGTTCCAGCTGGTCGCTGATTCCGAATCGCTGAAACAGGGGGATGGAATCCGCATATAACCGGGCCTTATTTTCTAGGGCGGGCGCCGTTTGGCGCAAATATGCCTTGGCTTCTTCCAGGCAGTTTGTATCATCGATGATCAGCTCCTCCGTGTCGGGGGTAATAATGTCCCTAATGACACGATGGACAAGCCCGAAATCACGGTGAAGCTCGCTTGGGGCGGATGCCGCTTCGCTGCGGGCCAGCACCCCCTGCCACAGGCTGCGCAATGATTCCAGGTCTTCAGCGAGAGCCGGGCGGCTTTCTCCCTCGGCGTTCGTACGCATAATAACGCCTTCTCCTTTGGCGCGAATTTCATCCGCCAGCGTTTTCAGGCGAGCACGTTCGCTTTCCCGCTCGATCTTCTTGGATATGCCGACATAATCCGCGGTCGGCATATAGACCAGCCATCGTCCGGGTAACGAGAAATGAGTCGTTACTCTGGCCCCCTTGCCGCCGAACGGTTCCTTCATCACCTGAACCAGAAGCTCATCTCCGGGCTTCATCAGCTCGGCAATGGAAGGCTTCTCCTTCGGCTGCTTGTCCAAATGCGGATGAAGCGCATCGTCAATATACAGAAAGGCGTTCTTCGACAAGCCGATGTCGACGAAGGCCGCTTCCATGCCGGGCAGTACATTCACGACACGGCCTTTGTACACGTTCCCGATCAGAGAGCTGCTTTCCGTTTTCTCAACGCTGAATTCCGTCAGGCGCCCATCCTCCAAAAGTGCCGATTGGGTCACATTTGGCGAGCAATGAACAAACAGCTGCTTCATGCAAACCTCCACTGGGTGCTATTTTCTCTATTTTACATGAAAAAACGAAAATTCGCATTCCCCGCTGTCAATCGCCCGAGAAAACCGTCGATAATCGTCTTTTCGGGCACGACTTTGGCAATTTTTCCCCTTTTCATGACGTAAACAAGATGATACTGCTCTTTCATGAACAGACGGATGATATTAAAAAGCGGCCTGTCATCGGTAATAACGATAGGGCGGGACAATGTGCCTTCATTCATTCGATGTTCGGAACGCTCGCTGCGATGAACAAGAAAACGGAGAAACACGAACGGAACGTTGCGCATGTAATACCAGTTGGAGTAACAGAGGAAAATGCCTACCGCAAGCAGATTCAGCTGCAATAACCCGCCGTTCAGGACCGGATATACCGCTGCCGCAACGATAAGCCCGCTGAAAACAAGGCTGATTCTCGCGGTCCATAACAATGTACGGTGATACGGGACATGGAGGCTGATCCATGCCTGCAGTATGCGGCCTCCATCCAAAGGCAATACCGGGAGTAAATTAAAAAGGCCGATCAGTACGTTAGCACGCACGAAATCGTCCGACCATCCGATATCCACCCATCCCGCCAAACCCAGCAGCCATCCTGCCAAAGCCAATACGGCATTCTGCAGCGGGCCGGCGATGGCTACCCACACTTCCTCCCGGACCGGCAGCGTGCCCGCTTCCTCCACTTCCATTACTCCGCCGAAAGGGAGCAGCTTCACTTCGCGGACCGTCCATCCGAAACGCAGCGCAGCTGCCATATGCCCGAACTCGTGCCACAATACGATCACAAATAATGTCGCCAGCTCCAAAAAGCGCCCTGTCGCTACCGAGGCCAGCATGACAAGCACAAAAAGAGGATGCAGACGAAAGACGATTCCGCGCCATTTAATCAAAAGGCACCACGTCCGCAGGGTCGACCGATTTCCCCTTTTGCTGCACGGTGAAATAAAGCACCCCTTCGTGATCCCCGCCGGCGGACGTTTTCAGCCGTCCGAGCTTGTCACCTGTCTCCAGCCAATCGTTCAGCTTCACCGACGCGCTCTCGAGGTTGCCGTACACCGTGATCACCTGATTCGGATGCTGGACCAGGACGGTCACCCCGCCCTCGCTGTCCTTGACGATTTGCTGCACACGTCCGGTATATACCGCCAGAACATCGCTGCCCCCGACCGCCGCCACGTGGACGCCGGTTCCGCTTTGCGCAAGCTTTGGACGACTCTTCCTTTCACCGGAGGGACCGTATCCTCAGGTTTCAATACGGCGGACACTTCTTGTGTTTTCACTGAATCGCGGCTCATTGGAAAGAAAGAAGGGGATCCTCCGAACGTTTCCCCATACCAGGCCTCCACCGCTTGGAAGTCCATGTCCGTCGTAACCGCCGATACGAGCCAGTCATGGGCTTGCGGACTTCCCGGCAGCTCCAGCTTGAAATACCCCCATATTGCGGCGAAAAGAACCGTAGACCAAACAAGCCGCAGCGAAAAGCCCCGAAGGAGGCGTCCAACATCAAACTTTCCGCTCGAGTGAGGGGGTGCAGCGGGGGAATCGGACGTCGGCTTCAGCCCTTTGACGCCTGCCCACCCCCTGTTGTCATACGTCAGCCGGCGCTGCCTTTCTTTCCACCATAGCTCGGGATCGGGCTCGGATATTATGGTTTCAGGAATCAAGGAGGGGGGTTCCGGTGACTTATAGCTTGAAACATGTTCGACCTCAATAGCCGGCGGCTCCTTCAATTCCGTCTGACGCACGCCGGAATCCGGCATATTGTCACTCGTGTGCTGCCCGATCAGCTGCTGAATCCGCTCCCGCCTGCGCTGACGGACATTATCCCGTGTCTGCATGGCAAAGCCCTCCTTGTCCGCATCTCTACACTATCAACTTATGGCGGACAAGCGGGTATTAGACCAAGCTGTCAGGGATCTTAGTTCGATATCCCTTCCGTTCAGGATTCGGGCAAAAAAAAAAAAAAAAACGGGAGAAGCTCCCGCTTAAGTGTCCATCTCGTATTTCTCCTGATGCGCCCGAATGCTGAAAATGAGTCCGATCGACATCATGTTGAGCAGCAGCGACGTGCCGCCGTAGCTTATGAACGGCAGCGTAATGCCCGTGATCGGCATTAGCCCGATCATCATCCCGATGTTCTCAAAAATCTGGAACACCATCATGGTCGCGATTCCTATGATGATAAAGGAGCCTCGCAAATCATAACACTTGTAGGCGATCAGAATCATTCGATAAATAAAGATGAAGTACAGGAGAAGCAGCACGGCCGCTCCCTGGAAACCGAACTCTTCTCCTACGACCACGAAGATGGAATCGGAATACATGTAGGGAATGAATCGCTTTTGCTTCGATTCGCCCTGCATATAACCGTCGCCGGCTAACCCGCCGGAGCCTATGGCGATCTGGGCGTATTGAGATTGGCGGCTCTCGTCGGCCGAGGCTTGGTCGGGGTGGATGTACGTGTTGATCCGGGCATACCAGTGACCCTTTTCGTGGCCGTCCAAATAGGTTTTGATTTCCGTGTTAAAGCTGTTGAATAAGGTGACAAAAAGCAGCAACCCGCCTACGACCGCAGCCAATCCGATCAGCACATAAGAATAACGCACGTTTCCGATCCACAGCATCCCGAGGACGATGAACACGTAAATGATCGCATTACCCAAGTCGGGTTGCATCATAACAAGAAGGAACGGGATGAAAGCGGCGGCGGCTACAACCAGCACATCGCTGCGCATCCGCAGCGGGTCGCCTTCACGGCGTCCTAATATCGCTGCGACTGCTATGATAAGAAAAAGCTTTATCACTTCCGCAGGCTGAAACGAGAACAATCCCAGGTTGAACCAGCTGCGCGCTCCGTTTTTCACTTCTGCGAAAAAAAAACACGAGAACGAGCAATATAATTCCAAGCGCATACCAGACATACCAGGTTTTAAGAATAAGACGGTAATCGATCAAGGTGGAAAAAATGACGACACCAAAACCGACCCCGTAAAACATGAGGGTTTTGATGTCGGAACTCTCATATAGAGGGTTATCGTGCGTTGCGCTTCGTATAAGGATGGTGCTGATTGCCATAAATAACCCGAGGATCATCAGCATCAGCCAGTCCATTTTTTTAAGTCGGTTCAGCAAGCGAACTCATCCCATTCCCAAAAACTTCTTTACCTTGTGGAACATGCCGGATTTATCATCCAGCTGCGACAATGGGACGGTCTCTCCCAATATACGGCGGGCGATATTACGATAGGCGATCGCGGCACGGGAAGAAGGGTTCATTACCGTGGGCTCGCCCTGATTAGCGGCTCTAATCACCATCTCATCATCCGGCACGATGCCGATCAAGTCAATGGCTAGAACCTGGCAAATGTCGTCGATTTCCAGCATATCGCCGTTCTTGAGCAGGTTCGGCCGTATACGATTGATGATAAGCTTAGGAGACGGAAAACGGTCCTTCTCCAGCAAGCCGATGACGCGGTCTGCGTCCCTGACCGCGGCATTCTCCGGAGTCGTGACCACAATCGCCTGATCCGCTCCTGCGATGGCGTTGCGGAATCCTTGTTCAATGCCGGCGGGGCAGTCGATGATCACATAATCATAGTCCGGCTTCAAGCTCTCGATAATTTGCCTGACCTGATCCGGGGTAATGTCGTTCTTGTCTTTGGTCTGGGCGGCGGGAAGCATATACAGCTCGTCGAACCGCTTGTCTTTGATCAGTGCTTGGTTAACGCGGCATCGGCCGTCAGCGACATCGATCAGATCGTAGATAATCCGATTTTCAAGACCCATAACCACATCCAGATTGCGCAAACCGATATCCGTGTCGACCATGCACACTTTTTTACCCATTATCGCGAGTGCAGTACCCAAGTTGGCCGAAGTCGTGGTTTTACCCACTCCGCCTTTACCGGATGTAACAACGATCGCTTCTCCCATGATCTACACTCCTTTGAACTGCATGAGTTCCTTGCGGTGGCGGCTCAGGCTCGTCATCTTATCGATCGACATCGTGCCGTCACGTAAGAATGCGTATTCCATCCAAGGCTCCGCCGACGTCCATTCATCCGGAGGCCGGCTGATAATCTCCGCTATTCTAAGCTGCGTCGGCTTCATCAAAGAAGCCGCGATGATCGCTGCCTCATTGCCGGAGGATCCCGCGTGCACCGTTCCCCGAAGAGCTCCGAGCACATACACGTCGCCGGTACAGCGTATCGCACCTCCGGGATTGACATCACCCAACAGAAGCAGGTGCCCGTCGAACTCCAATGTCTGGCCGGACCTTACAATGCCTGCCATCGTATGTAAGCCGGGAGCGGCGGAAGAGTTCGCATCGGCCTCGGGAGGGTTGCTTTCAATCGATTGGATGATCAGGTTCCCTTGCCTGCGAATAACGGAACGGATCCGCTCCTTGTCTTCTTCTTCCAACATGCGGGTACCGAGCTTGATGAAAACATGTATGATCGGTCCTGTGAACTGCTTCTCATGCTTGTCGAGCTTGCTGTGCAATTCGTCCAGCAATGTGACGAATTCGCACCGGTCATCAAGGAGAAACACCAAGCCTTCTTTGGTGCCCTTAATCGTAATGTGAGATTTGCCGGCCACTTTTTCCGCTCCTCCCTACGTGTAATGAAATTCTGCTTAAGCATGCAGAATTCCTGCCTGAGTAGTTAATCGGAGCTTTCATCTGCTGAAGACAGCGAAGGATGAACCAGCCATCGACGAATCGGAACGTAGAGAATCAGTGCAATCAGCAGTTGAATCAATACCGTAGGTGCGATCTGCCAGTACATGACGAATCCTAGCGCAAGGTCTGTGAGGCTGAACAATTTGTAAATGAAATAGACGAGCGTATCCAGCACAACGCCGGCAACCATTAACAGCCACATAAAAAAACCGAGTGAGAAAGTCCGGCGTTCTGAGATAAGTCCGGCCAAATAACCTACCAATCCCATACCGAAGGCATAGGGTCCGATCAGGAAGCCGTAATACTGCATATCCGATAATATTCCGAAACCGAGACCGAATAAGAATGCCCTGTGGCGGCCTGAAAATCCGGCGACAAACATCGTCATGATAAAGGACAGATGCGGAAGCAAACGTTCACTCCAGTCGGAAGGCACCAGCCACGGGACAACGGCACTTTCCACGATCAGGAGCGCCAAAGTGCATATGATCACCCGATTGATCCGCATGGTCAAGGTCCTTCCACGTCGGGAGCGACAACAACGAATACTTCCCTAAGGTGATCGAATTTGGCGGCAGGCGTAATCGTTGCGGTCTGCGTCAGACCGAAGTCCCCGACTTGCTTGCTTTTTACGGTGCCGATCACGATACCCTTGGGGAAGACGCCGCCATAGCCGGAAGTGATGACGGTATCGTTCTCTTGCAGAGGATCGTTCTCGTCGATTTTAGTCATTAAGAGCGTGTGAGTTTGTTCGTCATATTCTATAATTCCGAATGATTCCGTTTCCCTGCCTTGAACCGTTGCGGATACAGGCATACCTTTGGCGGTATTCGCGTCGAGACTTGTAACGAGCGTCACGGTGGATGTGAAATTGGACACCCGGCTGACCAGCCCGACCAAGCCGTCCTCGGTCGTCACAGCCATCTGCGGTTTGAGGCCGTCTCGCGAACCCAGGTTGATTTTGATCGTGTTCTCATACGGGTTGGACGTCGCGCCTGCCACCTGTGCAATCATGTAACGGTAATTATTGAACTGCTTCTGACGTTCGGTAAACGACAATTTTTCCTTCAGGCGGGCATTCTCCGCATCAAGCGAATTAAAGCGGATTTGATCCTGTGTATACTTGGCCACCGTACGGCGGAGGACTTCATTTTCCTTATATACATCGGAAAGCCGGCCGAGGTCGCGGAAGAAATCCGCAACCGCTCCGACCGGCCGGTACAATGCTCCTTGCGCAGTCCCAAATGCGTCGTTGACAAACCTCTCCGGCCAAGTGAGACGGGGACGGCCTAAAGTGAAACCCATGAGGGCGATGAATAGGATGAGCCCGATCATAAGAATGAATGGCCTTTTGTTACGCATTAATTTAAAGATCTTCACTCACCTGCTTTCCCGTCAATGAGAGCGGCTGCTTATCAGCGGCCGGATCGGGATGCCGAGCCTTTGGATTTGAAGAGATGTATGTTATCCAATGCTCTGCCTGTGCCAATGGCTACACAATCAAGCGGATTCTCGGCTACGATAACCGGCATGCCGGTTTCCCGCGCCAGCAGCTTGTCCAGATTACGGAGCAAAGCTCCTCCGCCCGTAAGTACGATTCCCCGGTCCATAATATCTGCAGAAAGCTCCGGAGGACATTTCTCCAAAGTAACTTTTACGGCATCGATGATGGCATTCACGGTATCCGCCAAAGCTTCCGACACTTCGTCCGAAGTGATGGCAAGCGTTTTGGGCAGTCCGGTTACGAGATCGCGCCCGCGGATCTCGATGGATTCGACACGGTCAAGCGGGGTTGCAGAACCGATTTCCATTTTGAGCTGTTCCGACGTGCGCTCACCGATCATCAGATTGTAAAGGCGTTTAATATATTGGATGATCGCTTCGTCCATTTCGTCGCCGGCAATACGGATCGACCGGCTCGTAACAATGCCTCCGAGCGAAATGACGGCAACTTCCGTCGTCCCGCCGCCGATATCGACCACCATGCTGCCGGTAGGTTCCCAGACAGGCAAATCGGCGCCGATGGCAGCCGCGAACGGCTCTTCAATCGTATAAGCTTCCCGAGCTCCGGCTTGTTTGGTTGCATCCTCGACAGCGCGTTTCTCTACGGCTGTAATACCGGAAGGCACGCAAACCATTACGTTCGGATGGCGCGGGAACATCGAGCGCGGCTTCTGGGCGCTGCGAATAAAGTATTTGATCATGGTCGCAGTCGTTTCGAAATCGGCGATTACGCCGTCTTTCATCGGACGGATGGCGACGATGTTACCCGGTGTGCGTCCGATCATCCTTTTGGCGTCGCCGCCGACGGCCTCGATTTTCTTCGTATCGGTGCGCAGGGCCACAACGGACGGCTCCCTAACGACGATGCCTCTTCCTTTTACATAAACAAGTGTGTTTGCGGTTCCTAGGTCAATCCCCAAATCTCGTGTAAATCCTCCAAACATCTGCTGTACCTCCTGGTCTAGACAATCCTTATTATTATATTACAAGCAGCCCATTTCCTTCAAACTAATATAGCGATTGTCACCGATTACCAAATGGTCCAGCACATCGATTCCGATCAGCTGCCCCGCTTCCATCAACCGCTTCGTCAGCTGGATATCTTCCGGACTTGGAGTCGGATCCCCGCTGGGATGATTGTGGGCGCAGAGGATGGATGCGCTGCTGCGCCGGATTGCGGCGCGAAATACTTCTCTTGGATGAACGATCGAAGCGTTCAAGCTTCCAATGGATAAAGTTTGCCGTCCGATGACATGATTCTTCGTATTCAGGAACAAGCAGACAAAATGCTCCTCCCGGTAACGCCGCAAATCCTCCATCAGCAGGTCTGCGGCATCCTGTGGACAGCCGATCTTCACCGTCTCCGGCAGCCGGGAACGCGCAATGCGCCGGCCCAGTTCGATGGACGCCTGAAGCTGAATCGCCTTCGCAGGCCCGATGCCGCGAATATGCGTCAGATCGTCCCAATTGCATTCCGCCAAGCTCCGCAGTCCGCCGCATTCGTTCAAAATGCGCTGAGCCAGGTGGATCGAGGATTCATTGCTGGTTCCCGTACGCAGCAATATGGCGAGCAGCTCGGCATGGCTTAGCGCCGAGGCGCCCTGCTGCTGCATACGTTCGCGCGGCCGCTCCTGGGTTGGAATCTCCCTGATTCTGAATGAACGTTGTTCCACTTTCGCGTCCTACCTTCAAAACCCGCGTCGGCCGCGGAATTGGCTTGTCAGGGAAGGCTGACCCCGAATTGTTCGAGTTGAACGGCAAGCAGCGACAGCGGCAGTCCAACCACGTTAAAATAATCACCTTCGATAGAATCGACGAGCAAAGCGCCGAGCTCCTGGATCCCGTATGCACCGGCTTTATCCTTGGACTCCCCCGTCGCAACATATCGGGCAATTTGCTCTTCAGTCAAGCTTCTCATTCGCACTCGGGTAATACGGTGGGAAGTTACGGAAAGGCCGTCGGACGGCCGCACGCAGGACACGCCTGTGAACACTTCATGGGTTCGGCCTGCCAACTGATGCAGCATATTTCGAGCTTCTTCCTCATCTTTCGGCTTACCCATAACTTTGTCGTCCAAAACAACGATCGTATCGCTGCCGACAACGATGGAATCCCTGTCCGACGGTTCCGCAAGGGATTCTATGACCGCACCGGCCTTTCTTCGCGCCAGCCCCTCGACAATCTGCACCGGAGTCCAATCCTTCGGGGTATCCTCATCGGCTTGACTCGGCACGACTTGAAGCGGGAGACCCAAGATCTTAATCAGCTCTTGCCTCCGGGGAGATGAGGATGCGAGAATCAATGCCGGACGGCCGGGGGAGGCGCTGCTCATGAGGGCGACTTCCTTTCGATATTACTTTCTGCGGTAAAGCCAGATTGCCGCAATAGCGCCAATCACGCTCAACAGGGTTAAATTAATGTTTAAGTTCAGGTGATAGCTGATAACCGATAGATCCGCGGCCGGAGACCAGTTGATCCTGATCGCCCGGGTCAAAAAGCTGAGACCCGGAACCTCTTGCAGCCACTTGGCAACCAAAGCGCCTGCCAATACACCTAATGTGACATATAAGAGGAGAATCCATCCGTTTTTCTTCATAATTCCTCGTCTCCCACCATTTTTTGACACCCATCTTCTCATTATACGGTTCTCTGACAGGTCGCACAATGCACAAAACAAGAACAGCCCCTTGGAAGCAGGCTGTCCCGTTCTAAAGTCCCATTGGAGCACGCGGTGATTATGGCTTAACAGGCGGTTGCAGACCTATCCGCATATCGCGATCCGCTATTAGAGCTTTCATGATTGCGGTTTGGGCACTCCACAAATGATAGCGCGAAGGTTTTCGGTTATATTCCGTCATAGACATGACGGCGGAATTCAACGCCTGGATTAACGATTTGCCGGCTTCTTTGGCTTCGCCCTTCAATCCTTCCGCAGCAGCGGTTGTCTGCAGCCATGCCCGGTGTGCTTGCTGCAGGGAAGCCGCATGCTCAGAGCTAAGCGCCTTGGGTTCATTATCCTGCAAACCGGCAGCCGTGAATTCCGTCAACAAACCGATCAGCTCTCCGCTTGATTTCATCAGACCGGCCAGCCCTTGAGGATGCACGGTCGAGGAAATCGTAACCGGTTCCCCTTCCAGCGGCTTAATGTACACTTCTGTGCCGGACATCTGCGCCGCCAGAAGTTCAGCCTCGTTACGGGTCGCCGCAACGCCTGCGTAGATCCGGTAACCTTCGTTGGTGTCCGCCGCTGCCGCCAGCCCCTTCCCATCCAACTCCTGCGCGGCTCCATGCATGCTGTCTTCACTGCGAAATACGCCGTACTGCAGCAGATAGTATACATCACCCGGAATCTCCGACACTGCCTGCTCTCCATTCGGGGTTGATGTCACGGCGTCATCCTGAGCAGGGACGGCAGCCGTCGGCAGCGCGCCGCCGGCCGCTTGCACCGACGACTGCGTCGGCGGCTCGTTCACTCCCCCCGTTCGGCTTGGAAACAGAGGTTCTCCGGTGAACAATGACAACACCATATATCCGAACAACGCTCCCGTAGCAACCGCGGCGGTAACCGATAGAAAAACCCTCCACCACGAAGGTCCGTTTCTTGCGGCTAACCCGGTTCTCAGCCAGCCGGCCGGAGGCTCAGCGTCAAGTTCGATTTCGGGTCCGTCCGTCAAGCTCCATTTTTCCTCAGCGACTTCATTAAGAACAGGAGGAGCCTGTTCCCTCGGGCGCAGAGCGACCGGGTCGGAACGGCGAATCATTTCCTCCAATGCATGGATATCATTAAAAGGCGTGTCCCAAGACGCAAACACGTCTACAGCGACCTGGGGCTGAACTTCGCTCGAAAGTCCATGGTCCTGCTTGTCCTGCTGCTGTACGGCCGTACTCCTCCGCTGTCGCTCAATCGGTTTCGGCTCGGGCTTTTTGGGCGGCTCAAATCGAAAGGTCATCCTCGCTTTTTGCTCCATGCTGCTTCTCCCCTTGTCCCACAATCTAGTAATCAGAATATGAGAGAAGAGAGAGAAATATGATTCGAATAAGGAAAGCAAAAGAAAAGAGCCTCCCGCAGC
This sequence comes from Cohnella kolymensis, assembly GCF_000829465.1. GTDB lineage: Bacteria > Bacillota > Bacilli > Paenibacillales > Paenibacillaceae > Cohnella > Cohnella kolymensis. The sequence continues at coordinate 35,636 of NZ_JXAL01000009.1, read as the reverse complement.
GAGATGTTCGCTTCGAGACGGCTCTTTATTCATTCACACAGTATTCGGTTCAGGCTTTACCCTGACGTTCGCGCAGCAGCCGTGCCAGACCGTCTGCCGCTTTCCAGATATCGCCCGCGCCCATTGTCAGGACAAGGTCACCCGGCGAGACCCGCTCGGCCAGCAGATCCCGCACCTCTTCTTTAGTGGGAACGTAGCTGACGTTCGGGTTGCTGTTCTCGGCAATCATCTCGACCAGCTTCCGCGAATTAACGCCTTCGATTTTCTGCTCGCCGGCAGGGGAGTAGATGTCGGTAATAATCACTTCGTCCGCATCTTGAAATGCCCGGCTAAAGGCATCCAGAAGAAAGAAGGTCCGCGTGTAACGCTGGGGTTGAAATACCGCTATAATCCGTTTCCCGGTTGCTTTTGCGGCCTGAATCGTCGCTTGTATTTCCGTGGGATGGTGCGCGTAGTCATCAATGACCAGCATGTCCATCACTTCGCCAAGCACTTGAAACCGGCGTTTGGCGCCGCGGAACTCTTGAATCGCCTTTGCAATCGCATCGAAAGGCGCTCCCGCCTCAAGACACACAATAACGGTGGCGAGGGCGTTGTACACGTTATGGCGCCCCGGAACGGACAGTGTCACCGTGCCCAGCTCCGCCTCGCCCTTGCGCACTGTAAACGAAGCGCATCGATCGCCCAGCTTGATGTGTGAAGCCGTATAATCCGCCTCGTTCTCCACCGCATAGGTCACAATTCTGGACCCTTTCACCTTCGGCAGAAGGGAGCGGATATTCTCGTCATCCGAACAAACGACGGCACAGCCATCCGGCCTTATATTTTGAAGGAAAGAAACATACGCTTCTTTCAGCTTGTTGAAATCCCCGTCATAATTCTCAAGGTGATCCGCTTCAATATTGGTAACGACACCGACAGCCGGCTCGTACTTGAGAAAAGACCCGTCGCTCTCGTCGGCCTCGGCGACGACGAAATCTCCTTTGCCCGCCTTTGCGTTCGTTCCGAGATTCACGATTTCTCCGCCGATGATATAAGTAGGATCCAATCCGCACAGCTCCATAACCAATGCGATCATGGAAGACGTCGTCGTCTTGCCGTGTGCGCCCGCTACCGCGATACCCGTTCGGGCGTTAAGCAGCCGCGCCAGCATTTCAGCGCGGTGCAGGGTTGGAATGTTCAGCTGCTCCGCAGCTTTCCGTTCGACGTTGTCTTTGGACAACGCCGTGGAATATACGACCAGATCGGCACCGTTCACATTGTTCGGTTCGTGTCCGATGTAAATTTGGGCTCCTTTGGCAGCCAATTTTTCCGTCAACTCTTGGCCTACGACATCGGAACCGGATACTTGATATCCCATCTCAAGCATAACACGGGCGATGGCGCTCATGCCGTAACCCCCTATGCCGATAAAATGCACATGTTCAGAAGTTCGCAACGTCGCTTCACCAGCCTTTTTCAGATTTCGTTCCATGGAGCAGCCATGACCGGACATCTGCAATCAAATACAGAGTTCCGGTGACCACGCTAAGCGTATTCCCGGATTGGGACGACTGCCCGGCGCTCTCGCGCAGAAGTTCTAAAGCCCGCCGCCAATCCGGCTCCATGATCACGTTCCGCGGCCGTCCAAGCTCCTCGCGCAGTCGGTTTGCGACGGCGGCCAGCTCGGCCGCGTTCATTTTTTTATGAAAATCGGGTTCCGTGACAATGAGCGTATCCACCAGTGGTAGTATATGCCGCAAAGTTTGCTCGTGATTCTTATTGGGCATCATCGCGATCATCACGTTCAGCTTGTCATACTTGTAAATTTCACCAAGCGCGGCGGCAAGCGCCTCCATCCCTTCAGGGTTATGCGCGCCGTCGATCAGAATGCGAGGCTGCCTCGACACCATTTCAAGCCGGCCCGCCCACTCAGTTGACGCAAGCCCCGCCGCTAAATCTTCGTCGTCCACAATTAACGCGTAATACTGTCTGAGCACCTCCAGCGTCATTACCGCAACTGCGGCATTAGCGACTTGGTGGGCTCCGTTTAACGTTATGGTCAACGAATCGATTCTGCGGTGCGGTCCTTGAAAAGAAAATTTTTGCTCGTCTTCCCGCGCCGAGATCGTCTGATAAGAAAATTGGTCATCCAGCATGTACAGCGACGCTTTCTTGTCCGCTGCCGTCCGCCTGACGACGCTTACGGCTTCCGGCTGCGTCACGGCGGTGACAACGGGAACTCCGGCCTTGATAATACCGGCCTTTTCCTCCGCGATCTCCGTCAACGTCGCTCCGAGCACATCCATATGGTCGTGCCCGACATTCGTAATCACACTCACAACCGGCATTACGATATTGGTTACATCCAGCCGGCCACCCAAGCCCGTTTCCCAGACGACATAGTCCGGGTACACTTCCGTGCCGTAATAGAGCACAGCCAGAGCAGTCGTTATTTCAAACATCGTCACGGGACCATGCTCGCTCTCCGCCAGCTCGTCTGCGGCCGGCTTCAGCCGGTTTGCCAGCTTCAGAAGAACCTCATCGTCAATATCCTGTCCGTTATATTGCAAACGGTTGGAATAGGAAGTGAGGTATGGAGACGTGAACGTTCCGACATCGTAACCGGATTGCCTCAGCACACTCGTCAAATAAGCGCAAACCGAGCCTTTTCCGTTCGTACCCGCCACATGGATAAACTTTAACCTCCGCTCGGGGTGGTTAAACCTTTCGAGCAGCTTGAAGATTCGCTCCAAGCCGGGGCGAATACCGAACGAGGTAAGACCGGTGATCCATTCCATCGCTTCGCCAGCCGTGTGAAAGTATGCCGCCTCTGAGGTCATCTCGTTAGTCATATCCAGCTTCCCCCCGTCATCCCCGCAGCTCGGCAATCCGGGCCAGCACTTTATCGCGCTTTTCCCTGTAATCATGTCCTTTGGCACGCTCTTGTTCCACTACGTGCGCCGGAGCCTTGGCTGTATATCCTTCATTGGCGAGCTTCTTTTCTACGCGTTCCACTTCTGCGGTCAAATGCTCCACTTCCTTGTTCAGCCGGGCAATTTCTTGCTCGATGTCGATCAAGCCTGCGAGAGGAAAATACAGCTCCGCTCCGGTAATAATCGCCGTCATCGCCTTGTCCGGCGCGGCGAGTGCAGCGTCGAGCGTCAGAGAAGAAGTGTTGCAGAAACGGCTCACATACTCTTCGTTGCGGCGAAGAATGGCTTCTTCCGACGCGCCTGTCGGCTTGATGAGCAGCTCAATCTTTTTTGCCCGGGGATACGTTCACTTCTGCGCGAACGTTACGCACAGCGCGGATCGCCTCCATGAGCAATTCCATTTCTTTCACCGCATCCGCAGCTTCAAACCGCGCATTCTCGGTCGGCCAGGAAGCGAGCGTAATCGTATCGCCCGGCTCGTGCGGGAGATGCTGCCAGATTTCTTCCGAAAGGAACGGCATGAAAGGATGCAGCAAACGCAGGGTTCGGTCCAGCACGTAAGCCAGCACCGATTGCGTGCTCCGTTTGGCGTCCGCGTCATTGCCGTACAGAGTCAGCTTGGCGAACTCGATATACCAGTCGCAAAGGTCATCCCATATGAAATTGTACAGCAGACGTCCGGTTTCCCCGAATTCGTAGTTTTCCATTAACCGGGTAATATCTCTCGCCGTTTCATTGAACCGGTGCAAGATCCAGCGATCGGCAGTGGACAGGTGCCCGTTCAGGTCGATGTTTTCGAAGCGGAAGCCTTCCAAGTTCATCAATGCAAAGCGCGAAGCGTTCCAGATTTTGTTCGCGAAGTTGCGCGCCTGCTCCACCTTCTCGAAGCGGAAACGCAAATCTTGACCAGGAGTGCTGCCCGTCGAAATCATGAACCGCATCGCATCCGCACCGTACTGACGGATGACGTCAAGCGGATCCACGCCGTTGCCTAGGGATTTGGACATTTTGCGGCCTTCGGCGTCGCGGACGAGACCGTGTATGAGCACATCCTTGAACGGGATTTGTTCCGTAAATTCAAGCGCGGTGAAAATCATCCGGGCGACCCAGAAGTAAATGATGTCATAACCCGTCACAAGCACATCGGTCGGATAATATTTCTTCAGATCCTCCGTCTGCTCAGGCCAGCCCAGCGTTGAGAACGGCCACAGAGCGGAACTGAACCACGTATCGAGCACATCCTCGTCCCGCTTCAAGCTGCCGCTGCCGCATTTCGGGCATACAGACAAATCTTCGCGTGCAACGTGCGTTTCACCGCAGTCCTGGCAATACCAGGCCGGTATCCGGTGACCCCACCACAGTTGACGTGAAATACACCAATCCCGCACGTTTTCGATCCAATGCAAATATATTTTTTCGAATCTGTCCGGAACGAAGTTGACGCCTTGCCCCGACTTTTGCGAATGGATCGCCTGTTCTGCCAGCGGCTTCATCGCAACGAACCACTGCGTAGACAAATAAGGCTCCACAATGGCGCCGGAGCGCTCACTGTGCCCGACTTGATGGACATGATCTTCAATGCGGACGCACACGCCTTGATCCTGCAAGTCCTTGACGATCGCCTTGCGGCAATCCGCGCGATCCATACCTTGGTAAGGACCGGCGTTCTCGTTCATCCGACCGCCCTCGTCCATGACGGTAATTTGCGGAAGCTCATGGCGGGTGCCGACCTCAAAATCGTTCGGATCGTGCGCAGGCGTAATTTTCACAGCTCCGCTTCCGAATTCTTTGTCTACATATTCATCTGCGATGATCGGAATTTCCCGGTTCACGATCGGCAGCAGCAGCATTTTCCCGATCAGATGCTTGTAGCGATCGTCTTCCGGGTGGACCGCTACTGCGGTATCGCCGAGCATCGTTTCCGGACGGGTGGTGGCAACGGTCAAATGCCCGCTCCCGTCGGCCAGCGGATACCGAAGATGATACAAGTGGCCGTTCACTTCTTTATATTCGACTTCAATGTCGGACAACGCCGTACGCGCAGCCGGATCCCAGTTGATTATCCTTTTGCCGCGGTAGATGAGGCCTTTCTCGTATAAGCGGACGAATACCTCCCGCACAGCTTGAGACAGCCCTTCGTCCAGCGTAAAACGTTCGCGCGAGTAATCGAGACTGAGCCCAATTTTGGACCATTGATCCCGAATCGTGCCTGCGTAGTGATCCTTCCATTCCCATACTTTCTCCAGGAATGCTTCCCGGCCCAGGTCATACCTGGTTTGGCCTTCCTCGCGGAGCTTCTGTTCCACCTTCGTCTGGGTGGCAATTCCCGCATGGTCGGTACCCGGCAGCCAAAGCGCGTCATACCCTTGCATTCGCTTGAAGCGAACGAGTATATCCTGCAAAGTAAAATCAAGGGCATGACCGATGTGAAGCATGCCGGTCACGTTCGGAGGAGGAATGACGATCGTATACTTGGGCGCGTCGGGACGGCGGCCTGCCTGAAAATAACCGCTGCTGATCCAGTGCTCATACCATTTGTTCTCCGCGCTTGCCGGATCGTATGTTGTCGGCAGCTCCACGTTAAGCGGTTCTCGAGTTTCGGACATAACGGATACAACCTCCATGGGTCTCATAAAAATACAAAAACCTCCCGTCGCAAAGGACGAAAGGTTAAACTTCCGTGGTACCACCTTCGTTCCGTCCGGCATCCGTCGCCGAGCGGCACTCGTTGCAAGATAACGGCTGCTGCCGTCCTGTTCTATAGAGCGCAGAGGCGCCTATTCAAACAGAAAACTCCAGGGCGACCTGTAGCAGCTTGTGTCCTGCGGAACCTCCCAGCGCTGCCAAGGCAGCGGCTCCGCTCTCTGAAGGAATGGACTGCGTACTCTTCCCTTTCCGTGTCTTTCTACACTATTCTACCTGCCGGTTGAGGGAGAGTCAACCAGGCGCAGCGTTACAAAAAAGCGATCGGGCGGGCGCAGGTCCGCTCAATCGCTTCAGTCTCACTTCGGTTAAGGTATATACAACACTTGCCCTTCCGATAAGTACGGGTCATGCAAACGGTTATAAAGCTGCAGCTCCCGCGGCTGAACATTGTAGCGGGTGGCTATACCGTCGAGAGTGTCTTCCCTCTGAACAATACACAATTTCACTTTCTTGAACGTATTCGTGTCAGCGCCGTAGCTAAGGAACAACCGCGTCCACTCGAGCTCGTCGCCGGTCGTCGCAGGCGCATTATTCTGTGCTGCGGCTGCATAATCGGCTTGAGCCGCTTCCTGCTCTTTGAGTTCGGCCTCCCGTTTCGCGCCGCTCTCTCCCAATTGGGACAAAAGCCCGACACCGGACTGGATCCGGATGACCGTATCGACCGGCTTGGCGGCTGCCGGCAGCTTGTGCTCCGGCTTTTCCTCCAGCTTTTGCGGCGGCTCTTCAAGCTTTTGCGGCCAATACTCCTCTTGATTCAGTTCGAACCCGTACTCCGGTCTTTCTTCCGCCTGCTGTTGCAGTTCGGCTTCCGCTTCCGCCCAAGCGGCGGCTTCATCCTCATCCCTCGACTGCTCCGTGCTGTCGGCACGTTGCTCAAAATCGAAATTACCGTACGATGCAGGGTTAGAAGATTGCTCGTCGTTGTCAACCGATAGGGAATCCGGCTCATTGTCTTTCCGCAGGAGTTCGTCGCTCTGAAACATGGAGAGCCAGCCGTTCGGCTTCGGGTCCTCTTGCGGCGGGTCTGTCTGTTGTTCTGCATCTGACGGATCGGCGCTTTGCGCCTCATATTGAGGATATGCTTGCTGAGAGGAATGCCAATCCGCCTCGTGTCCATATGGCTCATCCGCCGCAAACCGCTCTTCACGGTCGGCGGTTCTATCCTCAGCCCACGCCTGTTCAGGCTGTCGATCGGTTTCAGGTGCGGGTGCGGGTGTCGGCTCGGGCTCAGGCTGCGCTTGATGCACAACCGTGAAGCTGTCATCCCGCCACACCGGAGCTTGAGAAGCCGATACTTGCAGCCCCTGCAGGGACAATACTCCGGTAACATTCAATGTACGGCTGGAAATCAGGTCCACGTCAAAATTGTCTATTTCGACAGCTAACTCTTCCACTTTCGTGATACGGTTCAGCGGCAGCGAAATTTCAACCGGTATCCAATGCTCCAACTGCGATTCGGCCCTGGTTTGCTGCGATCGATATACCCCGGACAGAAGCAGATGGCCCTTTAAAAGCACATGATCGTCTTGCGGAAGCGCCTGCATGTGAGGCACCAGCTCGATCTCCTCCAGCTCTTCGATTGCGGCTACATCCTCGGGCAGGCTGACACGTTCGTAAATATCAAAACGCAACCCGCTCAATTGATCCGTCACAACGGAATCCTCCTTTCGGCATAAGCGCCCGATCACGCAAATCGGGTCCTTTACAACTCACTAATTATCTATATGCCGAGGATATGCGGGCATGCCTGTCACCGGGGAAAAAGCAAACAACCCCGAGCGGAGCTGTATGCAAGGCCGATTGCCGGCCTTACAGCTTACGGCCGCAGGCGGTTTGGTCCGTGTAAGGGCGGTTGCTGGCCTTACATCTTGTGCCCGCAGGCGGTTTTGCCGCTTTATAGCTTCCCACGTGAGCAAGTTGGCTGCTGTAAGACGGTATTGCCGCTTTACAGCTTCCCGCGCGGTCGACCTCGTTTGACTACTGTTTGACAGCTGTACAAAAAAACAACGGCAGCTTCGCACTCATTCGTGCAAACCTGCCGTTGCCGGTTCATTGCTATTTACAGTTGTTGTAGAGCTTGCCGATGAGCTTCAATCGTGGCGTCGATGTCGGCGTCGGTGTGGGCGGTGGACATGAACCAGCCTTCGAAAGGAGACGGCGCGATGTTCACTCCGCGGTCCAGCAGGCCGCGGAACACGCTGCGGAACGTTTCAGCATTCGCCGTGCGGGCGACATCATAGTTGATGACATGCTGATCGGTGAAAAACGGGCAGATCATCGAGCCGACGCGGTTGATCGTCATCGGCACTCCCGTTTGCTGAGCGTTCTTTTCCAATCCGCTTTGAAGCCGCATTGCAAGCCGCTCCAACAGCTGGTACGCCTCCTCGGTCATCATCTGCAACGTTGTGTACCCCGCAACCATCGCCAATGGGTTCCCGGACAGCGTGCCTGCCTGATATATAGGTCCGACCGGCGCCATTTGCTCCATAATCTCCCGTTTGCCGCCGTACGCTCCGACAGGGAGACCTCCGCCGATCACTTTGCCCAGACAGGTCAGATCCGGTGTCACGTCATATAAACCTTGCGCACAATTGCGATGAACCCTGAACCCGGTCATGACCTCGTCAAAAATGAGCAGGCTCCCATTAGAAGAAGTGAGCTCCCGCAAGCCGGACAAAAATCCCGGCAACGGCGGCACGACCCCCATGTTGCCGGCCACCGGTTCAACGATGATTGCCGCGATTTCTTCGCCGAAACGTTCGAAAGCTATTTTAACCGCATTCAGATCGTTATAAGGAACCGTGATCGTATGGGAAGCGACGCTTTCCGGAACCCCGGGGCTGTCAGGCAGCCCTAACGTGGCAACACCGGAGCCGGCTTTAATAAGCAAGCTGTCCGCATGCCCATGATAAGAACCTTCAAACTTCAATATTTTACTGCGCTTCGTATATCCCCGGGCAAGCCTTATAGCGCTCATCGTCGCCTCGGTTCCGGAGTTCACCATCCTCACAATGTCGATGGAAGGAACTCTTTCGCACACGAGCTCTGCCATCAGAGTCTCAATTTCCGTGGGAGCGCCGAAGCTCGTTCCTTTTTCAGCCGTACGCTTGATCGCCTCCACCACGTCGGGATGAGCATGGCCTGCGATCAGCGGGCCCCACGAGAGAACATAGTCGATATAGGTTTGCCCGTCGATGTCCGTAATGCGGCTGCCTTGAGCTCGGTCTATGACGAGCGGCGTCAAGCCTACCGATTTAAAAGCACGCACCGGGCTGTTCACACCGCCGGGAATGAATTGTTTGGCGCGTTCGAATGCGGCTTTGGACCGGGTGTCGTTGCGCGAAGTGCGATTAGCGTCCATGTTCATTCACATCCTATAAATTGGGATTGGAAAAATCAGCCCTGCTGCAGCCAGCGAGCGGCATCCTTGGCGTGGTAGGTGATGATCAGATCCGCACCCGCACGCTTCATGCCGAGCAGCGTTTCCATGACGATTGCCCGCTCGTCGATCCATCCTTGCATGGCCGCCGCTTTGACCATCGAGTATTCCGCGCTCACGTTGTATACCACCAAAGGCAAATTATAGCGGTCTCTGAGCATCCTCACGACATCCAGGTAAGCCAGCCCGGGCTTGACCATCAGGAAATCGGCGCCTTCCGCAATATCCGACTCGGCTTCACGGAGCGCTTCACGCGAATTGGCCGGATCCATCTGATAGGTTTTGCGATCGCCGAACTGCGGCGAGGAATGGGCGGCTTCGCGGAAAGGACCGTAATACGCCGAGGAATATTTGACCGAATAGGACATGATCGGAATATGTTTGTATCCCGCTTCGTCCAAGCCTTCGCGGATGGCCGCCACGAAACCGTCCATCATGTTGGAAGGCGCGATGATATCCGCCCCCGCTTTAGCTTGCGACACGGCAGTTTTCACAAGAAGAGCCAAAGACTCGTCGTTGTCGATGTCCGCTCCGCATTCAGTCGTATGAACGACCCCGCAATGACCGTGGTCCGTGAACTGGCACAAGCAAGTGTCGGCCACGACAACCAGATCGGGATACAGTGATTTGATCCGCCGAATCGCCTTCTGAACAATTCCATTCTCATCGTAAGCGGAACTGCCGACAGCATCCTTCTCGGAAGGTACGCCGAACACGAGAACGGATTGTATACCGAGCGACACCATTTCGTTGATTTCTTCTTCCATGTTGTCAAGCGACCAATGATAGACACCCGGCATAGAGCTGATCTCTTCTTTGATGCCATTGCCTTCGGTCACGAAAATAGGCGCTATGAAGTCATTAACCTCGACGCTTGTTTCTCTCACCATGCTTCGCAGTCCAGCGGAGTTGCGCAATCTGCGATGTCTTACTAAAGGATAAGCCATTGTCAATTACTCTCCCTTCAATATCCTTCTTCTATCCGCCAATGCCTGCACAAGTCCGTCTATCGTTGAATCCTCGGGAACGACGGTGACGTGCAAGCCGTTCTGTTCGGCGGTTCTGGCCGTGATCGGGCCGATACAAGCAATTTCGATATTTTGCAATGCTGCGGCAGGGTCTTCAATCCCCAGCTGTCGCAGCGCCTGTAGTAAATTATGAACGGTGGAGGAGCTTGTAAAAGTAATGAAATGAATTTCACCGTTTGCTATCATTTCAGGAAGCCAGAGGTCCTGAGGAGCAGCGAAAACCGTTTCATAGACATCGATTTCCACAGGCTCGGCACCCATGGCCTTCAGTTCGTTCGGCAGCAGCTCGCGGGCCAGGTCGCCCCTTGGCAGCAGCGCCTTCTGGCCGGGCTTCACCAAGCCGTCCAAACGGTCCAGCATGCCTTCCGCGCGAAAATTCTCAGGCAGTAAATCCGCCAGAATCCCGCGCGCAGCAAGCGCAGCAGAGGTTTTCGGCCCCACAGCCACGAATTTGGCCTTGTGGAAGCGCCGGATATCGATGCTGAAACGATCCAGCCAGTGAAAAAAGAATTCCACTCCGTTGACGCTTGTCAGCATGACCCAATCGTATGCTTCCGCGTCAGCGAGCGCCTTGCGAATGGCATTAATCGTTGCTGACGCCTTCGGAGCTCTCGTCTCGATGACGGGAAACTCGTACGGCTCTCCGCCTAACTCGTCGATTTTGGCGGCCAGCTCGCTCGCTTGCGATCGTGCCCGGGTAACCAGCACCCTTTGCCCGAATAAAGGCCTGTCCTCAACCCAAGCGAGAGTTTCGCGCTGCCGCACGACCTCGCCGACGATAATGACGGCCGGAGGCTGAAAATCCGCTTCCTTGACTTTCCGTTCAATGTCCCGGAGCGTTCCTACCAGGGTTTTCTGCTCCGCGCGTGTCCCCCATTGCACAAGAGCTACCGGAGTTGCGGGCGCTCGTCCGTGCTTCATTAACTGTTCGCTGATATATCCGATTTTGGACACACCCATCAAAAACACGAGAGTGCCCGTCGCATTCGTTACCTTGTCCCATTGAATGGAACGGTCCAGCTTATCGGGGCTTTCATGGCCGGTAATGACGGAAAAGGAGGATGCCAAATCCCGGTGTGTAACGGGAATTCCCGCATAAGCCGGAACGGAAATTGCTGAAGTGATGCCTGGAATAATCTCATAGGAAATGTCGTTCCGCCTGAGCAGATCGGCTTCTTCCCCTACCCTGCCGAATACGGTAGGGTCCCCGCCTTTCAAACGGGTGACGGTTCTGCCCTGCAGCGCGAGATCCACCAGCAGTTGGTTGATATCTTCCTGCTTCATCGTGTGACGGTCCGGAAGTTTGCCGACATAGATGCGTTCCGCGTCCGGCCGCGCATGATTCAGCAGCTGCGGACCCGCCAGCCGGTCGAACACGACGACATCCGAGCGCTGCAAGGCTTCCAATCCGCGCACCGTAATCAGCTTGGGGTCACCCGGCCCCGCGCCGACCAGATATACTTTACCTTTTGACATCGGCTTATTCCCTCGATTCGGCCAGGATTTGGTCCGCTCCTCTTAGCAGCAGTGCTTGCGCCACATCGAAGCCTACCTGCTCCGGATCGTTCCCGGTAACGGATTCTCTGAGCAGCCGGAATCCGTCCGGCGAAGCAACCATGCCTGTTAGTGTCAATGGCGCATCAGGTTCAGCGGACTGCGCTTGCGCATAGGCGCCGATCGGCACCTGGCAGCCGCCGTTCAACAACCCCAGCAGGCGCCGTTCGGCTGCAACCGTACGTGCCGTAACCGGATCATTGAGGCGAGAAAGCAGTGCCATCACCTCTTCATCATCGATCCGGCACTCCACCGCCAAAGCTCCTTGTCCGACGGCCGGCAAACAATCGTCAGGGGAAAGGTATGAAGTGATCCGGTCTTTCCAGCCCATCCTGTGCAGACCGGCCGCCGCCAGAAGAATGGCATCGAATCCTTCGTCGGAAAGCTTGCGAAGCCGCGTATCGATATTGCCGCGAATGGACTCTATCCGCAGGTCCGGTCGAGCCGCCTGGAGCTGCGCCGCACGGCGCAGGCTGCTTGTGCCGACCTTGGCACCTTGAGGAAGTTCCTGCAAACCCGCTGCATCGGAAGAGATCAGGCAGTCGCGGGGATCCTCCCTCTTCGGCACAGCACCGATCGTCAACCCTTCCGGCAGCTCAAAGGGCATATCCTTCATGCTATGTATCGCCAAATCAATCTCTTTATCAAGCAGCGCTTGTTCGATTTCTTTGACGAACAGGCCTTTGCCTCCGACTTTGGAGAGAGTGACGTCCAGGATCCGGTCTCCGCGCGTGACGATCGGTTTCACTTCGAACTGATAGTCCAATCCCGCATCACGGCATATTTGCCGCATCAGTTCTATCGTCTGATTCGTTTGTGTTAATGCAAGCGAGCTCTGCCGGCTGCCGACGATGATTGTGCGCATATTCTCTCTATCCCCTCGTGTAATTTGCTCTCTGCCTCAGTCGTTCCACAAGCTTTCCTTTATCCTGCAGCCAGGATGCCGACCGCCATTCTTCCAATGCGTCTTCGGTAACCGCCGCATTCAGCAGCTTCCGCCTCTCGGAGGAATCTTCCACTTCCGATTTGACGATAGATCGGACGGTCTCCAAAACTTTGACATACTCGGCATACTCCGGGCCATACCTGACAGCCATCTCATTCACGACGCGTGCAGCGAGAGCGGGCGCAGCACCGGAGGTGCTCGCGGTCACAATCAAATCGCCGCGGCGGAGAACCGCAGGCACGATAAAGTCGCCGCCCGCTCCGTCATCCGCGACATTCGCATGAATGCCCCTTGCCCTTGCCGCCTGTGCGGCTTGAGCGTTAATGTCCTGCCGGTCCGTAGCGGCAAAGACAAGTGCAGCACCATCCAGGTCCTCATCCTGCATCGGCCGCTTGGCCCATTCGATCTTACCCGCGTGCACCAACTCCCGCAGATGCTCCGTCAAGCCGAGGCTGAAGACCGAAACGGCCGCGCCGGCTTCCAGGAGACCTGATATTTTGCGTTCCGCCACCGAACCGCCGCCGATGACAACACAACGCCGCCCTTCAAGATTAAGCATTAACGGATACCATCGTGACAACGGTCATCGACTCCTCTCGATTCGATCGCGGACCTCTGAATTCTACAGCCAGCGATGAAAGGAAGATAATGAATTCATAAAGAAGCCGAGGATCAGCAAAGCATAGCTGAGCAAATTCAAGCGTGCCAGCCTTGCTCCGTTGTCTTGAGACACCGCTTTACGAAATAAATAGACGACATACACCACTCCGGCCGCCGCGGAAAGCAGCACCTTCTCGTCCCACAAGTGCGCTGAGCTGCCGTCCATCAACAGCGCGGCGACGCCCGTCGACAATGAAAGCAGCAGCAGAGGCACTCCGATCAATCCGGCCCGAAAAGCATAACGATCGATAATCTCCAGACTGGGCATTCGGCTCATGATGTGCGACCATTTCTTGCTTTTCAGCCGCGAATGAAGAAAAAGATACATGCCGCCCAAGAGAGCCGCGATCGTCAATATGGCAAATGCTATGGTGATCAAGCTGATGTGGATGACGAGCAGCCGGCGGGCAACTTCCCAAGGTGCCAGGGCCATCTCGTGCTTTGGCCGCTGAAGCAGATTCAACGCCAGGATGGCGAATCCGACCACATTAACCAGCAGAACGAGAAGCTCGGCCCTTATCCATCGATTCAGAATGAAGGAGACCGACACGAGCAGCCAAGACACGAAAAACAGATACTCTCTCAAATTCATGGTAGGCACGGAAAAGTGCTCGACCAGAATCATCAGCAAAAAACCCGTTTGCAATACCCAAACAAAAACAAGGAGCCCTGTTCCTACTCTTCGGGCGCTCCGGTTGCCGGAAGCGGCGTCGGACACAAAGAACAGCAGGCTCAGGGCGTATATATACAGTACGGCATCGGACAGCCAATCTTGCGTTACCATGGGGGCATCGCCTCCCGTATCCCTTGCTTTATCTGAGTGCGCCGGCAAGCTTGGAAAGGAGGCTGTCGACATCCAGCGTCGCGTCCGGGCTCTTACCTGCAGCAGCAGCGGCAGCAACAGCGGCATCCTTGCGGGACATCGCTTCCGCCTTCTCCTCGGCTTTCAGCTCGGCGACCTGCTCATCCAAATCGAACAGCTGAACGAAAAGCTTCAAAGCTTCGTCGCTCCGCTTGTCCGCGGCCAGCTCTTTAATGCGCAAAATGGGATCGTGTATGACTTGATTGACAATACTCTTCGTTAATTTGCGAATGACTTTAACTTGCCGATCATCAAGCTCCGGCAGTTTGCGGAGCAGGCTTTCCAGCGTTTGCTCCTGAATGCCGGCCGCTTTCTCCTGAAGTGCGCGGATGAGCGGACTGACACCCAGTGTAGCATACCAGCTGCGATACGCTTCCTGCTCTTCGGCAATCATCTCTTCGATAATCGCGGCTTCTTTGCGCCTTTTGGCGATATTGGTCTCGACTACGCCTTCCAGGTCATCGATGTCATAGAGGAAGACGTTCGGAATGTCGCTGCTGGAAGGATCGATGTCACGCGGCACCGCAATGTCAATCAAGAACATCGGCCGATTCTTCCGCCCGGACATCGCAGATTCGATCTGCTCCCGTGTAAGTACGAAACGCTGCGCGCCTGTACTGCTGATGACGATGTCCGCGTCATGCAGACGCTGCACCGCATCTTCCATCGCCATCGCGTTTCCCTGAAACTTGTGCGCCAGCTCCTGCGCCCGCTCCAAGGTCCGATTGACGACGAACATTTCTTTGGCACCGTTGCTGTGCAAATGCTGAGCCGTTAATTCGCTCATTTTGCCGGCACCTACGATCATGACCTTCTTATCGTCAAAGCGGCCGAATATACGCTTGCCCAATTCGACTGCCGCATAACTGACCGAAACGGCGCTCTCGCCGATCGACGTCTCGGAATGAGCACGCTTGGCGACCGTGACAGCTTGTTTGAAAAGACGGTTAAACAAAGTTCCCGTTGCTTGGTGCTCCTGGGCCAGCAAGAACGCATCTCGGACTTGACCGAGAATTTGCGTTTCACCGATGACCATGGAATCCAGGCCGCAGGCTACCCGGAACAAATGTTCAACGGCCTGGTCATCTTCATGCATATATAGGTAAGGGTTAAATTGCGCGCGAGGTACCTGGAACCATTGCTCCATGAAAGCGCGGATGTAATGTCCGCATAAATGCCGCCGATCGACGACGGCATATAACTCCGTCCGGTTACAGGTGGCCACGATTACTCCCTCGAGAATGCCCGTAGTCTGCTTCAGCGCCTCAAGCGCTAGAGGCAGTTGCTGTTCCGCCAGCGCGAACCGTTCGCGAATCTCCACGGGGGCGGTACGATAGTTCAATCCTACGACGATCATTTGCACGAGCATTCACCTGCCTTTCTTGAGGGAGCCGATAGCCGATCCTGTTAATCAAAGAATATTATATCATAGTTCCACAGGCTCGTTCTTTCCAATTATGAACACTTTTTGACCGGAAGAAGCCGAGCTTTTATTCTATTGTCGTCGACATGCAGCCGGTCTATTCCACTTTTTGCTTGTCCGCGGAGGGTGTATTGAAAAACCCATGGGGCCGCGGCCTCATGGGTTTGACTTAAGCAGTTATTAAACGAGCTCGACCTGCTTCATTGACGGCTCTACCACTTGCATTTCGCCGACGCCGCGGATCAATTTCTTCGCATAGGTTTTTTCCGGTTTCAGAACGTTTACTAAGTAGTCGATTGCAGCCTGAGGATCAACCGTTTCGCCGCAAGTATAACAATCAATAGCAGCAAAACCCTTCTCAGGATACGTGTGAATGGAGATGTGACTCTCCGACAGCAGTACCAATACAGTTGCGCCCTGGGGCTCGAATTGTTTGGATTGAACCGAGAGAACGGTTGCGCCGCATGCTTCGGCTGCCTCCACCATGTGCGATTGAAGAAGTTCTGCGCTGTTCAAGAGATCGATGTTGCCTCCCCATGTATCAACCGCAACGTGCCGTCCGAAAGTTGAATATTCCATCTTTCGGTTCCCCCTTCCTAGGAATAAAATGTGTTACTGATTTCATCCGCTAGGACCTACGTCATTCACTTGGAGGGAATCTGCTCTCACACCGCATTCCTTGAGTGAATCCTGGTTCCTATTGTGTTGTCAACGAATCTAAAAATACCATCTATTCGGTGTAAATGCAACAGTTTTTTTTAGGAAGAATTTTTTCACTTTTCGCCCTTGCCCCGCCTGGCTCCAAGAGGCATTCCAAACCTGGAATTCGAAAAGCAAGCTCTGTCCCAAAATATGCGCAAAAGACGGCGAAAGTGCGATATTTCCGAAAAAAGAAAAGAGCCGCATAAATGGGGCTCCTTGTGCATGTTATCAAGTTCTCAAGCTTCCAGAGCAAACAGTGTCCGGCTATGATATTTCAATCTCTGATCGATGTCCGAAATGTGCAGGGGATCTTTCGTCTTGTTACGGATATCCAGCAGCTCATTCACGGAGCCCTGCAATCGCTGGATCTCTTCCTCAACCGAACAGAGGTTGAATTGCGCTTCCAACCGTCCCAGCGTATCTCTGTGCTCGAATACAGTACGGATATTATTGCCGTTAGCTTCTACGATCCGGGAAACGGAGCCATTCACATAGTGATAAACCATCGTGAACCCGGGATAAATCCGATTGACTACGGCATCGCCTTTGAAACCGGCAACGAGCTTGCGTAAAGTATCGGTAAGTTTAAGGTGAACGACGCGGCAGGTAAGCGAACAGCGATATTGTCCGTTCATTCTTTCGAAGGTCAAGCGGATCGCTTCTCCTCCGCTTTCATCCTCCAGCATGACTTCCTGGTTTCCGTTATCCCAGAACAGACCTTGGCAGTCTCAGCTGCTGGTTCTCGCAAAGGGAAATCAATCGCGGCATTTCGGCTTCCGTCAGTGTAAGGCTCGCATTGACATACTCCGTGGCTACCCGTTGAGCCATAAAATCTCCTCAATTCCCTTTTCTTGCAAAGTATCTTACTTTGTTACTTAACCCTATTATACTTGAATGCAAACACCCTTACCTGACAGCGAGCCGTGATTTTTCCGTAAAAAACCTTCAAAAAACGATGCCTCCCGCGATCCTGACGGATTTTTACCCGTTATCCTCTGTTTCCTGCATGATGTTGCGGGGTTCAGAGGGGTCGTTAGACGGTATTTCTGCCGCTTGCGCAATCAGGCTCCATAATTCGTCTCTTCCCTGTCCCGTTTCCGATGAAAACAGCATCAATGGTACGTGACCGGGCATGCCGAGGGTTTGGCGTATGATTTTGGAATGTTTGGGCCATTGCGAACGGGATACTTTATCCGTCTTGGTCGCCACGACACACATCGGAATCTCGTAATGGGAAAGCCATTGATACATCTTCTGGTCTTCTGCAGACGGAGGGTGCCTGAAGTCCACGAGCTGCAGCACAAGTTTAAGCGGATCACGGTCGCGTAAGTATTGTTCGATCATCTTGCCCCATGCTTGCCGCTCGGTCTTGGACACTCTTGCGTAGCCATAGCCCGGAAAGTCTACAAAGTAAAGATCGTCATTGATCTTGTAATAATTAAGCGTTTGCGTTTTTCCCGGCTGCGAGCTGGTTCGGGCTAAGTTGCGTCTCAGCAGCATCTTGTTGATGAGCGAGGATTTACCCACATTGGAACGGCCGGCGAGGGCCACTTCCGGTAAACCATCCTCCGGAAATTGGCTCGGGCCGACCGCGCTGATGACAAATTCAGTTTGCTTGATTTTCATGGTACGTGACGTCTCCCATCAATGTGTGCCGACAGGCGGCGTATCCTCCGGTTTATTATCGACCGCAGGTCTAAGCGCAGGGTTTCCATTCTGCATCTCATTGTCTTCGGAACCCGAAGGCTGCCGGCCGAACGGTTCGGCCAAGGCATGCTGGAGCACCTCATCCATGTGCGATACCGGAACGAAAGTCATATCCTCCCGGACGCTTTCCGGAATATCCCTCAAATCGCGCTCGTTATCCTTCGGTATGAGCACCTTCGTAATTCCGGCCCGATGCGCCGCCAAGGACTTCTCCTTAAGCCCCCCGATCGGAAGCACACGACCGCGCAAGGTGATTTCGCCGGTCATCGCAACTGCTCTGGACACACGTCTTCCGGTAAGCGCCGATATCAAGGCCGTAGCCATCGTAATACCGGCAGATGGTCCATCTTTGGGGATCGCCCCTTCAGGAATATGAATATGAATGTCGTTCTTGTCATGGAATTGCGGATCGATTCCGAGTTCCTTGGCGCGGCTGCGCGTGTAGCTGAAAGCTGCCTGGGCCGATTCTTTCATGACGTCGCCCAGCTGGCCGGTTAAAGTCAGCTTGCCGCTGCCGGGCATCACCGTGACTTCGATGACCAGCGTGTCGCCGCCCACTTCCGTCCATGCAAGTCCGGTAACCGCACCGATCTGATCCTCCATCTCCGCCATACCGTAGCGGTATTTGCCCGGACCGAGCAATTCCTTTAATCGAGCGGCATCCACCACGTAAGGAGCTGCGCTTGGATCCGCGACAATCGCCTTAGCCGCTTTCCGGCAAATCGATGCAAGCTGCTGTTCCATGTTGCGGACGCCCGCTTCGCGTGTATACTCCCGGATCATAGCTAACAAGGCTTCGCTTTCCATAACGAGTTGATCTTCAGCCAACCCGTGGTCGCGCTTCTGCTTTGGAAGCAGGTGGCGCTGAGCAATTTGCAGCTTCTCGAGTTCGGTGTAGCCCGGAATGTAAAGCAGCTCCATCCGGTCCAACAGAGGACGCGGTATGTTATGCATCACGTTCGCTGTCGTCACGAACATGACATTGGAAAGGTCAAACGGCATCTCAATGTAATGATCGCTGAAGGTCGCATTCTGCTCGGGATCCAGAACCTCAAGCAGCGCCGATGACGGGTCTCCGCGGAAGTCCATGGCCATCTTGTCGATTTCGTCGAGCAGGAACACCGGGTTAGCGGTTCCCGCATTCCGCATGCCTTGAACGATGCGGTCAGGCATCGCGCCGACATAAGTACGGCGGTGACCGCGGATCTCCGCCTCATCACGAACGCCGCCCAGCGAAATCCGCACGAATTCCCGGCCCAGCGATGTTGCGATCGAACGGGCCAGCGAGGTCTTACCGACGCCGGGAGGCCCCACAAGACACAGTATCGGACCTTTAAGTTTCTTGACCAGCTTCTGAACGGCCAGATATTCAAGAACACGCTCTTTCGGCTTCTCGAGACCATAGTGCTCTTGTTCCATAATTTTTTCCGCTTTGGAGATGTCGAGATCGTCTTCCGTCTGTTTGTTCCACGGCAAGGCGAGCAGCCACTCTACATAAGTGCGGATAACGGCCCCTTCGGCCGAGGATGCGGGCATCTTCTCAAGACGATCGATTTCCTTCTCCACTTTTGCCGCGATTTTCTCCGGCAAATCGGCTTCGGCGAGCTGCGCTCTCAATTCCTCGACCTCGCCGGCGCGGCCTTCCTTATCGCCCAGTTCTTTCTGAATAGCTTTCATCTGCTCCCGAAGGTAATATTCCTTCTGGGTTTTCTCCATCTGTTTCTTCACGCGCTGGCTAATCTTGCGTTCCAGTTCCAGCACTTCACGTTCGTTATTGAGAAAATCCAGCAGCTTCTCGAGCCGCGGACGAACGTCGACAGTCTCGAGAATCTCTTGCTTATCTTTGATCTTCAGCGACAGATGACTCGTAATGACATCGGCCAAACGGCCCGGCTGATCGATGTCCGATACTGCGGCCAGCGTCTCCGGGGTCACCTTCTTGGAAAGGTTGATATAATGCTCGAATTGGCTGAGCACGGCGCGCATGAGCGCATCCAGCTCGGAATCGTTGCTCGGCCCTTCTTGCAGCTCATGCGCCAATACTTCATAAAATTCTTCATTAGGCAAGTATTGCTCAATCTCCGCCCGGCTGACGCCTTCGACGAGAACGCGGATCGTGCCGTTAGGAAGCTTCAACATCTGACGTACTTTCGCAATTGTTCCAACCTGATAAATATCTTCCTGCGTCGGCTCCTCAATGTTGACCTCAGATTGGGAGCAGAGCAGAATCATATGATCGTCCACCATGCATTGTTCCAGTGCTTTGACCGATTTCTCACGGCCAACATCCAGATGAAGCACCATGCTGGGATAGACGAGCAGCCCGCGCAGGGGCAGCAAAGGGATGGAACGACTTTTCGGTTTGCTCGAACCCATGATTCGCCCTCCTCTGGAATAATTGGAATACTCCAGTCATTGTACCAAATGTGATCTCCTGCCGCAAAAAGAGGGCCGCCCCTCAGGACGGCTATGTTCCTACAATGTTCATTACCCTTGTAACCGGGAAGTGGACGCATCCCGTGCGCCGGATTCCTGTTGGACCGTGCCCGCATGCAGGATGGAGCCTGCCGGGGCGGCCGCAAAAGTGTCCGCGGCCACGGGAAGTTCGGCGATTTGCCAGCGGTTCTCCGTCTGCATCATTTCGTCCCCGAACACGTGGCGGAAAACCTCTTCCATCCGATCGACCGGTATCACCTTGACGTCCTCCAGCCCCTCGAAGATGGCCTGCCAATTCTCTTTCGGAATGATGACGGTCTTGGCGCCGGCTTGGAACGCCGCCTCCACTTTGGCAATGACTCCGCCTACCGGCTTAACGCCGCCGTGGATGCTGATCTCTCCTGTCAGCGCCAGCTTGTTATCGACCGGTTTCCCGGTCATTGCAGATGCAATCGCAACAGCCATGGCTACCCCTGCCGACGGCCCATCCACCGGAGTACCTCCGGGAAAGTTAATATGCAGATCGTAATTTTCAGGCTGGAAACCGTTGCGGCGCAGCACCGTCAACACATTGTCCAAAGAACCTTTGGCCATGCCTTTTCTGCGCAGCGTGCGCTGACCGCCCCCGAGTTCTTCTTCATCTACAACTCCGGTGATATTGAACTGGCCCCGCCCGGCGGCTGCAGGAATCGCCGTGACCTCGATTTCCAGCAGCGCACCCATGTTCGGGCCGTAAACCGCCAATCCGTTGACCAGTCCCACCTGCGGCTCCGCAGGAATTTTGCGGTCGGGCCTCGGCGGCAGCTGGCTGCTGTTCACCACCCATTCCACGTCCTCGGCACCAAGCTGCTCACGGTTTTCCGACAATGACAGGCCGGCGGCCAATTGAATAATGTTGACAGCCTCGCGGCCGTTCGTGGCGTACCGTTTGACAACCTCAATAGCCTCAGGCTGCGGCTGAAAGCCGATCTTCTGAATCGCATTCTCCGCAATCTGCCCGATTTCCGCAGGCAGCAAAGGCCGGAAAAACACTTCCATACAGCGGCTGCGCAGAGCAGGTGGCAGATCGCCCGGCGACCTGGTGGTCGCGCCCACCAGACGAAAATCCGCAGGCAAGCCGTTCTGGAAAATATCATGTATATACATCGGTATGTTGCCGTCTTCCGAATGGTAATAGGCGCTCTCAAGGAACACCTTGCGATCCTCCAACACTTTTAACAGCTTATTCAGCTGTATCGGGTGCAGTTCGCCGATCTCATCGATAAACAGGATCCCGCCATGGGCCTTGGTGACGGCTCCGGGCTTCGGCTGCGGAATCCCGGCTACGCCCATCGCCCCTGCCACCCTGATAAATCGGGTCATGGACGGAACCGATGAGCGGATCCGCGGATCGCCTCGCTCATCGAAACGAGCCGTCGTCGCATCGATTTCGGTAAACTTGGCGTCCTGCCGGAATGGAGACAGCTTGTTCTTTTTGGCTTCCTCTAGAATGACCCTCGCTGCAGCCGTTTTGCCGACCCCTGGGGGTCCGTAGACGAGCACATGCTGAGGGTTGCTGCTGCATAAAGCAGCCTTAAGCGCGCGCAGCCCTTCCTTTTGCCCGACAATGTCCGTAATGCTTGCCGGCCTCGTTTTCTCAGACAACGGCTTCGTTAACGAAATGGATCTCAGCTTGCGCAGCTTGTCCATTTCCTTGCGGGATTCGCGATCGACGGCACTGCGGTTGCTTTTCTGGTTACGGAGCAAGTTCCAGAAATAAATGCCGATAACAACGGCAAAAAAGACTTGAACGAGCATAAGTACAGCGCTTAATGACACAGAAGTCCATCCTCCCCAATAACGCCCTCTGAAGGCGCTGCATTCTTTTCAAGACAAAAAAACCGACACCCGGGCCTGTGACGACTGCGCGCGGCCCGAAAGCGCCGGCAAAGTCGCACGGTGACGACTGTGCGCGATCGATGATCGCTTGCAATCAGTCGCACAATACTTGGTAGTATTGCCCGAATATCGGAGGATGTAGTCGTCGTCAGGGTCGGATACATTCAGATTTGGAGCAGCTCGCGGATATCCTCCTCGGTCAGAGTGGACAGGGCGGCATTCCCAGGCTGAATGATTTCTTCGATCAAGTCTTTTTACGCTGCTGCAGCTCCAGCATTTTCTCTTCGATCGTACCCTGTGCAACAAGTCGGATCACCTGCACGACGTTCTTCTGGCCGATCCGGTGCGCCCGGTCCGCAGCCTGCTGCTCGACCGCGGGATTCCACCATAAATCGTAGAGCACCACTGTATCCGCCCCGGTTAAATTCAACCCGGTGCCGCCGGCCTTGAGGGAGATCAGGAACATGTCGCGGGCCCCGTCGTTGAACTCCTGGCACATTTCAACACGCTCGGCAGACGGGGTGGATCCGTCCAGATAAAAGTACGGCAGCCGCATCTCGTCAAGCTTGCCCCGGATGATAGCCAGCATGGAGGTGAACTGCGAGAAAATGAGCATCCGTTTGCCGCTCGCCAGACACTCGTCGATAATTTCGAGGAGCTGTTCGAGCTTGCCTGAGGAGCCCTCGTATCCATCGATGAACAATGCCGGATGGCAGCAAAGCTGCCGCAGTCTCGTTAAGCCGGCTAATATCTTCATCCTGCTTTTCTGGAAACCGTTCGCCGCCAAGTCACGCGCCACATCGCTCTGCAGCTTTTCCAGATAACCCAAATAGAGCTGTTTCTGCTCGGTGGACAGCTCGGACGGCTGCACGCTTTCGATTTTGTCCGGAAGCTCGGTCAGCACCTCGCGCTTGAGCCTGCGAAGGATAAACGGTCGTACCATACGGGAGACTTTGTCCCTGGGAAGATCCGAGAATGACTTTCTCCCCGCGAATAAACCCGGAAATACCGCGTCAAAAATGGACCACAGCTCTTCAAGCGAATTCTCGATCGGGGTGCCGGTCAGCGCAAAGCGCTGTCCTGCACGCAGCCTGCGAACCGCATGGGCAGTCAGCGACGCATGGTTTTTAATCGCTTGCGCCTCGTCCAGAAAAAGCGCCCGGAACGTTTGCTTTTCGTACCAGTCGATGTCCCGCCGCAGCAGAGGGTAGGAGGTGATCCAGACGTCGGCATCGGAGGTGTCGGACATCAGCTCGGTCCTTTCCTGCCGGTCTCCTGCGGCGACGATCGTTCTGAGCTGAGGGGCGAACTTCTTGCATTCGCGTTCCCAGTTGTAAATGAGCGAAGCCGGACACACGATCAGTACCGGCGCGGCCGCCCCATCTTCACCAGATCCCTTGTTCGTCTCCGAAGCGATATAGGCGATGCTTTGAATCGTTTTGCCCAAGCCCATATCATCCGCCAGAATGCCGCCCAACCCGTAGTGAGATAAGGTCTTCAACCATTGAAAACCGTACTTCTGATAATCGCGGAGAATGGGATCCAAACCCGGAGGCACTTCAAAGTCCAGGTTATCGGGATTCCGAAGGTTGTCCCAAAGCTTGCGCAGCGTCTTGCCGAGCTGTACGCCGGGCGTATTGCCGAATTGGTCCATCAGCTGAAAGCTTTTCACGGCAGGCAGGCGTATTCGGCTTCCGTTCATTTCAGGCTTCCGCAAATCCAGTTCGTCGAACAGCCGATGAATTTCTCTAAACCCTTCCTGCTCAAGAGACAGGAAAGCTCCGTCGGGCATACGGTAATATTTCTTTTTCTCAACGACATTGCGCAGAAGATTCTGAATTTGCTCGTCATCCATGCCTTCCATGTCGAATGAGACTTCCAGCCAGTTCGTGCCGACATCAACATCAAGACGCGCTTTGGGCCGGAATTCGACCGTGCGGAGAACGGATTTCACGGAAGACGTAGCGTAAATCTCCACATGCTCTTCCAATTGGGGCAGTATCTGAAATAGAAAATCGTAGATGTCTTCTTCGTTATCCAGATACACTTCCCGGCCGTTAAACTTGAACGACGACCGTTCGATAAGCCCCATGATCCTGTTTTCCTTCTCCAGATCTCTCATCAGGATCACGTCGGCTCTCGGCGGTGCCATCTCGTTATGCGAAAGCGGGACGATGACAATTTCTCCGTAAATGTACTCCAGCTTTGCCACGAGCCTGTCATCCTCGAAATCCAGATGAAGCTCGGCCTTGAGCGGAGGATTGACGATCCGGTCGGCGATTTGGGGCGATATGGTCACATCTGCAAATTGTTTCAGACCCCGAACGACCCGATCGATGAACGGCTCGATCTGCTCGTCGGATATGAGCAGCCGCGTATGCTTCTCGTGATGAAAAAGGTTTTTCAGCTCTGCAATACGCTTCAGCTCGTCGGCATCGGCTTTGTAAAACACGCCGTCGATAATGGCCATGCCGTAGTTCTCGAGGAATACCGCATTCTTGAGTCCCTCAATTTCCAGCTGATACCCTTCGCCGGCCGCCTGCTTCAGTTGTGCGCTAATCGGCAGCGGGCCTTCCGCCAGTTGCAGCGGAATACCTGTCCCGTCAGCGTCTTCGTACCGAATATTGACTTGATCCAGCATAGGCAGCAGTTCACCCCAAATGGCCGGAGGGATCATCAGAATCCGTTCTTCGCGGTGAGAATAAGTGGGAAAAGTGTGAAACAGCCCTTTATAAATTTCTTCACTGCCTGCTGCCGCGATTAGCGCCTCAATGACTCGCGCATCCTGATCTTGAAAGTAGTGTTCTGAAGGGTCGTAGGTGAAGTGTTTGGCGAAAATCATAGGTGTCCCCGAGTCAACATGCTTTAAGAATTCTTTCATCTTCTGCACGATGTACAAACGGGACACACCGATTTTCATCGATAAAGCGAGCATCGGATTGTTAGAATAGCCGCTCAGTACTTTACAGGAATACTCCACCTGAAGCGGCTCCGCATCGGCGGAGCGATCGCGCCCGTCTGTCGGTTGGGAGCCCCGGTTTAATGCCCGGTCGAATAAAAATATCGCCTGGCGCGTCAGATGACTATCTCTGTCGGATATCGTGCCGCTTAACACATCGGCCGCTTCGTCCTGCTCCTCTACAAGCGCGAGGAGCACCGCCGCGATATGCATGCAAAAAGACTGAGGAGCATACGCAACGCATTCGCAGCTGGCATCGAGATCACCGTTATCATCGAACGCGATCCTCACTTGGTATCGGCTGCGCGCGTTTCCTTTTACTTCAGCCCGCACAACCCCGTCAGGCAGCCTCCGAATCGTGTCGACTTGACCCGATCGGAAGTAAGACTCGCCGCGCATGTAAGAAGCGGCGCCGCACAGCTCTTGGACCAACTGCTTGTTCAGAACGCGAATTGTCGCTTTTTTACCAGCCATTGTTATATCATCCCGCATTCCATTCGATTAAGCATTCGGCATAGGAGTGACCGTCGGATTCCCATACCCGGAAGAATATTGCCGATCGATCAACTGCCGAATCTCCAGAGTGCTTGCACCCTGCTGCTTCAGCTGCGCGGCCGTGATGGCGATTTCCAGGCATACTCCGCACCTGGTCCCATGGTCGTCCCACACAACGGAACCGTCTTCGCGCACACTATTGATGAAACAGTTAAGGTTGCTTTTGTGTCCGGCGCTTTCCCCGCAGCCGCAGAAACACGGAATCCATTGCAGCGTATCTTTCAGCTTGCCGGCTGCGGTGTAAGCCGTAACGACTTCAGGCGACAGATGATCCAAAAAAGAAGGCAGCTTCTCTAAAGAAGCTGTCTCTTCCTGTAAATCGCCGTTCGGCGCATGGTGAACATGAGCGTTCTGCTGCGTATCATTCGAACCGCATGAAGACAGAATGAACAAAGCTGCAGCCATCAGCGGATAAAATATTTTGTGCATCGGATCAATGTTTCCTTCCTGGAATGACCCCTGTTTCCGTATAAACCGCAACAATGTGGTCAATCTCTTTCTTCAACTCATCGACGAGGTCCGCTTCCGGTACTTTGCGAATCATCTCGCCATAACGGAAAAGCATTCCTTCCCCGCGGGCGCCGGCTATGCCGATATCCGCTTCGCGCGCTTCCCCCGGGCCGTTCACCGCGCAGCCCAGCACGGATACTTTGATCGGAACTTTCAATTTGGACAGGTAACCTTCCACTTCGTTGGCTACCGCGAACAAATCGATATCCAGACGTCCGCATGTCGGACAGGAGACCAAAGTGGGTGCATCTGTGATGAGGCCGAAGGTTTTGAGCAATTCTCTTGCAACCTTGATTTCCTCCACGGGATCGGCGCTTAAGGAAATCCGCATCGTATTCCCGATACCCTGGTTAAGCAGTACACCGAGTCCTGCGGCGCTTTTGATCGTACCGGAGAAAAGAGTTCCGGCTTCCGTAATACCCAGGTGCAGGGGATATCGGATCACCTCGGCCGCTTTCGTATAAGCTTCTATCGCCATCGGAACGTCGGAGGCTTTCAAGGAAACGATGATATCGTGAAAATCGAGCTCCTCGAGAATGCCGATATGGAACAGCGCGCTTTCCACCATCGCTTCGGCAGTCGGGTAACCGTATTTTTCCAGCAAATGATTCTCCAGGGAACCCGCGTTAACTCCGATCCGGATCGGGATGCCCCTCTCCTTGCAGGCGTTCACGACGGCTTCCACCTTTTCCCGCCGACCGATGTTGCCCGGATTGATGCGGACTTTATCGATACCGTTCTCTATAGCCGCCAAAGCTAAACGATAGTCAAAATGAATGTCGGCAACCAAAGGAATGGAAATTTCTTTTTTGATCGCTTTGATCGCTTCCGCCGCTTCTTTGTTGTTCACCGTCACACGAACCAGCTGGCAGCCGGCTTCCTCCAACCGCTTGATCTCGGCCACAGTGGCGGCAACGTCAGCGGTCTTGGTTGTACACATGCTTTGAAGGATGACTTGATTGTTCCCGCCGATCGTCAAATTCCCGACACGGACAGGCACGGTATCAGTGCGTTTGAACATGATAAGGTTTCTCCCCCGTATACGCCAAAGTCCACCCCGCAGATCGGCGGGGTGGAACCGGCAGCTTTAGGCGAACACCGTACAGCCCTTGGGCTTTCGTCCTGTGTTACGCGCTCTCTTCTTTTTTCTTGCCTTTTTTGGTGGTGAGTTCCGGCGCCATCTTCTCCTTGACCGACTTCTCGGTGACCAGGCAATTGACGACGTCGTCGCGGGAAGGCACTTCATACATCACTTCAAGCATGATGCCTTCGATGATGGCCCGCAAGCCCCGCGCTCCGGTATTGCGCTTGATCGCCTCGCGAGCGATCTCTTCAAGCGCGCCTTTGTCGAATTCGAGCTTCACATTGTCCATCTCGAGAAGCTTCTGGTATTGCTTCACCAGCGCATTCTTCGGTTCCGACAATATGCGGACGAGCGCTGGCTCATCCAACGGCTCAAGTGTGGAGATGACGGGCAGACGGCCGACAAACTCGGGGATAAGTCCGAATTTCAGCAAATCTTCCGGTTGAGCCAGAGACAGATATTCGCCCGGCTTCATCTCTTTCTGGCCTTCCAGCGCGGAGCTGAACCCGATCACTTTTTTACCGATTCTGCGTTTGATGAGCTGCTCCAGACCATCAAATGCGCCGCCGCAAATGAACAGGATGTTCGTTGTATCGATTTGGATAAATTCTTGATGCGGATGCTTGCGTCCGCCCTGCGGAGGAACCGAAGCAACCGTGCCCTCCAGAATCTTGAGAAGCGCCTGTTGAACACCTTCGCCCGACACGTCCCGGGTAATGGAAGGGTTCTCGGATTTGCGCGCCACTTTATCAATTCATCGATGTAGATGATGCCGCGTTCGGCCTTCTCCACATCGTAATCTGCCGCTTGAATAAGCTTCAGCAAAATATTTTCGACGTCCTCACCGACATATCCGGCTTCCGTCAAGGAAGTCGCGTCGGCGATCGCGAACGGGACATTCAGAATTTTGGCCATTGTCTGAGCGAGCAGCGTTTTCCCCGATCCGGTCGGGCCTACAAGCATGATGTTGCTCTTCTGAAGCTCGACATCTTCAAGCTTGGCTTGGGAGTTAATCCGCTTGTAATGGTTGTACACCGCTACGGACAACGATTTCTTGGCTTGCTCCTGACCGATGACATATTGATCCAGAATGTTCCGGATGTCCTTCGGCTTTGGAATATCTTTCAGATCAAGCTCTTCCTCGTGGCCGAGCTCCTCTTCGACGATTTCCGTGCAAAGCTCGATGCACTCATCGCATATATACACGCCGGGACCGGCGACAAGCTTTCTCACCTGATCCTGCGACTTACCGCAGAACGAACATTTCAACTGACCTTTTTCGTCGCTGAATTTGAACATGAAATCACTCCTTTTATGCCAAAATGGGTGCGGTGATGATACGGTCGACTAACCGGTACTCCACGGCTTCTTCCGCACTCATGAAATTATCTCGGTCGGTATCGCGCTCGATCTTCTCGTACGGCTGACCGGTGCGCTCTACATAGATCCGGTTCAACTTTTCCTTCGTTTTGACAATCCAATCGGCATGGATTTTGATGTCCGATGCCTGACCTCTTACACCGCCCAGCGGCTGGTGAATCATAATCTCGCTGTTCGGCAGAGCATAGCGTTTGCCCGGAGCGCCCGCTGTGAGCAGCAAAGAGCCCATGCTGGCGGCCATTCCGACGCAGATGGTGGAAACATCCGGTTTGATGAACTGCATCGTATCATAAATACCCAAGCCGGACGTAACTGAACCGCCGGGGGAATTGATGTACAGACTGATATCCTTCTCGGGATCTTCAGCGGCCAAAAAAAGCAGTTGGGCGATGACGAGATTGGCAACGTCGTCATCAATCGTGCTGCCGAGAAAAATGATGCGGTCCTTCAACAATCTTGAGTAAATGTCATACGACCGTTCTCCGCGGTTCGTTTGTTCGACGACCATAGGCACCAACATGTAACCAACCCCATTTCCAACTGTCTTGAAATCTCGGTAATATTCTAACACGTTCAATACGGAATGTCATGTTGAACGGCCCGGTGTGTTCAACATCTGTGATATCCGGCTTACTGTAGTATACGCAAGGTTAAAAATAAGGCACGCGGCTTGCACGTGCCTTATCGATTAATGTTGTGATTTAGGCTGTTTTACTTTCATCCACGAGGAATTTGACCGCTTTGCGCACCTTCAGGTCTGCACCCAGATTGTCGAGGTATCCTTGGGCCGCGAACAGGCTGCGAAGCTCTTCCGCCGAACGGCCGTAAAGCTTGGAGAGGCTCTCGAGCTCTTCATTGATATCCTCTTCGGACACTTCAAGGTTCTCCGCTTTTGCAACTTCTTCAAGGACTAGATTGTTGCGTACGCGCTTCTCGGCGTCGCCCTTCATTTGCTCTTTCAGAGCGGCTTCGTCTTGGCCGCTGAACTGGAAGTACAACTCCAGGTTCATACCTTGCTGGCTCAGACGGTTCTCGAAATCCTTCATCATCTGGTCGACTTCTGCATCGATCATGACGGATGGGATTTCAACCTCCGCGCCCTCCGCTGCTTTGTCGACAACTGCGGCTTCACGCGTGCTCTCCGCGTCCTTCGCTTTCCGTTCCTTCAGCTTGTTCGTCAAATCCGCTTTGTATTCCTCCAGCGTATCGAACTCGCTCACGTCTTTCGCGAACTCATCGTCCAGCGCCGGCAGGCTTTTGCGTTTGATCTCATGCAGCTTCACTTTGAATACAACCGGTTTGCCGGCCAGATTCTCAGCCTGGTAGTTCTCCGGGAAAGTGACATTGATCTCCTTCTCCTCGGCAATATTCAATCCGACGACTTGCTCTTCAAAGCCGGGAATGAACGAACCCGATCCGAGCTCCAGCGAAAAACGCTCGCCTTTGCCGCCTTCGAAAGGCTCGCCGTCAAGGAAACCTTCGAAGTCGATGACCGTGTGGTCGCCCATTTGAGCAGGACCTTCATCTACAACGACAAGCTCCGCATGGCGCTGCTGAAGGCGTTCCAGTTCGGCGTTTACTTCTTCCTCGCTGACGTCGGTGTCTGCTGCAGGTACTTCCAATCCTTTGTAGGCGCCGAGCTTCACTTCAGGCTTAACCATCACTTTTGCTTTGAACTTGAACGATTGGCCTTTGCCGAATTGCTCGACATCTACATCGGGACGGTCGATCGGTTCGATTCCGGTCATTTCCACGGCGTTGGTGTACGCTTCAGGAAGCAGGATGTCGATCGCGTCCTGGTACAGGCTTTCAACTCCGAAACGGGCTTCAAATATGGTGCGCGGAACTTTTCCTTTGCGGAATCCGGGCACGTTCGCTTTTTGCGCTACTTTTTTGAAAGCCTTGTCCAATGCTTTCGCAACTTGCTCGGCCTCGACTTCAACGTCAAGAACGCCGAGGTTCTTCTCTATCTTTTCCCAATTTGCTTTCATTATATGCTTTCCCCTCCGTAACATCTTGCCGCGTTCGCACGGCATAAACCATTACATTATAAATCATCGGCGACCGGCATTCAAGGCACAGTTATCCGTCATTGAACGGTTGGCCGCGGTTCGGCGGCATATTGGCGGAGCCAGCGCAACGCCTGCTCATAACGAAACCGGAGGTCACCCGTGATCCCATATTGTTCGCGTACCCATTCGTCTCCTTGTTTGCCGTGCAGCTTCTCCAATAACAGCTGATGCAGCGCAGCCGCCCATAAGTCGGAAGAGCCGTCGCTATTTTCGGCCATACCGTTGTACATAGAAGTTCCATAGGCCGCCTGTACGCACTCTTTCCACATTTCTTCGGCAAAATAGGACAGCGTCGGATCCGAGACCTCCGCCATGCTTTTCAACCTTTCCAACACTTGCAGGACTCCTTGAGGAAAATCGGCGAACGACATCGGTGTGTCCGAAGCCTCTACCGTCAAGCTCTCTCCGTCTCTCCATAGGGAGACCGGCCCGGCGGCGCCTTGCTTGCGAAGAACCTGCAGGGCGCGGAATTGTACAGGCGGCAGATATTCTTTCGCGGCCAGCCACTGCCGCAGCAGCGGCTCAATATCCGGGTGTTCCAAATGCAGGAGCTGGCCGAGAGCAACGAGCTGCTTCTCCGGATCCTCTCCATTCTGAAGCGAATCGAGCAGTCTCGGAATATAGCCGGTATCTTCTTGCGAGCGGTGCGTCACTCGGCGGCGAACCCAATCTTCCTCCGCCTGCTCTTCTTCCTCCTCTTGCTGCCAGTCGTCCGTCACATCCCCGCCTAGCGCGTCGGGAAAAGCCGCATCCAGCCATCCCAGCAGAGCCTGCCATTCCGTATGGTGGCGCTCCGCTTCCCCGCGGCATTGGAGCAAAAAGGTCAAAAGCGCCTTGGCGTCGCCATAACGCTCTGTCTCCAGCATTTTCGTCAATTGTATTTGATAATAATCAAGAGTTTTTGGAAATAACACCAAGTTATCTTTGGTGCCGTCCGTCATCGGTAATGCCCCTTCCAACCGGCTTGTAGCCGCAGGTTCGGTTCCCTCGCATTATATCACGAACAGGATGACAAATGGAAAACTGCTGGGCACAGTGTGCAGTTGCTTCCTCTGTTTAGTGAATAGCGGAACTCCGTTCCTCTAATGTCTCCAACCCGTCGCTCCACTCTAGCTGATTGATTCACAGGCCGCTTGTATGCTATGATAGCTCTTGCTTCAGCAGTGCGCGGGTGTAGTTCAATGGCAGAACGCCAGCTTCCCAAGCTTGAGGCGAGGGTTCGATTCCCTTCACCCGCTCCATATGAAACTCTTCTTCGGAAGGGAAGACGAACCCTTAGCGGTTCGACCGCCCGTAGAAGCTCCTTGAATAATCTTAGTAGGACGCGCGTCAACATCCACCTCCACCCGTTCCCGCAGGGAACATTTCAATCAAGGATGTTGAGTATTCCCTTCACCCGCTCCAATACATAAACGACGAAGAAGCCCTTCACATGAGGGCTTCTTATTTTTTAGGCATATCCGCTTGGACATCTAACCTTCAGCATTATTAGGCATATGGTATCCCATCATATTTATGGAGGGATTGTAAGGTGTACGATTACGAACGGCAGCCGAGACCCCATTTAGCATGGCATGAAACGCTTGAAATGCATGAACTGGTCGCCATGCAAGCCAGCAATCTGATGGATTTCAAAATGAACCTTCCGAAAGTTCAGGATCCTGCCCTTCGCGGCTTATACTCGGAGGCTATACAAGGTATGCAGCAAAACTTAAGCGAACTTCTTCCTTTCTACTCGAAAGCCCCGGTTCCGCCGAAACCGCCTGTGAGGGATATGCCTCCTGCAGATTTAACGCCATTTTTCTCCGGACACCTGCTTGGTTTCGCCAAAAGCGCAGTTCGCAATTATGCCATAGCCATCACGGAGACGGCAACGCCGGCTTTGAGAGACACTTTCCAAAGACAGCTTCTCCGAGCGATACAGCTTCACGGCAAAGTGTTTTATTTCATGCTGGAACGCGGTTATTATCCGGCTTACAACCTGCAGCAGCTGCTTGGCAACGATGTGAAAATGGCGCAAAAAGCGATGTCTATGTAAACGGCGTAATATTTTTGTGCCGCTGAGGAACAATGACAATAAACCCGAGTTAACTATATAGTTGCCGCTGCTAAAGGAGATCAACTGATGAAATTCGTTCTGAAATGGCTGATTAACGGTGTGATTGTTTCCTCCCTCTTGGTTTTCTACACGGACATCGATTATATAACGGCAGCCTTCATTGCTTCGGTGCTGTCCGTGATCGAGTATTTTATCGGAGATCAGCTTCTCTTACGTGCGACAAATAATACCGTGGCCACAATTGCGGACGGTGTGGGCGCTCTGCTGTTTCTGGGAGTCGTCGCAGATTCCATGAACCTGGAGCTCTCTTTCGGCGAATCCCTGGTTATTGCGGCTATTTTGGCGATCTCGGAATGGATCATTCACCGGTATATCTTCAAACCGATCAACTTGATGGTCGAACCCGGCACAACTTAGCGCCGTTAGAAATTTTCCTCAAATCGGCTCTTGAGTCGATGCACCGGTCTGTGATAGAATAATCAAGTTCGTCCCAGTAGCTCAGTTGGATAGAGCACTCGCCTTCTAAGCGAGTTGTCGGGGGTTCGAATCCCTCCTGGGACGCCATTACAACTTAACACGTGAATTTTAATAAACTTCAAAAAACCCGGAATGCCCTGAAATAACAAGGATTCCGGGTTTTTGTATGTATTCCTTCCATTAATAAGAATCCGTTTGAACACGATAAAAACGGGAAATGTTTTACACATTTTTTACACTCACAACGCCATTCACACAGTGAGAGCGAAACAGTTTATTTAGGAAAAACTGAGCTCATCTAAGGTCACACCATAGAAACGAGCCAGCTTGATTGCGGTGGATACATAAATACTGGCAGGGTATCGTTCATATTTGTAAAGTGTTCTTGTAGAAATATTCAACGCATTCGCTACGTACTCCACGGAATAGCCCGCTGCTTCTCTGGCGTTGCGCAATGATGGTTCCATGTTTTTGCTCTCGGATTCGAGAAGGCGCAAATACCTTCTAGCTAATTCCATACACTGTTCTCCACCTTTGTTGTATAATCGAAAAAGGCAATTTTATGTAATTGGAGGTATCCATGGCTCTTCAGATGAGGAGCCGTTTGCCGGAATGGTTTAAGAAAACGGGAAAGAAACAAGTCGATTTAGCGCGTCATCTTGATGTGTCCCAAGCACATATATCTCAGGTCTGCCACAACAAAGAGCAACTTTCTGTCGAAAACTTAAAATTGGCAGCTGACTTCTTCGGATGCTATATGGATGATCTCGTCGAACTGATTCACGTTTCCGATAATGGCAAACGGTAGAGGGCATTTCATGCTCCCTCCTACGATGAGTCTTAAGCCATTACTTAAGTTTTGTTTCCAAAAAATGCAACCTAATACACATGCTAGGTTGCTGAGGTAGCTGTCCTTTCAAGAAAACATTAGAGTCGGAAGAGCACTCACATCACCCCATCTTCGGCACCTGGCTGGCATAGCGGATCCGCATTAGCCCCTATAGTTTTGCGTCGCCGGCTTTCACCGGGTTTGCTCGTTCGGTTGGATATTATTTCTATGTTTCAAAGTTCAATTGATTGGGTAAACCTGTTCGTTCATTGTAACCCCATCTTAATCGAGTTGAATACTAGACTTTAGTTATAAACAAATTTCGACAAAGTACGACTTATTGACTAATCATTTGTCCCTTGGCTACATTTCCCATCCCTGTTAATTTCCCGTTAACTTCACTCCGGCATAGCGACTCGTTCTTTCGAGCACTTCCGTCCGGACCTTGCCCCATAAGAGCAGTAAGGTATGTTTATAGCCTCGACACAGGTATTCCGCATCCAAACCTCTTGCAGTATGTCTCTGGGCGTATACCTTGATGCCTCGCTCTTTCAACTTTCGTTTAATTAAAATATGTTCATTCAGCGCTTCACTTTGAACGCCTTTAAGTTCTTGGATAAGCACGATGTCAGTGTTCAGGCCCGACTTTTCAATTGTGGCTATATCCTTCTCGAGGTAATCCAGCATCACCGGTAGAATTAGAAAGTCCTTCACCCATGCCATTTCCTCTTTATCAATATTTCTCGGCGTACTCATGCCTGTTTCCTGCTCACCGGCTGCGCGGCCAGGATCCTCCCAACTTCAAACGACCGGAATGCCTGCTTTACTGTATCGAATCCCCGCACCTTACCGTCACGCACCTTATGAACGCTGATCTGTCGTTTTGTGATGTTTCCCTTGCTGTCCTGGTAGATGATCTCCACGATCTGACCGACACACTTTTCGATCGGCATGCTGTTCACTCCTAATAGGAACGTTTGTTCTCACATTATAAACCGAACAAATGTTCTTATCAATATAAAAATATTTTGATAATCCCTAAGGTTCGACATCGGGCTGCGTGGTAAATAAGGGTTTACGTTGTGGCAGCCGCCGTTAAAGAGTGCATGGAAAAAAAATATATAGTAAAACGCTAAAGGAGCCGGCCCCTGACTCCCCCATCACAGGCCCCGGTTCGTTTGTTGAGCATAAATTTTCATCTCATTGTTAATGGTAAAACGTGGAGTTAATGATAAAAAGGAGATTCATCAGTCATGCCTAAATGGGTTCAAGAACAGAATTTCAGACAACCTCAAAGATGTGTGGGTTGTTACTGGGGAAGTTGGAACGGAACCAAACAGTTTTGTTCAAAATCCCGATGTATAAAAAAGATTGACGTAGATTAGCAAGGCAAAAAAMCAGCGATAATGTCATGATAGTCCACTGGTGCATCCGCTATTTACCAACATAAATAAA
>NZ_JXAL01000008.1 GCF_000829465.1 Cohnella kolymensis | reverse complement strand
AGATCCCATAGATCCCATGCCGCTGCCGCTCATAAAGCCCATACTGCCGCCGGGCATCGCGCCACCCATAGCACCCATGCTGCTGCCGCCACCGAAGCCGCCCATCATCGAACTGCCATCCTGGCCTCTACTTTGTGCCATTGCGCTGATGCCGTCAACAGGCAGCGTACTTCCCATAGCACCCATGCTGCTTCCGCCCATGCCACCCATGGAGCCCATAGATCCCATGCCGCTTCCGCCCATACCGCTCATGGAACCCATAGATCCCATGCTGCTGCCGCCCATAAAGCCCATGCTGCCGCCGGGCATCGCGCCACCCATAGCACCCATGCTGCTGCCGCTTCCGAAGCCGCCCATGCTGCCCATTCCCATACCGAGAGATGTACGGCTGCCATCGAATCCGCCCATTTGGCGGGAAGCATCCGGACCTCTGGTCATGCTTTGCGCCATCGCGCTTATACCATCAACAGGCAGCGAACCGCCCATAGTTCCCATGCTTCCGCCTCCGAAGCCGCCCATAGTTCCCATTCCGCCCATGCTGCCACCCATTGCGCCCATGCCGCGGGAGCCCATCGTTCCCATTCCGCCCATCGAACCCATAGAACCAGAACCCATAGAATCCATAGAACCCATAGAACCCATAGAACCCATAGAACCTGAAGCTCCCATACTGCGTGATCCGTCCATACCCATGAAACCCATGCTGCCTGTCGGTTGATTGTACATAGATTGTCCCACCGTTCCTGATGTATTAGTTTGTTGAAGCTGACTGCATAAACTATCGATCTGATTGAGTCGCTGCAATGCGACATCGTGTGCCTGCAAAACGCCTTGGATTGCTTGGGCGGTTTGCTGCTCCCTTTGAGAAAGCTGTTGCAGCTGCATGGCATTTTGCTGTTCGATTTGCTGCAGTTGCACATACAGCTGAGTCGATTGATTCGTTTGAGCGATCAACTGCTGCGCAAGCCGGCTGCACTGCTCAGCCAGGCCTGCAGCATTCTGTTGAAACATGCCATTTCTCCCTTCAGTTCGACATAAGTTTTCCTACCGCATGTTAGTATGATTTTGGTAAATGAAACTTATACATATGCCGTCACAAAAAAACGCCCCTTCCGGCAGGAAGAGACGCGAATGATATTACACGAAATTTCGTTTGAGCGATCAACTGCTGCGCAAGCCGGCTGCACTGCTCAGCCAGGCCTGCAGCATTCTGTTGAAACATGCCATTTCTCCCTTCAGTTCGACATAAGTTTTCCTACC
The DNA here is from genome assembly GCF_000829465.1 of Cohnella kolymensis. Taxonomy (GTDB): domain Bacteria; phylum Bacillota; class Bacilli; order Paenibacillales; family Paenibacillaceae; genus Cohnella; species Cohnella kolymensis. Next base: position 109,476 of record NZ_JXAL01000008.1, on the reverse strand, counting down.
GCATGTTAGTATGATTTTGGTAAATGAAACTTATACATATGCCGTCACAAAAAAACGCCCCTTCCGGCAGGAAGAGACGCGAATGATATTACACGAAATGCGTTTGCTGGGTTAAGACGACGAATGAATGAGCAAAAACAAGCCTAACTTCGCGGCTTTTTCATATAACTCTCTGCATCACGCACAAAACCGAATTTTTCATATAGCGTATGGGCGTCTTGGTTGCAAGAATACCCGTCAGGCCCGGATAATCCCCGATAATGTGCGAAACCAGCGTCTTCCCGATTCCCTGTCCCCGGTAATCCTCATCTATGAAGACATCCGCCAAGTAGAACATTGTAGCGCCGTCAGTGATAACGCGTGCAAACCCGATCTGCCGGTTGTTATGGTCGAACGCTCCGTAGCTGTGCGAGTTCTTCAGTGCTTTGACCGTGACCTCAAGCGGTCTGGTGTCTGCCCAGTAGCTTCTTTGCATAAACCCGTGGATCGTTTCCACATCCAGCAAAGAGTCGTCGTCGCTAATATAAAACCTTTCAAAATCTACTCTCATTTCGATCCCCCATCCCGCTTTTTGCCCTCCTATTTTACCAGAAATCTAGCAATTGTTAATATTTATAAAATGAATCCCCGGCCAAAAGCTGATAGACTTGTAACCATTCAGGCCGAAGTCCAATCGGACGCGGAGGACCCAATTTGTGGGGTGAAGTCGCAGCTTTTGCGGCAGGGACACTCTTTGAACCTAACCCGGCAGCTAACTTCGCAGGCTAACAAAGGGGAGATATAAGTTCATGCAAAAGCAAAGCAACAAAAGTTTCAAGAAACTTCTGATCGCGGGAACGTTGGTATTGGCGCTTTCCGTTCCAGCAGGAGCAGCGTCGGCAGCCGAAACAACGGTAAAGGCGCAACAGACGCAGCAGCTCACTCAAGCTTTGGGTATTGATTTGAATGCCCTTATCCAAAAATATCTGCAAGGCAATCATAATGTTGTTGTGAAACCGATCAACGGTTCATTCGACTTCGGGTGGTATGGCTACGGCTATGAGCAGGCTCCTGTACAGCCAAACAAACCGGCACCGGTTCAGCCCGTAAAACGTGCGCCGGCATACAAGCCTGCGCCGGTACAACCCGCGCCTGTCAAGCACGCACCTGTGAAACAGGCACCAGCACAGCCCGTGAAGCCTGCGCCGTCGTACAAGCCGGCTCAACCGGCAGCTCCCGCCGCAGTTCCCATGTCGCAATTTGCATCGCAAGTTGTGTCCTTGGTCAATAAAGAGCGTGCGAAAGCAGGACTTGCAGCTTTGAACACATCCAACGCCACACTCACAAGAATGGCGCTGGACAAAGCGAAAGACATCTATAACAAAAACTATTTCGATCATAACTCTCCGACGTATGGTTCTCCATTCGATATGATGAAGAAATACGGCATTAAATTCAGCTATGCAGGCGAGAACATCGCCAAAGGACAGCGCACCCCGCAGGAAGTTATGACGGCGTGGATGAACAGCCCCGGGCATCGCGACAATATCCTTAAATCCAATTACACCACCATCGGAGTAGCTTACTACAACGGCGTGTGGGTACAAGAGTTTATCGCACAGTAAGCAGTTATAAAAAAAGGCTTTGCGCGACCCGTGATCGGGTCCGCAAAGCCTTTTTTTCTGCGTATTTCGGCGACGCCCGATGTCCCGCGGAAGATTGCCTGTGAAGTAAGGCGGTTTTTCCGCCTTACATCTCAGCAGCGGCGCGAATTCCACCGTGTAAGACGGTTTTTCCGCCTTACAGCTCAGCAGCGGCGCGAATTACGCTTTCAACACGTCATGATCCACATAACGCTCGCCGTTGATTTCACTGATCACATTAATGGCGACCTTGGCCCCGTCGCCTGCGGTAATAATGGTATGAACACTGACGCCCGCCGCAGTACCGGCAGCCCAGATTCGATCTATATTCGTCTTGCCGTCCGCAGCGGCGTCGATGACCGTTTTGATTCTCGGTTCCGTTCCCGGCTTCATACGGATGCCGCTCGCTTCAGCCAGATCCGCAAAAACGCCGGTTGCCACAATAACATGTGAAGCCTGATAGCTCGCTCCGTCCTCTGTCTCGATCGTGATCCCGTCATCGCCGGCAGTCAACTTGGCTGCTTTTGCGGTCACGAACTCCGCTCCGAATTTCGCCGCCTGTTTTTTGCCTGTCTCTACCAGATCCGGTCCGGAGATCTCGGCAACGCCGTAGTGATTTTCAAGCCAAGCTCGTTTGGTCATGCTTTGATCGCTGTCGATGACCAGCGTCTTCTTACCTGCTTTGGCGGCGAAAATAGCTGCGCTGGCGCCCGCCGGGCCTGCACCGATAATGGCAATATCATTCATGATGAACACTCCTTTGTCTGATATGTATGTCCATTCACTATTGTATCACCTCACAAACTTACTTTCAAAAAGTAAGAAGACGCAGGAATGCCGGCTCTGCGTCTTCGTAAAGTTAATGTACTTCCTTTAAACGATCCACCGGTACGGTTTCCGTATCGGTCGGGTTGTCGCCGACCTTCACTGTGGCAACTCCCTTGCCGGCATCCACTCTTTCGATCCATACCGACTGGCCGTTATCCAATCGAACCGGAATGATATCCGGTGAATTGTAGATTTCCTGCGCTCTCTGCGCATCCATGATGTGTCCGCCTCCGTATCGATTGATCGTTAACCTTTTCCAATATTCCCAACAGGGTTGATTTCCATGCGGTTAGGGCATGCTTGGAATATAAACGTGTAAAGGAGTCATTCATATGCATACGGTCTGGAAAGGCGCGATCAGCTTCGGGTTGGTGCACGTACCCGTAAAGATGTTCACTGCAACCGAGGACAAAGACGTGCACCTGCGGATGATCCATAAAAATTGCGGCACCCCCATCTCGTACACCCGCTCCTGCCCGCACTGCACTACAGAGGTAGAGTGGGAGGATATATCGCGTGGTTACGAATATGAAAAAGGGCGTTTCGTGCTGTTCGACGACGAGGAGCTCGACGCCATCAAACCGGAAAATACCCGCACCATACAAATCCTTGATTTCGTAGACCTCACGGAGATCGATCCCGTTTATTTTGCCAAGCCGTACTACTTATCTCCGGACCAGGCCGGATCAGGCGCATATAATCTGTTGTTGGAAGCGATGAGGCAGTCCGGTAAAATCGGAATCGCGCAGATTGCCATCCGCAGCAAGAGTAGCCTTGCCGCGATCCGCGCCCTGAACAACTGTATTTGTATGGAGACGATGCACTTTCCTGACGAGATCCGGTCTCTTGCGCAGGTACCCAACCTGCCCCAGCAAGCGAATATTAATGAGCGCGAGCTGACGATGGCCCGGATGCTGATCGACCAATTGTCGGCGCCTTTCGAGCCGGAGAAATACACCGACGAATATCGCGCGGCGCTGCAGGATGCAATCCAGCGGAAGATCGCCGGTCAAGGTATAGATGTCGTAACGGCGCCGGCCGCCGAAAGAACGAACGTGATCGACTTGATGGCTGCTTTGCAAGCAAGCCTGGAGGCTGTCCAGACAACGCCGACCGACACGGGAGCTGCAGCAGGCCGCGGACGCGGCGCCGGCCGGGCGAACGCCGCAGCCGCGGGCGCGATGCCTGCTCCCGCTCCGGCAGCACGTGCTCCGCGCACACCGAGAGCGGCAGGCGGAGACGGCGCAGCGCCCAAACCTCGCGCCAGCCGGGCTCGAAAATAAGCAGCCGCACCCGTGGGTGCGGCTTTTGCCTTTTATTTGCGGAAAAGCGCAGAACAGCGGGAAACAGGGGTAAATAAAGAGCGAGGAGGATGTATATGGCAGAACGTACGATATTGCGTTTGGGGGAACAGGAATTATCGCTGTCCCACCCCGATAAGCTGATATGGCCTGATATGGGGATTACTAAGTTGGAATACGTGCAGACGCTGGCGCAAATGGCACCGTTCCTGCTGCCCTACACAACCGGCCGGTATTTAACGACCATCCGTTTTCCGGAGGGGATCCACGGCGTTTCCTTTTATCAGAAAAACTGTCCCCAGCCGAAACCGGACTATGTTCGAACCGCGGATGAAGGCGGAGTGCGTTACGTGGTGTTGGACTCCCTGCCGACTCTTCTCTGGATGGGCAGCTTGTACAGTCTGGAATTTCACGTATCGTCCGATGAGATCGACAATCCGATCCCGAATACCTGGATGCTCGATATCGACCCCACATTGGAGGAAGAGCCCCGGCTGATGGAGGCTGTTGCTCTGGTCGGCGGGCTGCTGCATTCTCTCGGACTGACAGCGGTCCCTAAAACCTCGGGGGCTACAGGGGTTCAAATCGTCATGCCTATCGAGCGCGGTCCCACCTTCGACGATCTCCGGCGTTTCGGCAAGTTTATCTCGGACTATCTCGTGGCTCAGAATCCCAGGCTGTTTACTGTGGAACGGATGAAAAAGGATCGCGGAGATTTGATTTATCTCGATTATCTTCAGCATTACGCCGGCAAAACGCTGCCCTCACCCTACTCCCCGCGTGCCCGCGAGGGCGCTCCGGTGTCCACCCCGATCAGTTGGGAGGAAGTGCAGCGCAACGTAAAGCCCGCAGAATTTAATTTGCGTAATATTGTCGACCGGCTTCGTACTCATGGCGATCTGATCGCTGCCGCTCCGCGCCAGAATTTGACCCCAATCCTGAGAAGCCTGCCGAAGAAGTGATGGGCCTACAATAGCGGTGACAGCAGGCGTGCCATCGCTTCCTTCACCTTCTGCTGCCGCGGACGTCTGGAAAAGTTTTTCCAGTCAATCTGCTCGCTGTCTTTCAAATCCTGCAGAAAATCTTTCTCTAACCGCCGGATGGCTTCGGGTCGTACAGATGAGCATTCACCTCGAAGTTGCTGAAAAAGCTCCGCAGATCCATGTTTGCCGAGCCGACAACGCCGATCACAGAGTCTATGATTAATGTTTTCGCATGAATGAAGCCCTTCTTATACTGCCACACCTTCACCCCGGACCTGAGCATCTCTTCCACGTAAGACAGCGTGGCATAATGGACAATCCACGTATCCGGCACATAGGGAACAATGATTCTTACATCCAATCCGCTCATCGCGGCGTCATGCAGCGCCATGGCGACACTGGCGCTGGGAATGAAATATGGCGATGTCAGCCAGATTCGTTCATTGGCGGAAGACATCATGGCGTATACGGCGTCATGAATCGCATCGCCTAGGCGATTCGGGCCGGCCGGAACGATTTGCACAGGCTCCCCACCGGCACATTCATGCGGAGGAAAGTACCCCGGGCTGTCCAACTTTTCGCCTGTCGCAAGCTCCCAATCTTTCAGAAAAACCTCTTGCAGCCGATAGACCGCGTCACCCTGAATCATCATATGAGTGTCACGCCAATAGCCAAGCCTTTGGTTTTTGCCGATATACTCATCTCCGACATTAATGCCTCCGATAAACCCCTTTAACCCATCCACGACAAGAATTTTCCGGTGATTCCGGTAATTCATCCGCTTTTTCAAAAAGGCAGGCCTCAGCGGGAAGAAACAGGCGTGGCACACACCGCCTTCCTGCAAAACCCGGAGAAAATTGTTATTCAATTTAATACTGCCGATTCCATCATACAGAAGCCTGACCTGCACGCCTTCCTTCACCTTCTCGATTAAAGCCTCCTGGAAAATCCGTCCTGTCGCATCATCCCGAAGGATATAAGTCGCCATATGCACATGATGTCTCGCTTCCCGAATCACCTTGAGCATGGAAGAGTAAGTTTCTTCGCCGTTGTTGTAGATCTCTGTGTGGTTCCTGCCGGAAATGGGCAGATGCCCGCCTTTGATCAGCGACCGGAACAGCCGCTCTTGAAGCCGAAATTCCGGAACGGGCATATGTTCGGGACTGTCGATAATACTGCTTTTGGCCAGCAGCTCCTTGTGACGCTTCTGGTCTGCGCTTCCGCGGCGGCGTGTGGTGCGTCTGCGGCGCCATTCTTGCGCCAGAAAATAATAGAGGATGAAGCCTACAACCGGAAACAGAAACAGGATGAAAAGCCACGCCGTCGCATGAGCCGGCCTGCGAAACTCCAGCAGTAAAATAGTTGCGGCTTGAAAGATAAAAGTAAAGAGTAAGATGCTTGTCCATAGCAGGATCATTGATGTACCTCCGACGTTTACCGATGCTTATCCGATAACGAAACCACGCAGTGCCGCGTGACGTGTTGATTATATCATCATTACCCAACGCGATGGTCTAGAATCAGGGTTCCCATTCCATGACAAAAGCGATGCACGCGGGCTTATCCCGCAGCTGCATCGCTTCCGTGAATCATATCTGAGAAAGGTTAAGCCGTTACATCCCGTTTGCGGAAAACCGTCCATGAGATAAGGTTAAACAGGATAAAGTAGCCCGCCAGCACCGCCAGAGAGAAACCCAGCGTTGTCGGATAGCTCGGGATCATGCCCTGTCCTCCATGCATGTAAGAATTGAGATCCAGGTGCATGAAGATGACGTATTTCACCCACGCCTTATCCACCATCGAGAAGACGTTTGTAATAATAGTGCCCGACAATAGAAGGAAGATAGACAAGCCGATAGCCAGACCGTTGCTGCGAAAAACGGAGGACAGCATGAAGCCGAAGGTGACGATGACAATCAAGCTGATAAACTTGAGTAAATAGTACGTTCCCATATCCGCTACAGGCGAAGTTTCGGCGGCCGGAGTCCCGGCAGATCCGAATATGGCCAGGTTCACCAGCAAAGTAACGATAAAAGCGGTCACCGTAAAGAACAAAGCAAATAGCAGCGTGGATAAATATTTGGACAACAAGATCGCCGAGCGGCTCCAAGGCCGGATTAACAGCAGTTTAATGGTACCCCAAGTGAATTCACCGGCAACGGCCTCGGCGGCTATGACAACCGTAAATATAGTGATAAGGATGAATAGCACGACGGATTCCGTCTGCATGGCTTCCCAGGCGGTTATTTCGATTCCCGGGCCGGCGAAATTGATTAACAATGAGATCAGCGGGGGCAGGAAGACGATAAATCCAAACATTACCCACGAACGCAAGCGGCGGTAGATCTTCATATTCTCGTTCTGTATCAGTCTCCAAAAGTCAGCCATTGGTCTCACTCCCCGTCACTTCGAGGAATTGGTCTTCCAGCGATTTGACTTTGACCCGAATTCCATAAACTTGAATTCCCGCCTCGACCAGACGGCGGTTTATAGATGCGATGGCGTGGCGATCTGCGGCGACCGCCAACAAGCCGTCGACGATCTTCGCCGAACCTGCACCCTGCAGGATTGCAATGGCTGCCTCCGGCCGATCGACGTCGAACAACACTTCCTCTGCTGCGGCAATGCCGCCGCTCTGTCCGTGCAAGGAACGAACGTCGATGATTTGGCCGTTTTGCAGAATCGCCACACGATCACACATCAATTCCATCTCGGACAACAAGTGAGAAGACACGAGCACCGCCGTTCCTTCATCCTGCGCCAAACGCCGCAAATAATCCCGCAGCTCGCGAATGCCCGCGGGATCGAGTCCGTTGGTCGGCTCGTCCAGCACAAGCAGCTTAGGACGGTGCATGACCGCTTGAGCGACTCCAAGACGCTGTCTCATGCCGAGAGAGTACTTCTTCACCTTGTCATGAATGCGGCCTTTCAAACCTACAAGTTCCACAACCTCTTCGATACGCTGTTTGCTGATCGTCGGATTCATGCGGGCATAATGAAGCAGATTCTGATAGCCGGTCAGAAACTTGTACATTTCCGGATTTTCCACAATCGCGCCTACATTCAGAATCGCTTTAGGAAATGCAGTACGAACACTGTGACCCGCGATGTGAATATCTCCTGCGGTCATTCCCATCAGACCGACAATCATACGAATGGTTGTTGTTTTCCCGGATCCGTTCGGACCGAGAAAACCATATACTTCGCCCGGGTGCACCTCAAAGGACACACGGTCGATAATCGTTCGCTTGCCGATCACTTTCGTAACGTTCTGCAGGCGAACGACGGGAGCCTCTGACATAAGCTTCCCTCCGTCTATAGATTGAACAACAACCCTATTATACTTAATCGCCTGCCGGAAATCCGAATATTTAGTTAAATTTTATTTAGATAGGTTCGCACAATGCCCGCAGAATCCGAGTGGATAGTTAACCCGGTAGAAGCCCGTGCGAAATAATATTCCTGCGTGTTCAACCGGCTTTAACTGGCTGCATTTAACACAGTAAAACCGGTGCGCGTGCCTTTTGTCCATGATGCCCTCCTATGAGCTGACGTCAAATTGCCGGAAGCCTCCGAAAACATATCGTTCGGATATTCGCCTGTAAAAAGCCAGAATGTCAGGACTGGAGATAAGCATCGTCTGCAAATACTCGTTTAACCTGACCTGATAGGAATACCGTTCTGCGGCGGTCATTTTCCAGCTGGCTTCATATCTGAATAGCCCGTCTTCCTGTATCCCGCTTACAATAATAGCCTTAAGCGCAGTGGTGTAATGTCCCAATTTCGCCTTCAAAACCCACTGCACATCCGTTCGCGCGGGAATCTCAAGATGAGTCCGAAATTGACAGCCGCTGAAGTTAACGTGGGTCATAAGCACACGCTGAGAACCGCTGTCCACCTGTCTATCCTTAACCCGGTACATGGACAGATCGGCAAACAGGGAGATATGAATGTTAAAATCGCTCTGTTCCGCTTGGTTTCCTAGTGAGTCTCTTTTCATAGTCACCGGCTCCAAAGATACACAGGGTATCAGTTTTTTCGTAGGATTAAGAAAATTTGGGCGTTTGGTCTATGTTGGAACGTTGGATAGCATAATATAGAATGTGGATTAGCGACATTTCGTATCAAAGAATGCAATTCTTCTATATCCATATTATGATGAAGACAACAGAAACCTTCGGAGGTAGCCTATGAATATCGGCAGCCGTATTGCATTCCTTCGGGGTCAACGGCATTTGACACAAGAAGAACTCGCCTCTGCTCTTGGAATCTCGCGGGCAGCTTTGTCCCATTATGAAAAGAATCGCAGGGAACCGGATACGGAGACGCTATCCAAAGTGGCTGACCTGTTTCATGTTTCATTAGACTATCTGGTTGGAAGAACCAACGAGACGAGCGTCACTTTAGACTCGGATGTGCGTCAGTTCACGGACGAATTGGAATTGTCGGATACCGAATTGTTGGAACGCTTCTCACTCACGATCGACGGCCGGAAATTAACCGCGGATGAAGCCCGCAGATTTATCGCATTCGTGCGGGCGGAACGCAATATGAACCCGTAATCCTCGAAGAAACAAAAAACCTCGCTGGATGGCGCTCAGCGCCGCAACCTCGGAGGTTTTTTATATATTCTCTGCGCGCTTCATGATAAACATTGAGGCGGTTTCTTGAACTCATCCGGCCACTTCTCCATTTGTATGCCCAGCTGCTCCAATATTTTTCGAATGTCAATTTCCAACGGTTGTTTGATTTCCTTGGTTCCGATCCCTGTATCCCTCTCCATGAGCGCGGTCAGACACTCCTTCTTTTCTTGAATGTTTCATTAAGCTGATTATAGGGTAATGGGCTCGCAGACGTTGTCGAGCAATGGAGCCATGTCTGCATTATTTATTCAGAACATTTGTCGAAATACCCAAATATTTCAAAAAACACCTTTAAAATGGTATTGAACGTGAAGAAACGTAAAAAAATCCCGTGAACACTAGGTTCACGGGATTTTGTGCAACTATGACCGATTAATTGCCGCTAACGCGGGACAAGTCCCGCATATTCGCCTCGAACGCGGCCAGCAGCGCTTGGTCGCCGCTTAAACCTTTGGCTTCCACCTTCGCGATTTGCTCCATCATCCGTTTGTAATCTTTCGCGATGACTTTCACGAATTTCGCCCGGATGCGGTCCCAGTCCTGCAGGACGGAACGTCCGAGATCGCTGTTCGTGTATTGGACGTGTCTCTCGATCATCGCCCGTACGTCCGCGGCTTCAACATCGTCTTCAAGCCGTTCTAATGCGACCATCTCGAAATTGCACCGGTCGACGAACTTGCCGTCCCAATCAATGACATAGGCGACTCCGCCCGACATGCCCGCTGCGAAATTGCGGCCGGTCCGGCCCAAGACGACAACACGTCCGCCTGTCATATATTCGCAGCCATGATCGCCGACGCCCTCGACGACGACTTTCACGCCGCTGTTCCGCACTGCGAATCTTTCCCCTGCAACGCCGGAAATATAAGCTTCGCCGGAAGTCCCGCCGTAGAAGGCAGTGTTCCCGATAATAATATTCTCGTCTGCTTTGAAGGTCGCCTTCGGTGAAGGGTAGATGGCGATTTTACCGCCGGACAGCCCTTTGCCCACGTAGTCGTTGGCTTCACCTTCAAGCTTCAGGGTGATCCCCTTCGGTACGAATGCACCGAAGCTTTGACCGGCCGTTCCTACGAATTGGAAATCGATCGTATCCTCCGGCAAGCCGTCCTTACCGTACCGGCTCGTCACTTCATGACCGAGAATCGTACCGACAACACGATTCGTATTCTTGACCGGGAAGCTTGCTTTGACCTGCTGCCGGCTATCCAAGGCCGGAGCCGCGGCTTGCAGCAGAGACTGCATATCAAGCGAATCTTCCAGACCATGGTTCTGTCCTTTCGCATTGTAGCGGAAAGAACCTTCCGGCAGCTCCGGCATATGAAGCAGAGGAGTCAAATCGATTCCTTGCATTTTGTAATGCTTGATCGCCTTTTTGGTTTCCAGACGGTCTACGCGTCCCACCATCTCTTGTACGGTGCGGAAGCCCATTTGCGCCATAATTTCACGCAGCTCTTGCGCGACGAAATACATAAAGTTTACGACATGAGCCGGGTCGCCCATATATTTCTTGCGGAGCTCGGGGTTTTGCGTCGCAACGCCGACCGGACAAGTGTCCAGATGACATACCCGCATCATGATACAGCCTACGGTAACGAGCGGAGCGGTAGAAAAACCGAACTCTTCGGCGCCGAGCAGGGCGGCGACCGCCAGATCGCGTCCTGTCATCATCTTGCCGTCAGTCTCCACGACAACCCGGTCGCGCAGATTGTTGAGGATCAAGGTCTGATGGGTCTCGGCAAGTCCAAGCTCCCACGGCAATCCGGCATGCCGGATCGAACCGATCGGCGAGGCTCCCGTCCCGCCGTCATATCCGCTTACCAGAATGACATCGGCGCGGCCTTTGGCCACACCGGCAGCGATTGTGCCGACGCCCACTTCCGAAACCAGCTTGACGTTGATCCGCGCGCGCGGATTCGCGTTCTTGAGATCATGGATCAGCTCCGCCAGATCCTCAATGGAATAAATATCGTGGTGCGGAGGCGGCGAAATCAGGCCGACACCCGGAGTCGAACCGCGAACTTCGGCTACCCAAGGGTACACTTTGCGTCCCGGCAGCTGACCGCCTTCCCCTGGTTTCGCGCCTTGCGCCATCTTGATCTGGATCTCATCGGCATTGCTCAGATAGTAGCTCGTCACTCCGAACCGGCCGGATGCGACCTGTTTGATTGCGCTGCGGCGCCAATCGCCGTTCGCATCGGGAATGAAGCGGCGGAAATCTTCCCCGCCTTCGCCCGAGTTCGACTTGCCTCCGATGCGGTTCATCGCGATGGCAAGCGCTTCATGCGCTTCTTTACTGATCGAACCGAAGGACATGGCTCCGGTTTTGAACCTTTTCACGATGGACTCTACGGATTCCACTTCTTCAATCGGAACAGGCGGCTGATCCAACTTGAACTCCAACAGAGAACGAAGATTCCGTACACTCTCGTATTCACCTTGCACAAGAGCGGAGTACTTTTTAAAAGTGTCGTAGTTATTCGTACGTGTAGCCATCTGCAGCGTATGAATGGTCTTCGGATTGAACAGATGGTCTTCCCCGTCTTTACGCCATTGATAGTCGCCGCCGGAATCCAGTTCGAGATCGGCTCCTTCCTGCTTGGAGAAGGCGCGGCGGTGAGCCGCAAGCGATTCGGAGGCGATGACGTCAAGGCCTACGCCGCCGATCCGGGATGGCGTCCAGGTAAAGTATTGATCGATCACGTCGGAATTCAGTCCGATCGCCTCGAATATTTGTGCTCCCCGGTAAGACTGGATTGTGGAAATCCCCATTTTGGACAGAATTTTCACAACGCCTTTGGTGGAGGCTTTAATAAAGTTTTTGACCGCTTTCTCATGTGTGATGTTGCGCAGCATGCCTTCACGAATCAGGTCATCCAATGTTTCGAATGCCAGGTAAGGGTTCACTGCGCTGACACCGTAACCGATAAGCAGAGCGAAATGATGCACCTCACGCGGCTCTCCCGATTCCAGCAGGATGCTGACCTTCGTCCGGCTGCCTTGACGGATCAGATGGTGGTGCAAAGTGGACACCGCAAGCAGCGACGGTATCGCCGCATTATCTTCGTCCGCTCCCCGGTCCGACAGGATCAGAATGTTATGGCCTTTGGAAATGACGCGGTCCGCCGCTTCGCAAAGCTGTGTCAGCGCGTCGCGCAGGCCCCATTCTCCGTTGTCCGCCGGGAAGAAGATCGGCAGCGTGATGGATTTGAAGCCCGGACGGTGAACATGGCGAAGCTTGGCGAAATCCTCATTCGATAGAACCGGAGAGTACAGACGGATCTGGCGGCAGCTCTCCGGTTCCGGATTAAGCAAATTGCGCTCAGGTCCGACAGTCGTATAGGTTGAAGTAACGATCTCTTCCCGGATCGCATCGATCGGCGGGTTCGTTACTTGCGCAAACATTTGCTTGAAATAGTTGAAAAGCCGCTGAGGCTTCTCGGAAAGCACTGCGAGCGGAGAGTCATAGCCCATGGACGCGAGCGGTTCAACGCCGGTCAACGCCATCGGCTCCATCACTTTGCGGATATCCTCGAAAGTGTATCCGAAGGCTTGCTGCCGCTGCTGAACGGTAGCATGGTTCGGCTCAGGCAGCTCCACAGCATCCGGCAGCTCTTCAAGATCCACCAGATGATCGTTCAGCCACTCCCGATAAGGGTGCTCGGTTACAATCGACTTCTTCACTTCTTCGTCGGAAATGATCCGGCCCTCTTTCGTATCGACAAGCAGAATCCGGCCCGGACGAAGCCGCTCCTTGAGAACGATGTCCTCTTGAGGGATTTCGATAACGCCGGCTTCGGAAGCCATCACGATCAAATCGTCTTTCGTGACGCAGTACCGAGCCGGACGCAGTCCGTTGCGGTCAAGTACGGCGCCGATCTGAACACCGTCGGTGAAGCCCATGGCGGCCGGGCCGTCCCACGGCTCCATAAGGCATGCGTGATACTCGTAGAAAGCTCTTTTGTCCTCGTCCATATGCTCGTCGTTCTGCCAGGGTTCCGGCACCATCATCATGGCTGCATGCGCCATCGAGCGGCCGGATAAAACCATAAATTCAAACGTGTTATCGAACATGGCCGTATCGGACCCGTCCGGAGCGATGACCGGCTTGATTTTCTCCAGATCGTCGCCGAACAGCTCGGAGGCGAACAGCGTCTGGCGGGCGTGCATCCAGTTCACGTTGCCGCGCAGAGTGTTGATCTCGCCGTTATGAATCATATAATGAAACGGATGTGCCCGCTCCCAGCTCGGGAATGTGTTGGTGCTGAAGCGGGAATGTACAAGCGCCATCGCCGTATCCAATTCGGGATTGTGCAGCTCGGTATAGAAATGTCCCACCTGCTCGGTGGTCAACATTCCTTTATATACGATCTTCCTGCTGGAAAGGCTGGACAAATAAAAGCTGTCCGCTCCCTCGATGCCGGCGTAACGAATCGCTTGTTCGGCGCGTTTGCGAATGACATACAGCTTACGTTCGTACGCCATATCATCAGCAAGTGCAGCGGAGCGTGAAATAAACACCTGACGAACGAAAGGCTTGACCTTCTTGGAGGTTTCGCCGAGCTTCTCATCGTTGGTCGGAACGGTGCGCCAGCCTAGAACGGATTGACCTTCTTCCGCCACGATCGCTTCAAATATCTCTTCGTGCTTGCGGCGAACGGATTCGTTCTGAGGCAGGAATGTCATCCCAACTGCATATTGACCTTCCGCAGGCAGCGCAAATCCGATCCGGACCGCTTCGCTGCTGAAGAATTTATGTGGAATTTGCAGCATGATCCCCGCGCCGTCACCGGTGTTGGGCTCACTGCCCTGCCCGCCGCGGTGTTCCATGTTAATGAGCAGAGACAGCGCCTGTTCGACGATTTCGTGAGATTTCAGGCCTTTGATATGAGCGACAAACCCCATGCCGCAGGCGTCATGCTCAAATTGCGGGTCATACAGCCCCTGCTTCGGGGGCAAACCTGGAAGCTTCTCTTTCATACAAAAGCACCTTTCTATATGCAGAGTTATTGAACGGAGTTGAAATTGACGCTTCAAATCTCAGCCAAAATCGCCTAGAATAAAGACACGGCTTAAACATCCAGAAAATGGAGGAAAAATACATGATTATGCACTGAAATACAGTGAATATTCATATTTATTCATTTTAGTTATTATATTATTTTAACACCACCGCAAGAGTAATGGCAATTTAATATTTTTATGATTCCGATAAGAGTTCTTTGGTACGACGGGCACTCACGGGCACAAAATGGGGAGGAAATAAGTGGATGCGGCAAAAAGTGAAATTGTTAATTGCAACGGTTACGGCAGCTATCATCGGTCTTTCATGTATGAATGTTTTGGGGACGGTGGAGAAGGCGGCAGCAGCCGACAAGGACGTGTATCGGATCGTGGCGCTTGGAGATTCCTTAACTGTCGGTTATGAGCCGAAAATGACGGAAGCTTCCGTTCCTTACGGCTATGCCGATCGGATGTACGAGCAAGCTTTGTTCCACGGACGCGCCGAGCTTGAAAATTATGGCGTACTGGGATTAACAACTCCCGGCTTGAATAACTTGCTGCAGGGCGCAGCCGGAGGACGGCCGCTTAAAGCGGCGGACTTGCAGGATTTCACCTCATTTGACACACGGGTCATCAAGCAAGCCGACGCGGTAGCTGCTCGCACTCCGGAGATCTCAGCCGAACTTCGCGAAGCGGATCTGGTAGTTGTTACGATCGGCGGGAACGACTTTGCAGATGTTATCAAATCCATGTCAAACCAATCCATTGAGGATGCGCGTAAGACACTTGCGGACAGCTTCGAAACCCGATTGAATAAATATACAGCCGATTTGGATATCATGATCCGCCTGCTGAATCAATTGGCGCCTGACGCACAGATCGTAATGGCGGATCAATATCTTCCATTATGGGACACACACGCGTTATATCCGGAGTTGAAGTCCGCTGTCGACAAGCTTTCCGCTCAACTTGATCGGATGGCTGCGGATTATATCAAAGAGAACATCCGGTTGAAAGTGGCGCATGTGTCCGAGAAATTCGTAAACAAAGAAACCGAGTATACCTATATCACCTTGTTCGACGGCAACGATATTCACCCGAAGCAGGCGGGATACGAAGCGATGGCGGAAGCTTTCGCAGCAGCTGTGTGGCCGGAGTATCGCAAGCCTTCGGCAAAAGCAGCCGGCGTGCCGCTCTCGGTTATTGTGAATGGCAATGAGCTGGCGAGCAAGCCGACTGTCGTGAAAAATACCACGTTCCTCGCACTTCGGGATTTGGCTAATGCGGTGAACGCGGACCTGAAGTGGACCCAGAAAACGAAGACGGCCGTGTTCTCAAAGAACGGAATGCTTGTCACCGTCACGATTGCCGCCAAGACAATGACGGTGAACGGCATCACACTGCCTGTCGAGACACCGGCTTATGCCGGCAAAGACGGTAAAACCTACGTTCCTCTGTCCCTGATTACCAAAGGCTTGGACTATCAAGTGGTCTATCGCGCGAAGCTCCAAACCGCTTTCATCAATCCTTGATGCCTGCACAATTTGGTGGAAAACCTCCTGCTAATTGCTTGGACAATCGCGTTTCCTGTCATTTAGAGGGAAATCATCGAGCTAATTGGACCGGTTTTCAAACGAACACCATATAATCTCAATATTAAGTTGATGATTTCCAGCTAAACTATTTTTTAGAGTGCCGCACGTTAAAACTAACGTGAGGTTTTCCCTTAAATCAAAATGGAGTGCCAAACTGCTGCCAGTTTGACACTCCATTTGCATTTGTCAGACAACCGCAGCTTCGCGGTTCAATCCAGCATAGAGGTGACGCTGCCGGCGATATTTCACGACAAACAGCACCACCGTGAGTATGATAAATATCGCGCGTAAACCGCAAGAACGAGCAGCTCGCTGCCGATCTCCCCCGCCGCCCCGCCTGCAACGACAAGCCTTAACGCTGAGATCGCATGTGTCATCGGCATCCAAGGACCGATAGCCTGCAGCCATGCCGGCAGCAGCTCGGCCGGGTAAGTGCCTGCGCTGGCCGCCAACTGCAGCGTAAGAAGCACTACGCCGATGAAGCGTCCGATCTGATCGGCTAACGTAATGAAAAACTGAAGTATCTTCATAAACGTCAAAGCTATCGCAATGGAAACGCCGTAGAATAGAGGCACATTGGATACTTGCAGCCCAAATCCGTATAGCAGCACCGAATCGACCAGCACGGTCTGCAGCAAGACAACAGGAGCAAACAGCAGCACCTTGGACAAGTACCATTCCATCCGCTCTCGACCCGATCCGCTGCGTCCCTGAGCGGCAATATGACGGTAGACATCAAGATGCCGACGTACAGGCTGAGCGACAGGAAATAGGGAGTCATACCGGTTCCATAGTTGGGAATATCGGCAAGCTTGTGCTCGGAGACACTGACCGGTTCGGCAAACTGATCCGTCTGCTTTTTGCCGGTCGGCATATCTTTGGCATCCTGCGAGGCTTCGCCCAGCTTACCCGAAAGCTCCTTTGAACCGTCGGTCAACTTGTTAATGCCGCTTGCCAAATCCAAAGATCCGTCCGCCAATCTGATCGTTCCGTCATTTACTTTCAGCATTCCTTGCCCGGCGCTCGCGATTCCCTTATGCAGCTCTCCGCCCCGGAAGCTAATGTCTGTGCGCCGTCTGAGAGCTTCACCGAACCGCTTTCGATTTCCCTGAGTTTACCCGCGAAGAAATCCAGCTTTTCATGCAGCTGAACCGTACCCGTCTGCAGCTCAGCTAAGCCTTGCGCGAGCTCCCCCTCGGCCGCAGCCATCCCGCTTGCGCCTTCCGACAAGCCGTGTGCGCCGACCTGTACTTTACCGGCGCCCGCCGCCAGCTGCTGCGCGGACTTCAGCAGCTCTTGAAATGCCGCATCCCCCGAAGCGTCGGCGTGCTCCTCCGCATATTTCTTCAGCCCTTGTGAAAGCTGATCCGCAGCCGAAGCCACACCTTTGCTGCCTGAATCGACTTCGGAGGCACCCGCTGCCAAAGCCGTTCCGCTCTGCTGCAGCTTGGACACTCCAGCCGCCAAGCGAGCGGCTCCTTCATCGGTCCGCGCAGCTCCTGCCGCCATCTGTGTTCCTGCTTCGGAAGCCTGCTTCAAGCTGTCCGCCAACTTCACGCTGCCTGCCGATAGAGTGCCCGAGCCCTCTGCCAACCGGGCTGATCCGGTCTTCATTTTGTTCAGACCCTGCTTCAACTCAAGAGATCCGTCCGCAAGCTTCGCCAAATTGTCATGCAGCGTTTGCGCTCCCGTGTGAGCCTCTTGTGCTCCATCCGCAAGCCTGGCTGCGCCGTCGCTCGCCTCCTTGAGTCCGTCCGCCGCCTTGCCGACCGAGCCTAACACCGCGTCTGCGTAAGCCTTTGTTACCTCATTAGACACTTTCACTTTAAGCTGCTCCGACGCTTCAGCGCCGATACGGGAATTCAAATAGTTCCAGCCGTCATCGACGAAATATTGAATTTCCGCAAGCTGCGGCGTCTCATTCTTCAGCGTCGTCGTCTGCTGTGAAAAATTGCCCGGAATGATGAACGCCATCGCGTAGCGATGCTCTTTTAACCCCTGCATCGCCTCTTGCCCGCTCGTAAAAGCCCATTTGAAGTCCTTTTGCTTATTTAACTCCTCCGTCAGTTCCCTCCCCACTTGCACGGATTTGCCATCCATAACGGCTCCTTTGTCCTCATTGACGACAGCGACCGGCAGCTCGCTTAACTTCGCATACGGATCCCAGAATGCGCCGATCAACATTCCGCTGTACAAAAGCGGGATCACCAGCAGCCCCACGACAGACAGCATCGCCATCCGGCTGCGGGACAAGCGGCGAAACTCCGACGCCAGCATACGGCTCCGTTTCTCAGAATTTTTCACGCCTCATACTCTCCTTCACTCAGCGAACCGCCAACCCTTCCATCCAATAGAAACGAAAATGCTTCAGTACTTCCTCTTTGCCGAGCGGTTGGCGTAAATAAGGGCCATCAACCGTTAGGGCCAAGTATGTCTTCAGCATAAGATAGGCTGTCAAATCAGGATCGCAAGGCTTCACTTCGCCCCGGTCCACATACACCTTCACATGACGCGCAATGAAAGCGACGATGGCGCCTTCCAGTTGATCCAGCCCTTCCTTGGCCACAGCCGTTCCGATATCGCGAACTTCCTGCGACAGCTTGACCGCGAGCTGGTGCCGGTCCCGGTAGTCCAGCAGCCTGCTGAGCACACCCGTTAAAGTCTCCGCAAAAGGAAGCGAAGAATTCAAAGTCTCCTCGGCAATCTCTCGCATATCATGAATCATTCCGGACATGATCTCGTCGAAAAGCTGTTCTTTATTCGAGAAAAAAGTATATATGGTGCCTTTGCCGACTCCGGCGAGCTTGGCCACCTGTTCCATCGTCGTCGCTTTATAGCCGAATGAAGCAAACGAGCGTTTCGCTGCCTCAATCACTTGCTTGCGGCGATCGACCGGTTTTCGTTCAGCGGACAAGATATGTCCCTCCCTGAAACTGACCATAATAACAATTCGGTCAGTTCGTTCTGAACACTACAATAACATAATTGCTCTGCGTTAACAATGCCCATTTACACGCCGTAATCCTTTTGCAGGCCATGCAAATTTTCCAGACAGCGCTCCGCCCAGCGTTTCATCCGGTCGATCCGTTCCATTTCAATGCCTAATGCGGTTTTCAGGCTGTCCGTGTAAGATGGAATCGCGCCTGCGTATGGTTGGGCTGTCTGGACGGGCACCCATACTTTTTCGGTATAGGCGAGCGCTCTGCGCTCATGAAAGATCGGCGGCTCAGGATCGTACGAACTGTGCAGATCACCTTGCGTCGGATGCTGCAGTACAGCGAGCACCTTTACCAATACTCTGCGTTCGTCGCGATCGATCGTTTCTCCCACATAATCTCCTGTTTTGTATGTTATTTTCACCATTTCAGCGGGTCCTTGCTTGTTATCCATCATTCGCAGCCTCCTTCACTCATCTGATTTGATTTTACTCACTTCTGCGGGAAAAGGAAAACATTGGCCGTCTGCACTCTTTTCTAACATAAAAGGGCTGGCGGGCTTGTCCCAAGTCAACGTTCAGCGTAATATGGAAGTAGGAAAAGTGGGGGATCGTTTCTAATGCGCAAAAAAAGAGTTCTGCTGCTTTCCGAAGGCTTCGGCACCGGACATACACAAGCTGCTTATGCGCTCGCAGTAGGTTTGCGCCAGCTTTCTCCGCGCATCCAGACGCGAGTGATCGAGTTGGGTACTTTCCTCAATCCGATCATCGGCCCTCTCATTTTGTCCGCTTACAGGAAGACGGTCAGCAAACAGCCCAAGCTGGTAGGTAAAATATATCGAAGTCACTATCATAAATCCCTGAACCGGATGACGCAATTTGCGCTGCACCGGCTGTTCTATAATCATGTTTCGGATGTCGTCAGACAGCTCAAGCCGGACTCCATCGTCTGTACCCACCCGTTTCCCAACTCGGTTGTCAGCCGTTTGAAACGATTGGGACTGGACGTTCCTTTGTATACGCTGATTACGGATTACGATGCTCACGGTACCTGGACCAATCCGGAGGTTAACAACTATCTGGTAAGCACGCCTGCAGTACGGGATAAGCTTATTGCCCGCGGCGTATCGCCCGCCAGTATCATGGTCACGGGAATTCCGGTGCATCCCAACTTCTGGCATCCCCACGACCGGGCGGAAATTCTGTCCCAGTTCAATCTGCGCGATATGCCGACCGTATTGATCATGGGCGGAGGCTGGGGACTATTGTATGAAGAGCATCTCGTAGAATATATGACGAATTATTCGGATAAGGTTCAGCTCATCATTGTGCTGGGCAACAACGAGAAGGCTCGGGAGAAGCTGCTCTCCGATGAGCGGTTTCAGCATCCGAACATTCATATTCTCGGCTTCTCCAAAGAGGTGAGCAAGCTGATGGACGTATCCGACCTACTCGTGACGAAGCCCGGCGGCATGACCTGCACGGAAGGCATGTCCAAAGGCATACCGATGCTCTTCTACGAACCGATCCCCGGCCAGGAAGAAGAGAATGCCGAGTACTTCGTTACGCACGGCTTCGGCGAATTGATGACGACCAACGATACGATAGACCGGTGGTTCCGGCTCATTCAGGAACCTTATGCCGCCTATCAGCACAGAGATGCGCTGCTCGCGCTGCGCAATGCAGAGTATCACCCCGCCAAATGCTCGGAAGCCGTGCTTGCTTTAATGCAATAAAAGAGAGTTCGTACCCTGCCTGAGCATGGGATACGAACTCTTTTTTTTGCTGTGATTACAAAGCGCTGCCTCCGAATAGGAAGCGATACTCCCAAGCCTTGCCGGCAAAGCTGTCGATTCGAACGCCGCCGGACGTTTTGGAATACGTATGCAGGATCTTTCCGTTCCCCAGATAGATACCGACATGGGTGATTCTTTCGGAGAAAGACTGTTTGTTCGCATAGTCGGACGCTTTCGATCCTTTGTAGCTCATGAAGAACATCAAGTCGCCGCGCTTCAGTTGATGCCAATCGGTCGTCACGGAATTATGGGATCTAACATAAGCGCCTTGTTGACGTGAGTCTGCAGGCAGTGTGATCTGAAGGGCGTCTTTGAAAGCCTGGCGAACAAAATCCGAGCAGTCAAAGGTTGTTGTCGTGCTGCGGCTGGAGCCGAATTCGTAAGGTGTTCCCAGGTATTGGGTTCCCGCTTGAATGACCTTTTCCACACTCGCTGACGGTTGTGCCGGTGCTGGAGTTGGAGTTGTCGGAGCAGGTGCCGGCTGAGTGGGCTGAGTTGGTTGAGCCGGTTCACTCGGCTGCGTCGGCGCAGGCTCCGATTCATTTGCGAGTTTCACATATTTGCTGCTTGAAGATATGTATCCCACAGCACCTCTGCCGTCTTTAACCTTCAACCAGTAACGATTCAGTTTTTCAAGAACGATGACCGACTGTCCGGCTCTCAGAGATGTCATTACTTCAGCCGATGTGCTGGGTCCGTTACGGAAATTGACAGTGGACACGATTTCCCCGGTCAAAGACGCCGCTGCGGCCGAGGAAACCGGAACAGAAACCAACAGTAGAAGAGAAGCCAATAATAGCAAGATTCCTTTTCTCAAATGTCTAGTCCTCCCATGTTTGTCGTTTGTGGACTGCCGTCCCGCCTTGTCCATTATAGGTGTCCACGATAAACGGAGACCATGGAAAACGGTTCCAGACTCTAGTCCGCATGAGAGCAAGAATATAGGTATAAAGAACTAATGTCGTTGTCTCGCAACGCCCCGCCTGATGCCCGGAAGGATCTATTTACCAACAAAAAAAACCGCTTATCGCGGTTTAAAATGAGTAGATGAGCTGCTTTGCGGGCTATGCGGTGACATCGGGTTCTACATGAACATGTACATTGCGAATGCCGTGCTTGCGTATCATTCTCTGTTCAATGATATCGCATATTTCATGGCTCTCCATTAAGGACATGGAAGAATCGACTGCGATGATGACATCCACGAGAACGGTGCTGCCGTGGATTCTGGCGCGTATGTCTTTGATCGCCTTCACTCCGTCTGTCCGTTCTACCGTTGCGCGCAGATTGACCAGCTGTTGAACGTCGAAACCGTCCGTGAGCGTACGAGTCGCATCCGTGAAAATTTCCCAGGCGGTCTTGAGGATGATCAAACCGACGATGATTGCCGCCACCGCATCCAGCCAAGGAACACCGAGATATGAGCCGAAAATGCCGGTTGCGGCGCCGATGCTGACGTAAGCATCAGACCGGTTGTCCTTGGCAGCCGCCATCAATGCCTGGTTCTGAATGCGCCTCGCCAGCCTTACGTTATAGGCGTAGATCCCCAGCATAACCGCGGCCGCGGCCAGCGCCACCCAAGCGGCCTCAAGCCCCGGGGAAACGAATTCGCCCTGCCACAGGTTGCGGACAGCAGCGATCAGCACCTGCAGCCCTACCGATGCCATTATGAAGGAAGCGATCAGCGCTGCGATCGTTTCCGCTCTCAGATGGCCGTACGGATGTTCTTGATCCGGCGGCTTCCGCGAAATGCGAAGGCCGATCAGCACCGCGAGCGAAGCCACGATGTCGGTGACATTGTTAAAGCCGTCTGCGGTCAGCGCTTCGGAAGCGAACATCCAGCCCGCCCCTAGCTTCATAGCCGACAGCAACAAATAGGCGCCGATGCTGATCCAAGCGCCTTTTTCACCTTTTTTAATATCTTCATATACGTCAGTCACCTAATGCCACCTACCCTGCACAACAGGCTGTGTTACCGGAAAATACACATTCGGCTATTTTGTCCAAGTTCCCGTCATCAAGTCCCTGCAGGTCAAACGCAAAAAAGGGCAATAGCGGAATGACGGTTCCACCATTGCCCTTATGATCTATTAAGCCGACAAATAACGAGAGCGAAGCTGCTGCACTTCCGGATGCTCGAGATATTCGTCGAAGGTCATCATCCGGTCGATAATGCCGTTCGGAGTAATCTCGATGATCCGGTTTGCGATCGTTTGAACGAACTGATGGTCATGAGAGGTGAAAATGATCGGTCCGTCAAAATCAATCAAACCGTTATTCAGCGCAGTAATCGATTCTAAGTCCAGATGGTTGGTCGGTTCGTCGAGCAGCAGTACGTTTCCGTTGGTGAGCATCATCCGGGACAGCATACAGCGCACTTTCTCGCCTCCGGACAATACGGAGCCTTTTTTCAGCGCCTCGTCTCCTGAGAAAAGCATCCGGCCAAGGAAACCGCGAATGAACGATTCATCCGGATCCTTGCTGTACTGGCGGAGCCACTCGGCCAGGTTCAAATCCACCCCATCGAAGTAGGATGTATTGTCTTTAGGGAAATAAGCCGCCGTGGCCGTCACACCCCATTGAACGGAGCCGGAATCAGGCTCTCGCTCGCCCATAAGAATCTGGAACAGCGTGGTTTTGGCATTGCCCAGCGGACCCACAAGAGCAATCTTATCGCCTTTGTTGACGACAAAGCTTACCGAATCCAATACCTTCTCGCCGTCAAGAGTCGCGGACACATTGTCAACAGTAACAACCTGCTTACCCACTTCACGTTCCGGCTTAAAGTTAATGAACGGATATTTGCGGTTAGAAGGCCGGATGTCATCGAGCGAAATTTTATCCAACAGCTTCTTACGGCTTGTCGCTTGCTTGGCCTTGGATTTGTTCGCGGAGAACCGTTGGACGAATTCCTGCAGTTCTTTGATCTTGTCTTCCTTCTTCTTGTTCTGATCCCGCATGAGCCTCATAGCCAATTGACTGGACTCATACCAGAAATCGTAGTTACCGACATACATCTGAATCTTGCCGAAATCGATGTCTGCGATGTGCGTACATACTTGATTCAAGAAATGGCGGTCGTGAGACACGACGATAACGGTACCCTCATAACCGGCCAAGAAGTGCTCCAACCAGTTGATAGACTCAAGATCCAAGTGGTTGGTAGGCTCATCGAGCAATAGGATTTGCGGATTACCGAACAAAGCTTGCGCAAGCAGCACACGAACTTTCTCGTTGCCGCCGAGCTCTGCCATCTTCTTGTCATGCAGTTCAGTCGTGATCCCGAGGCCGTTCAGCATAGATGCCGCTTCGCTCTCGGCTTCCCAGCCGTTCATCTCTGCGAATTCCGCTTCCAGCTCGCCGGCACGCATACCGTCTTCATCGGTAAAATCGGCTTTCGCATAGATTGCATCCTTCTCTTTCATTACTTTGTACAACCGCTCGTAACCCATGATGACGGTTTCGAGCACATTGTACTCGTCATATTCGAAATGGTTCTGCTTGAGCACAGCCAGCCGCTCGCCGGGGGTAATGTGGACTTCACCCGAGGAGGCCTCCACTTCTCCGGACAAAATTTTCAGGAACGTCGATTTGCCGGCGCCGTTGGCGCCGATCAAGCCGTAGCAGTTGCCCGGTGTAAATTTAATATTAACGTCTTCGAACAGGGGGCGTTTGCCGAAACGCAGACCAACGCCATTAACAGTAATCATGTGTGTAATCCATCCTTTGCTTCAGTATCGGGAGTATTGGACTGAAAACGCATGGTCTCGCCATGCTTCAGCAAAAATATTTTCTCAGCAGGGATGCCGAGCTGCTGTCTCGCAGCTTCAAGCCTCTGCAGGGCGTCGATCGGCGTATCGTCAGACAGCTTGAACGCGCCATAATGCATCGGTACGAAATATTTCGCCCCGACGTCGATGAAAGCTTGCAGCGCTTCTTCCGGGCTGACGTGCTGTGACGCCATGAACCATTCGGGGTCATAGGCGCCGATGGGCAGGAGGGCGACATCGATCTTGAACTTGCGCCCGATTTCTTGGAAGCCGCGGAAATAGCCGCTGTCACCGGCAAAATATATCGTGGGGCCATGATCGATTTGCAGCACCCAGCCGCCCCAATGGGAAGTATTCATATCCCATGGGTTGCGGCGGGTCCAATGCTGGGCGGGCACAAAGGTGAATTTCACACCCTGAAGCGACGTATCCTCCCACCAGTGCATTTCATCACACTGCAGGAATCCGCGCAGCAGGAGCTTCTTCCGGAGCCCGGCCGGGACAATCATTCTTTTGGGGCCTCTGAGCCTGCGGAGCGAGGATACGTGCAAATGATCATAGTGCGAATGCGAAATCAGAACAACATCTACGGACGGCATGTCCGATAATTCGATGCCGGGCGGCGCAAGCCTTCTCTGGAATGCCATACGCCTTGCCCACACCGGATCGGTGACGATGTTCAGACCCGCCATCTGTATCAAAAATGTAGAGTGGCCGATCCAGGTGATGGACGGCTCACTGCGGTTATTTTGCAAAAAAGGAAGATCCGGGGCCACATTGGGAACACAATTGATGCTGTAGGCTTTGTTGCGTAATTTACGGAAACGGTCCTCGCGCCAGCGGTCGAATTGAGCTTTGGAAGCTTTGCCCGCACGGATCGAGTCCAGGTTGCCGAAGCGTCTTCTAGGCATGAAATCCCTCCGATGAAGTGCTCATGTATACTATAGCAGGAAATTCGCCAATGTACCAAGTCATTAAGGAAATAGGCGGCGGCCCCGTGAGCAATAATGGCGGCGCTGTGACGGTTCGAGCCGGCGCTGCCGAAGGGTTCCTTGTATTAATCATAATACCCAATGAATTCCCCGTTAAATAATGATGAAGCTCAGCGCTTCTTTTTTGGCAAAAATCCAGTGTTGCGGTATTGTATAAGTAATATAGGTAAGTGAAGAAAGCGAGGGGCATTTCATGAAATTGTTATCCATCGAACCGACCCCGAGTCCAAATACGATGAAGCTGAATGTGGATGTTCGCTTGGACCCCGGAATTCGCCTGACGTATGGCAAAGATACGGAGGTTAAGGCACCTCCGCTCATAGCAAAATTATTAGAAATTCCCGGTGTGAAAGGCGTCTTCCATACCTCGGACTTTCTGGCGGTCGATCGCAAAGGCAACGCCGATTGGGCAGCCATTCTCGAGGGTGTCCGCGAGGCTTTCGGCAGTGCTGCAGAAGGCGGTCCCGCTTCCGCCGCTCCGTCAGCCGAGGGCTTCGGCGAAGCTCATGTGCGTGTGCAAATGTTCCGCGGCATTCCGATGCAAATCCGCGTCCGCAGCGGCGGACAAGAGTTCAGGGCGGCGATGCCCGACCGGTTCGCGCAGGCCGTTTCCGAGGCGGCGGGGTCTACCATGATCCGGGAACGCAAGCTGGAGGAGCTGGGAGTACGATACGGCGAACCTCAAGAGGTACTCGACGAGGTTCAGCGGGAATTGGATGCCGCCTATTCGGCTGATCGCCTGCATGACCTGGTGGAACAAGCCAAAGCGGCCGGACCGGAAGCGGCGCCGCCGGCGCCTCCCGCCCCGCTCACGGGGGAACAAGTTAAGCAGGCATTAGGTGCTGAGGACTGGCGGGACCGCTATGCTGCGCTGGAACGGCTGAAGCCGGAGCCGGAGGATTTGCCTGTACTGGCGCTGGCCCTGAAGGACAGCCAAGTTTCGATACGTCGCCTTGCGGTTGTGTATCTCGGAGATTTGCGTACGCCGGAGACAATGCCTTATTTGTTTACCGCGCTTAAGGATTCCTCTGCGGCTGTGCGCCGTACTGCCGGCGATACGTTGTCCGACCTTGGGGATCCGCTGGCGATCGGCCCGATGATGGAAGCGTTGAACGACAAAAACAAGCTTGTCCGCTGGCGGGCAGCTCGTTTTCTCTATGAGGCCGGAGACGAGTCCGCGCTGGAAGCCCTTCGTCCGGTCGCGGCGAGCGAGCCGGAATTTGAAGTGCGGCTGCAGGCCGAAATGGCCGTCGCCCGCATCGAACGCGGCGAAGAGGCTGCGGGCTCCGTATGGCAGCAAATGACCCGCATGCGGGAGCAGGACCGCGAGTAACACCCGGTTACGCCCAATTTGTCCGCATCCACGTGAGTTGGGCTCACGAGTATCGCTGTTGCGGACATTTTGGGCGTATGGGTCGTGCTCGCGTGTGCTCAGCGCACAAAAAACCGGCTGATACGCCCAATTTGTCCGTATCCGCGTGAGTTAGGCTCGCGAGAATCGCTGTTGCGGACATTTGGGGCGTATGGGTTCGTCCTGTATCTGGCAGCGCTTTCTTGTTTGTAACCTAATCGTAATATTGTGTTCATATTTCTAACATGTAAGGGGGTTACTATATAAGCATGACCCCCCTTTTTATTTATATATTTTCCTTCAGGCTTGCGACCCGACGTCGCAGGCCTACTTTTTTATATGAGTTCGAAAAAAGGATAGCACCGCCGGCCAGAAGGCCGGATCCTGCTCGGAGGCGCTGTGCCCTTCGACATCGACGAATAGATGAGGCAAATCCGGTATGCGTGACAGCACATGATTAAGCTCAGACGGCGGGATGAAGCCGTCGCGCACAGAGTGAACAAGCAACACCGGCACCTTGCCGCTTTTCTTATTGTTCTGAAGTATGGCTGCAGGATTCGCCCGCTTCATGAAAGAGCGCGGGATGCCGCTGCGCCACAACATCACCTGCGGAATAATTTGTGCGAGAGGAAATTTGGGCAGCTTGTGCCGCTTCAGCTCCGCTTCGATCATCGTTTCGAAGCGGACCGGCATGGAGTCGGTAACGAGAGCGGCAATCGGCGCTTGGGCATCCAGCGCCAACACCGCGCCGAAACCCCCGAGCGAGTGGCCCAGCACTCCGATCCGCGCCGGGTCCGTTTCCGGACGGGCGTGGAGCCAGCCCAGCGCTGCAAGCAAATCATCGCGGAACTGCAAGCCCGACGGAGTTTTGAAAACATCGCTTTCTCCGTGACTGCGGGCGTCGTACATCAGTATGGAGTACCCTTCTTCATATAAAGGCAGCGCATATCTTAGCACCCGGGAACGGTTAGACCCCCAGCCATGCGCAACGATAATAACCGGTCCCGGCATTGGAGACGCAGCAGAGGCAGAACGAGACATGAACCAGCCTTTCACTTTTTTCCCCTCGCTTGTCCACTCCACCCTTTCAAACGGCACCGACGGCTCGATTTCATTGGGCACCAGACGCGGTCGCTGCGCCTTAACCGTCAATCCATACAATGCCGCAGTGCCTGCCCCCGCCGCTAATCCGAATACAGTACCCAACACCGGTAGTAAGCTCATTGCCCTGCCCCCCAACGACTTTATGCTATGTATGGTTAATAAATCCGTCTATCTCCGTGCAATCTGCCGTGATATTAAGAAAGCACCCCTGGTTGAGCGGGCGCATAGCCTGCATTAACGACATTCGCCTTTTGATCGTCACAAAGGAGGAACTAAGAATGGGGAAATCACGGTTGAAAGGAACCCGGCCGCTGCTTCGCAAATCGTCGGGCACGCTGAAAGCCAGACTATCAGCCCGGCAGTCGCAAGTTAAAGCGGCCTCCGGTAAGGATAAGAAACAGCCGGATCACAGACGCATCGTTCGAATCCACCACAACAAAGGCTAAGCTTACTCCTCGACTTCCTGTTCCAGCTTCCGTCGAAACAGGAATGGAACGGACAAAGCAGCCAGGAATACAAGGCCCGCAATC
This sequence comes from Cohnella kolymensis, assembly GCF_000829465.1. Taxonomy (GTDB): domain Bacteria; phylum Bacillota; class Bacilli; order Paenibacillales; family Paenibacillaceae; genus Cohnella; species Cohnella kolymensis. The sequence goes on along the minus strand of NZ_JXAL01000008.1, from coordinate 81,025 downwards.
ACAAAGTGCTTCCAGCTTCCCGCTGTCAGACTTGAGCCGAGAAAATTGTAAGCAAAAGTACCCGGCAGGGTACCGATTATCGTTGCGGGCACAAAAGCCCGCAGCGGTACCCGGGCCGCACCGGCCGCATAACTGACCAGATCGAAAGGCACGAACGGAGCGATACGAAGCATCAACACCATAAAGAAGCCCCGTCTGCTCATGGCCCGCTCCAACTTCGCCAGCCTCGGATCATTTTTGCCCCGAAAGAAACCCGCTCCTATCCCCCGTGCCAGAAGAAACGATAGTATCGCACCCGTAACGGCGCCGATCAGGGTATAAAGCATTCCCAGCCATGTACCGAAAGCCAATCCCCCGGCCAGTGATAATATGGATGCCGGAAACAATATAAAAGGACGAGCTATATACATAGCTATATAAATCGCTGGTGATATCCAGCCGAAGGATAACACCCAAGTGCGAATGGATTCCGGAGTGACTTTGAGGTACTTCCAATCGAACCAGAGCAGCGCTCCCACTACGACAATCGCCGCCGCGATCTTCCACCATGTTGAATGCCGCACTCGGACACGCCCCTTCCCGGTTGCATCATATATTCTTTTGTATCATACAGGAACACACAATTATTCACAAAACAGCACTCTGGGAATGCAAGTCGGCTGAACCGCCTTACAATAGGAAATTCGCTTGCTCCTTACTGCTCTAAGGCGGCTGAGCCGCCTTACACTAGGAAATTCGCTCGCTTCTTACCGCTCTAAGGCGGCTCACCCGCCTTACACTACTATGCTCGGCTGCATTGCCCAATAGTTTACATTCATACCACTTCATCCTCTGGGTCACTATAAACAGGAAAAATCGCAAATGGAGGCCGGACGATGACAAGAATGCTGATTATCACCATATCTTTGTTATTCATAATGGCAGGCTGCAATAAACAGGGTGAAGTGAAAACACAATCTTTGCAGGACGCTACAGACAAAATGGCACAGAACGAATCCGTTCAAAAGGCCTTTTCGGACGGACGGATCAATGTGATGAAAGATGATGAGGATACCAAGCACTCCATACTCGATAACACGCTGACCGAACAACAAATGATCATGAACGATCCTGAGCTGGCTGACGGATTGCTTAGGTTAAACATTAGAATGAGCGAGGTCATGTCTTCGGATCCGGATAAGCTGCAAAGGTTAATGAAGGTGCAAACGAAGTCGAGGGATAACGCATTGCAGAACGCCGATCTTAGAAGCATGCTTTTACAGCAAAATGTACAGGAACAGGCTCTCGCGCAACAACATCCCGCAACTTCACAAGCAATCCGGAGACTTTCGTTAAATACGACATCGTCCATCCTGGGCGACGCTGAATTAAAAACCGAATTCCTGAAACAAAATATCGCGGCGTTCCGCAGCATCACATCATCGCCTGCTTTGCGCAGTGAAATGGCTGACGCCATGATCCCCCTTCTGAAGGATCCGAAAATTGCGAAAGAACTGGAGAAAATGATTAAGCTGGCTGTCGCTAAAGAAATGAAGAAGATGCAGGCCGCCATGCTGCAAATGCAGAAGAAGCAGATGCAGATGATGCAGAAACAAAAACTCCGGCAGCAGCAAATGAGCAATACTCCGAGGCGGCCCGTAAATGAAGGAGCCGAACCATCTCCGGATGGGAATGAAGACGGCACTTCAAATTTCAGCGACTAATCAACAGCAGCTGCATTCCGAGCACCAAGTACAGCGCAGTTTGAAACCATCCGGTCCTCCGGCGGGCCTTTTCTCCCTGCAGAAATTGCTGCCCGATGCGGTGCGCAAGGAAGGCAACAACGTTAAAGATGACAAGCGCCTGCAGCAGAAACAGCCCGCCTAACAGAATCATTTGCAACGCCACGCTTCCCTTGTCCTCCGATACGAACTGAGGCAAAAATGCCAGGAAAAACAGCGATACCTTGGGGTTCAGAACATTCATCAGAATCCCTCGTCTATACAGCCTGAACAAAGTGCTTTCGCCGACTCCCGACTCCTGCGACGGACCGGAAACCCGGGAATGAATCGACCTCCATGATTGCCATGCCAAATAGAATAGATATAATGCGCCTAAAATTTTCACCGTTTCAAAAGCAAAGGGAGCCCCGTATACGATTGCGGAAACACCCAATGCGGCTGCCGAGATATGGACAAGCAATCCCGTACATAATCCGAACGCGACGGCCGCGCCCTTTTTACTCGAACCGATAATACTTTGACTGATTACAAAAAGAATGTCCGGACCCGGCATCAGCGTCAACGCGACTGAAGCTGCCAGAAATCCCGCCCCTGTTCCCCAATCCATCTGCGGCTGCTCCTCTCGGTGTCTGTATTAATTGTCTTGTTTCAAACGGGCAAATAATTGTTCAAATGGTTGATCGGCCAGGCTTGCAACAACCAGTTCCGCTTCGCTGAAATTCATATGAGCGGTGACCCTGTTGGGCACCACCAAGCCATACAGCCCCGCCGCTTTCGCCGCGCGCAGTCCATTCACGGAATCCTCAACGGCAACCGTCTCGGATCCTCGCGCATCCAAAGATTTCAGAGCAAGCCGGTACAAAGCCGGATCCGGCTTCACCCGCTCCACATCATCAGAGGTATGAACCGCCTCGAAATAATCCCGTATCCCCTGCTGCCGCAAATGCCGCTCGACCCATTCCCGCTCCGAGCTCGAAGCGAGCCCGATCGACAAGCCGAGACACCGCGCTTCCTCCAATCTTTCTTTGACGCCGGGGCGAAGCGTTACATTTGTCAAATGTTCATGGTGCGCTTCCTCAAATCGCGCCTTTACAGCAGCCAGGTCCAGCTTTTCACCAACGAGCTTCTCCAGCTCCGCATAAGGGTCGTATTGCCCGCCGACCGTTCCGATCCCCACAGCCCACTGCTCCAGAAGCAGCTGCTGTCCGTATTCTTCATATACTCCGCAAAACGCGTCATACGCGCATGACTCCGTATCCATCAATGTCCCGTCAAAGTCAAACACAACAGCTTTTATGGCCATAATCCAACACTCCCGTATGAGTTATCTCTCTCAAGCATTCCTCTATTTTACATGAAAAAGAGCCTGCATACGCAAGCTCCTTTCGGTAGTGCTATCTTACACGCTGTACATCATTTGTCTGGGAGAATCGGGTTTGGATAAAACGGAGCATTCACGAAACGCGAAATGCTTGCAGCCCGCACACTTAGGTTTCTCCACTCTGGCAAGCGCTGCGTTAATAGCCTCCCCTGTATGCTCAAAAAAGTGATCATGTCCGATTTCCGCTGTCAAACCTGTCCGCTCCAGCAATTGCCGAGGCTGCGGCTGAATGCCCGAGATGAGCACACAGCCGCCCCGCTTCTTGTAATCGTGGACGACAGCAGCGAGATTAGCTTCCCCTGTCATATCCAAGAATGGCACCTTACCCATTCGGAGCAGCAAAATGCGGTGCCCATTGTCGGCTGCATTCAGGATCAACTGCTCGAATTGCGCTGCCGCTCCGAAGAATAAAGGCCCTTCAACGGTGAAAATACGGACTTGCGGACAGTCGCGCCCCTCATTCACGATGTGCGCAGCTACCTTCTCATGCTTTGAAGCCGGGTCCGGAAGCACTTTTGCTACAGTTACAATATCGCTCATCCGTTTCACGAACAATACGGCGGCCATTACCAAGCCTACTTCCACCGCAGTCGTAAGATTGGTCAATACGGTTAGCAGAAACGTAATCGTGAGCAGGATAGAGTCCGTCGTCCTTGTTTGGAGCCCGCGCACAAATTCTTTCCTTTCGCTCATGTTCCATGCGACAACCATCAGAACCGGCGCCATGCCGGCTAGCGGAATATGCGAAGCCAGAGGCGCGAACAGAAGCAGTACAATAAGAACGACTATACTGTGAACGATTCCGGAAAGAGGGCTTGCCGCGCCGCTTTTGATATTGGTAGCGGTACGCGCAATCGCCCCGGTTGCCGGTATCCCGCCGAACAAAGGCGTTATGATATTCGCGATCCCTTGCCCGATCAGCTCCTGATTGCTGTCATGGCGTTTGCCGGTCATCCCGTCGGCGACAACCGCAGACAAAAGCGATTCGATCCCGCCGAGCATCGCAATGATAAAAGCGGGATACAGCAGCTGTTGCATCCGTTCCAGTGAAAAATCGGGTATCGCGAACGCCGGGAGCGTGCTGGATATTTCACCGTAAGTAGAGCCAATGGTGGCAACTTGCCCGGGGAAAAAGAACACGGCAGCGATTGTCGCAGCCGTCAAACCGGCCAAAGAGGCGGGTATTTTGGGTGCATATCGCGAGCAAATGGTGATAGCAGCAAGGCATACAAACGCCGTAACTAAGCTGTAAATGTCTGCGGTACCCAGGTGTTCGAATATTTCTTTCATGTTGGACAGAAAGTCCTCATGTTTCGTAAGACCGCTGAGTCCGAGAAAGTTTCCGATCTGCCCTGTGAATATGATTACGGCGATTCCGGCGGTAAAGCCGAGCGTCACGGGCCGCGGAATGTATTTAATCAGCGTCCCCAGCTTGAATAATCCCATCAGCACGAGCATAATCCCTGCCATGAAGCCCGCGATAAGCAGGTTTTCGAAACCGTACTGCATTACGATGAGCAGCAGAACAGGAACAAAAGCGCCTGTCGGTCCCCCGATCTGGAACCTGGATCCGCCGAACAGGGAAATTAGAAATCCTGCAATAATCGTTGTGTATATTCCGTATTGCGGATTCACACCCGAAGCAATAGCAAAAGCCATTCCCAAAGGAATGGCGATAATTCCAACAATCAGACCCGATAGAAGATCCCGTCGAAGAGTGCGGGCGTTGCAGCCCTTGAACCTCTCCATCCACTTGCCCCTCATTGTACCCCTTCTATCTTCATATATTTGATTATTTGAATATATAGAAAATATAATCCCCTTCCTTGCTTGATGTCAACGGGCATATATAACCACAAAAACAAACCTCCGGCAGCTGTTCGCTGACGGAGCCTTGTTTTTTGCATCGTTCTATTCTTTTCTTATATTTTCAAGCATTGAAATGGCGTCCACCAAGTGGTTATCGAAAATTTGCTTCGCTACCTTAAGCAGATCTTTAATGAGAGGATCCCGCAAAGAGTATACGACCGAAGTTCCGTCCTTGGTGCCGCTCACGACATTCTTATTTCTCAGGACGGCCAATTGCTGCGATACCGCGGAGCCTTCCGAGCCGATTATCGCTTGAATCTCATTGACGTTTCGGTCCCCTTCACTGAGCACTTCAAGTATGCGGATCCTCAGAGGATGAGCCAATGCCTTGAAAAACTCGGACTTAAACTCCTGTATATCACGATTCATTGCGATTCCCCTTAATTCGTTCATATGTACTAGTCGAACCATCCCTTGCGTTTAAACCAGAAGTACATCCCAAAGCCTACTGCCAGCATAACGCCCATCACTCCGTAATAACCCCAATGCGTGTGGAGCTCCGGCATATATTCGAAGTTCATGCCATAGATCCCCGCGATAAAAGTTAAAGGCATGAAGATCGTTGTAATCACGGTCAGCGTCTTCATAATCGCGTTCATCCGGTTGGACCGCAGCGAGTCGTAGCTGTCACGCAAATCCGCTGTCATCTCGCGATTGGACTCGATCATCTCCGTCAGCTTCAGGAGGTGGTCGTGAATGTCCGCAAAATAAGCATGCTGCTCCTTCACACCCGGTATTTTGTCTGAACTGAGAATCCGGTACAGCAAATCCCGCGTCGGAATAACGGTGCGCCGCAGACGCAGCAGCTCTGCACGAATATCGTACACCTGCTCGGTCATCGATTGAATGTCGACATTCACTTCGCCTTCGCTTTCCAACTCGTTAAGCTCGTCTTCGATGCGGTACAAAATCGGAAAGTAAGTGTCAACAAGCTTATCCAGAAGCGAGTAAGCCACATAGTTGTGATCCTTCTCCTGATAAATCGCAGCCTCTTGAAATTGCTTCCACACCTCTTCGATCTCCAGCGACGGCGCCAAATGAAATGTAACGATTCCTCGCGGACCTAGAAAAAAGTCGATTTCCTCCGCTTTCAGCGTTTCCGGGTGAAGGGAATGGATCACAAAAAAATGCGTTTCATCATAGTGATCGATTTTGGGCCGCTGCAGCAGATGCATACAGTCTTCAATGGCGAGCGGATGAAAATGAAAATAGCTGTCGAGAAGCTCGACCTCGTCCGGCGACGGACAATCGAAGTCCACCCAAAACCACTTGATATCGGGCCCGGTCAAATTTTGGAGCGAAATATTCTCAAGCAATTTGCCATTTTGCGTTACCGCTAAAGTCCGAAGCAAGCTTATCACCTCTATCGTACATTATGCTGATAATTACAATAGAAGGCAATCGACATGGTTTCGACATTGCCCCTCGGCCTCTTTTAATTTAGAATAAGTCTAAAAAAGGAGAGTGAGCTCATGCAGGGATACGAGCAGACCCAGCTGTTGGAACCTCTTGTCTCGGAAAACCCGGACTATTGTGAAATTACGAATCGCATATTGATCATCAGCCCGCGCCCCGCTTCGCTGCGCTCCTTGGTGGCTGAACTCGCCGCTAAATGTTATGACGTTCTGCTGCTCCATCACGCTGATGATCCTTTGTTGAAAATGGTACAGGGGAGCATTGTTGTTATAGATCGCACGGCTGAGCCTCATTTTTCTTCCGCGGTTTCTGCGGTGCACAGTTCTGCTCCGGTGTTGGCTCTTGTGAAGAATGAATCGTCTGTGCCTTTCCCGAATGAAGACTGGGTCATCTGGCCCTGTTCAACCGGGGAATTGACCGCCAAAATTCAAGAGCTCTCCACGAAGTATCCGACCCCTTCGGAAGAGCCCCACATATTAAGATTCAAAGATATTCAGCTGGATGCGGACCGCATGACCGTGAGTCGCGGAAATTCACGAATCGATCTGACCAAAACGGAATTCGACCTTCTGCGCGCCTTAATGATCGCCGGAGGAAAAGTGCTTTCCCGCGATAACCTCATCAATCAAGTGTGGGGCGAGCAAAATTTCGGAGGCAGCAACGCGGTGGATGTGCATATCCGAAGCTTGCGGCAAAAGCTGGGCGACGACCCGAAAGAGCCTCTTTATATCGCGACCGTACGGGGTTTGGGGTATCGATTGGCCGATCTATAGTTATTGCATTTGAGTCTTCCTGAGTGATTTGCGATAATCGTGCGGCGTCACCCCGTGTACCTTACGGAACAGCCGGGCAAAATAGGAAAAGTTGCAGTACCCCAGGCCATCGGCGATCTCGCTTATACTTTGATCAGTGGAGGCGAGTAAGTCGGCGGCTTTGCTCATTTTTTCGTGGAGAATATAATTGGTCAGTACCATTCCCGTTTCCTTGCGGAACAAACGGGATAAATAAGCCGGATTCAAAAAAACATAAGCCGCCAGCTCTTCCCTGCTCAGCTCTTGATCCAGGTGCTCCGAAATATAATTTTTCAATTTCTGAACGATCGGACTCAAGCTGTTTTGGGTAAACAATAACGAAATGACGGATGAGACCGCATTTGCCGCCCACCGCCTGAAATGTTCCACTGACTTGGTAACCGCCGCCGCATCGGGCCAATCCCGGCCCTGATACAAATGTGAAGCAGTTAGGCCTTTCCGGTGCAGCACGTAATAGATACATTGTAGAAACGCATGGTAGAGAGCGGTTAAGGTTTCTACGGTCAGCTGATCGGCGGAGATCGATCGGAGTCGGGAATCGAGTTCCGCGAGCAGTTCCTCTTGATTTCCGTGTTCGATCCAATCCGACCATTCATGAAGCGAATCCAGCACGATTGAGGTGAGGGATGGGGCCGACGACCGGACATTTCGGCACATAATGACTTCTCCGGTGCGGCTGACATTGCGGTATTCCGCATCCAGCAACACCAAATAAGGATTCATGACATCCGTAATCGGCACGGTCTCTCCGACATAGCAAGATATCTTGCAGTAAAAATAGCGGCGGCAGGCTTCGATGTATTCCGTGCAAACCTGCCGGACCCTCTCCTCCTCCGCCGCTCTTTCGCCGCAATACAATAGAACAATCGAATTCCCGCGGTGATCTTGAATTATATTCCCGGTAAACTCCGCTAAGATGATTTCTTCCGCCGCTTTCCTTATTGCGAATTCCATGATGTCCTCATCCCGTTCGCTAAGCAACTTTTCCCAGTTTTCAACGCTTATGAGCACCAGACGGACTTTTTCCACAGGACCTATCATTATTTCATACGCATTCAACGACGCCTCTATCGAGCTTCGGTCGCAGCGATCCGCCGATCAAGCAAATCCTGCCAAAACCTCTCAATCAGCACGGACCGCTGCCGATTCCACAAACCAACATATTTTTGATATTGTTTGTCCGTTAAGTTTGCTTTCCGCTTTTCTTCTACTTTACGAATCGCTCGAAGGAGAACCTCCTCCAATTCCGTATATACGACCGGCTTGAGCAAATAATCACACCCACCTAGCTGCAACGCTTTCTGGGCATAAGCAAACTCGGAATGGCAAGTGAGTACCACGGTTTCGAGATTCAACCCGTTGTCGCGCACCCACACCATCAAGTCCAAACCGCTGCTTCCCGGCATTTCGATGTCGCAAATCATGATATCTATGGACTGCTCCTGAAGTACTTGCTGAGCCATGCTGGGATGGTAGGCCTCGAATACGGCGTCAACCCCGATCATATCCCAGCGAATACCGGAAAGAAGCCCCTTTACGGCATATATTTCATCATCCACGATAAGAACCCGCATCATATCCCCCACCTTCTGATAGCTTTCTGTCTTGGCAGTCGAATTTGAACCGTTGCGCCTTTAGGCTCCGTATCCGCGAATTGCATCTTCACACCGGTTTTGTAATAGAGACGGCATCGGTTCGCCACGTTCCAGAGCCCGATATGACCGCCTTCTCCAGGCTCTTCGGCATGCACTTGCTCAGTCAATTCGGCGAGTTTCCCTTCCGCGAAACCTCTTCCGTTATCGATCGCTTCAATAAAAAGATCCGAATCCGGTCCGTCCTCTGCCGCAAATACCCGAACCTTGATTTGGAACGGCAGCCCTTGGGACATCGTGAAGCCATGGACCATGGCGTTCTCAACCAGCGGCTGAACAATCAAAGGCGGAATCTCGCACGCTTCTAGCTCTGGATCCACCTCGAATTCGTATTCCAGATTATTCGGGAAGCGATATTTTTGAATGGAAAGATAATGATAGATGTGCTCCATTTCTTCTTTAATGGTGATTGTCGACACTTGAGTTCGGGTCGTATAACGGAAATATCGCACCAGATGGAGCGCAAGCTTCTGAATGATGTCATAGTTTCGGATCTGAGCGAGATGATACACGATGTTAAGCGAATTCATGAAAAAATGCGGATGAATTTGCGCCTGAAGATGCTTCAGTTCCGCCTTTTGCGTCCGAATATGCTCCTCGTAAATGTCGATTTTTAAATGTTCAATTTGCTCAGCCATTCCGTTGAAAGTTTCTTTGATCGAGTTAAACTCCAGGAGACGGTTGTCGTCCATTCGTACGGTCAGATCCCCGGATCGGATTTTCCTCATCCCTTTGATGAGAGCATGAATGGGTGTGACAATAGACCTTTGCAAAAAGATCAAGTAAAGAATAAGCATGATAAAAGCAATCACAGGGACCCAATACGTAAGCATTTGAAAATAGGGGAGCCGTTCCAGCAAAGACCTCTCCGGAACGAGCAGAATCAAATCCATATCCGCAAACCGCGATGGGTTAGCCACGAGCAGAAAAGGCTCCGTTAGTTCGACGATATTGTACGAAGCCATTCCTTCAGCCAAGTAAGATTCAAGGCCTATTTTGTTAAGCTCATTCATTATGGGGGCTTCGAGCTTCGTGAGCGGCGCTCCTTCCTTGGAAACGAGAAAAGCTTTGCCCTTGCCGTCTTCATTCAGAACTTGCAAGGGTTGCATCAACCGGCCCAAATCAATCCAAGCCCCGATGAAGGAACGATAATCGGTACCCACGATCCGGACCAGAGCGAACTCTCCATTCTGCTCAACAATATTCCAACGGGTACTGTATGCAGACTGCCCGGGATCCGCCGTTAGAATCTCACGCAGCTTGTCCTGTATCGACTGCTTCTCTTCGTAAGATACCGACTGCTGCTGAGCGATGAACAAATCATCATGGCGAGCGCTATAGGCAAAAAGCACATCAGCCGCAGTGTAATAAGTGGTATTCAGGAAGAGATCGTTGACAGTCTGCGTCTTGGACAGGTAATATTCCCAACTATCCTTGTTATACTGACCGAGTGAGATGAGGCTCTGATCCTGCTCTGCCGTCTTGTACAAGTAATTCTCGATCTCCTCAAGCACCTGATCTATATCGTTCATATACACGGTGAGCAAGTTCTGGTTAGACTGGGCGACCTGTGAATGGACGACCTTCGTCGCGTACAGATTGTTCCACAGTACCAAGATCACCAGTGGGATGGTGACGATTCCGAAACCAAGGATCAGTCTCGACCGCAGCGTAGCTTGTTTCATCTTCTGTCACCTGCAGCGTGCTCGCGGCTTACGAGCCACTCCTCCAGCTGCCGCTGCTTTTCTTGAATGATTTGGTCGGCGCCTGCAGCCTTTAATCTATCTATATACATAGGCAGGATGACGCTCGGGTCCTGCTCCCCGGTATTAAGGGCAGGAGCAAATTCCTTGCTGACCAACATACAGGCTGCAATCTCCGCCTTCACTGTGTCCGGATTAAATACAAAGCCGAGCGCTTTCGACTTGTCTGCGTTTTCATTAAACTGTCGGTATTCGTCCCACAGGTGCGGATCTTCGTTTGCCCATAAGTAAGAGTTCAGTTGATTGCCGAACATCCAGGATTGATTTAGGTTATAGCCGACGCTTCTCGCGTCGACGCCCGGAGGATAATTGATGACGGTATCGGATTTTTTGACATAATGCGTCCCTTCAATTCCCCAATTCAACAAGTTAAGCAAATATTTGTCCTTGAAAAGCAAATTCAAAAACATCATCGCCTTCTCAGGATGCTTGGCGTTCTTGGTAATGGCGAACATGGCGCTCGTCGTATCAGCTGTCGTCGTATAAGGACGGGTCAGTTCCACCGTCACCATAGGCATACCCGTACCGCGGGAAGCTTGCATGTCAAATCCAGGTTTTAACGATTCCGCATACGCGAACGCCTTGCCGGCTTTCACCACTTCGGATTCGGTATCCTTAGTCGTGGAGGCGTCTGGGTTCAGGTAACCGGCCCTATTCCACTCGTACATCAGTTGAGCATATTGATGGAACGCCTTGGTTTCCTCCATATTAACAACTTTCATCCCATCTCCATCCCGTTCCAATACACCCGGACCGTCGCCAAGCAAATCAAACAACCCGTATTGCATCATGAAAGTCAAAGGACTTCGATCTGCCCGCGCCTGCAGCGGGATAACATCCGGCTCATTTTCCTTAATCTTTTGGAAAACGGGTCCAAAGTCTTCGAGCGTACGGATCGAGGACAAATCGATTCCGTATTTGTCCGCCAAGTCTTTGCGTACGACAATTCCTTTACTGGATGCAAACTCTTTGTTCGTTTCGATTCCGTATACTTTTCCGTTGATCTTCCCGGCTTCCAAGATAGAGGGGTCAAGCGTTTGTACGATATCCTTCCCGTAACGATTGAGCCAATCATCTAGCGGAAGGAATCGGCCCTTGGCGACCTCTTCCGCGAATCTCATCCAACCAGCCGCAAAGAGGAGATCAATCTGTTCGCCCGAAGCGAACATCAATCCGGTCTTCTCTGCCCAAACCCCCCGCTCCACTAGCTTGATTTCAATGCGGGCTCCGATCTTGGTCGATAAATAGCGATTTATCTCCTTTTGTACAAGAGGGAGATCTCTGGGAACGGATCCGGACGGAAACATCATGACAAGCTTGTCGTCGGCCGGATGGCTTGTCTCCTTGCGATCCGACGCGGGAGAAGAAGGATATGGATCGTACCGTCCATCCGAGTAGATCAACCACCCTATGGCGAGTACAAGCAACATTGTCGTGCTGACAAGAACTGCTGTTTTTTGTGGATACCCGCTTCACCTTATGTCCCCTCCCTGCCTCAACCCTCTTCAAACTTCATGATAAACTATTTCAATGAAAATAGACTGCTAATATCGTTACATTTAGTGTAATTTAAGTGACTTTTCAAGCGGAAAAAACCGACATAAAGTCATTGAGACTTCATGCCGGCCCAGCTACCGCTGCCTATTATTTCTTTCAATTACTCCGCTTCTTCCCTAGGACCGATCACCCTGTGTGACGGGGCCTCCATTGTCACCCATGTTCCCGGGATCTGCTCCGCCACTTTCTTCTCGAAGTTCGAAGGCGGGTCCAACAGCGTTAAACAGCTTGCCTACTTTTGTATTGCGCACGATAACTCGATCGAGGTAAACGGCTCCCGTCACGCTGCTGTTGACATGTATGCCCCACGTGCCGGTTCCGTCGATCACGAGATTTTGGATGGTCACGCGATGATCGGAATCTCGATTAATTCCGAACGGACCGTTAATGTAGAGCCCTTGATACGTGCTGTCCGTAACGACATTGTTCTTGATGATGATATTTGCATTAATCGGCTTGTCTCCAGTAAAGAGCCAAATGGCGCCAAAATCCTGGTTCCAACTGGGCTCGCGGCCCCCGGTCCGGATGAGTGTGTTGCGCTCGACGATTGTGGTGCCTGCAAACGGTGCAGGGTTAAACCGCGTTGATATCGCGATGCCCGCTCCGAATCCGACCGTATCGCTTAATACGTTATCTTGGATTTTGTTGTCCTTGCCTCCGAACACGGCGACGTTGTCGGCCAGCCAAGGAAGCTGTACCGTATTGTAACGCACGGTGTTGCCGTCGGTGCGGGCTCCTCATCGGAAACTCTGTCCGGAACCGCTGACCACACAGCAATGCTGTCATCCCCGGAATTGCGGATATGGGTTTGCTCGACCATAGAATTTTTAGTACCTGTCGAGAAGTTGATGCCGTCCGCATAGGTGTCCCGAATTCGTAAACCCCCGACATACAAGCCGTCCGTGACCACGCCTTCGTCGCTCCGGACGCTCCATATCCCTGCTTTGGCATGTTCTACCCAAACCTGCTGGAAGGTGGAACCTGTACCGAACGTCCCGTCAAACGCCGCTTCGCGCAATTCGTCGCGTCGGGCGGTTACGTTGACGTCAATTGCCAGATCGTACACGCCAATCCGATTTCCGATCCCCATGAATCCGGCGCCTTTCAGCGTCGTATGCCACATACCGGCCCCGCGCACGGTGACCTCTTTCACGTCGAGAGGTCCTTGGTTCAAGTCGAACGTTCCGGCCGGAATCCAAAGTTCGAACGCCCCTTTTTGGGCCGCTGCGATGGCTTCCCTGAACGCGTCCGAATCGTCCTTGCCGTCATCGGCAACAGCCCCGTATTTCGTCACCGAGACATAGTCTTCAGGTTTTGGGAACGCGTCGGGAGCTTGCTCCAGCTCCACCAAGTCGACGACATAGAAGGCAGCTTTATCATCTTCATCCTTCTGAAGGCGAATCGTCGCTCCAGCAGGAATTTCTCCGATGAATCTGCGGATCTCGTCATAGAATCGATGGGCGTCACCGTCTGACGGAGAATTGGACCACGGATATTTACCGTATACCCAGCTATGTCGTGAGCTTAGCTCCAGATTGCCTCGATCCACTCCGTTGACATATAAGCTTAGGGTAGCCTCCAGGCCGTTGCCATCCGCACTGTCCGGAATGATATAACGAAGATCAAGGAAATTGGATGCTTCCGCTGTGCGGAATTCGATGAAATCACCGGTTTGGTTGAGCCGAACCGCTTGACGGCCCGACGACTCCGCCGCGAACGTATAGTAACTCCGGTCGGGTCCGATTACCGTGCCGTTTGTCTTCCCGTACTCCGCTTCGTAAGTTGTGAAAGGAAGCGTCACCCCGCGGGGAGCTCTTTTGACCGATGAATGTACGACTAGCTTATCAACAGCTGCTTGCAAGGAAATTCCTCGTTCGGCCTCCAAAGCACGGTGTTCATTCCCGCCCGCAGCGGCAATTGAACCGAGCGTTGTTTCCAGCCGCCGTCTTTTTTCTCCGGCAGCGGGATCGCCTTCTGCTTTAAGCCGTTTACGTACAGAGCAAGCCGCCCGTTGGATGCTCCTTCATTGGCGTAATAGAGAGTTGCCGAGTAGGATCCGGCTGTCTGCGCATTAACCGAGAAGATGAGCCGTGCGTCCGCTTCGTCGAAATGATCGGCATAGCCGTCGCCGGAGAACCCCGGGCGCTCTGCAGCCGTGCGGACCCCGCCGGAAGAGAAGGCGTATTCGGCTTCATACACCGCATCTCCCGGCACTTCCTCAACAAGCCAATGGGAGGCAGCAAAGGTTTCAGAGGCAGGCATGACCCGAACCGCCGATCCGTCCGAAACCAACCTGTGATCGGAAACATGCGCATTCGTAAACGTTCGGTATCCGGAATTTTCTCCGACTTTCCACTGTGCGCCGTCTTCTTGGCCTGCCGTTGTCAGCAAGACACTGCCGTCAGCTGAGGCCGTTAGGTAAAGCTCACTTTGCCTATTCTTCAGCCGTTTGCGGCCGTTCGTTTCTTCCAACAGCCAATGCGAAGATGTATCCTTTACAGATGTGGTTCTGAAGCCGACCTTACCTTCATTTACGACCAGCCACTGGTTCGTTTCCTTGTTCTTAAGGCGAATATAGTTCGTATCTGCAAAGACCGGCATCGATCCCCCTTCCGCTTTGTCTTCTTCCTCTGGAATAATAAAGGTTTCCGGAGCGGCTTCGAAAGCCCATTGAACCCCCGAGCTTTCAACGGATCGAAGGTCATACTGGGGATATCCTTGGCTGTCTTCCGCATGAACGTACTCGTCTTGATGTCCCTCGGCGGCACTTCTGAGAAGGAAGTGCTCTCCGGACGGAGCTTTTTCCACGAGCCAATGCGCTTTTCCGCCGGCAACCTCGGAGTCGGACGATGTTTCCAGGTAGCTTTTCAAATTCTCAATGGACATGTAATTTCCCGTAGCGCGGTTCTTGATCCTCTGAACGCCGCCTTCGGTTTCCAACAGCCAGTGAGAAGTGCCGTCTTCCGTCCCCGGCGTTCCGTAAAGCACGACGTTATTTCGGTTCTCGTACAGGTATTGTCCGTTCGCATTATTTTTGATGCGGATATTCCCCTGCGGCAGCTCCACAGGAAGATCAGGCGCCGGTTCAGCCAGCCATTGGGCGCTGTGCCAATCGGCGGGAATGCTGCTTGCTTGGGCATATCCGGTCTGATCCTCGTCGTGAAGGACAGCATCCGTCTTCCAGACGTTGCGAAACACCTTGTAATCGGTGCCTGATACCGGTTCCTCCCTCCATTGGACGCTGCCCCAAGTGCGGTCAAGATCCAAGCTCTCCACAGGATCCGTATGGGTGCCGACATGCTCGTTAGTGATCAAATGCCCGGTCGCCCTGTTGACGATCAGCTTCCCTTGTGCCCCCGTCTCGATGGCCCAATGGGACTTCGAATCGTTCTCCTCAGGCGAACCGTAGCTCACCTTACCGTCCTGTTCGTAGAGATACGTTCCGTGATAACGGTTTTTCAAGCGGACGAACGACACGTCTTCCGATTGGGAGACCGGAACGAACTCCCATTTGGGACTACCCCAATCTCGGGGCACGACGCCGTATTGTGCGACCTTAAGCTTGTTCTCCACATGAATGAACGGCCGGCTTGTCGGATCTGCTTGCTCATCAGCCGCACTGTAAATTTGTTTGAACCCTTGATATTCCACGATTACCCAATCCGCCAAGTCCGAGCCTTGGGCAACGTCCGAAGCACGGATGGCGTCGCGGGAACCTTGAACGCCTTCGAGCGTCATATAATGACCGGTTCCCCGGTTCTTAATCCGCTTCTTACCGCCCTCTTCTTCAATCAGCCAATGAGCGTTCAAGTTGTCCGCTTTGGCATTCCCATACTTAACCTTGCCATCCTCTTCATATAAGTACAGCTGAAGCCAGTTGTTCTTGATGCGGATGTATGGGGAGAGCGGATCTTCCGGTTCCTCGGACGGCGCAGCCGGATCTTCAAGCTTCCATTGCACGCTGCCCCATGCCGGTTGAGCCCAATTGTTACCGTGGGCATAACCGTCCTGGCTCTGTACATTCAAGAAACTCGCCGAATTCTCGGCGCTCTGGAACGTCACATAATCGACAACAGCATTACCCTCACCGTTAATAGCCGGCGCCATCTTCCAACGGGAGGCCGCAGCCGTAACGTCAGGAACCGCCGTGCTCTCCGCCGGACTGCCCCCGACATGATCCACTGTCGTTACATAATGGCCGGTTGACGTATTGCGCAGCCGAACTTCATTTCCCGAATCCTCGGCGATCCACTGGGAAGCCGGATCGGTGTACCTCGGTTCGCCGTACTTCACCTTACCGTCCTCTTCGAAGAGGTAAGCGCCCGTCCATTGGTTTTTCATACGCTTAGGCCCCGTGTCTCCAGCCGGAGCAAGTTTCCATACCGCGCTGCCCCAGCTCGCTGCGCCCAATTATTCACTTGAGCAAAGCCGTTCTGAAGCTGTACGTTCAGAAGCCGGTCGGGATAATCGACACTGACGATATTGACATGCCCGGGGTTGCCCGCGGCATCCTGGATGCGCCATTGGGCGCTCGTCCAGCTATCTTCCACGACAGAGCTTTCCGCCGGATCCGTCATACGCTCCGGAGCTATCACGTTCTGCATATGCAGATAGTGGCCGGTCGCTCGGTTCTTGATCCGTTTGTTGCCGTTCCATTCCTCAATATACCAATGAGAGGCGGGATCGTTCACAGCTGGGGAGCCATCTTTCACTGTCCCCGCTTCTTCGTAAAGGGCGGTTCCCTTCCATGAATTCACGAGGCGCACCGGCTCCTGTTCGGAAGCTGGCTCCAACAGCCACAACGCGCTTCCCCATCCCGGCTGCGCCCAGTTATTAACCTGAGCATAGCCGTTCTGAACCTGTACATTCAGCAGCCTACCGGGGTAATCGACACTTGTTACGTTGACGTAACTCGGCTGTCCGGCCGCGTCTTGAATGGTCCAGCGGTCGCTCGTCCAGCCCTCCTCCACGGCGGTACTTTCCGCCGGATCCGTAATATGCTCCGGCTCAATCTCGTTCTGCATGTGCAGGTAATGGCCGGTCGCCCGATTCTTGATTCGCTTGTAGCCGTTATGTTCTTCTATCTGCCATTGGGCGGACACGTCATTGATCGCAGGAAAGCCGTAACGGACTTTGCCTTCCGTTTCATAGAGATACGTTCCTTTCCACTGATTCTTAATACGGACGAATTCTCCAGTGGAATCGGAAGCTTGTCCGGCGCCGGCTTCCTCCGGACCCGCGAAGACGGAAATCGACGGCAGTGCAACGATAATCATTAAACAGAATAAGAGCAATCTTCGGATGCGAAGCATTCCCCAAACCTCCCTATCGTCGTCTAAACTTCAAACCAACTTCGGATCTGAGACCCCGGAACTGCAGACAGCTCCACCGGCTTCCCGTTCCATTTCACGTGTAATTCGCCTCCATAGTGAATGATGAATCGTTTCTTGTTCCAAACCGGGGCATATCCCTTACTCACAATCGTCGAATCGATGTCCAACTGTTTTCCTTCCGGATCCATAGCCATTCGGATTTCCTCTTCATATACTTCTCCTCGCTCAAAGCCGAACGTCGACCCATCGTCCTCATACAGTACTTGGACCGAAGAGTGTCCGGATGCCGGATAAAGATGGACGGACAGCTCGTCGCCGTTCTCGGCGCCGGCTGGAGCATGAGGCAGGATGGCGCCTTCTTTAAGGAACATCGGCAGGATATCGAGAGGAGCGTCAACTACATGGTGCTTCCCGCCCTTAACCCATTCGTCTGTCCAATAGTTGACCCAGTTCCCTTCTGGGAAATAAATGAGTCTCAGATCGGTGTCCGGACGCACGACCGGTGCCACTAAGACGTCGGAACCGAGCAGGAATTGATCGGACAACGAATAGGTCCGAGGATCGTCCGGATACTCCATGAACAACGGACGCATTACCGGCAAGCCCGTCCGGGCAGCCTCCGCGAACAAAGCATACAAATACGGGAGCCACCGATAGCGGAACCGAATGTATTCAGCAACGAGCGCTTCGGCTTCCGGTCCGAACGCCCAAGGCTCCTGACGGATAGACTTCATCTCACTGTGATTCCTGAAATAAGGCATCATCGATCCAAGCTGTGTCCACCGCACCAGCAGCTGACCGTTCGAATCGTGCGCAAATCCGCCGACATCGGCGCCGCAGAGCGGAACCCCGGATAGGCCCAGGTTAAGGCACATCGGTATGGACATCTCCAGGTGTTCCCAGAAGCTTCGGTTATCTCCAGTCCATACGGCCGCGTATCTTTGGATTCCCGCATAGCCAGCACGGGTCAGCACGAAAGGCCTTTTGCCATCAAGCTTCCCTTGCAGCCCTTCATAAGTCGCCTTAGACATCATAAAGCCGTACAAATTGTGAAGCTCCCGATGCGTCGCCGGACAGCCGTCACCCTTGTGCACGACTTCCAGATCCATCGTCTTGGATTCGTTAAATACGGAAGGCTCGTTCATATCGTTCCAGACGCCTTCGATGCCTTTGTCCGTATAGAACGAATGCTGTTGTCCCCACCAGCGGCGAACGCTATCGTCCGTAAAATCAGGGAACGCGCTCTTTTCCGGCCAGACCTGCCCGTAGAAAGGCGTTCCGTCGATATACTGACAGAACATCCCTTCCTTGACACCCTCCTGAAAAACCCGGTATTCAGGATCGGACTTGACTCCCGGATCGACGATCGGCACGACGTGGATACCCTGCTCTTTCAGCTCCCGAATCAGCTTCCGGGTCAGGAAACCGGTTTTTGTCAAAGGTAAACACCCGATAACCGTTCATGTAATGAATATCCAAGTAAATAGCGCTGAGCGGGATTTGCTTGTCCCGGAATTGATTGACAAGCTGCCGGACTTCTTCTTCCGACTCGTAGCTATAACGGGATTGGTGATAACCCAGAACCCATTTCGGCGGCAACGGCGCACGTCCTGTCAGCGCTGTGTATTGGGCCGTCACCTCTTTGGGCGTCGGGCCCGCAAACACGAAATAATCGAGTTGTCCGCCCTCGGCTCCGAAATAATAATCCTTCTCCCCTGTCAAGTTAAACACGGATTTAAAGGTGTTGAAGAAAAACAAACCGAATGCCTGACCGTCCCGAAGCGTCATATAAAACGGGATGGACACATAAAGAGGATCCGTCTCCGGATTATGGGGAGCATAGACGTCTGTGTTCCACATTGTCATACGCTCGCCCCGCTTCTCGAGAAAACCGGCTTTCTCTCCGAACCCATAGAATCGGTCTTGCTTCGCTAGTTCCTTAAAGCTCACGACCTGGCCCTTTGCGGTATACATCATGCCCCGCTCACCTTCGGCAAGAAGCTTCCGGCCCGTCAGCTCGTCGATGAACGACAGACGCAGCGGATTTTTGCGGACTGTGACAGTTAGCCGCGCCGAGCGGATTAGGATCGTATCGTCCTCCTCCAGGAGCTCGGTGCTTACAAGCTGTGGTTCCCGTACCAATACATGCCGATTAGAGGACAAGTCCGGGTCACCGAACGGATTCATGACCACCCGGACCGTTGTCTCATCATAGAACACTATCGACACTGCACCGCCTGCACATTGAAATTGATACTCGTTGCCGTTGCTCGCAAAAGAACGCATCGAACCGATATCAAAATACCGTTCGGTTGTCGAACCGGCAAATTTATCAGGATGAATTGCCAAACTGTTATCCAAGAGTAACTCACCTCCAGCTTTCGTAATATCGCTGCTATGGCACGATTAACCTTTCGTTGCCCCATCTGCCAATCCGGAAATGAGATGCCGCTGCAGGAACAGGAAGACCGTGGCAATCGGTATAGCGATCAGAATTGTGCCCGCCGCAAAGATCGTAAAGTTATTGCCGAACTTGTCGTTGATAAAGTTGTACAGTCCAAGCGCCAGCGTAAACTTCTCAGGGCTGCGGATTATGATTCTCGGCGTAAGAAAGTCCATGAATGGAGCCATGAACGTAAACAAGCCGACGACGGCCAGAATGGGCCGGGACAGCGGCAACAGAATACGAGAGAATATCGTAAAGTGGCCGGCTCCGTCCATTTTGGCGGATTCGTCCAAGTCTCTAGGAATCGTATCCATATAGCCCTTGACCAGAAAAACGTTCATCGGAAGCCCTCCGATAACGTAGATCAGG
Source organism: Cohnella kolymensis (assembly GCF_000829465.1). Classification (GTDB taxonomy): domain Bacteria; phylum Bacillota; class Bacilli; order Paenibacillales; family Paenibacillaceae; genus Cohnella; species Cohnella kolymensis. The sequence continues at coordinate 60,706 of NZ_JXAL01000008.1, read as the reverse complement.
ATTAACCCGGTGAACGTATCTAGCAGATTAACCATATTAAGCAGCAAATAGATGGCCACCATACCCATAAGCACCGGGAACATCTGCAACATCAGGAACGTATAGATTCCGTACTTGCGCCCGATGAATTTGTAACGCGAAAACACGAAAGCGACCATCGAAACCAAAGAGACCGCAGAGATCGATGTTATGGATGCGACAATCAGCGTATTTTTGTACCAAAGCCCATAATCGCTTCGAGGATTCGTGAACAGCCACTTGTAATGCTCCAGCGATAAATTGTCCGGAATCATTTTGGCGCTGAACATGCTGGTGCCGGGATTAAGCGAAATGCTAATCGCCCATAGAAGAGGATACAGAATGACGATGAACATGATCAGAACGATCAGGTAGATGCCTGACACTTCCAGCTTCGATTTTAATGATCGACCCATCTTAATACATGTCCTCCTCTCGGAAAGAGCGGGTTCTGCGGAATTGATAGAAAGCAAACAGCGCTACCACAATCCCCATTACAATTGAAATGGCGGCAGCCATCTTGTAGTTGTTCTCTTTGAACGTCAAGCTGTACACCCAGGAAATAAGAATGTCGGTTGCTCCGGAGTTCTGTCCCGGAACCGGCGGACCGCCTTTGTTGAACAAATAAATGATGTTGAAGTTGTTGAAGTTCTGCGCAAATTGCATGATTAGCAGCGGCGCCGTCGCGTACATAAGATGCGGCAGCGTGATATACCGGAACTTGTGCCAGCGGGTACCCCCGTCAACCTCCGCCGCCTCGTACCAATCCTTCGTAATGCTTTGCAGCACACCGGTGAACAGTGTGAAGACATAAGGGAAACCGAGCCACATTTGAATGGCGATGATGGCGACGCGTGTCCACGTAGGGTCCGAAAGCAAGGTATGGAAGTCCCGAAATGGGAGAAAATGTCCCGATTGATCGCTCCGAACGTATCGTTGAACATTGCTGCGAATACGAGAATTGTCATGAACGAAGGAATCGCCCACGGTAGGATGAACAAGGTCCGGATCAGTTTTGTAAACCGAACCCTTTTATCGTTAATCATTACCGCTAACAGCAGCGCCAGACCGATCTCAAGGGACGTTGCTATAAGCGTCCAGATGACGGTCCAGGAAAGAACGGACAGAAGACTCTTGCTCCACAAAGGTTCGGTAAACAATTCCTTAAAGTTGGCTACGCCCACCCAATCCAGCAAGTGGACCGGGGGAGAGTTGTACAGGTTGTAATTGGTGAAAGCTAGACTAATCATGAACACCAGCGGGAAAATGACGATCATAGCGAGCATGATAAAGCTCGGAACGACTACGAAATATGGGAACCCGTGCTCCCAGCTGTCTTGGAACGCCCGCCGGACGGACGGGGTCCTTATCCCTTTTTCTCGTTTTTTGGCGTCCTTGTAAGCGTCCGAGATATTCCACCCGTATAACAAAAGCAGGATTCCCAGGATAATGACGGACAATATCCCTTCGACCAACAGAGTACGAGAATCGTCCACCTCGGGAACATCGCCCAGAGTAACCAATCCAATTAATCCGTTAATAATAGGTGGAATCAGCGCGAATCCCTGACACCCCGCGAAAAACAAAAATAAAGCGCCTTTAATGTATCTTCGGTTGTAAAGCTGACCTAGACCGGGAACAAGAGACAGTACAGCCGCAACTGCGGTTTTGGATGTACCTGCCTGAGTACCGCTTGTGGTCTTCGTCTGCATGCGTTCTCACCTTCCAGCTCTTTATATTGAAAGAGGAAAAGGGACTGCAGGAGCCCCTTTTCTTTTCATTTGATTAATTATTTTGCTCCAGCCATTTTCATCTTGTCTTGAATCATGCGAACGGCGTCGTCAAGCGAAGTTTGAACGTCTTTACCTTCCATCACGAAGGTTAGTGCGTTGGCCATTGGATCCCACACATGGTCAAGCTCAGGAACCGTCGGGAACGGTTGTCCGTATTGGATTTGTGCGGAGAATCCGGCTACGAGCGGGTCGTTTGTCAAGTCCGGATTGTTCAGCACGTTTTTGACCGGCGGAACTTCTCCAGTGCCTTTGAAAAAGGCCATAGCGTTTTGTTCGTTAGTAATGAATGCCGCCAAATCGGCTGCCCATTCCGGATGTTTCGAGAACTTGGAGAGCATCCAGCCTTTGACTCCGATGAAGGAGGTTGGGTGAGCGCCATCTTCCAGCGTCGGCAGCGGAGCTATCCCCAGATCGTCTCCGAGCGTTTTCTTGTAGTCGTTGATCGCCCACGGACCATTGATAACAGCCCCAACTTTGCCTTCCCCGAACAATCCGCCGACGATGTCGCCGTTGATGCCTTTTGGAAGGTATCCTTTGTCGAACCAGCTTTGAATCAGTTTGGCGCCTTTAACGGTTCCTTCTTTGTTCAAGCCAATATCGTTAATGTCATATTTGCCTTGGTCATCTTGTTTGAAGATGTAACCGCCGTTGCCTCCAAGTAAAGACCAGGCGAAGTAGAAGTTCGTCGCTTCAAAGAGGAAGCCGTATTCTTGTTTCTTGGCGTTCGTTCTCTCTTGCGCGATTTTCTCGAGATCCGCAATCGTCTTCGGAGCTTCCGGTAGAAGCTTTTTGTTATAGAACATGGCATACGTTTCGGTTACAAGAGGCAGACCGTACAACTGTCCGTCTTGACTTAGAGCTTGAAGAGATTCTGGTGTATACGTGTCAAGAACCGCATCTGTCGTCTTCAGCGGTTGAACAAGACCTTTCACCACAAGGTTCCCGATACCCGGCTGATAGAACAGGTCGGGACCATTGCCTGCAGGACCGTCGAGGCTAAGCGCTTCCGGCTGGTCGTTCATGGCCAGCGGGGTAAGCGTAACTTTGATACCGGTTTTTTCTGTGTACTTCTTAGTGATTTCTTCAATAATGGCTACTTTGTCCTCGGAAGCGTCCGGCCAGATGACCAGCTCTTCCGGTTTTTCCGGCATGCCGGAAGCGTCGCTAGGTTCAGAAGAAGCGTCTACGCTCGGGGAAGCGGGAGCGGAAGATTCGGCATTGCCGTTTCCGTTGCCGCCGCCGCAAGCAGTCAAAGCCATCATGGCGAGCATGACGCAAAGCGCGAGAATCCATGTCTTATTCTTGTTCATGTTGTAACTCCCTTCTTATTTACCAAACTTGTGATAGTTACCGTAAGAGCTGACCGTTCACAGCGTTGTCCTACGGTTCATGTATGTATTGTAAAGAACAGGAAAGGTGCTGGACTACCAACTTAGTGACCTCTCAGGCTAAGATTGTGACATTACCTCTGACAGGATGGCTCAACTCCAATTTGCCTAACACTAACAGCACGTTCTGTGGTGTTACACTGCTGCTCGAGCGTTATTAGAACGTGTTAAAATCCCGCAAACGCAATAAAGGCTGGGTATAACCAGTGTTCGCCTTCATCACTTGAGAACTATATCTTCTAATTTACAAAAAAGGGGTTGAGCCATGCGGCCTCATAAGACCCCACAGCACAACCCGATTTGTTCATTTCTCTATTAGCGCTGAGGTAAATGCTTCAGCTTATCCGGATTGACCACGATGTAGATTTCTGCGATCCGATCGTTCTCCATGCGAAAAGTAATTACACTTGACGGTTGTTCTCCGATGTAACTCACGATCCCCGGATTTCCGTTAACCATCTGTATTCGGAAAGACATATCAGCAGGCGCCTTGGAGGCAATCCCCATCAAGAACGCGATCACACGATCGGCTCCCAGGATCGGGCGTACTGCTGCCGTAACTTTGCCACCCCCATCGGAATGCATCGACACGTCTGCTTTCAGTAAGTTCATGAGTTGACCGGTGTTGCCGGATGCAACAGCGTGAATAAATTGCTCAATCAACGCTTTCAACGATTCCGATTTCAGCGGCACCGTATCGGCCATCCCACTTAGACCGCTGACAGAACGCTTCGCCCGATGAAAGATTTGTCGGCAGTTGCTGCTGCTTTTGTCGACGATTTCAGCGATTTCATCGTATTCATATTGCAGCACCTCACGCAGGATAAATACCGCCCTCTCTACCCAGGAAAGCTGCTGAAGCAGAAGCAGATATGCGGTGGAGAGGGATTCTTTTTGCAGATAGGCTCCGGAAGGTGAATCGGAATCCAACGCCTCCGTAATCAGAGGTTCAGGCAGCCAAGGTCCCACATAGACCTCTCGTTGCTTGCCGGGTGAACGAAGACGGTCCACACAGCGGTTCGTCACCATTTTGCACAGATAGGCTTTCTCGTTCAGAACGGTTTCCGGCCTTCTTTCGCTCCACGACAGAAAGGCTTCCTGAACGATATCCTCCGCATCCGACACGCTTCCCAACATGCGATACGCCAAAGAGAACAACAGCGGCTTATATAATTGGTATAATTGCTCCGACCGGTCAGAATGAACACGCTCCAAAAATGACACCCTCCCTTTGAAGTTAACCGTCTATCGCGCTGCCAGAACCGCCGGTTCCCGCGTAACAAGGTTCTGCATCATTTCACGAGCCGCTCTTCTGCCGCTGGCAGCAGCCGCATCCGCCAACATTTCTCCATGGCTGACCCAATCTCCTGCTACATACAGCCCTTGGATTTCCGGGACCGACGGGCCGATGGACGGCACCGACCGGCCGAGGTGTACATAATCATGCACAACGGCAATATTGGGCAAATACTGCCGGGCGACGACTTCTTGTTCCCATCCGGGGTGCAGACGCGTCATCGTTTGTTCCAGCAGACTAAGATCCGCCTTCGGGTCGCTTTCTCCAGGACCGTTGTATTTCATTAAATGGATCACGAGCGTCCCGTTGTCGCTAAGCTTCGCCGCTCTGGAATGGTTGGTGAAAAACACCGGCTGATCAATGCCTAAAGCGAAATTCCGGTCGGGCACGGGCAGTCTCCGAAGCCCGAGGTCGAGACAAGCTGCCATAGCCGGCCGTGCTTCGTCCTTCCATCTGCGCAATACGGTATGCTCCGCTCCCCGTGTGAGCCGGAACGTATCGGACGGGGAAAGCGTGCTGATGACATGCGAGATGCTTAATGTAGAGTCGTCAGCAAATCGAAGCCGGCGTACGCAGCCTTCTTCTTGCTGTATTTCCACCACATTTTTGTTAGCGAGAAGGTCCACTCCCAATCGGATGGCTTTCTCACGAAGCTGCTCCACGATCGTCTGCCATCCCCCATCAAGGTACAGCACACCGCTTTTCAACGCTCGCTGCACCTGAAGCAGTACGGGACCTGCCGACTGATAGTCAGGGTCGTGAACATAGGTGGAGGTGCGGCAAAGCGAGTAAAAAACATGCCTCACCATGGGGTCGCGTATTTCCTTCTCCGCCCAATCACGCAGGCTCATGAGGGGCAATTGGTCCGCGTGCGTTTTGTAGATTTTGAGCATCAGTCCCATAAGCTCCATCTTCCCTGACCATGTTAAAAGTGGAGAGCTCAGCATGCCTGCAGCATCGCCCGGCATCGGCATCACTTTATCGCCCCAGATGGCCAAACCTTTTACTGACGGTTTTTTACCGGACAGTTTCAACCCGTAGGAGTGCAAAATCTGATAAGCTTCACCGCCCCGGTACAGCGCGTGCCCGCCCAAGTTAAACAAGGCGCCGTTCTTGTTGACGGTGATTGCACGCCCTCCCATCCGGTCAGACCTTTCCAGGACGGCAACGGACCTCCCTCCTTCAGCCAAATCTATCGCCACGATCAATCCTGCAAGCCCTCCGCCAATGACGGCAGCATCGTAATTTTTCATACTCCTCATCCTCCGTTTATGTTTGTTTACATATGAGTCGAAATGGGAGCCGGTTTTGTGACAAAACGATCCGATCTGAATGAGGAGAAGTCCATTTGGGTCATTCTAACGCTCAGGAGGTGATGGTAGAATGACGCCGCGAAACAATGAACCTGGCAACGACGGAGTGGCAAGCAACCCGGCGCGTCTTGACCAATTCGGAGACAAGCTTGGCTCGGAGAATGAAGAAGAGTTCCGCTCCGCAGCTGCGGAAGTATGCGATGTGAGCGAGGTAACAGAGGACGCTGAAGAGGAACCGCAAAATTTTTAGCGATAAAAATAGGCCGGCTCAGAAGTCATATCAATGACTTTGAACCGGCCCTGTTTTGCAGCAGCGATGAAGCATACATAGCCAAACAACGATGAAAAACATCATACTTGATTACATTTTAAACGCGACCGCGCTAATCCACACTGCGGCGGCGATCCAGATCAGCACGAACAAGACGCCCATAAACCAATTCTTCCGCCTGCCGCCGTCCGACTCTAGTTCAACCTTTTGCCTGCAGTCCGTAATGATTTCTCCAGGAATCATCTTAAGAGCAAGCACAATGCCTAAGGGAACCAGAATAAGGTCATCCAAATAGCCGAGCACAGGGATGAAGTCGGGGATCAGATCGATCGGGCTAAACGCATATGCAACAACACAAACCGCAAACCATTTGGCGTACCATGGAGTCCTCGGATCCCGACACGCCAAATAGAGTACACGTATATTGCTCTTTAATTGTTTTGCCCATTGTTTCCAGTCGCCCAGCCGTTTGCTCTTCGCCATGCTTTCTATTATACGTGATTAACCTTCCAAAAACCTTTCGCAATCCAATGCGGCCATACAACCGGTCCCCGCCGCGCTGATCGCCTGGCGATAGCGGTGATCCTGCACGTCCCCGCACGCGAACACACCTGGAATATTGGTTTCCGTCGTTCCCGGCTTAACCAGCAAATAGCCTGTTTCGTCCGTATCCAGCTGCCCATCCAAAAACCGGGTGTTAGGCGTATGCCCGATAGCCACGAAAATGCCGTCCGTTTCGATCACTTCTTCCAGTCCGGTTTCGTTGTTGTTCACCTTAAGACCGGTTACACCGTTGTCACCGCTTATCACTTCAAGCGGAGTTCGATTCAGGTTCCAGCTTATCTTCGGATTGTTGCGAGCCCGGTCCTGCATGATCTTCGAGGCACGCAGCTCATTCCGGCGGTTAACCAGAACCACTTCAGAAGCAAACTTCGTGAGAAAATGAGCTTCCTCCATCGCCGAATCTCCGCCACCCACTACGACGATTTTTTTGTTGCGGAAGAAAAATCCGTCGCATGTGGCACACGTACTTACTCCGCGTCCGACACTGTCTTTTTCCCCCGGAATACCCAAGTACTTGGCCGATGCGCCGGTGGAGATGATGAGCGTTTCCGCCTGAAGCTCCCCCATGCCCTCTACCGACAAGGTGAAAGGACGTTTCGACATATCCACTTTATTCACCCAGCCTGAGCGGAACTCCGCACCGAAACGCTCGGCTTGCTTGCGCATGTTCGCCATTAATTCCGGGCCCATTATACCTTCAGGGAATCCGGGAAAGTTCTCGACTTCCGTAGTGGTCGTCAATTGTCCGCCCGGTTCGGGGCCTTCGATCACCAACGGATTCAAGTTCGCTCTAGCCAGATAAATCGCCGCGGTCAGTCCCGCAGGGCCTGTGCCTATAATAATCGTTTTATGCATGTTTACTCTCTTCCCCTTTTTTATCTAGGAATAAAAAAATCATACCATCCATGCAGCCGCGCTGCATGAAGATATGATGAAGTTGAAATCAAGGTTTCATGAACGAATCCTAGCCCTTATCTGCTTGCACCGCCGCCTCCGGAAGAACCGCCGCCTCCGCGTCCCCCGCCTCTTCCGCTTCCGTAACCGCCGCCTCCGGATCCTCTCCGTCCGAGCATGTTAAGAATGGAGTAGGTGACTGCGCCTCCCGTAAACTTGAAATCCAGAAAGATCAAAAAAACGACTCCGATTCCAAGCACAACTTTCATATAGCCCGGCATGCCGTCAAAGAAACCGCTGCTCTCCTGATCGGGAAGCGCCGGCATATTTTCAATGCCTGATGTATCAACGCCATACTCAGCCGCGATTTCCTGCAGCACAGCTGCTTGCGTCTGGCTGAAGGCGAGATCCAGTTGACCCGCATCCCGGTTAGGGACGAAGTAGCGGTCGAGAATCTCCCCTGCTTTGCCGTCCGGTATGCGTCCTTCCAAGCCAAATCCGATTTCCAACCGCACATGCTTATCCGCGGCGGAATACAGGAGCAGCACGCCATCGTTCCGTTTTTTGCCGCCGAGTCCCATTTCACGGAACCGGTCTACGGCATACTGCTCAAGCGACCGGTTGTCCAACTCATTTATCGTCACAATTCCGATTTGCGCGGTGCCGGTCTGCTTATGCAGCCAAACTGCCCTGCTGTACAACTCATTCTTGGTTTGCGCGGAGATAATGCCAGCCTCATCTTGGACATAAACACCGTAAGTGGAATCCGGCTGCGCCGCCCATGCATTTCCGCTCGTGAACCCGAGTCCGCATATCAGCAGCCATACAGCGGCGCAGATCTTGAAACAAAAGCGCGCCATTATTAAAAGTTGACTTCAGGGGCGGTTTCCGAACCTGGCGCGGCTTTGAACAGCTCCTTCTTCTCAAAGCCGAACATCGAGGCATAGATCGATGCCGGAAACCTCCTGATCTTCGTATTGTAAGAAGTCACAGCGTTGTTATAATCCCGGCGCTCCACCGATATTCTGTTTTCCGTGCCGGCAAGCTCATCCATCAGACGGGTGAATTGCGTATCCGCTTTGAGGTTCGGGTAATTCTCCACGACTACAAGCAATCTGGACAGCGCGCTCTCCATCTGGTTGTTCGCATCCGCCTTCTCGGCTGCCGTTCCTGCTCCGGCCAGACCTTTGCGCGCAGCGGCAATTGCCTCGAAAACTTCTTTCTCATGAGCCGCATACCCTTTCACAGTATTGACCAAGTTCGGAATCAAAGCATCCCGCCTCTCAAGGACAACGTCAATCTGCGCGAATTGATTGTCCACCGCCGTTTCGGCGGAAACAAGCCGGTTGTACGATCCCACCGCCGAGAAGATCAAAATCAGTACGAGCGCACCCACTACAAGTCCGATAATTGTTGAACGTTTCATATATTTCCTCCATTTATGTTTGTCTTACGCCATCTATCTTTTTTCATTATACGCAATGTTCGGCATTGAATCACCAACTGCGTGATGTGACTGGCTGCCGGTGCATGGTATACTTTTGACATCTGATTTTGCTAAAGGGGTATATTCTGAAATGAGTACAGCAATCAAATGGATCGCAATTGTCGCTATAGGAGGAGCATTCGGTGTCTGGTTCGGGATGAGCGGAATCGAGATACTCTCGGTGCCGGGTATTCTCATACTGGCGGGTGCAATTTTCATCCTTACGTTCACCATTGCTATTGTCCACAATTTGTATGTGTTTCGTGCCGATAAAAATATGCGCGCGGTTGAAGCTCATCTAAACAAAGCCAAACATCCTACTATGCCTTCATGCGTGAAATGATCAACCGGAGGTTTGAAGAAGCCGCCGCCATCATGCCCAAGATCAAGAACCGGGAGATACGGGCGAATGCCGACGCCTATTATTACATCGAAACTAACCGTCTAGCCGAAGCCAAGGAAGTTGTCCCTCAAATTAAAAATCCGGATGCCCGCCATCTGTATAGCGCCATGATTGCTCTGATTGAGAATGACTGGGCTGCTTTCGAGGAGATGAAAAGTAAAATAAGACATAAGGGCGTGAAATACGCTCTTGATGCCGATGCCGCCTATAAAAAAGGGGACTACGAGCAGGCTCGGTCTTTTGGCGATCTGGCCATCTCCCATTCTGCCGGCTTACAGAGATACATTTTTATTAAAGGGCTCGAGCACCAAAAGAACAATCCACATCGTCAATCTTACTTTTAAACCGCAAATCAACCTTGCAAAAAACAGCCGGCTTAGCTGCTTTCTGCAAGGTTTTTTTAAATTCATTGACCGGGCGAACAACAACGCCATCATGCCGGAAACGGCAAACATCGCCGCAGACGTTAGATAAGCCATCCGGACGCCGAACAAATCCGTAATCAGCCCCATAACCAACACGGATACACCAAAAGTGACCGCGATGATCGTGCCCTGTGCGGCGAACACTTTGGGCAGCTCCGATACCGACACATTTTTTTTGAAAAATCGTTCTTTGGGCGATATCTCTCAATTGGTAGGCTGGCCCCATCAGTACGCAAAGTATCAGTGCAACAGCCGGCAGTGAAGTAAGCGCATAGCCGAAGATCATCAAGCTGAAAAGTAAGGAGCCTGCAATCATTGATACAATTAACCGCGGTTCAACCCACTTCGACAATGCCATGACAAGCAAGCCGCCCGTGATCGTACCCACAAAATAGCTGGCATTGATGAAACCGAACCAATCGGCGCCTCTATGCAGTACTTCATTTACATACACCAAAATAATGGCTCCCGCCCATACGCCATTGGCGATACCCTCGATCACATCCATCATCGTGACGATCCGAAGCGTCGGCGTCCTCCAGATCGTGGACCATCCGGTTTTCATAGACTCCCAGCTGGAAACCTTCTTATCATCATCTTTTTCCACAGCCGTGTCATCCCTCACCCACCAGAGCGATACGATAGAGATCAGCATGATCACAAGAGACAGCCAAAAAGTATTCTGCCACCCGAAAAAAGCCACGACAATGCCGCCGACCGCCCATCCGGCCATTTGCACCGTCTGATCCGTCGTAGACATCAAGCCGTTAGCCTTTACCAATAAGTCGGGATTAACGAGTCTCGGAAGCATCGCATTATGAGCCGGCCCCCACCAACCTCTGAAAAATCCGAACCCGAACATGAACACAAACAACAAAACAAGTCCGTGTCCGGACATAAAGATCCCGAATAAAGCCGCCATCAGAAACAGGAACAATGCCTCTCCGGCCTGGCTTGCCATCAAAACCGTCCGCAACGCTAGACGGTCCATAACTAAAGGCGCTAACATGCCGCTTATGAATAACGCCGTGACACGAATAATCGGGATCAGACCGGTAATGAAAGCGGATTGTGTATACTCTTGGACGAAGACGATAACGGCAACGATAAAAAACACATCCGCCAAGCTGGCCAGCGACTGGCCGATTACAAAGTTCCAAAAAGAAGCTTTAAATCGCATATGACCTCACCCTTTTTATCTGCTAAGCCTTAGTTAATTCTCCGCACAGCACCCCGAATCCTCTCATACAATGCCATAGGCGTCACATTCTCACACGGAGGGAAGGAAAACCCGTGATTCTCATCGCCGGTGCGCAAGCGTCGATCGACATCTCCCGCTGGCCTCAGCTAGCCCGGGAAGTATATATACAAAAGAGCAGCAGCCCCGTCATATACAGGTATAATTCCATCGAACAGCTGCAGTTTGAAATGAGGTTAAGAAGCAACATTTTACAAGCCGCTCACGGCTTAAACCGAAGCGGTGCCAGGTTCGCCACCTTTAAAGATACTTATTGTAACGAACGTGTCTGGCATCGCACGCCTGAAGGGGCATTGCAGCTTCGTCCAGGGGTAACTCCCGCTGCCGGTATACGCGATATATTCGTGCACGGAAGAATGTACGGTTTTGAATGTGCGACCGGAATTCTTATTGTGTTATACAAAGGAATTCTGGATTCGATTAAAGAGAGTGAGTTTAACCGGTTGTTCGCTAACTTACGGCTGTATGATTGGCAATTTGACCCCGACCTGAAACTGATCCAGATTCAGGGATAGAAAATTCCTTCATCGGGGATGTGCTGTATTTCCGAAATCCTGATGTAAATCCTGCGACTCCGCAATGGCAAGGCGAAAATGTCATAAAATGCGGCGAAGACCTGTTCTTCGGGCACGGCATGGGCATATTGCCTTCACATATGATCATTGAGATGCTGAATCGGCTGCGGAGACCGTGGGCGATGCAATCCGCGTATTTGACCGATCAAGTGGATTATCCGGATTATATCTATTTATCCCAATTCGCACCCGGGGGCACGCGATTGCACGAATCTGAAGGAACACATACGAATTCTCCTTATATTCAAGCGCAAATCGGCGGACGGCGCTTCATCAAGTATAACTGAGTCAACCCTATATGATCGCCTTAATGGAGCGGAGAAACCCCAAAGCTCCTTTTTTTATTTGAAAGTTTCAATTACTATTGTTAAAGGGTATATATCCCAATGTGCTTTATGCAAAACGGCTAAATTCAAGGAGCTGAATCAGGCTTATGCCGAGTGTACAAATCCCTCCATCGATCTTCGAGCAGCTTTATCTAGGCTCGTCCAACGGTATGGCGCTGCTTACTGCCGATGGTCAGTGGCTGGAAACGAATGATGCGATGTGCCGGATTTTCGGTTTATCCAAGGAAGAATTGATTACATATAAATTTCAGGATCTCGTGAGTCCCGAGAATCCTATGGACAATATGGAGTCCTATCTCATTTCCGGAACTTTTGAAAGTGAGCTTCGGCTTTTTCACAAGGAACGAGGGTATATTGCGGCATGCATCAAATTAACCCGGGTTCAATGTCCGGATAACATTCCTAACTTCTTCCTGCAGGCAACCGATATAACGGAAAGAAAAGCGGCAGAGTTAAAGTATTTGACCTTGGAGCAGCAGTACAGGCTGATCGCTGAATACTCCCACGATATTTTCGGTATCTCTTCAGCAGACGAAATATTCAGGCATTTCTCCCCATCCATTACAAGAACACTTGGCTATTCGCCTGAAGAATTAATCGGAAAGCCTCGCTCGTTCCTGTATCATCCCGATGATTTGCGCAAGCTGCAAATAAGCAGAGGTTTAGGTGAACCTCCTCAGCAAATGAGACTGCGCCATAAAAACGGCAAATTTTTATGGTTCGAACTCATCGTCACATTGATTCAAGACGAGGAGCAAAACGATATTTATTTCGGCATTGCAAGAGAGATTACCGAACGTAAAAAGAGCCAGCACATCATCGCGGAGGCCCACCGCATCGCGTTGATCGGCAGCTGGGAATGGGACATTCTCCATGATGAGGTGTCTTTCTCCGATCAAATTTTTCATCTCACAAATCTGAAATGCGAGAATGATACATCGTATCAGATCACGGATCTGGTAGATCCGTCGAGCCGACCTGAATTTGAGCGGACAATTGAAAAATCGTTGATACAAGGCAACGATTTCGACTTTGAATTCCAAGCGGCCCAAGAAGACAGAAACGTTAAACATCTTCATATCAGGGGTGTTGTGACACGCTCTAATGACGGACATCCTATTAAGGTTAACGGCACGCTGCAAGATATCACCCAGCGCCGATTGGTAGAGCTGAAGCTTCAAGAAACGGTCGAAAGATACACTTCACTTAAAAAATATAATCATGATGCGATCTTCTCGCTCACTTTAGAAGGAAATATCATTAACGCAAACGTGATGGCACAGGAGTTGACCGGTTACTTTATCCATGAGATGGTCGGCATGCATTTCTCCCGGTTTATCGCGCGGAAAGATGTAAAACAGGTTCTTGCGGCTTCTTTGAAAGATTCCTCGGCAGAAAAGCTCATCGATAAAATGGTTCGCAGGGACGGGCATGAGGCGGAAGTATTGACGACAATCGCCCCGATTATTATCAATAACGAGAACGTCGGGTTCTACATTATCGCCAAGGACATTACCGAGCAGAAAAAGCTGATGATCGCCAAGGAAACGGCAGAATCCACCAACAAAGCGAAAAGCGAATTTCTGGCGATGATGAGCCATGAAATCCGCACCCCGATGAACGGTGTGATCGGCATGACCGATCTTCTCATGGAGTCCCCGTCTTTAAGTGCGGAGCAGCGAGAATACTTGGAAATCATTCGTAAAAGCGGAGAAACCCTGCTTAACATCATTAACGATATATTGGACTTCTCCAAAATCGATTCGGGTGTTACAGAGCTTGCGGAGGAGCCTTTGGACGTCCGCGCGTGTATTTTCGAGTCCGTCGACCTGCTTTCGCCGAAAGCACAGACCAAGCAGCTTGAAGTCTCTTTTTCCATGCACCAGGATGTGCCTCCTCTCATTTATGGCGATTCCAAACGGCTAAAGCAGGTTCTCATGAACCTGATCGGAAATGCTATTAAATTTACGGACAAAGGCGGCATCTCCATCTCGGTCAAAAAGCTTGCGCAAGCGGACAACACGGTTCAGCTTATGTTTAAGGTAAAGGATACAGGCATCGGCATCCCTAAAGAGAAAACGGATCAATTGTTCCAGCCGTTCTACCAATTGGATAATTTCATGACCCGGACGTCGGAGGGAACGGGGCTGGGACTTGCGATCAGCAAAAAGCTCGTGAATTTGATGGGCGGCAACATCTGGGTCGACCATGAAGATGTACATGAAGATTCACCGGGTTCCACCTTCGTATTCACTGTTACCTTCAAAACGGCCGGCTACTTCGATGCCGCTACGCAGACAGCAGCTGCAATCGAGCAGGCGGCGCCGGTACGCAACATCAAGATTCTGGTCGCCGAGGATAACAAAATCAATCAACTGGTCTTGGTCAAGATGCTGGAAAATCAAGGCCATACTATTCGGATCGTTGAGGGCGGGAATGAGGTTGTGGACGCCGCGCTGACGGAATCCTTCGACATTATTTTTATGGATGTGCACATGCCGGGTATTAACGGGCTTGAAGCCACGACGATAATTAAGGATAATCTCTCACCGGACCAATGTCCGATCATCGTAGCGGTAACGGCCAATGCGCTCAAGGGCGATCGGGAAAAATGCATCGAGGCCGGGATGGACGATTATATCAGCAAGCCGATTACCAACCAAGCGGTCAATGAAGTGATACGGAAATTTTTTGTTCGGTAAAATGCAAACCCCCGGGGACAACCCGGGGGTTTTCGTTTGTTCCATTGTCTGACACTTTTAATCATCCGTCCGATAGGCGTATGATATAATTTTAGAGTTGCTCACTTAAATACAGGGAATAGGAGACATCATGAGAGAATTATCACGCGCCAAATCGCTGTCACTCATTACCTTCCTGGTTATTGTCTGGGGAGTTTCATGGCCGATCTATAAAATTGCTTTGGATTACACGCCGCCGCTTCTGTTCGCAGGTATGCGCACCTTTTTCGGAGGGCTGCTGCTTGTTGTCCTTTATCTATCAAAGTGGAAGCAAATTCGTTGGAAAGAGAACTGGCCTATCTATCTCATTTCATCCGTGTTTAACGTCATCATATTTTATGGTCTTCAAACCATTGGATTAATGCTGACCCCTTCCGGACTATTCTCAGTCATCGTTTATCTGCAGCCGGTTCTAGTAGGCATATTCGCTTGGTTGTGGCTGGGTGAACCGATGAATGCTTTAAAGCTGTTCGGGTTGATCCTTGGATTTCTTGGCGTAGCTGCGGTTAGTACCGGGGGTTTGTCGGGGCACATTGCGATAATGGGTATCGTTTTTGCGCTGATTACTGCAATAGGCTGGGGAATCGGAACCGTATATGTCAAAAAGGTCAGTCACCGTACGGATTCCATCTGGCTGGTCGCTTTTCAATGTCTCATCGGGGGATTCGTGTTATCGGCCGCAGGATCGGTCACTGAAGGCTGGTCGAACATCGTCTGGAACGGACCCTATTTATTCGGACTGATCTTCGGCACCTTTCTTGGAATCTCCGCTTCCTGGGTTGTTTACTTTACGCTTGTAAACTCCGGCGATGCCGGTAAAGTAGCCTCGTACACTTTTTTGGTACCGCTCGTTTCCGTGATATGCGGCACGCTGTTTTTGCATGAGCCCTTCTCTATGTATCTGTTGCTCGGATTGGCATTAATTGCAGTCAGCATTTATTTGGTGAACCGCAAACCGAAAATGAACAGTCTGGCAAGCTAACAAGTATTAACTGAAAGCTGGTGTTTTTTCGTTGATTAACAGCAAGACTGAAGAGAAATTGTCTGAGAGGTCCATGGCTATGAGCGTTATGCTGGTGTTAGGAATTATGCTCTTAGCCGCCAATCTTCGGGCTTCCATAACCGGATTGGGGCCATTAATCGAAGCTGTTCGCTCTCAGACAAATTTGTCCAACACAATAACCGGTATGCTTAGCTCTCTGCCTTTGATCGCTTTTGCAATTCTCTCACCGCTTGCTCCGAGAATAGCACGGCGATTCGGTTTGGAAATGACATTGTTCGCCAGCATGGCCTTATTGACTGCAGGAATTGTTATACGTTCCGCTCCATCGATACTTACTTTGTTTCTCGGCACGCTTGTGATTGGTCTGGCGATCGCCATAGGCAATGTGCTGCTGCCCAGTCTGATTAAACGCGATTTCCCGAACCAAATCGGGTTAATGACGGGCGCTTATTCGATGTCGATGAATATTTGCGGTGCGCTCGCGTCCGGCATTAGCGTTCCATTGTCCATCGGCTTAGGCTGGCGCGGTTCGCTGGCGAGTTGGGCTGTTCTGGCGGGGTTAGCTTTCTTGTGCTGGCTTCCGCTGCTGCGCAATCGTCAGACGGAGGCAGTTACCGAAGCGGGAAACTCGATATGGCGTTCGCGGCTGGCCTGGCAAGTGACCTTCTTCATGGGGCTGCAATCTTTGCTATTTTACATCAATGCCAATTGGCTGCCCGTGATTTTGCATGAACGGGGAATGAGCATCAGTACAGCCGGCTGGATGTTGTCTGCGATGCAGTTCGTCAGCCTCCCCGTTTCTTTTATCGTTCCTGTTCTCGCGGCCCGCCGTCCTAATCAAAGAGGGATTGTTATCGTTACCGTCATTTTTCATCTGGCGGGTTATATCGGACTGCTGGCCGGCAGTGTGTCGCTGACTTGGCTTTGGATCGTTTTTATCGGCATTGCTGTAGGATCAAGCATCAGTCTTGCGCTGGCTTTTTTTGGGCTTCGTACACATAATGACCGTGCAGCAGCCGAGCTGTCCGGTATGGCGCAGTCCGCCGGTTATTTGCTGGCGGCCGTCGGACCGATCTCCTTTGGGTTATTGCATGACTTAACTCATGGATGGACTTTTCCGCTCATGATCCTCATTGTCACAAGTATATTGCTGCTGCTCGCAGGTCTGGGCGCAGGCCGAAAAGCTTATGTAAGCTGACTTTCCGATCGTGATAAAATAACGACAGCGAAACACAAAGCCCCGATGTTTGCCGGACATCGGGGCTTTGTCGTTCTATAACTCTTTTATAATTGTAATATTCATTTGTTTACTCAAATCCACTTCATAAGGCACGAGTAACTGCGGCGCGTCCTCAGTTTCCGCAATTATTCGAATAATCGGCCGATTGGAAGAGGTCGGATTGATCGCCGCCACAACGCCAATCTGACCTGTATTCAGTAATACGGTAGTCGCCAGCGGATATACGGCAATATGGTTCACAAAAATTTTAATCAATTCCAGATCAAACCACCGGTTTCCATTCGCATACAAGAATTCTATCGCTTCATTGGGCGAATACGCTTTTCTGTAGGGTCTGGCGGAGGTAAGGGCGCAATATACGTCTGCAATAGCCACTATGCGGGCGTACTCGTGAATTTCTTCCCCTTTCAGACCTCTCGGGTAGCCGGTGCCGTCATATCTTTCATGGTGCTGCAGCGCGCAGTGGGCGGACAACAAGGAAATATCGAATTGCTTTCGGAGCAAATTGAAGCCTTCCTCCGTATGTTTGCTTAACCGTTCCCTTTCTTCTTTATTTAATTGCGTCCGTTTCTGCCAGAGCTGATCCGGAAAATAAGTCATGCCGATATCAAATAACAGAGCCCCTACTCCAAGATCCATCAGCTGATTGCGGTTATAGCCTTTGGCGATTCCGACAATTCCCGATAGGATGGCGACATTCACCGAATGGTGAAACAGATAGCCGTCGCTGGCATGGAGATGGGTCAGGTTAAACAGCATATTCTTCTGATTGGCCAAGTCGGACAGAATATCGCTCAATACTTGATGGTAGCTTTGCCCATATTTGAGGAAACGACTTTGCGTTTGATTTCATTCGCCGCAGTGAGCTCCGACATCGTCTGATACACGGTTTCCACTGCCTTCTTGCGCGTGCCGTCCCGGATCACATCTTCCGGTATGATACCCGAAGTATTACGATCCTCAATATACACAGAATCTATACCGAGGGATTTCAACCTCTCAATATAACGGTCGTTCAATACAACCCCGACACCTATGAGGATATTGCCGTTGTCCGTCCAGATCGGCTTGGCCATCGCATCCCCTGGCTTCGCGGAGTTTATATGTACTTTCCTCAAACATAATCCCCCTTAACCTGGGTAGAGCAACCAAGCGTGCAAGCTTATTTTTATAGTTTATTTCATAATCCTCCCGACATCAATCAAAAAAGAGACGCCCATCCTCGATGAGGATAGGGCGTTCAGGATAGAACGATCAAAGCGCAAGCTGCCAGAAATCAATACTGTGGATTAGAGCAGTACCACCATTCGCAAAGAAACGAATGCCTTGACTCGTCTCTTCAGGAAAAATAAATCCGGACATCACATAGTCCCCCTGATTAATAAATAACTCCAGTGCCGAACGATCCAGGAAAATGTGCAGACGCAGCATTCGATTCTGACCGTCCTCAATCGTGCAGCCCCTTACCCCTTTATCTCCCGCTCCGGAATCATTCCGATCAAAAATAACTTGTGCCGTCTCCCTATCATATTTAATAACCGTCTTCTCGCGGCCGTCTTCCGAGCAGCGAACCTGCAGCCCAAACTCTATCGCATCCGTCGTTTGCAGATCATAGGTAACGATCATTTCAACGCATTCGCCGGAGATTCCGGGTATGGGCTGAACCTGGCCGGCCGTGACCCTGTATTCTCCAACAGCATGATGCAATCCCCGCAGCCGTTTCATTTCTTCGACCGGTTCAATTTGCAGCCTGTTTCCACCGCTATATTTAACTTCCCTCGGAATCGTCATCGCGCCGGCCCATTTCTTATTCAAAGCTTTGCCGTCCATCGGCATCCACCCGAATAGAATGCGTCTCCCGCCGGCACCCTGCATCGTCTGGGGAGCGTAAAAATCAAAGCCATAATCCAATCTGCGGAACGCCTCATGCCGGTAATGTCCGGTTTCATAGTCGAACTCGCCAATATAATAGCCTGACAATCTAGGATCCTCTTTTGTTCCGGCACCTTCGGGAGAAAGCAGCAGCACATCTTTACCGCCAACACTGAACAGGTCCGGGCATTCGTGCATATACCCCATGGAACCGTCGCTTTCCGTGACCACATTCAGAAATTCCCAGTGAATCAAGTCGGCAGATTTGTACACGAGCACTTTTCCCCGGTCATATTTCTTTGCTCCCAGTACCATATACCAGTTGTCCTGATGCTTCCACACCTTCGGATCGCGAAAATGATTGGTTTGTCCGATTGGTTCCGGAGGCGCTTTAATTACAGGATTCTCTGAGAGTTTCTTGAAATGGATGCCATCTGCGGACACGGCGGCACATTGCTGTTGAAGCAGATCGTCCGGCAGCCCGGCAGGAGTCGTATACAAATTCGACGTATAGAATACATACATTTTTCCTTCATGTTCCACCGCACTGCCGGAAAAGCATCCGTCGATATCGTATTCCTCGCTCGGCGCGAGAGCGATGGGAAGCTGCTCCCAATGAACCAGATCCTTGCTCTTCATATGCGCCCAGTGAATATCGCCCCACTGCTCCGAATACGGATTGTGCTGATAGAAAAGATGATATTCGCCTTTATAATGGATCAATCCGTTCGGATCGTTCATCCAATATACCGGCGGGCTGGCGTGATACGCCAAGCGGTGAGGATCGTGCGCCGCCTCTTGCAATGCAGCCTCAACCGACTCGTTCGCTCTCTTGATGGCTTCCGGATGAATGATCCGTTCCAAAAACAACACCTTCTTTTTCACTTGATTGAGCCTTGGGTTACCCCTTCGATAATGAAGCGCTGCGCAAAGAGATAGACGATGAGAATAGGCAGAGTGACGAGCAGCACTGCAGGCAGGAACTTCTCATAGTCAGCCGTGTAGGTACCGTTAAACACTTGAATGGCCAGCGGCAAAGTGAAATTTTCTCTTCCTGCATTCTGCAGAATGAGCACCGGCAGCAGGAAGTCGTTCCAAATCCATAAAACATTCAGAATGCCGATCGTTACCGATGTCGGCTTCAGAATCGGGAACACGATCCGGAAGAACGATTGCCGGCGGTTACAGCCGTCTATATAGCTGCCTCCTCCAGTTCCTTCGGAACGCTTTTGATAAACCCGTGATAAATAAATACCGCCAGAGAGCTGCCGAATCCAAGATACATAAACATCAGCGTCAGCTGAGGCTGCGTCTGGATCCATCCCAATTTTTGACCGTAAATGGACACCAGTGGAATCATGATGGCCTGGAAAGGAATGATCATCGCCGCCACCATCATGAAAAACCATAAATTATTCATCTTCGTGTTATTACGAACAAAGTAATGAGCAGCCATCGCTGAAAAAATCACGATAAAGATGAGGCTTACAAAGGTAATGATCAGCGAATTGGCAAAGCTGCCGAAGTAATTCATTTCCTGTGTCGCGATTTTGAAGTTGTCAAAATGAAAGGATGTCGGCAGCGCCAGCGGTGAATCTATGATTTCCGCGTTGGACTTGAATGAATTGAACAGCAGCAGTACAAAGGGAAAAAGAAAAGCGACGACAGCGATGATGAGAACGGTATAGATGAGTGCGCGTTGGATGAGCAGCCGGGATTTCATCAGGCCTCGACCTCCAATTTCTTACTAAGATAGACCTGTAGAAGCGTTGCCGCCGCCACCAGAAAAAACAGAACAAATGCCTCTGCCTGCCCCATTCCGTAATCGTACCTTTTGAAGGCTTTGTCATAGACATGCATGGAAGCCATCACTGTACTGCCGAAGGGGCCACCTTGCGTCAAGGCATAGTTTACGTCGTAAACCATAAACCCTCTTTGTAAAGAGAGGAAGACGGTGACGATAAAAGAGGGAACCATCAAAGGCAGCACCATATGCGTAAGCTTCTTCCAGCTACTGGTGCCGTCGATGGTAGCAGCCTCCAATATATCCTTCGGAACGCTCATTAAGCCGGCGATGAAGATAACCATCATATATCCGACATACTGCCACACCGTTACAATAACCAACGCCCAGAACGCTTTCGTTTCATCTCCCAGCCATGTTTTACTGAATAAGACCCAGCCGTATTTTTGTCCCAGGGTGACGAAAAAAATTGTTGAACAGAAACTGCCACATGAAGCCGAGCACCAGCCGCCGATCAGATTCGGGGTAAATATCGAGGTGCGGAAGAAGTTCTGGCCTCTCACACCTGATGTGACCAAATAGGCTAGAAAAAAACGCGATCACATTGATCAGAATAACGGTAGCAACAACATATTTAACGGTCAGCCAGATAGCCGTCCAGAAGTTTTTATCGTTAAATACGGCAGCATAGTTGTCCGTTCCGACAAAGGGCATAACGGAAGAGATGCCGTCCCACTCAAAGAAAGTCATGTAAATCCCATATAGAAACGGAACAATCATCACTGCGAGAAATGCGAACAGGGTGGGACCGGTGAAAAAAAGCTGGTTTCCCAGCCGCTTGAGTCGATTCTTTTCAGAAATCATATAGCGATCTCCTCCATTTCTAATGCGGGTAAAAAGAGTGAAAGTCGATAGACAAGGTTGATGGTCTTATCTATCGACATTCATCTGATGTATTCAGTTAGCTGTGTTAGAGAATGACTGTGATTACTTTACATTTTTCCAGTAATCTTCAACCTCAGCCGCCAAAGCCGCACGGTCTGACTTGTCTACCAGATATTTTTGCATGGAGGCGCCAAGCACTTTCCAGTGATCGCCCGGCACATCGTTTCCTGCAAAAGGAATGGATTTGCCTGCATTGTTATATTCTACGATCGCTTTGGCAAGCGAGTTGGTAGGCTGCAAAGTGATGTTCTTAAACGCTGGAATGACATTCGCCTTGTTGACAAGGAAATCTTGGCCGGCTTGGTCATAGACGAGCCAGTCCAGGAATTTCTTCGCCGCCGCTTGCTGCTGTTCCGAGCTTTTCTCTTTATCGATGAAAACCTGCTTGGTGGCACCGATAGCGAGCGAGGTGTTTGCTTTATCGCTTGCATTGTTGCTTACAGGAACCGGGATGAAGCCGAACTCGCCGGTCGGATTGGATTTTTGCATCTCCGTAATCAGCCAGTTGCCGTTGAAAGTAATGGCAGCCTCCCCTTTGGCAACGGCGGCGGAGCTTTGCTCGTAAGTAACGGCCATAGGGTCGTTTTTGCCCTTGTTGTATTTCTTCATCACATCAAACGTGTCCATCAAGCCTTTGAATGCCGCATTGTCTGCCAATTTGGCTTCGCCAGATTTCAGGCTTTCTAAGTATTTGTTGACATCGCCCTCCGGTTGAGCGGCGTAAGTGAGGGCCAGGAAGTGATTGCCGAGCGACCAGTCCATGCTTCCGATGATCAGCGGGGCCGAGCCGGAAGTTTCGATTTTTTTGAAAAGGTCTTCCAGCGACGATGTCGAGTTCACCGTTGCAGGATCGAATTTGCCGCCTGCCGCTTTATCGACAACCGCTTTGTTATAAATAAATCCGTAACCTTCAATCGCAAAAGGGAATGCGATCGTTTTCCCGTCGAGTTCGTTAGGCTGGGCCAGATCCTTTACCCATTTTTCACTTGAAAGGTCGGCAGCTTTATCTTTGAATTTCGCGATATCGCCGGCATCCAGCATGGCAAGAGTAGCAGGCGTGCCCGCCGAGTACAATGAAGTCGCCTTCTCGACAGGAGATTGCGATTGAGATGTCGTGATTACCTCAACCTCGATGCCGGGGTTCGCAGCCGTGAATTGCTTAGCGGCATCCGCCAGCTGTTGCTGGATTTCGGATTTGGAATTCAGGAATGTAATTTTGACGGACTTTCCGCCGCTGTCATTAGAGCCTGACGATTCACCTGAGTTTCCTCCGGAATTTCCGCCGCATGCGCTTACAATTACGGTCAAAATAAGAAGCATAATCAGTGCAGTTGTTGAACTGAGTTTTCTCACCGGTATTCCTCCCTTAATATGAACTTCACCTGCTGCAAGTAAACCGAATCATATAAAACGTTTACAAAACGATTATATATCAACCGTTTGACATGTCAAGCGCTTGACATAAGGTCCTTTAAAAAAGCCGTATCAAGTCGATAAGGGCTCTTGACTAGGTTGTCTCACGTTCTACGATCGTTACCGGCAGGATATGCTCTAATGGAACCGTCTCTGCGGCCGCCAGCCTGTCAATGAGATCTACCGCCAGCTTTGCCATCTCTTCAAGAGGCTGTCTGATAGTCGTAATAGACGGATTCATCAAAGCCGCGAACTGGATATCGTCGTACCCGATCAGCTTCAACTGTTCAGGAATTTTGATGCCAAGCGACGAACAGACTTTAATGACATTCATCGCTATAATGTCGCTGCTCGCAAAGAGACCGTCAACATCAGGATGCTCTTGGAGAAGCTTCAGGATCACCCTCTCGTAATCCGAGTGCTCGAACACATCGGTACCGAGCTCAATGACAGCGGGTTCCATGGAGCGGTGCCGCAGCGTTTCAATAAAACCCTCCGAGCGTTTGTTGCCCAGCAGATCCAAGCTCAAGTTTCCGCAAATATGGGCGATCTTCTTACAGCCTTTATTCAACAGCAATTCAGCAGCCAGCACACCGCCTTTATAGTTATCCGAAGATACGTACGGAATGTCGGCAATCCGCCGGTCAAACGTTACGATAGGCTGTTTCAGCTTCACGTACTCCTCAACATCCAGCGTATGACTGCCCATGATGACACCGTCAACCCGGTTGCTCTTCAGCATGTCGATGTATTCTTTTTCCTTCTGTTTGTCCATTCTTGAGTTGCAGATCAGAAGCTTATAACCTAACGAAGATGCGTAATTCTCGATGTAATTCGTCAACTCCCCGAAAAAGGGATGCGCTATGGTCGGAATAATCATCCCCAGCATCATGGATCTTTTCCGTGTGAGAGACCGCGCAATTTCATTCGGCTGATAGTGCATTTCCTTCATGACGCGATGAACCTTTTCCCGGGTGGATTGGCTTATGTAGCCGCGATTGTTGAGCACACGGGATACTGTGGTAACCGTAACACCCGCTCTTATGGCCACATCCTTGATTGTAGGCATTCCAGCGTTCCTCCTCCTTGACGGATTCGTTCAAGATTATATCAGCAAAAAGGATATACATAAAGGCAAAACAAGTCCCGACAGCTCGTCGGGACTTGTTTGTCTAGCCGCTGGGATGCAGCTCGTACAGCTGTGTCACATTACAGCGCAGGGTATCGGCTATTGATATGGCAACCTTGAGCGGCATTATCCGCTTGTTGTCCATGAAGTCGCATAAGCGCTCCGGCTTATATTGGAGTGTTCGACTAAGATCATCCAGGGTGACACCTGACTCCGCCAATCGCTCAGACAGTAAGCAGCGGCCCAGTTCGAATTTCATATGCGAAAGACGGCAAACGGCGCCCCATGCCGGAACGGTAAGCTGAGCCTCTCCAACTCTTCCAGTATTGCCGTGTCGAGCTTCAGCGAGGCTGCAGACAAATTTTCCGTCAACTGCTCGACTCTCGTTGCTCCCACAATAATGGTGGAAACCGCGGGACGTGTCATTAGCCAGGACAGCGACAGCGCAGCCGGTGTGGTATTGAGGTCCTGAGCGATCCGGCTGACCTCGCGGCCGAGCCGCATTCGCTCCGAATCGATCCGTTTGGCGAAATCGGGATTCTTCTCCAGCCGCGAGCCTGGCGGCGGGTTACTGACATCCGTATACTTCCCGCTTAGCAAGCCTCCGGCAAGCGGAAAATAAGGAATAATGCCGACACCTTGATCGAGGCATAACGGCACAAGCTCTTGCTCCGGTGTCCGATCGGCAAGCGAGTAAGAGGGCTGAATGGAGGTGAAACGGTTCAGGCCCAGCCGGTCGCTGATGCCCAGCGCCTTCATCAGTTCCCATGCCGCATAATTGGAAGCGCCGATATAGCGGATTTTACCCGCTCTTATGAGATCGTCGAGTGTTCTCAAAGTCTCTTCCAGAGGTGTATGAGGATCGAATGTATGAATTTGATAAAGATCGATATGGTCTGTGTTCAAACGTTTCAAACTGCCTTCTATCTCTTGTTGAATGTGATAGCGTGAAGATCCTCTGGCATTCGGCCCTTCACCCCGCGGAAGCCCGGCTTTCGTGGCAAGCACCGCTTCGTAGCGGCGGCCGGCAAGAGCTTCTCCGATAATCCGCTCTGATTCGGTGCCGCTGTATGTATTAGCCGTGTCGATGAAGTTGATCCCCGAGTCCAGTGCCTCATGAATAATGCGGATGGAAGCGGCACGGTCTGCGCGTGAGCCGAATGCGTTCGTCCCCAAACCTAGCGCAGATACACGCACACCGCTTTTTCCGAGTTGACGATAATCCATCTGTGTTTCTCCTTCCTATTAAGTCGGTCGTTACAATCTTATCAAAAATAAAGCCGATGTTCCTCATCGGATCACCGGCTGTCTATCTCAATCTCCCTGCAGCAAGCCGGCTTTCTTCAGCCAGTCTTCCGCAACATCGCGCGCTTCCTGCCCCTCCAGATCGACTCTTGCGTTTAATAAGGACATCGTCTTGTCATCAATTTTTCCAGCCAGCAGATTAAGGACTTCTTCCACTTCAGGATGTGCCTTCAGCGTATCCATGCGAATGACGGGAGCCGCATAATAAGGCGGGAAAAAGTGCTTGTCGTCGATCAGCACTTGCAGCTTGAAAGCCGGAATACGGCCATCCGTCGAGAAAGCGTCATTCACGTCCGTCGTCCCTTCCCGTACCGCGCCGTAGGTTAAACCGGGCTCGAGCCCCCTCGTTTCCCTGAAATTCATGCCGTACATCTTTTTCAACCCCTGATAGCCGTCAGGCCGCTCCAGAAACTCATGGGTAGCGCCAAGCACAAAGTTGGGAGACTTCTCCGCAAGTTCCGAGAAGGTCGATATACCCAGCTGTTCGGCATGCTCCCTTCTCATGGCCAAAGTATAGGTATTGTTAAAGCCGATCGGCTTCAGCCAAGTTGCATTAAACTGCTTTTCATAAGCGGTTTTCACCGCCTCATACGTCACTTCGGGTTTTCCTCTGATGGGCTTCTCGTTAAGTACGGCTGTCCATGCCGTTCCCGTGTATTCCGGATAAATGTCGATGTCTCCGTTCAGAAGGGCGCTATGGGTCACTTGAGACCCGCCTAAATAAGGGCTGCGCTTCACCCGTAAATCCGTCTTTTCCTCAATCAAAGAGGCCATCATGTGCACCAATATATCCTGCTCGGTGAAATTTTTACCGCCCACCGCAATCGTATCGGCTCCCGACGGGCTCGCTCTCACAATTAGCGCTGCCACAAACGCAATGACGAATGCCGCCCCCAAAATGAGCTCGATCCTTCTTACAACTTTGGACCTGCCCCTCTCCCTCGGTTTAACCCCCCTTGGGGTTACAGCCTTCTCCATCCGAGCCAGCACAAAGTCAAACACGATTGCCAACACCGCAGCAGGTATCGTTCCAGCCAAAATCAATTCCATATTGACCGTGGATATTCCCCTGAAAATTAAGTCGCCAAGTCCTCCCGCTCCGACCAAAGAAGCAAGTGTCGCCACGCCAATGACCATTACGGTTGCCGTTCGGATTCCCGCCATTATTACACTTAAAGCCAGGGGAAGCTCGACCCTAAACATCACCTGCAGGCTTGTCATGCCCATACCGACGCCGGCTTCCTTTATGGGCTTCGGTACATTCATGATTCCGGTGTAAGTGTTCCTGAGAATTGGCAGCAACGCATACACCGTTAAAGCTACGATCGCCGGAACCATGCCGATGCCGAGCAATGGAATCATGAAGCCCAGCAAGGCTAAACTCGGTATCGTCTGAAACAACGACGTAAACCCGATCACAGGGGCTGCGAATCTCGGAAACCGGGTAAGCGCCAGGCCTGTAGGTATTGATATGACAATCGCAATCAACAGAGCGATAAGCGAAATCTGAATATGCTCAATCGTTGCGCTGATAATGTCCTCTTGTCTGTTTACTATGACTTCCCACAAATTCATGGCGTACCTCCGTTTACATTTGCTTAAGCAGTGCGTCGATCAAGCTTGAGTTGGTGATCAGCCCCGCCAGCTGTCCATTGTGATGAACCACGGGAAGTGTGCTGAAGCCATACTGCTTCATCAAATCCACGGCCTCACCTACATCCGACCCGACGGGGATGGTGCGGATATCGGATTTCATGATCTCCTGCAGAGACAGATCCTCGTTGTGATAGCTTTCCTCAAGCATCTCTTTTGTCACAATTCCCTTTAATATTCGATTCCTATCCGTTACAAGCAAGCTGTTGACCCGGTGCTGCTTCATCAGCTTCGCCCCGTGAGCCAATCCTCTCGTCTGGAAGACGGTGACCGGATTGTGGAGCATAACGTCATCAACCGACAGATTCTCAGACTCGTTCAACCGGTTCTCGCCGATAAAGGTACGAACGAAGTCGTTTATAGGACGCCTTATCATGCGGTCGGGCGTATCCATCTGCACAATTTCCCCGGCCTTCATCAGAACGATACGGTCGGCGATTTTCAGCGCCTCATCCATATCATGGGAAACGAATACAATGGTCTTTTTCACTTCCTCCTGCAGCCGGATCAACTCATCCTGAAGCTGCTCACGGCTGATCGGATCCAGTGCGCTGAACGGCTCGTCCATGAGAATGATCGGCGGCTCCGCCGCCAATGCACGAATAACGCCGATTCTCTGCTGCTGGCCTCCGCTTAGTTCGGAGGGGTATCGATCGGCGTATTGGCTGGGATCAAGCCCGACCATCTCCATCAATTCGTCGATCCTTTTGTCGTATTCCGCGCGGTTCATCTTTTTCAGCTTCGGTACAATCGCAACGTTATCTTTGATCGTCATATGCGGAAACAGACCGATGTGCTGAATCACATAACCGACATTTCTGCGCAGCTCAACGGGATTGATTTTGGATATGTCTTTGCCATCGACAAGTATGCGTCCGCCGCTAGGCTCCACCAAACGGTTGATCATTTTCATCGTCGTCGTTTTTCCGCATCCGCTTGGCCCAATGAGCGTCACCAGCTCGCCCTGCTTGATTTCCAGGTTGATCCCTTTTAATGCGACCGTTCCGTCATGGTATTTTTTCGTTACGTCAATAAACTGTATCAAGGCAGCACCTCATAACTCGTTTGGTAATATATTGCCCAATATCCACAAAAAAGCCCTGCATCGGACTGTCTCCGATACAGGGCAGAAGCTGAATTTATTCTGCGTAATACATAAAACCGATCGCTCCCGGGCCGGTATGCGTTGTAATCACCGGTGTGGCGGGACGAATGCGAACCGGAACATCGGTGAATCGCGCGATTTCCTGCTGCAGCCGTTGCGCCAAAGTCAGGTTATCCGCGTGAGAAATGCCGATGCCGCGTATCATTTTCCCCTTGATGTCTTGTTCGAAACGCTCAATCAAGGTTTTGACGATCTGCGAGTAAGTGCGCACTCTCGCCACCGGCGTGTATACCCCTTTCTCCAGCATGGCGATCGGTTTGATGCTCAGGACAGTTCCGATCCAACCGGCGGCTTTGCCGATACGTCCTCCTTTAATCAGATTGTCGAGCTTTTCAACAACCACATATAAGGAAGTGAAGTCCAGAACCTGTTTAATGCGGCGGATGATGGATTCCACAGAGTGGCCTTCCTCTGCCATTTGTGCGGCTTCAATAACTTGAAAGCCCAGCGCCTGAGAAATCATTTGCGAGTCGATCACCTGCACGTTGCTCGCAGACATCTCCGCCGCCGCGCAAGCGGTGTTGTAGGTACCGCTCATACCGCTCGTCATATGAATTGAAAGAATGGTGTCTCCATTCGCCCCGAGTCGGTCATACGTATCCACGAATACACCTATGGAAGGCTGCGACGTTTTGGGGATATCCTGCGCTTCTCTCATTTTATCAATGAAAGCCAGCGGTGAGATGGTCACGTTATCTTCATAAGTCTCGCCATTCACGTAGACGGTAAGCGGGATGACTTCAATGTTGTATTGGTCCAGTATTTCCTTCGGAAGGTCCGTAGTGGAGTCGGTAACGATTTTTATGCCTGGCATGTAATGGCGTCCCCCTATGCATGTCACTGTTTCTATTTATATACCATAACGGAATTTTTATAAACCTCATACGTATTACCCGCATTCCCGTTTCATCCAATATTGGGCAATCGCCGATCCGGGAAGATTCCCATCAATACAATGCTGTTATATAATACATAATGTTCCTGCTATCGTATAAACAGCTTTTTATAGAAAGATAGGAGAACTGATATGGATATTATTGAAATTCAAACCGGTTTGATTGATGAAGATACAGGTCAACCCAGATATCAATTTGATGAAGACGCGCTGCAGGAGTTAATGAAGAGCATCGAGGAGGTCGGCCTGCTCTCTCCTATTAAAGTAAGAACCACGGAGAACGGCCGATATAAAATTATTTACGGTAACCGAAGATACAAAGCATCCAAAATGCTTGGGCGCCCAACGATCCCTTGTATCGTTTCCACGGTAACGGACGAGCTTGAGATCTATCTGGAGCAAATTGCCGAGAATCTTACGAGGGAAGGCTTTTCGCCGCTTGAGGAAGCGGAGGCGTTTTACAAGCTTTTGAATGATCCGAAGTTCAGCAGCTCGACCAAATATCTGTCCG
Organism: Cohnella kolymensis; assembly: GCF_000829465.1. Classification (GTDB taxonomy): domain Bacteria; phylum Bacillota; class Bacilli; order Paenibacillales; family Paenibacillaceae; genus Cohnella; species Cohnella kolymensis. The sequence goes on along the minus strand of NZ_JXAL01000008.1, from coordinate 31,058 downwards.
GCAAGCTGGGTAAGCCGGAAGCTTATATCAAGAACAAATGCGATCTGCTCAAATTCAGCAATGCGGTGAAACAGCTGATTGTCGGCGGGACGGAGATTCGGGAGGGCAAATTAACGGAAGACCAGTTAATGCCGCTTAAAGATCTGCCGATGGAGCACCGGGACTCACTGGCATTGATTATGGCTAGAGATGGAATGCCGGTAAGCGATGTCAAAAAGATCTGCAGCTTATTCAAGGATAAAGACATTTCGGACGGGACGAAAAGCAAGCTTTTATATAAATCCGGTCATGATCTGCTCGAGACTTGGTCCGTATATAAACATAATAAAGCCGAACGGGCAAAAGCTGCGGAGACTGAGGCACCTGCCAAGCAGACAAAGACATCGGTCAAGGAAGCCGTCAAGGTGACCGAGCGAACAATCGTGGAGGAGCTGCATCGTTTATTAAGCGCTGTAACTGTACATACACCCTTGTCTGTGGAATATACGGAGTCTATTGAACGCACGCCTGCAGCGGAAAGAGAGCAGCTTGTGACGGATGTCGACAAGCTCATCGAGAGTTTGGAGAAACAGCTGGCGGATTGGAAAACGTTGAGAGATGCGGCTGCATCGTCATAGATGGCAAAATAAAAAAGGATGGCGAGTGCCATCCTTTTTTTACTTAACGCTTATGTCCGGTCGTAAGTTCCTGCGCCGTACATGGTGTCGTATCTGCTGGAGTTGAGCGAGTTGTTGGTGCGGAACGTATCGAACACTCCACGGTTGCGATTGGCGTCGGCATCTACCATGACAAGGATTTTGCCGTTGTCGACGTAATCGCCGTATTCCCTTGCTTCGTCCTCAGGAATTCCAAGTCCGATCAATCCGCCGACGATTCCGCCGGCGCCTGCGCCCACAGCAGCACCGGTCAACGTTGCCGCGATAGGGCCCGCTGCGAGGATCGGACCGACGCCCGGGATAGCCAGCAAGCCTAATCCTGCAAGCAAGCCTGCCGCGCCGCCAAGCAAACCGCCTGTTGCTGCGCCGGCTGCTGCTGTCTCAGGCGCCTTGGTTCCCGTTTCATCCGTTACTTCGTTGATTTCGTCTGTATTTTTACCTACAACGGATATCTCGTCTGAAGTGAAGCCTTGCCGTTTCAAGTCTTCGATTGCTCTTACCGCGCCTTCTTGCGTGTCAAACACACCGACAATTTTTTTGTTGTCATCCATCCTTATTACCTCCCAAAAGTTTGTGCTGAACCTCGCGGTCCGCTTATTTCATCGGGCCTTACAGGGATGTACAGGCATACGCCTTCGTAATGTGTTGCTACGTTTTCTTACCCTTATGAAGGTTTGATGAACCTTTAACAACGCTAAAAAAGAGGCGCTGGGCGCCTCTGAAATAGGGTGCGGAAGTCGTCATCAACCTTTCGGGGTGCACAACTTGATGGAAATTCTCCCGCTAATTTCCCCCCAACCGGATTATACAAAAGTTTAACTGGAAATCCTCCATGTAATTGGTGATCTCAACACTAAAATGCGATTAATTAACTCTATTTTCGGCAGGTTTTCCAGTTAATTGTTCTGAGCAGGGTCAAGTCAATAAGTTTGCGTAGGATTTTCCCGTTAATCTGTGTTAGCAGCCTTCAATCCGAGCGCCAAAGCACCGCACAGACCGGCATTGTCGCCTAATCCAGGCGGAACGATATAGTCTTCGATATGGTTAACAATCTGTTCTGCGCTGACATATCCGTTTAACTGGGTTTGTACTTCCTTGCGGATCATCGGGAACAGCTGTTTCTGGTGCATAACGCCACCGCCCAGAATGACTTTCTTCGGTGACAGCATCAAGATCGCACCGGTTACAGCCTGTCCGATATAATAAGCCTCCATCTCCCATGCCGGATGATCTGCAGGAAGCTCGCTGCCTTTCAAGTTCCATCGCTTTTCAATTGCAGGACCGGCAGCCATTCCTTCCAGGCAATCCCCGTGGTAAGGACAGGCGCCTGCGAAATGATCATCCTTATGGCGCCGGGTTAACACATGCCCGGCTTCCGGATGCACAAGACCATGAACCAGCCTTCCCTCCGCGTAAACTCCTGCGCCGACTCCGGTACCGATCGTATAATAAATGCAGCTGCCCAAGCCTTGTGCCGCCCCCCATGTGGCTTCGCCCAACGCGGCGGTGTTCACGTCGGTGTCCCATCCGAAGGGAACATCAAACACTTGTTTAAGCGAATCCAAAAAGGGAAACCACGACCAGCCCGCCTTGGGCGTTGTGGTTACGCAGCCGTAGAAGCGGCTCTTAGGATCGACATCGATCGGGCCGAAAGATCCGATCCCCATCGCATCCAGCTGCTTTCCCCGGAAATAATCGATGACGTTACCCAGCGTCCTCTCCGGATGCTCGGTAGGAAAGCTGACCCGTTCTTCAATAACCCCTGTCTCATTGCCCACTCCGCATATAAACTTTGTACCACCCGCTTCGATTGCTCCAATAAGCATGCTTCAGCCTCCTGTGTGATAAAAACATCGAACAGTTATGCAACTATTTCTTCCCGGCGGAATTGCGTCATCCCCTCTTCTGTCCTATCCGGTATTCCTGAGGGGTAGATTTGGCGGTCTTCCTTTTACTAAACATCCATTCCATGCTTCACGGCATAGATCGCAGCCTGCGTGCGGTCGGACAAACCCAGTTTATCAAGCAAATGCGTCACATGAGTTTTGACTGTTGTCTCGGATATGAAGAGCAACTCTCCGATCTCTTTATTGCTCTTTCCGGATGCGATCAACCGAAGCACATCCAGCTCCCTCTTTGTTAACTCCGGCAATGATGAAGCGCCGGGAACGTTCATCGCTTCTTGCTCCGGGTCAGCCATGATACTCATCAGTTGGCTTGCCGCTTCAGGATGCAATTCAACGAGCCCTTGATGCACCCTTCGGATCGCACGAACAAGATCCTCCGGCTCCACGTCCTTCAGCAAATATCCTTTGGCACCTGCACGAATCGCCGGCAGCACATGATCCTGATCGGAAAATGAAGTTAAAACAATGACTTTCACGTCGGGTTGAGAGAGTTTGAGTCTCTTCGTCGCTTCTATGCCATTGAGGATCGGCATATTCAAATCCATCAGTATCACGTCAGGAGATAACTGGGCAGCCTTATCGAGTACTTCCTGCCCGCTTGCTGCTTCACCGACCAGCTCCAAATCCGGTTGTGTCGCAAGAAAAACCTGCAGCCCCTTGCGTACCATTGCATGATCATCAGCGAGCAGCAATCTAATTGTCATTATACGGTCACCTCGAGCTTGGTAGTTGAAGCGGAATTAAAACTTCTACGACTGTGCCATTCCCAAATGTACTGGTCAACGTAAACTTGCCGCCAAGCTTTTCCGTTCGTTCACGCATCGTACTCAGACCAATGGACGACGGTCTCCGGGCAGCTGTGTGCTCTACCAATCCTCTGCCATTATCGGAAATACGCATTACAGCCGCTGTATCGCTGAGCTGAAGTGAAACCGCAGCCTCGCCGGTGCCTGAATGCTTGACTACGTTGTTGAGCGCCTCCTGCCCTATCCGCCACAGAGCCTCCTCAACAGCACGCGGCAGCTCACGGATCCCGTCCATCTTCGGCAGCACACGTAAACCCAGCTTCTCTCCATACGCTTTCAAAGAGGTTACCAGGCCGGCTTCGAGTCCAACCGGCCGAAGCTGCATGATAAGCGAACGCATTTCCTTCAATGCGCTTTGCGATAGTGATTGCATGTCGCGAACAGCTGTAAGGGCCGAGTCCACATCTGTACCTTTGAGCAAAGCTTCCGTACCTTTCGCTGTCATGGAAAGCGAGAATAACATTTGACTGACCGAATCGTGCAAATCGCGCGCAAGCCGGTTACGCTCTTCCCACCTTGCCAGCTCCCGATTATATTCGTCAATCCTTGCGCTCTCGAAAGCAACCGCGACATGCTCTGCGAGCGCCTCGAGCACTTCACAGTCGACCCGGCTTCGCTCGCCTGCCTTCTCGCTGCCAATAACCAGAATACTATTAGATGCTCCACTGAACGGGATCGGCGCCGCGGATGCGGACGCCAAAATAGCCCCAGCCTCCTCCAGCCGGAAATCACCGCCTGTCAAAGCAGAGGCTTCCGACGCGTCCGCCGGAACAACACGTCTTTCGCTAACTGCTTTCTCCAGCCAATGAGCCGAAGAATGTGGAACCGGCGAGTAAGGTGTCGAGGTTTCGCCGGCCGAATACACCGCGCGCGGCTGGAAATCACTTCCGACAGATTCCAGCAGCGCCACGAAAGGCCAATCGAAATTCTCACCTATTAACTCCACTACGCGCTCAGCTAGGTCTGCTTGTTCCATGCTTGTACCCATGTTCGTTCCGAGCAGCCGGCTAAACTCACCGACACGGGCGAACAGATTGGCTCGCCGCTGCTCATCCGCATACAGCCGCATCCTTTCAACAGCGCTGCCGATCTGGAACGCAACTGCCTGAAGCAGCGCAAGCTCTTCCTCCTTGAAATGCTGCTTTCCCGGAGCTGCAACATTTAATATGCCGATCCGCCTGTCACCGGAGCGTAGCGGTACGGTAGCATGATGCGTTATTCCGCGTGTATCGCCCCACCGGTGTTCCACTGCTTCCTCTAACCGCTTGCAGTTCAGTATATTGACCGCATTCTTTAATCGGCCATCCCAATACCTGTCCATGCACCAGCAAGAGCCGCAGCTCATCGGCCGCTTGTTATCGTGCAGAAGCCCCGGCGGAAGACGATGATCCGCTACGCATACATAATCCGGCGGGCCGTCCGTCAAGAAAATCCAACCCGCGGATAGTCCGGTAAGATCAAGAAGCTTCTCAAGCACCGTGTCCAACATCGGGGAAAGCTCATTCGATTGGTTAAGCGTCTCGGCAATTGTTTTGAGAGTAACAAGCTCTTGAATCCGCGGTTCCATGCTCATTTTCCCGATCCCCTTTATACTCTGTTCTTCTATCATACCGGACGAAGAACCATCTAGGTAGTATCTGACCATCAGCTCCGCGAAATCTCATACCAAAGTCGTAGAAGTATTCAGACAAAGGTTGAACATAGTCATTCACAAAAATCATACCGGCCTCCGACGCGCGGATACGGCCGGCAAGTTACGATAGAGTCAATCAAGCACGACAACATGGAGGAATGATTGACATGAACATTACTATCGTAACGGGAAGCAACCACAAAGCGTCGACAAGTACCCAGTTGGCTAAATATGCGGAACGACTCCTCAAACATAAAGGTCACGATGTTAAGTTTTTCGATCTATACCACACACCCTTGCCTTTCTACTGCCCCGATGATTCCTCCGCAGATCATGCAGGTGTTGCCGAACTGAAAAACTCGATGCTGCTGGCGGATGGAATTGTATTAGCAACACCGGAGTACCACGGGGGCATTTCCGGAGTTTTAAAAAATACGCTCGACCATCTTGGACAGCAACATTTCAGCGGCAAGCCGGTGCTTTCGGTCAGTTCGGCCGGAGGTGCGGTCGGAGTAAGCTCCTTACAGCAAATGCAGGCAATAGTCCGCAACCTTCATGGCATCAATTGCCCGGAGTGGTTATCGATCGGGGGTTCGCAGCGGCAGAGGTTTCAGTTGGAGCAGACCGGTTACGAAGGAGGTCATGAGATCGAAGACCGCATCCACTGGGTGCTTAATTCGTTCTTGCAGCTTACTCAGTTGGTCCAGAGAGAGCGGGTGTCTTAAATGAATGTATCTGTGATGGTGAATAAATATCCCCGTCAGTCGTGGTACTTTGTCGGCGCCAGCTTGATCAATTCATTAGGAAGCTCATTCATGTGGCCGCTGACAACGCTTTATGTTCATAATGTATTGGGCCGATCTTATGGCGAAGCAGGACTGGTCCTTCTTTGCCAGTCAGTGGCATCGATAATCGGACAAGTTGCAGGCGGAGCTCTATATTATCGTATCGGAGCAAAGCACTTGATTGTGGGTGCTTTAATGTCAGGAGCCATTGCGCAGATTTCACTCATTGGAGTCTCCGGCTGGTATTGGTATATTGGGACGATGATGGCGATTGGTTTTCTCAATGCCATTTCAATGCCGGCAATTCAAGCATACATGGGTTTTCGTTGGAAAGAACAGCGCCGTGAGCTCTTTAACCTTATCTACGTAGGCAATAACGTCGGCATGGCTATCGGTACATCGATTGCCGGATTACTTGCCGGTTTATTTAGTTTCACGGCAAATTTTCTGGCCAACGGACTCGCCACGCTTGCATTCGCCTGCTTCTGCTGTATTTTTATGACATCCGACTCGCAAGTACAGAAATCCTCTTTACAGGCCATTGCGGGAAAAACCGCTTATGAAAAAAGCGCGTGGCAGCTTCTATTAAACGTAAAGTTATATTTATTTATGGCCATAGGATCGATGCTGATCTGGTTCTCCACCTCGGTGTGGAACTCCGGAATTGCTCCACATCTGGATGAACAGGGATCGGGTATGGCGGCGTACAGCCTACTTTGGACGATTAACGGAATTATTATTTTAGCCGGTCAACCGTTGCTGTCATTAATGAAGAAGTTTATTTCAAAAAGCTTACCTGAGCAGCTCATTGCAAGCTCCATCTGTTATGCTGCGGGTTTTGCGCTTATTCTTCTGTCCCAAAGCTATGGAATGATGGTCGCGGGTATGGTGATCACAACTTTCGGTGAAATGTTGATTGCTCCAACGGTCCCGGCGTTTATTACGGAAAAGGCGGGCAAATATTCCCCCTTTTATCTTGGGATTGTGGGGTCAATAGGCACAGTCGGGCGACTGAGCGGGCCTTTCATGCTGGGCACGTTGTATGATCGCGATGGCGTTCGGAACGTATTGTTAATGGCAGCGGCTGCAGCTTTTATTGCGATACTGCTTTTCGGGATCCATGCCTCATTCCATCGAGATTCCGGTCAAATGCAATCCCACGCCCCCGCAAAAGCAGAAGCCGCAATATAAACTGGTGCAGGCACCAATATAGAAAGCGCCAACTTCCGGATGAGACCGGACGTTGGCGCTTTTTTCGTTGCAACTATGCCGCCACGGAAGACGCCTTCGACGCATCCTTACTTTTCTCGCGCGTGACGAGGCTGTACAGCACCGGCACGATGAGCAGCGTGAGGAATGTCGATGTGGTCAGACCTCCGATGACCACCACTGCAAGTGCCCGCGAGACGAGACCGGCTTCTGTCGACAGCGCCAGCGGCAGAAGAGCGCCGATCGTTGCGATTGCGGTCATGAGAATCGGGCGTACCCGTGTAACGCCGGCTTCGAGCAGTGCGTCGTGCTTCGAAAGGCCGCGGCTCATGTTCGAACGGACGCGTTCGAGCAGCACGATTGCGTTGGTGACGACGATCCCGTTCAGCATCAGCAGGCCGATCATCGCCGGCATGCCGACGGGCTCGCCGACGAGGAACAGCCCGGCTACCGCACCGATGACGGAGAAAGGAATCGCCACTAGTATGACGATCGGCAGCTTCCATTCGCCGAACGCAAGCAGCATCACCATGTAGACGAGAAAAACACTAATACCAAGCGCTATGCCCATGTTGATAAATCCTTCGTTCATTTCCTTGGATGCGCCCTGTGACTCCCAGGTTACCCCGTCCGGCAGCTTCAATGCGCGAAGCGCTTTTTCGGCATCTGCTGTAACTTTACCGGAATTGGTGTCCGTAATCGTGCCCCTTACCTGCAAATACTCCGCCTGGTTATAATGCGAGATCGTGGTCGGGTTGACCACCTGTTTAACAGTGCCAATCTCTTTCAGCGGGACAAGCGTACCGAGCGGGCTTGGGATCGTTTGCTCCTGCAGTGTTTCCAGCGAAGGAGCAGCTCCCATTTGCGTCGATAAAATCATATCCGTTGTCTTACCTTGGATCTGCGCCTTGCCGATCGTGCTGCCTTCAACAATGTTGTGGAGCGCGATCGAGACGCTCGCAGGCGTCAAACCATGGGAAGCCAATTTGGCGTCGTCAAAGTCTACTGCGATCTCAGGCTTCTCACCTTCCGCGGAGTTCCGAACATCGGCTAGACCTTCGATGTTTTTCAGCGCGGCTACCATTTGCGTGCCTGCTTCCTTAATCTTCTCTGCGTTCGGTCCGTTCACGATGATTTCCATTTCATTGCCTACGTGTATTCCGCCTACTCCGGCAAGCGTCACTTCGCGGGGGCCGGCCACTTGTTTGAATTGTTCGCGTAGGTCTTTGGCCAGCGGTTCTGTGTCTTTGTTGCTATCATTCACGGTAAAAGAAAGGTTTGCAGTTTCACCGCCGACGTACGTACCGACCCGGTCGACTTCACTGCGGCTTTTCAGTATCGATTCGATCTGCTTTGCGGATTCGTTCGTTTTGGCAACGGCAGTGCCGATCGGCATTTTCACGGTGATGTTGTAAGTTTTCACCTGTTCCGACGGCAGGAAGTTAAAGCCGAGCGTAGGCACGAGTGCTGCACTGCCGAGGAGCAGCACGACCGCAAGGCCGAGTGTGAGCAAACGGTGGGCCAGCGCCCAGCGGAGTGCTCCTCGGTAAGACCTCTGCAGACGGTTCTCGCGAGGTTCGGTGTGCTTCAGGCGCAGCAAGGAGAGCCGCGACATGAGCGGAACGACAGAAACGGCCACGAGCAGTGAAAACAACAGAGAGATGACGATCGTCCAGGCAAGCGGCACGAAAAACTTACCGACTATACCAGGCACGAAGGCGAGCGGAAGGAATACCGCCACGGTCGTCAGCGTTGAAGAGGTAATCGCCGCAGATACTTCACGGGTTCCCTGCTCTACGAGATCGGAACTCCGATCGTGTGTCATCCGGACCCGCCGGAAAATGTTTTCGATTACGACGATGGAGTCGTCAACAACGCGGCCGATTGCCACGGCGATGCCGGCGAGGGTCATCATGTTCAGCGTGTAGCCGAGGTACTGCAGCACCATGAATGAGGCAAACATGGACAGCGGGATGGAAATGACGGCGATTAGCGTCGAACGCACATTTCGCAAGAACAGCAGTGTCACGACTACCGCCATTAACGCCCCAAGCATCACCTCGCGCAGCATGCTGTTTACCGAATGCTCGATCTCTACCGCCTGATCCAGCATCACTTGGGATTTAAGTCCCGCAGGGAGCGGTGTTTTGCCGATTTCTTGCTTCACCTGCTTGGCGATGGACACGGCATCCTCGCCGGCTTTCGGAACAACGGAGACGAGCAATGCAGGTTCACCGTTCATTCGGGTAAAAGTAGCGGCCGGCGCTTCGTATGCCACATCAGCAATGTCGCCCAGCTTCAGCATTTGACCTGTGGCAGCCCCGCCGTTCGGGCATTCGAGGCGGCAACCTGGGCGAGCAACGGTGTATTTTTCACATCATCTGCCGATTTGAATGTCTTGCCTGCACGGATTGGCAGCGTTTGATCCGCGGTGTCCAAATCGCCGATCGGAATGGATAGGTTGTTCGCAGCGATCAGCTGCTTCACTTGATCGTACGACAACCGGTTCTCCAGCAGCGCCTCCGGGCGCAGCCGTATGTAAAGCTTCCGGTCGGCTTCACCGCGAATGTTGATCTCTTCGATACCCGGCACGCTTCGGATAGCCGGTCTCAACGTCTCGTCGACGTATTGCTGCACTTGCAGCTGTGTACCGCCATAGACGGCTAATTGATAAACTTCCGGATCCATTCGTTCCTTCTGGAACAATGGTTCGCCGGCGGAATCAGGCAGCTCAACCTTGGCCACGGCATCACGCATCAGTTGTTCGGCATCGTCCATATCAACCGACATCCCGAATTGCAGTGTCGACCAAAATACGTTCGGGTTCGCACCGGTATACATATTGATCTTGCCTTTGACATTGGCCAGCTCTTGTTCCAGCGGCTCGCCGATGTCGTTCATGACCTGCTCGGGCGAAGCGCCCGGATAAATGATCCTCATGTGCAGGTAGGGTATATCGACATCAGGGTATTTCTCCATTTTCATCCCATTGATCGCATAGAAGCCCCCTGCAACAAGCAGAGCGACAATCATAAATATCGCTACGGTGTTTCGCATGCTGAAGCGAATAACGGACAGCATAATGGTTTCCCTCTTTCCCATTCCAATTTTTTTATATGTATGTATAAATGTATTTTTGCGGATCAGATGCTGCAGCTATTTGCAATATTCCCATCATACCCCATACATTATGGAATCAAATCGGACCGCAGCCAGAATCCGAACCTAGACCAAAGTAGTATTCACCTTCAGCCTGTGGTTGTGGGGAGTTTCTTTTCATATATGACGGCTTGCTTGCCCTCTATCGACCTCTCCCCTTCCAATGGCTCAAAGCCCTGGTTGTTCCAAAATTGATGAGCCGGTTCGTTGTCCTTAAGAACACCAATACGGAAAGATTCCACGTTTCTCTCTTTCATGATTTCATAGAATCTCTGCAGCGATCGCGCTCCATACCCTTGGGATTGATACGCCTGATCGATTACAAGCAAACCCAGCCAGGTTTTGCCGTCATTCGGATTCGTCATAAGAAATTCAATGATTCCTACATATCGCTCGCCATCCCGGATCAAATATCTTTCTGCTCCAACCTCAGCGGCATTGCGTATCTCTTCCAGAATTTCTTCTGCCGTGAACTCTTCCTTGTCTTTGGATACTTTGTTGAAATAAGGGTTCGAATTATGAATCCGGAGCTCAATAGGCCAGTGTTGTTCGGTACTTTTCTCAAATATCATCGTGCTCCACCACCCTTAATTCGGTACGAATCCCGTGGCCCAAAGTAATGCTCTGAACCGAGATCGGGGAACCGCTGTCTGTAAATGCAATTTTATCATCGTTGATGTCTACGGTACGCGGCTTTAAGCAAATTTTACCTATGCATTAAATAAAACAGCAATAACAGCAACCGTGAGACATGACGAAACTCCCGCGCCGATCCACTCTTTCCTGCTTGCCGTATCATGGACAACCAATCCCCCAAACAACATGGTGAGTAAGGCGGCGATACCTGTAATCATTGCAAGACCTCCTCCCTCGTTGTCATCTTGAGCACTTATACTATACTCCCCTAAGGTATATATATTTTCCAAAAAAGAAGACCACCTGCGAGTGGTCTCCTCGGAACCGCGGATGCACATACAAGGCTCTTATCCGTTTACTCAACTTCGACTACAAACGGAACAGTGAATACTTTCCCGTTTCGTTGAAATTGTCCCCAGATTTTATATACGCCTTTGTCCGGGAAGTTCGTAATAAATTTAGCTTCAGGTCCTTTTGCTTTCTCGTCAATCGGGTGAACATGAAGATAATCCTCGGTATCCTCGCTAAGAACGACCACATGACCTACTGCGCCCAAATACGGTTGCAAATCCGTTAACGGATCTTTTGTTTCAGCATCCGTAAGCTTGAAGCTCAACTCAAAATCCTTACCCGCCTGCGGGTGATCGTTCTGAAGCATTACTTCTACTCCATCAACAATTTTGGAATGCCGCTTATCCGGTGAAAGTGCAGCCTGTTGTGCAGCAGCCCCTTCAATCTGAATCCAGTTGGTTTGAGTCGTCTTGCTTCCTCCAGTCGGAACGTAATCGGCAATCAATTTATATTCGCCGCCCGACGGGAAAGCGTTCGTAATCTCATACTCACCTTGGCCCTTGTATTCGGGATGAATATGGTTGAAATAAGACAAGTCTTTGCTGACCACGATGAGATGCAGCAGCTTTTCATGATTAATATCAAATTCGTCGACCGGCTTACCCTCTTCATCCTGTATGTGAATCCGGATTGTCGTGTCTTTACCGGTTTGGGCATTCTCAGTGGACCAGACCGCTTTGGTCTTGATCGTGTTTGTGCTGTCGCTGTCAGCCCCGCCGTGCCCATGAGGCGCCGCCTCTTCTTGTATTGCTGCCGTGTCTTCGCTGGTTCTCGGAGCATCTTGTCTACCGAATCCGTAACCTGCAAAGAAAGTCATGACAACAAGCAATAAAATCAATACGAATTGCATCCTGCCGTTCATCTGGTTACCTCTTTCCTCAACTTTCCGATCTATATTCTGCAGTCTAAGCGCATTGAGCACGACTGAAACCGAACTCAGAGCCATAGCCGCTCCAGCCAGCCACGGTTCCAGGTAACCCATTGCAGCAATCGGAATTCCAACGACATTGTAAGCAAGCGCCCAGAACAGGTTTTGCTTGATATTGAGCATCGTTTTCTTACTGATGGAGATCGCGTCGGGAATACTGTTCAAGTCCCCGCGCATTAAGGTTACATCCGCGGCTTCCATGGCCACGTCCGTACCCGTACCGATCGCCATTCCGATATCCGCCGTAGCCAAGGCCGGCGCATCGTTAATCCCGTCTCCTACCATGGCCACTTTTTTCCCGGACTCTTGCAGCTTTTTTACTTCAATCGCTTTACCGTCAGGCAGAACTTCGGCCAGCACATGTTCGATGCCTGCCTGACTTGCGATGGCATTCGCCGTACGTTCATTGTCGCCGGTCATCATCACGACTTCGAGGTTAAGCTGCTTCATGCGGGTAACCGCTTCTTTGGAGGTATCTTTGATGGTATCCGCCACAGCAACCATTCCCGCATAAACACCGTCAACGGCGATGAGCATGGCGGTTTTACCTTGAGATTCCAGTCTGTCCATTTCGTCGAATGCTTTGTCGGCCCTGACACTGTACTGAGCCATCAGCTTCCTTGTTCCGATCATGATGCCTCTGCCTTCGACGACAGCCATGATGCCGTATCCGGGAATCGCTTGGAAAGATTCAGACGGCGGTATCGAGATCCCTTTGTTTCGAATGCCGGAAACAATGGCCTCCGCCAATGGATGCTCGGAGTTTTTCTCCGCTGCACCGACCCAGGACAGAAGCTGCGCCTCCTCGAACTCATTTTCCACACGAATATCCGTCAGCTCAGGCTTACCCTTGGTCACCGTACCCGTTTTATCCAGCACAACCGTCGTCACCCGGTGTGTGTTCTCCAGGTGCTCGCCGCCTTTGAACAAAATCCCAAGTTCGGCTGCACGTCCGGATCCGGCCATGATTGAGGTTGGGGTGGCGAGCCCGAGTGCGCAAGGGCAAGCGATGACGAGTACAGCGATGGCTTTCTCCAGAGCCCCGGAGAGATCCCCGGGCTCTACGCCGAAGTACCAGATTAAGAATGTGACTACGGCAATACCGACGACGATCGGTACGAAGATCCCCGATATGACATCCGCAATGCGCTGAATGGGAGCCTTGGAACCTTGCGCTTCTTCGACAACTTTAATGATTTGAGAAAGAGCAGTTTCTTTCCCTACCTTGGTCGCCCGTACCTTCAAGACACCGTTTTTGTTTAGAGTCGCTCCTATTACGTGTTCGCCTGGCTGCTTATCGACAGGAATGCTTTCCCCTGTAAGCATGGATTCATCAACGGCCGATACGCCTTCCAAAACAACGCCGTCCACCGGCACTTTTTCTCCGGGTTTGACCAAGAAGATGTCACCTGCAGCGACGTCTTCCACAGGCACATTCATCTCCACACCGTCGCGAATGACTGTTGCTGTTTTCGCTTGCAGCCCCATTAACGATTTGATCGCTTCCGATGAACGGCCTTTGGCCAGCGCCTCGAACAACTTGCCGAGCAAGATTAACGTGATCAGCACCGCGCTGGTTTCATAGTAGAGAGCCGACGGAACTTCCCAGACGGTTACATATACACTGTAAAAATAGGCTGCAGACGTACCTAGAGCCACGAGCACATCCATATTTGCGCTGCCGTTACGCAGAGCCTTGTATGCCCCGATGTAAAATCTGCCGCCGATAATAAACTGAACCGGAGTCGCCAAAGCAAATTGGAACCAAGGTTGCATGAATAGATCCGGAACCCAAATCCAGGATGTGAAGGAGAAGTGGCCCACCATCGCCCACAATAGGGGCAACGTCAAAATAGCCGATACGATGACCATCCATTGATTGCGGCGAATTTCTTTCTTCCGGTGATCTACAGCGCCGGCTGCCTGGCTTTTGGGTTTAGCTTTATAACCTAGTTGCTCAACCTTTTTTATCATGTCTGCGGTGCTCACCATAGAAGGGAGATATTCGATATGTGCGGTTTCAAGAGCGAGATTGACAGTGGCTTTGACGCCTTCCAGCTTGTTCAGCCCTTTTTCGATTCGGGTTGCGCAAGCTGCACAGGTCATGCCCATGATGTCCAAGTCAACGGCTTCCTTGACCGTGCCATATCCCAGATCTTTGATCTTCTGTTCCAATCGGGGCATGTCAACTTTGGCCGGGTCGAACTGCACGGATGCTTGCTCCAAAGCAAAGTTGACATTCGCTTGGGACACGCCTTCCAGCTTGTTTAAACCCTTCTCAATTCGGTTGGCACACGCTGCACAGGTCATTCCTGTGATTTGAAGCGTTGCCTGCTGATTGCCGGCCGGTGACGGGGACTCGTTCATTTGAATCACCTGGTTTCTTCCGTGTTGGAAAATGTGACGTTAGATTTATTGTAACAGAAGCAAGCAGCAAGCCTAAGGCCGGGCCACGTTACGCAACAACGTCATATCCTTGATCCTCGATGGCTGCTTTGATATCGTCCAAACTGAGCTTGTTATCGTCATATTGCACGTCGACCGCACCGGCGGCAAGATCGACTTTTGCGGCGGCACCAAGTTTCTTTACAGCACCTTCGACCGAGTTGACACAATGGTTGCAGCTCATTCCTTGTACCTTCAATGTTACGTTTTGCATGATGAAATCCTCCTCTATGAATTATATTTTGTTCATTCCTTACTTTATTTATACAATACCCCCCTACCCTATGTCAAGTACATCCAAAATTATGTTTATAGAAAAAAACAAATGTGCGCTCACAGCACATTTGTTTCCATTATTTCATCAGTTTATTTATCGTGGTCAGCAGTTCATTAATAACCCCTAAATCGCCTTCCTGGATCTTTTCGACGACACAGCTCTTCATATGTTCCTCAAGGAGAAGCTTGCCGACTCCATTCAAAGCGGCTTGCACGGAAGCGATCTGATTCAACACATCATCACAATACGCATCTCTTTCAATAAGCCCTTTAATCCCGCGCACTTGCCCTTCGATGCGGTTCAAACGGTTGGTGAGATTGGTCTTTGTTTTCTCCGAATGATGGCTGTGCTGGTGATCGCGCCCATCGTGATTCTGTTCATCTTGATTCGTTTGCTCCGGAGATGCAGCCGGCGTTTCGAGTTCCATGCTTATTCCCCCTTTACAACTATATTTTACCCTAACCCCCTATCCTATGCCAAGTTGCAATAATATCTGCTCTGAAACATTTTCATGATAGAAGAAGTTGATTTGTCTGGGCAAAGATTGTATGGATATCAGCCTAATACCGAGTTGCCGAAGGAACGGGCACCGCTGATGGTTGAGGAACAAAAAATAGGAGAAAAGACCATGGAGCAAGGCGCGGAAATCTATACATATAAAGACTCAAAACATAATCTTATACTCGAATATTGGAGCACTGAAGAAAAAGTTCAAACAATCCGATTAAAAACAGAAATCAAATAACTTTGTTTCTACAACAAAAATGGAGTGCTGCCCATCTGCACTCCATTTTGCATGTTAAGTTTAATTTTTGAACTGATTGTTCAAGTAGAAACCGTTCCGCGTTGAACAAGCGACTTCTTCTTCCAGCCCTTATTTCTCCAACGAACGTAAAGGGACAACCCCCTGGCCCATTCGTCAATAATAAACGCCGCCCATATTCCATATAACCCGTATCCCATATAGATGCCCAAAAAGTAAGTGAGCGGAACGCTGAAGAGCCACATGATCAGTACGGATGAGGCCATCGTGTAGCCGGCGTCACCGGTGGCCTGAAGCGATTTTTCCAGGATGACATTGAAATTTCGTGCCGGCTCCAATAAGAAACCGACCAGAAGCAGCGCCGCACCCATACTGATGATCTCGGAAGAGTCGGTGAACAGGCTGAGCAACGGGACCCGAAAAAAGGTCAAGATCAGTACGCCGAACAGTGTGATCCCGATGCTGTAGAACAGATTGCGGAGCACGCGGGTATAAGCTTCCTCCTGCTCCCCGGCCCCGACCAGATGCCCGACGATGATCTGGGTTCCTCTGGCCAGCGAAATACCGAGTATCATCACGATGAGCATAATGTTTTGCGTGTATATTTTCGTGGTCAGCATAACCGCGCCGAGCGATGAGATGAACATTGTCGTCACGAATTGGTTAGCATTGTAGGACAATGTCACCGCGGCTGAGGGAACACCGACACGCAATACTTTGGCCACATGATCGCGCTGCCAACGGATCATGCTCCGCCATTGCAGGCGCACGCCCACCACTTTGTGCAGGATCATCAGGTTGACCGCGAGTCCGATCAACTGACTAGTCGCGGTGGAGATGGCCACACCGGTAACGCCCAGCTTCGGAACGCCGAACAGGCCGAAGATGAACAGATAATTGCCGATGATGTTCAACACATTCATGCCCAAGGCGACCAGCATCGTATGACGGGTGAAGCCATGAGTTTGAATAATGGCTGCGGTCACGGACAACAAGGCTTGCACCACGAGAGCCGCACACGCGATAGTCAGATAGCTTTGAGCCATCTCGAACAGTCCCGCTCCCAGGTTGAACACTTGCAGCAGGGTGGTGCTGAACAAAACGAGACCGATGCTCACAACCATTCCGAACACAAAATTCAAACCTAACGCAGATCCGACAAGCCTGTCGATTTCATTCGTCTGTTTGGCGCCGAGGTACTGAGATACGACTACCGCGGACCCCATGGCGACGAATTGGAACACCATAACGGCCATCATTACGATCTGGTTAGATACGCCCACCGCAGCTACCGCATCATCAGACACCTGGCTCAGCATGAACACATCCACTGTGCGCATCAGGATGTGCAGGCCGAATTCGATGAAGATCGGCCACGTAACTGCAATGAGCGATAATTCTTTAGATTTCATCAGCCACCGAAACCGTAGTTTTCAAAGCGTCAGACCGAATAATGGCTTCCAGAACCCTCTGATTCTCGTAACCCGCTGCAAAATCCGGCAGTCCGTCACCCGGAGTTCCGGCCAGCAATTGCGCGAAATCTTCCCACTGGGATATCTTTAACCGGCCCGGAACATTTAATTTCTTCTCCACGATTTCGCCCGTCGTCTCATCAACGTGAATCCAGATGACTTGGTCAGGGTTAACCGTGCTGGCGTGGATCGTTCCTTGATCGCCAAAGAGGGAAATTTCGTGCTGATTGCCGGACCCGATCGCGTTCCTTGTCGTCTGAAAGATACCAACGGCGCCATTCTCCATGCGGGCTTGAAAGCTGGCGAAATCGTCCACTTCCACCTTGACGAATTCATCGGAATTCAGACTTTTTCTCTCGGGGATCAAAGTTTCCATCATCGCCGACAGCTCTTTAAAAGGCCCGATCAGATAGTGTGCCAAATCGATCATGTGCGCCCCTAAATCACCGAGTGTTCCGGTGCCCGTCATATCCTTGTCAAATCTCCACAGGAAAGGCGTGTTGTAAACGGCCGAACCCCATCCTTGCAAATATTGGACCGAGAAGCTGCGCACTTTGCCTATTTTCCCTTGCAGCAGCAGCTCCCGTGCAAGCCGGAAAGCCGGCGTGTATCTGTAGCTGAAGCCCACCATCGACGGAACCGGACTTGCATCGAAAGCTGCCTTTACGTCTTCGGCTTCCTGAAGCGTCATCGTAAACGGTTTTTCGGACAAGAACGGTTTGCGGGCTTCTATACAAGCTTTCATAATTTCAGCATGGACAATATTAGGTGTAACGGAGATTACCGCATCCACGTCAGGGTGCTGAATCATTTGACGATAGTCTGAGAATCTCTTCTCATCCGGTACTCCTAATTGCTCGCCGAATTTGACCAGCGCACTTGGCTGCACATCGCAAATCGCGGAAATCGTAATATTGGAGATGCTCTTCAAACCGTTAACATGCGCATTCGCCATACCGCCCAGACCGATTAATCCCACTCGGAAAATTTGCATTTTATCAGTTCCCTTCCGCACTGCGAATTTTCTCTATCGGTTCCACTCTGCCGTAACTCGCTTTGGCGCCTGTCGTCGGAGCTGCCCAGCGAACGCCGTTGGATATGACTTTCAGCACTTCCGGGTGATGATAGATCGGGAACGTCTCATGACCCGGTCTGAAGTAAAACAATTTGCCTTTTCCTCTTCTATAGGTGCATCCGCTTCGGAACACTTCTCCACCCTCGAACCACGAGATAAACACCAGCTCGTCCGGCGCCGGAATCTCGAAACGTTCGCCGTACATTTCTTCTTTCGGGATCTCGATGTACTCGCCTAATCCCTCTACAATCGGGTGCCCATGCTCAATGACCCACAATCTTTCCTTTTCACCGTCATCGCGCCATTTCAACGATCCGGTCTGCGTGCCCAGCAGCCGCTGAAATATTTTGGAACCATGACCCGAGTGAAGAACGATAATTCCCATTCCCTCCAACACCTTGTTCCGGACTTTTTCGACAATATCGTCACGTACCTCATGATGAGCCAAGTGCCCCCACCAAATGAGCACATCCGTGTTATCGAGCGTCTCATCCGTCAACCCGTGATCCGGATCGTCCAGCACCGCCGTCTTTACTTCAAACGTATCGTTCTTTTTCAAATATCCCGCGATCGCATTGTGGATGCCTTCCGGATAAATACCGGCCACATGCTCGTTGTGTCTTTCATGACGATACTCGTTCCATACCGTAACTTTAATAGTTGCCAAAACGTGAGACCTCCCGTTGGTAAAATCAATTATTACACTCTCTCAGTATAGGCTGTGGTAGAATAAACGGGAATGTCGGAAAAAGACTCTTTTTGTACAAAAGCGACTTTTCTGCAGGGAGGCTGAGGTCATGCTGGCAGTGAATATGGAGTATGTTCCAAAAATCAAACTGGTGGGCTTCGTCTCCTATAAAAATCCCTGGCAGCATTTCAAAGGAATACCGATGAATATATTCTATATTTCATCAAAAGCGGTCAACTGGATATTCAAGAGAACGGACACCGTTACACGCTTACGAAAGGCGATATCCTGCTGTTGGAGCCTAACCTGAATCACGAGGGTTTTGAAAAGCATGAATGCGACTATTATTACGTGCACTTCGACCATCCGGAAATCCGCCGGCGGACCAATCTCGATGCAGCTGCCGTCGCCAGGCACTTTCTTTTCGACGACGGATCCGCTCAGTCTGCCGAGGATAACGATACGTGCTATCTTCCTAAATATTCGACGCTCACCAACAAAAGCAGCCTTCATTACGCTTTCCACGCCATGGATGAAATGGTGAATCTATACCGGCGCAAAAATTATAACCGGAGCCTTACGGCATTAAAGATGTCCGAGCTGTTCATTGAAATCTCGCGTGAGTACTTGCTCAATCAGCTCCAGAACGATAGCAGCAAGAACACGAAATCGTTCATGAAAGTACATGCGCTGCTCGATTATATCCATCAAAACTATGCTCAGAAGATCATTGGAAGCGACATTGAACGGGAGTTTGAATGCAACTACGACTATATGAACAGAGTTTTCAGCAAAGTAACCGGCCATACGATTACCCAGTATGTGAATCTTG
This sequence comes from Cohnella kolymensis, assembly GCF_000829465.1. Classification (GTDB taxonomy): domain Bacteria; phylum Bacillota; class Bacilli; order Paenibacillales; family Paenibacillaceae; genus Cohnella; species Cohnella kolymensis. Next base: position 11,436 of record NZ_JXAL01000008.1, on the reverse strand, counting down.
TACGAATCGATCATGCCAAGGAGCTGATCGAAGCTACCCATTTGAGCATTGGAGAAATCGGCTATTTGACGGGATTAAACGATCCTTACTATTTCAGTAAAGTGTTCAAAAAGTATACCGGGCTTTCTCCGAGTCAGTATTATAAAAAGATCCGGGAACGCGGCTAAAAGGGCTGTCGCCGGCAGCCCTTTCGTTGTAAGAGTGGGTTCCGAGAGAGCTCGCGGCTTCAGCTTTCCCCCTGCGTCCTCGATTCTCTAACTCTATGTACGTAAAATCGGTACACTACGTATACCACGCCTATAAAAACAGCGTACAAGCCGACAATAATGAAGACTTCCCTAAAATCAGCATTCTGAAGAAATCGGTCGCCCAATAACGTGACCATGATGATAAAGGGAACTTTACCAATAGCTGTTGCTATAATGTAGGGTTTCCATGCTATACGGGTGATGGCGGCATAAATATTGACCGCTTGCGCTGGAACAATCGGCAGTAATCGGGCAAACAAAATGGTGAAGAACGGATTTGTTTCGGTAAATTTCGTGAGAAAGCGGATCCCCTTAACGTTCGCAGCCTTTGTTCGCTGTTGTTCTGAGAATGTGCGCCGCACCAGCATAAACAAAATCAAGGCAGCGAGAACAGATATCGTGACATTTAACAGAGATCCGGTGAAAGCTCCGAATTTGGCCCCCATTACAGCGGCCACTATTCCGTAAGGTAACGCGGGTACTATGGCGATTACCAAAGCTAGCAGCACAATCAGAATATTCCGATACCACTCCGTATCCGATTCCATCCAAAGAATAAGAGAGCTGCGGTTTAACCATAGAAGCAATGCCGCAACAGTATAAATTCCGATAACTCCAACCTTTTTGAACAAATCCACTCTGCCCCTCTCAAGCTGTTCAAACCTAAAGGAGCCGGTCTTCACAGTCGGCTCCTTTACGCACCTTTGAATTAAGTTTAACAGCAACATCCGTTCATGAAAACAGTCTGGAATAGCCGGTGGGCTGAGGCTCCCTAGCTGTCTGGCGTAAGAGAAGGATCCAGTGTTTTACCAGACTTAGGATTGAAAGGCTGATCCGGCGTTATACGTTCTAATGCTTCGGTGTTTACCTCAAATGATACATCCGGTTGAGGGTCTGCCGGCCGATCCTCCGAACACCTGAGGATTTAACGATTTCAGAACAAAAGGAGCCGTTGGCTTTCCAACAGCTCCTCGTTAACGTCTTTATTTCTTTAAATGATACGGCACAGTAGTAACAATGACATTTCTCCGATATAGCAAGTGGGCGCGAATCAATAAGCTTGATTGGTTATGCAGTATATTTTGCCAGCCTTTCTTGGGTATGAATTGTGGAATAATGACCGTAACTTGGTGGTTGGATTCAGCTGCTTTACGCTGAATTGTATCTATAAATTTGGCTAACGGATTAATGATACTTCTATAAGGCGAGTGCAGAGTGACCAGTCGTACATCAGGCTGCCACTTCTTCCATTTCTCTTCAAACTTGAGTTCATCTTCTCTTTCAAACGGGACATATACAGCAATAATCTGCTGTGGGGAAATCGATTTGGCGTACGCCAATGAGTTCTCAACTACATGAGTTATACCTGCAACAGGGAGAATAATTACATTGCCCTCAATCGGCACAATCGGTTCACATGTTGTAAGTCTAAGCTGATCACCAACTGCTTCATAATGCTTTCTGATACGATGAAATAGATAAATGATTAAAGGCAAGAAAACTAAGACCGGCCACACTTGCGAGAACTTGGTTAAAAAGAACATCATCGAGACGATAAAGCTAATCACAGCACCTGTGGTGTTAATAATGAGCTTTGAAACCCATCCATGCGGTTTTTCACGGATCCATTTGACCACCATTCCGCTCTGCGACAGAGTAAATGGAATAAATACGCCAACCGCATAAAGCGGAATCAGATGTTCCGTTTTTCCTCCAAAGGCAACGATCAATAGGATCGAAAAAAATCCAAGCGAGATAATTCCGTTTGAGTATCCTAACCGGTCTCCACGAACGGTGAACATTCGGGGTATGAATCGATCTTTGGCAAGATTAACTGCAAGCATAGGGAAAGCGGAATACCCTGTGTTTGCAGCAAGGATTAAGATGAGTGCCGTAGTTCCTTGAATGAAGTAATACATAAAGCTGCGTCCGAATGTCTGCTCCGCAATTTGAGACACAACGGTGACCTCTTCTCGCGGAACTATTCCATAATAATATGCGAGGTATACGATTCCCGAAAATAACAAGGCCAATAATGACCCCATCGCGACTAACGTTTTAGCAGCGTTTTTAGGGGCAGGGTCTTTGAAGTTTGGAATGGCGTTTGAAATGGCTTCAACACCGGTTAACGCGGAGCTGCCCGAAGCAAACGCTCTTAACAGCAGAAATAGACTGATTCCTGCGACCGGCGTACCGATTGGTGTATGCAGATCAGGTGGAATATGACCTGTGATCGAGTTGTATATTCCGGCTCCAATTAATATGAATAACGCCAAAACAAATAAATAAACGGGATAGGCCAAGATGGAAGCAGACTCCGTAACGCCCCGTAAATTCAAAATGGTTATCAAGATCACAAATGTAACGGCAATGCGACGGTATGTTCATGCAAGCTTGGAAAAGCGGAGGTGATCGCATCCGTACCCGCTGACACACTTACCGCCACGGTTAAAATGTAATCGACGAGCAAGGAACCCCCAGCGATTAACCCCGGATACAGGCCCAAATTCTCCTTTGATACCACGTAGGCTCCGCCGCCATGAGGATAGGCGAAGATAATTTGCCTATACGACAAAATCAGAGCCAGCAGCAAAACCAATACGCCGATTGCGATGGGGATCGAATACCAAAATGCTGCTGCACTCACTGTTATGAGGACCAGCAAGATCTGCTCCGGACCGTATGCAACCGACGACAAGGCATCGGAGGAAAGGATAGCGAGTGCCTTTGTCTTATTCAGTTTTTGCTCGCCTAATTCCGTCGATTTCAATGGCCGTCCAATTAATAAACGTTTTAAAGAGAACATTCGTTTCACCGCCAAGTTAAGGAGTATTTTGAATAACAAATAACCACAGAGGTATCCCCCTGCGGCCGCAATCGAACCGTAGTTGTCCCTCTCTAACGACGCTTACGAGGTTAGCTGACGGATTCGGGCGTTTAGAGTCGCCCTACTGTGACGTCCATTACAACGTCACTGATTCACCCCAGGCGACAAACAAATGATTCGTCGTCGCGGTTGGTTCCCCCGTTTTCCACTTGGAAATTCAGCGATCCTTGGCATATATGACTTGACGGAATGATCTTACTCCTCTATTCGAACTGTGTAAAACATGATAATAAGCCGAAAACTCTTAAAAATGTTAAGATACACGCGTGAATGCGGATACAATGATTTAACTCTTGAGCTTTTCATGCTAAAACAATACAATATCTCATTCTCTTATGATTTTTCGGGCTGTTGGTGACCCCAAGCTCAGATGCACCGTATGTTTCCCAATTTTCCAGTTTTCATCAACTAAACAAAAAAGCCAAGGGCAGAACCCCTGGCTTTTCTCATTATTCTTTGATCTTCATTAACCGAAGCCCATTGAGCGTAACAATGAGCGTTGCACCCATATCGGCGAATATCGCCATCCAGAGCGTTAACCAACCAGGCACAATTAGCAGCAGGGCAAGGACCTTTATGGCTAAAGAGAACGTAATGTTTTGCTTAATAATCCGTAACGTTTTACGGCTGAGTTTAATGGTGAAAGGAAGCTTCGATAGATCGTTGCCCATTAAAGCAATATCCGCAGTTTCGAGTGCTGTATCCGTACCCGCACCACCCATTGCAATACCCACGTCCGCAGCAGCGAGAGCCGGTGCGTCGTTGACGCCATCGCCGATCATGGCGACCTTACCGGTCGACTTTAGATTCTTAATCGCTGTCAGTTTATCTTGCGGCATAAGCTCTGCTCGAACTTCGTGAATATTAAGCCGCTGTCCGATGGCATGGGCAGTGGACTTATTGTCACCTGTGAGCATAACCGTTGTGCGAATGCCCAGATCCCTTAGTTTTTGGATCACATTTTTCGATGTTTCTCGGATTTCGTCTGCAACAGCAATCATCGCTTGAGCTTCATCGTTCGTTCCAAGAACCATTACGGTTTTACCTTGGCTTTGCAAGCTCTCGATCTGAATGTTGACCGACTGCGGGAGACCATTGGACAATAATTCTTCAAATAGCTTTGGGCTTCCAATATGGTACAACGCTCCCGTTACGAGTGCCTTCGCACCTTTACCCGTGATGGACTGAAAATCTTCCGCTTTGTAAGCTTCTAAATCCACACCGCGATCTTCTGCGTGACGAACAATAGCCGAAGCCAGCGGATGCTGGGACCAGCGTTCGATGCCTGCTGCGATGCCGAGCAGCTCTTTATCAGATGGACCAGACAGGCGAATAAACTCGGTCACTTCCGGCACACCTTTTGTAAGCGTTCCGGTTTTATCAAATGCAATCACCTTTAGCTTCCCGGTCTCTTCGAGATGAACGCCGCCTTTAATCAGCACACCTTTTCGGGCCGCGTTACCGATGGCTGCTACAATCGATACGGGAGTGGAAATGACAAGCGCACAAGGGCAACCAACAACGAGAAGCGCAAGTCCCCGATATATCCAATCTCCCCAGGCGCCAAGAAAAAGCGGCGGAATAACAGCAATAAATATCGCGACAGCTAAAATGACAGGGGTGTAATATTGTGCAAATCGATCGACAAATGCTTGAGAAGGAGCTTTTTCAGCCTGTGCCTCTTCAACGAGGTGAATGATTCTTGCAATTGTCGTGTCTTCAACTTGTTTTGTAACCTCTACCTCAAGCAATCCTTCTTCATTCAGCGTGCCGGCAAACACTTCATCGCCGGTTGTTTTGCTTACCGGAACCGATTCGCCGGTTATTGAAGCTTGATTAACTGCAGAATTCCCGGAGCGCACTTTCCCGTCCATGGCAATTTTCTGTCCCGGCTTTACAATCATGACATCGCCAATTTGAATTTCATCCACCGTCACTTGCAGCTCTTGACCATGGCGCCGGATCAATGCCTCTTTCGGGGCTAAGTCCATTAAGGAACTAATGGATCTTCGTGCTCTTTCCATAGAGTATTGCTCAAGAGCTTCGCTTATGGCGAAAAGAAACACAACGGTCGCACCTTCGCTCCACTCCCCAATGGCGGCCGCTCCAAAGATGGCAATAGTCATGAGTGTATTCATATTAAAGTTGAAGCGCACAAGGCTTTTTACGCCTTTTATAAACAGTTCGTGCCCGCCAATGATGATGGAAGCGGCGAACATTACAACGGCAGGTAAGCTGTCTTCGGCGTACTGTTCGCCAAACACCCAGCCTAAGATAAGCAGCACAGCGGAGATCAATGTCACAATTGTCGTCTTTCGTTTCCAGAAAAACTCCTTTTTAAATTCGCGTATTTCCGCTTCCGGATATAGCTTTAATCCTTCGAATGCACCGGCTTTTTCTAACTCAGCAATACTGGCTTCGCCATGAACCGTGATTTTCGATGCACCAAAGTTGACCTTCGCGTCTTCCACCGTCGGAATATTTTTTACATTCTTTTCGAATGAAGCCGCACAATTTGTACAAGTAAAGCCCTGTACGCGGTACACACTTTTCTTCTCAAATGTCTCTTCCATTAGCTTTACCCTCCTGTTGATGCAGAAGACCAATTTGAATGAGCAGCTTTACATGCTCGTCATCGAGGGAGTAAAACACTAATTTGCCTTCTTTGCGATGCTTAGCAAGCCCTATATTAGACAGCAGTCTAAGATGATGCGACGCTGTTGCCAACGTCGATCCGATGATGTTAGCCACATCGCAGACGCACAGTTCATCTTCTACGCTCAGTGAATAGGCAATCTTCAGCCGGGTGTCGTCGGCCAAAGCTTTAAAGATCTTAGCTGCTTCAAATGTATTCTGCTCAGCTAATTGTTCTTGGACTTTCTGTACTTTGGCTTCGTCGTAACAATATATTTCACATGTATCCTGCTGTACTGCCGGCTGTGTTTCTTGGTTCATAGTATCCAGCCCCCAAATAATACTCAAACATTGATTTGATTATTATTATAACTAAGTTAACCAAATAATCAAATGTTTATTTGATTGTTTCACTCGACTTGTATTTCACACACGAAAAAACCCGATCGTTTGCGATCGGGCTGACGAAATCCCTTCTTTCATTATGTAATAGAAAGTAAGAATAGGATAAGAGACAGAATGCTGAGCAGTAAAATCGGGAACAGTTGTTTGAACGGATCTTTCACTCGAATATGGGTGAGCACTCCTCCAACGCCCACAATGGTAAGCAGCAACGAACCTGCGGCGATCCAGCTCGGCTCCCAGAACCCGATAATTAAGGCAACTGCCCCCACAGCCTCGACCAGGCCCGTAACAACGCGAAACCATTGCGGCAAGCGCCAGTGTGTGAACCCGTCGACATGCATTTTGGAACCGGCAATCTTCCCCGATCCGGCCATTAGAAAAGCAAGAGCGAAGTCCAGCAGTTCGCCGGCTGCTCCGCAGTCAACGGTACAATCGTGATCAGCGGATCCCGTACTGACAGCTGAATAAATCTCCCCTAACGAAATCTGGTCGGCAGGTTTACGTAAAATATACCCGCCTTCGCGTCCGCCCCTTGATTCCACAATACCTGCCGACGCCAACGCTTGCATCACTCGGCGCATAAAAGTTGCATGGGAAGCGACCTGGTTAGCGATCATTGCGCTTGAAAGAACGCAGCCGCTTTTGGCCAGCCAGACGATAGAATGAACGGCTATTTTAAAACGCGGAGGTCCTATATTAACTCCGCGAGCTGCTGTACTCATGGAATACCACTCCTTTAAATCATGCTGCAGTTTAATCGGGTCCGTAACGCAACTAAGTTAAGCACATCATAAAACAAGTAATTTTTATGTGCAATACTTGCAACTATTTGCGCTGATTGAAAACCTCACATCGGGACTTTTTTTGCAAACAGCCTCATTAAAGCTTTCATTGAGCTATCGTTAACCGTTAGTTAAATAAATTTGTTGTCTGTTTTTATTGAGTGTCTTCATCGCTTTTGTACTCCAAAATATCACCTGGCTGACAATCCAAAGTCTTACATATCGCTTCTAATGTTGAAAAACGAACCGCTTTTGCTTTCCCATTTTTCAGAATGGAAAGATTCGCCATAGTAATTCCAACCCTCTCAGAAAGCTCCGTTACGCTCATTTTTCGTTTTGCTAACATCACATCAATATTAATAATAATTGCCATATGCTCCACCTCAGACCGTTAAATCATTTTCTGATTTTATATTAATAGCTTCTTGTAAAAGTCTTTGGAGAACAGCAGCAAAAACGGTGATCACCATAGAGGCGAAAATAATGACCAATCCCATTGGTATGAAACTTGGAGGGTCAACTCTCTTCCCCATGAGATAGTAGAGTGGCATACCTAGCAGGTACAAGGTACTGATTGTGATGGCACAGTATTTTATATTCTTTAAAGCTTTTACCGATAATTCCGAGAACGCTTGGTTCTTATCAATATAGCTTAAAAGTTTAAAAGCTTGATACAGAGCAAAGTAAAAAGGAAGCGCTGCTGCGTACATATCGATTAAAACGAGAGATTTCATATAAGCCATTTCTGGATACAATTCTCCAGCAAAATTCCCAATCTTAGGCACTAAAAATATGCACAAAGCGAGAATTGGGATTCCAATAAGAATAACAGCCATCTTCAAAAAGTGTGTTGTTCCTCGTTTCATAAAGTGCACCTCACTTATTTAATGTCAGTTTTGAATTTACCACATAGTTTATCGATTAACAATAAAATAATATCGTTTTTTGATTAAAACAAAAAGCATTTCTCATTACAAAGAAATGCTTTTACTTTAAAATGTTAAATTTACAACTTATTCAACAAAAGTATCCGTTAGCGTAATGAAACGTCTTTGATCTGATCCTTTGTTATCCCAATAGATGAGAAAAGGGGTAAAAGAGCCAGTAATCATCAAATACGTTAATGCTAACAATCCAAAGCAATATTCCAACAGCTAAACAAACGACAGTATGTGTAGGCTTCTTAATGAATCGCAGAATGTGAGCCAATGCGAACGTCCATAGAGTGAACGGGAAGACAAGTAGATACAGTCCGATCGACCAGCTTCCCCAAAAGCTGACTACATACCATACCAAGCCTGCTAACCAAGATATCTTTGGATTTAAAATAACCCCTATAACACTGAGAAACACTGCAATGGTAAGTAATCCGTAAAATACAATTGTAATCATTGGCATTATCGTCACCCCATCTCAACTGTAACATGAGTCACAATACTATGAACTCCTTATTTGTATAACTGCCCGTTAGATCAACGGTTCACTTGGTGTTGCCGCTAGACCATAACGTCCAGATGCTGGCGGGATTGCCTGTCCGTGAGTTGCCGAATATAATGACCATATCTCGGTAAAGGAAAAGGATGCCTCCATATCGCGTGGCCTGTTGGTAGCAGGTTCACTGGAGACATCCCCTCAAAATAACTATGGTCATTGTATCAAAGTATGAGCTGGTTGAGAAGATCGCCGGCGTTTTTTGTTAGGTGTGCGGAGATCGTTCCTTCACCCTGCTGTACAGCGAAGTTATTCGTTATCGGCAGTCGGAAAAGAAGGGTCATTGGAGCTGCTGGGGATAAGAGAACGCTAGTCATTCGGAGACTTCGTTGTCAGGAATGTCGCAGGATTCATCATGAGCTGCCGGATTTTTTAGTGCCATACAAGCACTATGAATCAGGTTGTGTAGAGCAAGCTGCAAGCAAGAATGCTACGCTATCGGTCGCCGCAGATGAGTCCACGTTGTTTCGCTGGCGGAGTTGGCTGAAAGAGCGGACAACGTACTGGTTAGGTTGTGTTGCTTCCCTCGCTACTCGCTTTCAACTAGAGCCTGTGCGGCATTCGTCCGTTGCCACACAGACCGCACACCAGAGAATCGGACTTGTTGTAGGCGACGCACCCGGCTGGCTGGCGAGAATTGTCCGCCCCGTCGCCAACGCAAATTTATGGCTACATACCCGCTTTGCATTTTTGTCCGCTTTCCCTTGAGATAGACTGGGCTAGAAGTCTATCAAATGAGGGAGCAGACCAATGAAAGATCAGAAGAAAGCGGAAGAAATCGCATCACTTCGGGTACAACTGTTGTCACCGCTTTTGGCGGAGGGATTAGATTCGGCCAAAGCACAGGCTTTAAAGAGGCAAATCTGCGAGCAGCATGGGTTATCGGAGCGTACGCTGCGCCGTTACTTGGCGAAGTATCGCGAGGAAGGCTTCGGCGGACTACGCCCCAAGGGTAAGGGTCGTAAGGAATCGGACAACATCGCACCTGCCGTTATGGAGCAAGCCATCCTTCTCCGCCGGGAAGTACCAGGGCGCAGCGTTGCACAGATCATTCAGATTCTAGAGTGGGAAAGCCGTATCCAGCCCGGCGAAATCAAGCGGAGTACCTTGCAAGAAAGACTTGCGTCTCGTGGTTACAGCACACGCCACATGCGGATATACGCCGAATCCGGCGTAGCAGCAAGGCGTTTCCAGCAGCGTCATCGCAATCAGCTCTGGCATTCGGATATTAAGTTCGGTCCGTATCTGCCCATCGGACCGGGCGGTTCAAAGAAACAAGTATTTCTCGTCGTCTTCATTGACGACGCCACGCGGTTTGTGCTGCATGGGGAGTTCTATCCGGTCATGGATAAGACTATTATCGAGGATTGCTATCGCAAGGCCATTCAGAAATACGGCTTGCCGGAAGCCGTCTACTTCGACAATGGAAAGCAATATCGTACGAAGTGGATGACCCGAACCTGCTCTAAACTTGGCGTGCGGTTACTATTTGCAAAGCCCTATTCTCCAGAGGCAACAGGTAAGGTCGAGCGTTTTAATCGTGTCGTGGATGCATTCTTAAGTGAAGCCGCGCTCACGAAGCCCCAAACCTTAGAGCGATTAAACGAGCTGTTTCATGTGTGGCTTAGCGAGTGCTATCAAAACAAACCGCACTCGGCGCTCGAAAACAAGCGCAGTCCGGAATCGGTCTATCGCGGCGACAAGAAACCGCTTCGGTTCGTGGACCCGGAAGAGCTCGCGAATGCTTTCCTGCACTGCGAAACGCGCAAAGTAGACAAGTCTGGTTGCATTAGCTTCATGGACCGCAAGTACGAAGTGGGACTGAAATTCATCGGTTGTACCGTCGACGTCGTCTATGACCCGGCGGACACCACCGAGCTTACCATTGAGTACGAAGGACATGCGCCTTGGCCGGTGCGTGAAATGGTGATCGGGGAGCGAGCCGGTAAGCGTCCGTCCTTACCGGAACATCTAGGAAAAGCCCCCGCAGATGCGTCCAGATTACTTACGGCTGCTGAAGAGAGAAACCGAGAGCGGCACGAGCGCCAAGCGCCTGCGGTTTCCTACCGGAAGGTCAGTCAGGAGGAAAGCCATGTTTGAGTCCTTCTATGGCCTTAGCCGTTCGCCGTTCTCAAGAGATATTCCGACAAGCGAGCTGTATCCGTCCGTTACACTGGAGGAGACGCTCGGGCGACTGGAATACGCGGCACAGCGACAGTGGTTCGCGGTTGTCACTGGCGACTGCGGAACGGGGAAAACGACGACGATTCGGCGATTCACAGCGGTGCTGGACCCGGCGAAATATAAGGTGCTGTATCTGTCGGACTCGAAGCTCACGCCGCGTCACTTCTACAAGGGACTGCTGGAGCAGCTGGGATGCGAATCGAAGTTCTACCGGGGAGACGCCAAGCGTCAGTTGCATCGGGAAATTGAGCTCATGCGGGGGATTCACCGACTGCAACCGGTGGTGGTTGTGGATGAGGCGCATCTGCTGGATCGCGAAATGTTGGAGGAGGTTCGCTTCCTGCTGAATTTCAAGATGGACGCGCAAAGCCCCATGGCGCTCATCCTGGTCGGACAGAGCGAGCTATGGGATCGACTTGGGCTGCAAGCCTACGCAGCCATCCGCCAGCGAATCGATTTGCAGTGTAAGCTGCCGCACTATGATCGGGCGGAGACGGGAGCATATATCGAGCGACACATGGTTTATGCCGGGGCGGATCGCGATATTTTCACGGATGGAGCGATCGATGAAATCTATCGCTTCGTGAGCGGCTCCGCACGGATGATAAATAAAGTATGCACTCACGGCTTGTTGTACGGTGCGCAGAACAAACATCGAATTATAGACGATCATATGATCAAACGTGTCATCGGGGGAGAATTGTCATGATTCTCCCCGGTTTTTATCCGGATGCGGACAGCTTATCCGACTAATGCTGGACAACTTATGCCGTCATCTGCTGGGCATTATGCGCTAGCAGTAACA
>NZ_JXAL01000007.1 GCF_000829465.1 Cohnella kolymensis | reverse complement strand
TCTAAGCGCGAAGCCTGCCTCAAGATGAGATTTCCCAATTCGTAAGACCCCTGGAAGAACACCAGGTTGATAGGCTCGGGGTGGAAGCGCGGCAACGTGTGCAGCTGACGAGTACTAATCGGTCGAGGGCTTATCCTAAATTCACAGATTCGATGATTGTTTCACCCGCTTTGTTTCGCATCCGGTTTTCAAGGCGCAAGCGTGCAACGCGTTGCTTTGCAACGCTGCCTGCCAGCTGACGAGTACTAATCGGTCGAGGGCTTATCCTAAATTCACAGATATCGATGATCGTTTCACCCGCTTTGTTTCGCATCCAGTTTTCAAGGCGCAAGCGTGCAACGCGTTGCTTCGCAACGCTGCCTGCACACATGCGGGCTGTGACGATTTCATCGCACAGTAGGCGCAAGCCTTGTACAAGTCTGCTTTGCAATGCCGTGCATTGCTTCCTGCAGCAACTGTCTGGTAATAATGGCGGAGGGGTTCCACGCGTTCCCATCTCGAACACGACCGTTAAGACCTCCAGCGCCGATGGTACTTGGACCGCAGGGTCCTGGGAGAGTAGGACGTTGCCAGGCCAAAGCAAAGACACCTTCTAATGAAGGTGTTTTTTTGTTGTGTCCAAAACAACGGGTCTGACGCCCGCTATTGGCTTACACACACGAAGAAACTTACTTGTAACGGGTCGCAGGTCCGCTATTTCGGAAAAACAATGCCGCCGCAGCCTCGCATCTGCGATTAACGACGCGTCATGCCCGCTATCTGCCTACACAGTCGCAAAAACTTCCTCATAACGGATTGCCTGGCCCTCTATCTCTGCAACACTAAGTGTCATCCCGCGAGAATACGTGGATGGATCTAAAGGCAAGCTCAGCAAAGAATTTCACGAAGAAAGTTACTTTTAGCACTAACTGTCAGATGTTATGATCAAATATGATACATATGTAATTGAACAATAGAGGGGATGTCCCATGAACAACGGAGCTTCATTTTATTTCATCCTAATCGTAGTAGCAGCGCTTGTAATCTGGCGGAGAACCCGCAGCATGTATCGGCCGATAAAGGGAAATGGCAGACGCATTCTATTTCCCGTCGTCTTTTTCTTTCCGAGTATCAGCATGTACTTCAATCCTGCTGTACACGTGCATCTGATGGAAGGCGTAGTGGCTGTGTGCTTGGGCTTTGTTCTCTCCATCCCACTGATATGGACCACGAATTATGAGGTCCGCGAGGACAATCAGATCTACGCTAAGAAAAATACCGCTTTTATCTTTGCATTTATGGCGGTGCTCGCGATTCGCTTTTTCCTTCGTACTCATTTGGATACCATTGACCCCCAAACGCTTACAGCATTGTTCCTGTTAGTAGCTGTCAGTTACGTAGTCCCCTGGAGGGTCATCTCTTATCTGAAGTTTCGCAAAATATATCTCGGTCTCCACACACAGACCGCAACGTAATTACGACTCCGCCAGCTTAGTGATATTAAACCACTTTCCCGGAAAGCCTATATACCCGAAGCTGAAAAACTGGGTAGTTCAGGACAAGGGGATGATTTAACATGAATAGCGGGAACATCGTCGCGGAAATCCGAAAGCGTGCGGTCAGATTAAGCAGCGACGACGATCTGGATACAATCATTCAAGCGGTCGGCGATGCGGACTATGTACTGCTTGGTGAAGCATCCCATGGTACCTCGGAATTTTATACGATACGGGCGGAATTATCTAAACGGTTAATTCGGGAAAAGGGTTTTTCTTTTATCGCAGTGGAAGGCGACTGGCCGTCCTGTTACACGTTGAACCGCTACATTAAGCATTACCCTGATTCTGCCGACAACGTGCGGGATGCCCTTCTTGATTTCAACCGCTGGCCTACGTGGATGTGGGCAAACCTGGAGATCATGGATTTCGCGGAGTGGCTCTATGAGCATAATCAAGACAGAGCGGACGGGAGACAAGTGGGATTTTACGGGCTGGATGTGTACAGCCTGTGGGAGTCCATGTCTGAAATCGTGAAACACTTGGAGAACACCGGATCACCGGAATTGGAAACGGCCAAAAAAGCATTCTCGTGCTTTGAACCTTACAGCCGTGATCCGCAAACATACGGAGTATCCGCAGCATTTTTGTCCGAATCGTGCGAAGATGAAGTGGTCAAGCTTCTCACCGAGCTGCAGACCAAAAGGAAACGCGCCGATCAGGACAGCGAAGCCGCGCTGAGCGATGAACTCAATGCGCTTGTTGCCGTCAACGCCGAGCGTTACTATCGGGCCATGGTGCGCGGCGGCCCTGAATCATGGAACATACGGGACCGCCATATGGGGGAGGCTCTTAATCGTATCACCACGTTCCATGGCACGGGAGCCAAAGCTATTGTGTGGGAACACAATACCCATATCGGAGATGCCAGAGCGACGGACATGGCGGCGGACGGCATGGTAAACGTCGGTCAATTGGTTCGTGAGGAACAAGGAGCTCACCGGGTTTTCGCTGTAGGCTTCGGCACACACCGCGGCACAGTAATTGCGGCAACCGAATGGGGTGGAGAAATTCGGGAGATGCCGGTACCGGAGGCCGTGTCGGACAGCTGGGAGGATTTGCTCCACCGCGAAGGCGCCCATGATAAAATACTCGTGTTTGACAGAAAATCAGATGAGTTTCTGGACACGCTGGGCCACAGAGCGATCGGAGTCGTCTATCATCCTCAGTACGAGCGCGGAAATTATGTGCCGTCCATCCCTGCCATGCGTTACGACGCTTTTGTTTACGTGGATGAATCGAAGGCGCTCGCCCCGCTGCGTCAAGCTGTGTTGCATGTATAACTCGCACCGCCTGTGCCTGAGCCGTTGCCGGTTCAGGCTTTTTCCGCTATGGTTGTTATAAACATATCTTTTACCAAGGAGGCATTTAGATGATCGTCTTGTTGGCGAAATATCACTGCAAGCCCGGGAGTACAGATCAGGTACAACAGTATTTACATGAAATGAAGCAACTGGTCAATCAGGCGGAGCCCGGATGTGCTCTTTATTGTGTCAGCCGCTCTCAAGAGAATCCGGATCATTTTCTGCTGTACGAGCACTATGTGGATCAAGCCGCATTTGACAGCCATAGGGAAACCCCTCACTTCAAGGAAATCATCGAGCGCAAAATAATGCCGTTATTGGAGCTCAGAGAACGGGAGTTATCCACTCTGCTGTAGTTGCTAGAAGGGAGGCGGATCACATTACCACTTCAAAAGCATATCTGGTTGCTTGGATCATTTCTCTGCTGACTTCCTTCACCTATTTTGTCTATTACATTTTCAAATTCACCTCGGGTGTACCGGTTGCCGACAGTTTATTGTTGTTTTTCATTTATTATTTGGCGTTTGTCATCCTGTTTGGCATATTTATTTATTTGCCCTGCAGATATATCAAATTACCTTCAATGAACATTGCGATTATAGCCATTGCTCTTGTCCTCTTTGTTTTCTTGCTTTTTAATGAGCTGGAGAATTTCCCGACAGGCAGCTTTTTTAACGGGAGAGCTCCTTAATTTGTGTACATAGACACAGTCCTGAACAACTGTTATTATAAAATAACAAATTGTTAAGTACTTAATTATTAGGAGGTTACAATTATTTCTGAATGGAAGCCATATCTAGATGCTGATAAGCCGGTTCAGTTGTTTTTAAGCCTATATAAAACAAATCATTTGATGGTCAAAAAGCTGGAAGAGCAGCTGCAGCAATATGATCTGACCTTGGCAAGATTGTGCGTCCTCGTATCGCTAAGCTCCTGCGGCAGGCCAATGCTTCCTTCTGAAATTAGCGATGATTTGGCGGTGACACGCGCAAATATCAGTGGACTGCTTAACGCACTTGAGAATAAAGGCTTGGTCAGTCGCGAATTCGATGCAAGCAATAGAAGAAGAGTCTTGGTACACCTCACCGAGGCAGGAACGAAACTTCTCGAACACGTATACCCGATTTACAATGAATCGATCTCCAGAGACATAACAAACAAGTTAAGCACTGACGAACAAGACACTTTAATACGTTTGGTAAAAAAGCTAGGCTAGGGGAGATAAACATGTTTAGAGGAAAAACAGTACTGATCACCGGTGCAAGTTCCGGACTTGGCCGTGAAATGTCTCTCGCCTTTGCAAAGCAAGGGGCGGTGGTCGGCACGGCCGCCAGAAGGCTGGAACGGTTGCGCTTGTTGGGGAAAGAAATTGATACTTTTGGCGGCAAAGCAGTGGTGCTACAAGTGGATGTGACAGATGAGCAGTCGCTTAAAGCCGGTTTAGATGTTTTACTCGATCAGACCGGCAGACTTGATGTTTTGATCAATAATGCCGGTACAGGTATTTTTGGCAGGACACCTAGTCAACGGGAATATAAGCTAATTTATGATACTAATGTTCACGCTGTTTATCAGCTTTCAGAGTTAGCTTTGCCCTATTTGCAACAGACAGGAGGAAATATCATCAATATCGGCTCTTCGGTCACGGAGCGCCCGTTTGCCGGAGAATTGGTGTATACCGCGACAAAAGGGGCCGTCAAGGCTTTAACTTCTGCAATGGCGGCTACATATGGCAAAAGAGGAGTGCGGGTTAACTTGATTCAACCTGGTGTGGTTGCCTCTGAATTTAACGTAACCGCAGGACTCCCGCCGGAACTGGATGATATGGTTTATACCAAGTCCGCCGATCTGAACGCGCTTGCAACCACAGGCGAACCTTGCGATGTTGCTGAAGCTGCCCTCTTTTTAGCGTCGGATCGAGCTAGATTTATTACAGGAGAAGTATTAAAGGTGGATGGCGGTTTAACACTTGCTGCCATAAATACGTAAAATAATATTTTTCTGTACAAAGAAATTTTTATGATATAAAATGAGGCCATAACCTTAACTTTAATGTTTTATTAGGAGCTCATCTGATGCTGGAACTTTTACAAGACAAAACGTACATACGCTATTGGATAGCTGTCGTCGTATCATTTCTCGGTGATGCCATAACCCTTACCTCAATTGTCTATCTTGTCGGCGTGCAAAGCGGCAGCGTAATGCTCATCTCTTTTGCGCTATTGGCTCAATTGCTGCCATCCGTGCTGCTAGGACCCTTAATCGGACCGCTTATCGACCGTTGGAATCGAAGAACGGTTCTCGTAGCCGCGGATATTTACAGGCTGGTTATCGTCCTTTTAATGATCCCTTTTCAGCACTCCCCTCTGGCGTTAATCGGGCTGCTTTTTCTGCAGGGGATAGGGACCGGCTTTTTCGACCCCGCCCGGATCGCATCCGTCCCGACGATTGCCGGCGCAGAGCGTATCCCGCAGGCGATCGCCGTTTTTCAAAGCACTGCCGCTGTAATCAGGTTCTCCGGCCCTGTGTTCGCCGGCATTATGCTCTCCTATGTGTCCGTGTCGGCCGTGTTCATCTATGACTCAGTATCCTTCCTCATATCTGCGCTGCTCCTTGCTAGTCTAAAAGTCCTGAACACGAAAGCCAAGCCGCGGCCAGGATCACATCTGCTTACGGATATGGTCGAGAGCATGTGGACATTATTCCGGCACGAAATGCTCCGCCCTTTACTGCTCCTGCTGATGCCTGTAATGGCGGTGATCGGGATTCTGATTACAAATTTCAAAGAGTTGATGATACATGTGTTTCGTCTTAATTCACTTCAATACGGCTGGGCAGAAGCGTTGTTCGCGTTGGGACTGGCAACAGGCGCCTTGTTCGGACCCCGCCTGTTGAGGCGCTATACACCTGCAGGATTGATGCGCTCGTCGCTTTTAGTCGTTGCTTTCGCCAGTATGGCAGCTTGGATTCTGCCGGAACTCAAGGGAGCGGTTGGATTGCTGCCGGTATTTGCTTGGAGCCTGCTGCTGGGCTTCGGCGAATCGCTGCTTCATGTGCCGAGCGCAAATCTGCTGCTGCAGCAGATGCCGGAAGAATTCCGAGGCAGGGGAATCGCGCTTTCCAACTCTATTCTTAACGGGTGCTTCGCTGCCGGATTTCTGGCGGGAGGAGGCGCTTCCGAAGCGTCCGGTAATATAAATTTTTTTATTCTGGCCGGTGTGATTCTACTATTCCTCTTCACATTTTATAGAACTGCAGGTGCAATTCTGCACAGCGGTAGTACGGCTAAAGGATAAAGTCCTGATAACAAAAAAATTTCAGCCTCCCGAAGGGGAGGCTCTTTTACTTTTAATGGGAATAATCATTGTAGTTACGACAGATTATCATTATAAACGACATTTTTCGACATAAAAATTTACGCAACCGAAGCATAATGCTGAACCGAGTTTATTCTTGTTGGACTTGCAGACAGAAAAAAAGATGAAAGCGGTATAAAAAAAAGTTTTGCGAATATTCATGAAACTAGTTATTATTCTTAATAGGCATCCTAAAATTGCCATTATAAATAATCAGGAGGGTGAATGAATGACAAGAAGTTTTAGAAAGGGTCTGTCGTTTTTCTCAGTTCTGGCTTTACTCGCAACATTGTTAGCTGCGTGCTCCGGGAATAAAACACCGGAATCCTCGCCATCCGGTTCGGCTTCGCCGACTCCGTCAGCCAGCGCATCATCTCCATCCCCATCTGCTTCAGCTAGTGCTGAAGGCCCAGTGGATGGCGGAACGCTGACGGTCAGCACGTTCTCTGACATTGTCGCTGTAAACCCTCTTTTCGTCGGTGATACATCTTCCGGCGACCTGGAGACCCTCATTTTCGCTAAGCTTTATGATTTGGACCGCAACGCCAACCTGACGGCTGAACCTTGGTCGCTGGCTGCAGAGCTGCCACAGATCAGTGCGGACGGCTTGACTTACACGATCAAACTGAAGACCACTCCGAAATGGACGGACGGCAAACCTGTAACTGCGGACGACGTTATCTTCACCTTCGATACGGCACGCAATGCGGATGCGGGTTCTCCTTTAGTCAGTCAATACGATAAGATCGAAAAGATGACTAAAGTTGACGATCAAACCGTTGAAATTAAATTGAAACAGGTTTATGCGCCTTTCCAATACGCGCTGTACCAATCAATAGTTCCGGCACACGTCTTGAAAGACGTGCCGGTGAAAGAACTTAAAGAGCATACTTATGGCGTCGATCCTGCCAAAACGGTTACAAGCGGACCGTGGAAATGGACGGAATGGAAGAAAGGGCAATACATCGCAGTCGAATCTTACCCGGAATACTGGGGTGAGAAGAAGCCGCACATCGCGAAGGTCATTACCAAAATTTACGCCGACCAACAAACGGAAGTTCAAGCTCTGATGAAGGGCGACGTCGATATGACGCAAGCGATTCCGCTTACGCAAATCGAAGCCGTCAAAAAAGACGAGGACATCACCGTTATCTTGGCACCAGGCCCTCAATACGAATACGTACAATTCAACTTCAAAGACGAGAACTTCCCTGACAAGTATTCTCCATTCAAAGGACAGAAAACCCGTCAGGCGATCGCCTACGCTTTGAACCGTCAAGGCATGGTCGATAACGTACTGAAAGGTTCGGGCGCATTGATGAACTCGCCGTTCCTGCCGGGCTCATGGGCAGATCCAGGCGACGCAGCGGTGAATTACGAGTACAGCGCAGATAAAGCCAAAGCTTTGTTGGCTGAAGATGGCTGGAAACCAGGCAAAGACGGAATTCTTGAGAAAGACGGACACCGCTTCTCCTTCGAGCTTCAATACAACTCGGGTAACAGCCGTCGTGAAGGTGTCTCCGCAATCATTCAACAAAACTTGAAGGATGTCGGCATTGAGGTCAAACCGAGAGGTATTGACTTCGCCACATGGATCGACCAGAACATCACTCCAGGTAAATTCCCTGCAATTTTGCTTGGCTGGTCGCTTACGAACCCGGATCCGGATGCAGAGAGCATTTTCTCCTCCAAATACTTCCCGCCTGCAGGACAAAACGGCGGCTGGTATGTAAACGAGAAGCTCGACGAGATGTGGGTCAAAGGGCAGCAAGTGATCGATCAAGCGGAAAGAGCGAAGATCTATAAAGAAATCGGTAAAGAAATTTCTATCGATTTGCCATATGTCTTCTTGTATCAGTACGGCTTGCCGCAAGGCGTCAATACTAAGGTTGTAAAATGGGCGGAAGACGATCGTCCAGAGTCGCAATTGGCATACGGCTACCTGTTCCATGCCATTAACTGGTGGGTAGACAGAAAATAATATAACTTCATAATGGCAATCTAGCAGGGGAAGGACCATGAGGCCCTTCCCCTGTTCTAGGGAAAGGAGGATGCGGGATGACTGAGTATTTGATACGCCGTTTGGTGCAGTCCGTGTTAGTGCTTTTTTTAATTTCGATTCTTTCGTTTTTTAATGATCCATGCAGCCCCGGGCGGACCCACCCAAATCTTTCTCGCCCCGGGATTATCGCCAGAAGCTGGAGAAATTCAAGCGCACAATCTGGGACTTGACCGTCCCATTCCCGAACAGTACATCAAATGGCTTGGGAATTTCCTGCAAGGCGATTTGGGTAAAACCTTCAAAAATAATATCCCCGTGGGAGATCTTCTTTGGCCGACGGTGGGCAACACAATGGTATTAATGGGTGCGGCATGGCTCGTCTCGCTTCTCATAGCTATACCATGGGGCATTTATAATAGTACAAGAGAATATGGTCTTTCCGACCAGACTGCATCGTTCATTTCGTATCTGGGCTTTGCGATGCCTACCTTCTGGTTCGGTATTATCTTGCAGCAGTTTTTCGCCATGAAGCTGGATCTTCTGCCTCTGTCCGATATGTGGACGATGGGCGAGGAAGGCAATTTGTCAGATTTATTCCTCCATCTTGTTTTACCTGTAACCGTTCTCTCAATTACCTTTTTAGCCGCTTACGTCAAGTATTCCCGGGCAAGTATGCTCGAGGTATTGAATCAGGATTATATTCGAACGGCTCGAGCCAAAGGGCTGAAGGAACGTAAAGTCGTATTCCGGCATGCGTTACGGAATGCTTTGATCCCAATCATCACCATTCTCGGCCTGGATTTGCCTATTCTTGTCGGGGGCGCAGCGCTTACGGAAAGCGTGTTTAACTGGCCTGGAATGGGCAGGCTTTTCGTGGAAATGGCGGTCTCCAGGGAGTATTCGGTTCTGATGTCCATTACGCTGGTCGTCTCTGTAATGGTCGTCATCGGCAACCTGATCGCGGATATTCTGTACGCAATTGTCGATCCGCGCGTCCAATTCGGACAAGGAGGGTCGGCGTCATGAGTGACTCGAATCTTCAGCAGCCTGTTACCACAGGGAATTGGCCGGGAACTCCGGCGGCACCGGAAGTTCCTGCGCCCGACAAACGTCCGCCGGGACCATGGAAGACGGCTTGGAAGAAATTTATCCACAATCCGTTTGCGGTGGTCGGACTTTTTATATTGCTTATCTTTATCCTGGCGGCAGTGTTCGCCAATCTGATTGCTCCATACGATCCTACCCGGATTGACTTGATGTTTGCGAATTTGCCGCCGGGTACTGACGATCATTTGCTTGGAACGGATGAGCTGGGACGGGATATCTTCTCACGGCTTGTTCACAGCAGTCGAATCTCGCTTACGGTCGGTTTTGCCGTTGCCTTTGTATCTGTGGTAGTCGGCACACTGATCGGCGCAATTTCCGGATATTTCGGCGGATGGATCGACACGATTTTCATGCGTTTTGTGGATGTCATGTATTCCATTCCATCGCTGTTTCTCAATATTTTGATCCTGGCCATTTTCGGTTCTGATATGACTTATATGATTTTGGTGTTGGCATTCACCAGCTGGATGGGTGTAGCCCGGCTTGTGCGGGGCAGCTATTTGCAGCTTCGCGAGATGCAGTATGTCGAAGCGGCCAAAGCGATCGGCGTTTCCAGCTGGGGCATCATTTTCGGACATCTTCTCCGTAACGCATCCGCGCCGATCATTGTTAACGCTACTCTGATGGTCGGCGGAGCGATTCTCAGCGAATCGGCGTTATCGTATCTCGGCTTGGGCGTGCAAAATCCCGACACGAGCTGGGGCCTCATGCTCAGCAACGCTCAGGAATTCATGCTGATTGATCCTCTGCAGGCTCTCTATCCGGGCTTGTGCATCTTGATTGTAGTTTTAGCCGTCAACTTTATCGGTGACGGTATCCGGGACGGTTTGGATCCCAAGAAGACGACGATCCCTCGAAGGAGGCTGGACCAGTGGCGGAAAAAATACTCGAAATCAGGAACTTGACAGCCGGCTTTCTGTCGGATAAAGGCCTGGCCAAAGCGACGGATCGGGTTCACCTGGAACTTGAAAAAGGGAAGACGCTATGTGTGGTCGGAGAATCGGGAAGCGGCAAGAGCGTGACCGCTTTGTCGATCATGCGGCTGCTCGATTATGCCGGCGGAGTGATCGCTGATGGAGAAGTATTGTTTAATGGACAAAATTTGGTAAGCAAGCAGCAGAAAGAAATGTTGAAAATACGCGGAAACCAGATCACGATGATCTTTCAGGATCCGATGTCGGCGCTCAACCCCGTATTTACGGTAGGCGAACAAATCGCCGAAACGCTCCGGATTCACAAAAACTTACCGGAAAAAGAAGCATGGCGGCAATCTGTTGATATGCTTCGCAAAGTCAAAATACCGGATCCGGAAATTCGTGCCAAACAGTATCCTTACGAAATGTCGGGCGGCATGTGTCAGCGGGTGGTCATCGCTATGGCGCTCGCCTGCAATCCGGAGCTGCTCATCGCGGATGAGCCGACGACGGCACTGGATGTTACGGTGCAAGCCCAGATTCTTGAGCTGCTTCTTCAGTTGAAGAGGGAGTTCCGGATGTCCATGCTGCTCATTACGCATGACATGGGAGTGGCGGCCGAAGTCGCTGACCGGATCGCGGTTATGTATGCCGGTGCCGTTGTAGAGGAAGGCACTGTGGCGGAAATATTCGAACGGCCTCGTCACCCTTATACGATCGGACTTTTACAATCGATTCCAGGCTTGGAGGGCGATCGCGGAGGAGAATTGTATACCATCAAAGGTACGATTCCGAAGATCGATCAGATTCCGACCGGCTGCCGATTTCATCCGCGTTGTCCTTATGCGATGGACATCTGCCGGCAGAACGAACCGCCGCTGCGCGAGTCGAATACCGGACATAAGGCGGCGTGCTGGCTCGATGACACCGGCGAAGATGATCCGCGTCCCGGAAAGCCGAACACCAGGGAAACCAAGGTGACCATCATGAGCAGACCGGAGGTGGCGCAGTCGTGAGTGTAGACCTTAAGACAGAGACAAGCCCGATTGTGAGTACCGATTACCTGATTGAAGCAAAAAATATAAAAAAAATATTTTCCGATCAAAACCGGGCTGCTGAACCGTGTGGTCGGTCAGGTGAAAGCCGTAGACGATGTCTCGTTCGGCATCCGCGCAGGCGAAACTTTCGGATTGGTCGGTGAATCCGGGTGCGGCAAATCCACGCTGGCGCGGCTAATGCTGAAGCTCAAGAGGCTGACGGACGGGGATATCCTGTTCGAGGGAAACAATATTGACAAGGTTGGGTCCCGTGAACTCAGAGAGCTTCGCCAAGAAATGCAAATCATTTTCCAGGATCCTTACGGATCTCTGAATCCCAGATTCCTCGTTAAGGATGTTATCGCCGAACCGCTGCGTGTTCACCGGCGGATGTCTGCAAAACAAGTAGACGAGCGTGTCGTGGAGCTTATGGAGCTGGTCGGACTGGACGCCAACCGCCGTAACCGCTACCCGCATGAATTCTCCGGCGGGCAGCGCCAGCGGATCGGTATCGCCAGGGCAATTGCCTTGAATCCGAAGTTCATTGTCGCCGATGAAGCGGTATCCGCATTGGACGTCTCCGTTCAGTCACAGGTACTGAACCTGCTGACGAGATTGCAAAAAGAACTTGGACTCACCTACCTGTTCATCGCTCACGGACTCAATGTGGTACGCCATATTTCGGATCGGATCGGTGTCATGTATCTGGGCAAGATGGTCGAGGTCGCGCGGACGGATGACTTGTTCGCTCATCCGATGCATCCTTACACGGCGGTGCTTCTGTCCGCCATACCGCACCCTTCGCCAACGCGTCAGAAGGAACGGATTATTTTGCAGGGTGATGTTCCGTCACCGGCTAACCCGCCTTCCGGGTGCCGTTTTCACACTCGCTGCCCGTTCGCACAGGATCGCTGTGTGACGGAAGAACCTAAGCTGGAGACGCTGGCTCCGGACCGGCAGGTGGCTTGCCACTTCCCGCTTTAAAGCAGCGTACCATGAGAAGCTGTCTAAAGTGAGACAACCTCACTGTTAGACGGCTTCTTTCTTTTCATTCAGCCGGTTAAGACAGGAGAAACACCGCTTTTTGCCGAATAGGTAATTTGAACATGGAGTATTTCTCCGATTAGCGGCATTCTGTTGTAAAAGTACATCCGATACTCTATTCTTTATCTAACTATGAAGAGGAAAAGCGAGTGATTGCACATGGCTAGAGTCGGCCCGAAATTAAATCAGTCGAACACGTTGCTGATGATATCGAGCATATATACTTCCCTCACGAAAGCGGAGAAAAAGGTGGCGGACTTCGTCAAGAGCAACCCCGAGGAATCCGTACTGGCAACCGTCACCGACTTATCCGAGCAGGCCGGCGTCGGCGAGACTTCGGTCATCCGGTTTTGTCGGAAATTAGGCTTCCGCGGCTTTCATGAGTTCAAGCTGTCGGTCGCACAGGACCTGGTCGATCGTCCTCCGTCGTTGTCCAACATGGAGATCGAAGAAGAGGACGACGTATTTACGGTTGCCCGCAAAGTGACGATGAAACACGAAATGTTGATCAAGAATACGCTGGATCTCGTGAATGTAGAGAGCCTCACATCCGCAGTGGACAAAATGTTGGCCGCGAAAAGAATATTCGTGTACGGTGTCGGTTCGTCCGGCATTACGGCGCTCGATCTGCATTACCGTCTTATGCGTCTTGGCATGAGCGTGGAGGTGCAGCGAGATTCGCACATTATTGCGATGTCGGCCGCGCTGGTAGGCAAAGGGGATCTAGTCTTCGGCATTTCCACTTCAGGCAGTACGCGGGATCTCGTGGACCCGGTTCGCCAAGCCAAGCTGAACGGAGCCGTTGTCATCTGTCTGACCAGCCACCTTCGTTCCCCGATTGCCGCTCACGCGGACACCGTTCTCCTGGTGCCTTCCAAAGAACTTCCGATGGAAGGTGGGGCGTTATCCACGAAATTCACTCAAATTCATATTCTGAATATCCTTACAACGCTTATATCCATGAAAAAGGACACGGCAGACCAATCCTTAGAGAAAACAGCCAGATCGGTTGCGGACAAACTCTATTAAAACTTCACAGTTTTGCATGCCAGGCACGGTCAACTGAATCGTGCCTTTTTGAAATGGATTTTTATTTCTAAAAGTATTTATATACTGGAGTAACTATTTATATTATGTTACGATGTAGCCATCATTGAATGCGGTTTCAGAAGGGCGATGGTGATGAGACAAACAGCAGACATAATCGTGCTTGGCGGAGGATTGGGCGGTTGCGCCGCGGCCTTGTCCGCAGCGAGAATGGGGCTGAGCGTGATCGTCACGGAAGAGACGGATTGGCTCGGCGGTCAGCTGACCAGCCAGGCGGTGCCTCCGGATGAGCATTCGGCGATCGAAAGCTTCGGCTGTACCCGCACCTATCGAGAGTTTCGCGATAGAGTGCGCCGCTATTATAAGGATAATTACCCTTTGAAGGAAGAAGCCCGTGCTAATGAAGCGTTAAATCCCGGCAACGGCTGGGTCAGCCGTCTATGTCATGAGCCGAAAACAGCGCTCCGTGTCATAGAGGATATGATGGTGCCTTACGTGAGCAGCGGGCGAATCGTCGTCTACTATGGCTATCGGCCTGTGAATGCTGTAACCAAGGATGATATCGTGGAATCGGTCACTGTTCGCCATATGTTGAGCGGTACTGAAATGACATTGCAAGGCGGCTGTTACTTGGATGCGACTGAATGCGGAGATTTACTTCCCCTCGCCGGTGTCGAGTATGTCA
Source organism: Cohnella kolymensis (assembly GCF_000829465.1). GTDB lineage: Bacteria > Bacillota > Bacilli > Paenibacillales > Paenibacillaceae > Cohnella > Cohnella kolymensis. The sequence continues at coordinate 65,193 of NZ_JXAL01000007.1, read as the reverse complement.
CGGGCGCAGAAGCGAAGAGTGAAACCGGTGAACCGCATGCTGCCGACAAGGCGGATCCTTTGGACATCCAGTCGATCACTCACGTTTTTGCGCTGGAATATGTGGAAGGCGGCAGCTTCACGATTGACAAGCCGGAGCAATACGATTTCTGGCGTTCGTATGTTCCGAAATTTTCGAGTTTTCCTCTGCTGAGCTGGATGGTGCCGGATGTCCATTCCGAAGATCAAGTGAAGCATTTCAATTTTCTGCCGGACGGCATGGATCCGATGCCTCTGTGGACTTATCGGAGAATCATAGACGCTTCTCTATTCGAAGATGGATTATATGAAAGCGACATTACCCTCGTGAATTGGCCTCAGAACGATTATTTCTTAGGACCGGTTTACGAGGTGTCGGAGGAAGAAAGGCGCAGCAACTTGGAAGGCGCAAGGCAGCTTAGCCTTTCGCTGGTCTACTGGCTGCAGACGGAAGCTCCGCGGCCGGACGGAGGACGGGGTTATCCGGGGCTGCGGCTGCGGCCGGATGTGATGGGTACGCCGGACGGCTTGGCTAAGTATCCTTATATTCGTGAATCCAGGCGGATCAAAGCGCGATATACCATTACGGAAAACGACGTAAGCAAGGAGCTTCGCGGAAGTGAGGGCATTCGCCGTTATGCAGACAGCGTAGGCGTGGGCAGCTATTACCTCGATCTTCATCCGACGACCGGATCGAACCGGATGTTCTTTATTCCCAGCTATCCTTATGAAATTCCACTCGGCGCTTTACTGCCAATCCGCGTCAAAAATGTGCTCCCGGCATGCAAAAATATCGGAACGACACAGATTACGAACGGCTGCTACCGCCTCCATCCGACGGAGTGGAACATCGGGGAGTCTGCCGGTTTCTTGGCCGCATACGCAGTGAGCAATGGGCTGGTGCCGCACCAGGTTCAAGATGACCCTGCGCATCTCGCCGCCTTTTTGGAATTGCTTCAAGAGCAAGGAATTCAGACCCATTGGCCGGAAGACATGCAACTGTAGGAAGGAGAGCCGCGATGGACTATGCAATCGGAGTCGATATCGGAGGCACGAAAATTCAGTTTGCGGCGGTGGATACGGAAGGGAACATTGTTCAGCGGCATCTCATTCCTACGGAAGCGAAGCTTGGACCGCAGCAGGTCATCGATAAGGTGATGAACGGCATTGAGCGTATTGCCGCGGCGATGAACTCTTCGGATGTTGCAGCCGGCATTGGAGTCGGCAGCGCGGGGCAGATTGATTTTCACACAGGTGAAGTCGTGTTTGCGGGAGAGACGCTCCCCGGCTGGACGGGTATGCCGATCAGACGGCATGTGGAAGAACGATTCGGCAAGCCGACTTTCGTAGACAACGACGTCAATGTGATCGCGGTGGCGGAGAAGGAATTCGGAGCGGGAAAGCAATTCAGCAGCTTCATCTGTCTCGCTTTAGGCACCGGAGTCGGCGGAGCATTGTGGAATCCGGCCGGCTGGTACGCGGAGCGTTCGGAGGAGCGGGCGAGCTTGGCCATGTTTCCGTCGATTTCGACGGTCCTTTATGCGGATGCGGGAATAACGGGTGTTTAGAGTTGTATGCCTCCGGCACCGGAATAGCCCGAATGGGCAGGGAAATGCTGGAGGCCTGCAGGGACGAGATAAGCTGGCAGCCGCATTCGAGAGACATCATTCAAGCATGGCTGCAAGGCGATCGAATGGCGTCCGAGCTGATGGATCGCGTCCTGCGAGCTTTGGGGGCTGCGGTCGCGGGATTCATACATATTTTTAATCCGGAAGCAGTCATGATCGGAGGCGGCGTTTCGGAAACCGGCCCGGTTTTTTTCGATGCGCTGTATAAGCAAGTGCAGAAGCGCACTACCCCCGGGATGCTGAACGTATGCCGCCTTCTGCCCGCTTATGTCGGCGCCGATGCCGGAGTCATCGGGGCGGCCGCTCAAGTCTGGCATTACGCTGGCAATCGATAAGAATATAAAGGGAGAGATAGATTGATGAAAAAAAATGAATGTTGCTATTATTGGTGCGGGATCGATATCGGAGGTTCATTTTAACGCTTATGCCAATAATCCCGATGTTACCCTCTACGCTGTCTGTGATCTGAACAGAGAACGCGCGCAAGCGAAAGCGGACAAATACGGCGCCGGGAAAGTATTCACCGATTACCGGGAGCTGCTTGCAGATCCCGAAATCGACGCCGTGAGCGTCTGCACTTGGAACAACTCTCATGCGGAAATCAGTATAGCCGCGGTCGAGGCGGGCAAGAACGTGTTGGTAGAGAAGCCTCTCTGTAAAACCGTCGAAGAAGCCGAGAAAGTGGAGGCCGCTGTACGTAAATCCGGCAAGCTCCTTCAGGTCGGGTTTGTGCGCCGTTACAGCTCGAATACGAAAATCTTGAAACGCTTCCTTGAGGCGGGCGACTTGGGAGAAATCTATTACGCGAAAGCCAGCTGTATCAGAAGATTGGGTAATCCGGGCGGCTGGTTCTCCGATAAGGAACGTTCCGGCGGCGGACCTCTGATCGATCTGGGCGTGCATATCATAGACCTGTGCTGGTATTTGATGGGCAAACCGAAAGTGGCATCCGTCAGCGGCAATGTATACAATCGTCTCGGCAATCGGGCCAATGTGCAAAACCTGTCTTTCTACCAAGCTTCCGATTACGATGCAAGCAAAAATACCGTCGAGGATTTGGCCAACGCTGTCATCCGCTTCGAGAACGGGGCTTCGCTCCTCGTGGATGTCAGCTTTACGCTGCATGCCAAGCAAGATGAGCTTTACGTCAAAGTGTTCGGAGACAAGGGAGGGGCGGAAATCGAACCGGAATTGTTCCTCGTTGGCGAGAAGCACGACACAATTCTGAACATGACTCCTCAGGTGGATCATTTGTCATTTAACTTTACCGAAGCCTTCCAAAGCGAGATTGACCATTTCGTAGATTCATGCTTGGGCAGGAAAGAGACGCTCAGCCCAGTTGAGGACGGCGTGGAGATGATGAAGATATTGTGCGGAATCTACGAGTCGGCGGAGAAAGGGCATGAAATCCGGTTCGATCGGTAAAAAAGAAAGCAGCCGGTCCAGGTGGCGTCGAGGAGGGACGGAGCTGTGAAAATTCATTTTCTCGGGACTGCGGCGGCTGAAGGCTTTCCCGCTTTGTTCTGCCGGTGCCCGCATTGCGCGAAAGCGCGCAAGTCGGGAGGTCGGAACATTCGCACCCGAAGCTCTGCGATCATTGACGATGTATTGAAAATCGATTTTCCGCCCGACACGCTCCACCATGTGCTCCGCGACGGACTGGATCTCGGCCTTGTGCAAGATCTGTTCGTGACGCATACGCATATGGATCATCTGAGGGCGGAAGAGCTCGAGATGCGGCTGCCGGTGTTCGCACACGGCTTGGATCATCCGCTTCATGTGTACGGCAATGACGCTGTCGTTCGCAAATGCCGCGACGCGGTCGGCCGTCCGGGAGACGAGCACATCGTCATCCGGAGAATCGTACCTTTCGAGACGATCGATACGGGCACCTTCATCGTGACTGCGCTGCCCGCTAATCACGACCCCGATGAAACCTGCCTGCTGTTCTTCATCGAAAAAGATGGAAAAACCGTGTTCTACGGTCACGATACCGGCTTGCTCCCCGAGGATACATGGGCATGGCTTGAACAGCGGAAACTAGACCTTGCCATCCTGGATTGCACCAATGGGAACCTGCCGTTCACCGGCAGCCATCTGAATATCGAGGCGGTGCTCGATATCCGCAATCGCCTGGGCAATCAAGCCGTTCTGCGGCCTGGCGGGCAAGTGGTCGCTACCCATTTTTCCCACAACATCGGTCTGCTGCATGACGATTTGACGGCTATTTTCGAGAAGGAAGGCATTATGGTCGCTTATGATGGTATGGTGTTGCATATCTAGCGGGATGGGGGCGCTTATCCGGTGAAGCTGATCGATTGGGGAGAAATACTGAAGCAGGAGCTTATTCAATTGGAGGAGCAGGGAATCGATGTCGCTTCTCTGCCTTTGCATGTCCGGACCGTGTCCGGATCGGATGAAGAGTTGGCCGGCAAATGCCGAGAGCTCTATGAAAGTGCGTCCTCGTGGAAAATGCGTGAGATTTACGAGTATGTCGAGCCTTCCGATTTGGTGTCCATTGAGAGAGCATCCCGGTTTCATACAGCGACGGGGTTAACAGACAGAGAGAAGCTTTTCGATCGGATTCATGGAGCCTGGCTTGGGCGTGCGGCCGGCTGCCTTCTAGGGAAACCCGTGGAAGGTTGGAACCGGAAAGAGATTCACCGGGTGCTATCTTCGTATGCGGCATATCCGCTTCGGCACTATTTTACGGATCGGTTCGCGCCGGTGGATCTTGAGCCTTGGAAGCACGAACAGTACAGCCGCTGCGCGATCGAGAATTGCTCGGGAATGCCGAGAGACGACGATACGGATTATACGATTCTGGCATTAAAAATGGTGGAAATGTTCGGCCGCGGTTTTACGACGGAGCAGGTGGCGCAGATGTGGCTTACGTATCTTCCTCCGTTGATGACGTATACGGCGGAAAGAGCGGCGTATATCAATCTGTGCGCGGGCGTGCGGATTCCACAGACGGCGTTTGTAAACAACCCTTATCGGGAATGGATCGGCGCGCAAATTCGGGCGGATCATTACGGATATATTTGCCCCGGCGACCCGGCGGGTGCGGCACGGATGGCGTATCATGACGCCGCGCTTTCCCATACCTCCAACGGAATATACGGCGCGATGTTTATCGCTGCTATGAACGCTTCGGCCTTCAGTCAGAATGAGGTGGAGAGCGTGATTCGTACGGGAATGGACCATATTCCGTCGAGTTCGCGGCTTTATGAAGCTGTCGATTGGGTTCTGAAGGTCAAAGAGGAAGAACCGGACTGGGAAAAAGCAGGCGACCGCTTGTTGGAGAGGTTCGCCGGGATGCATTGGGTTCATACGATCAACAACGCGGCGATTGTGGTTTTGGCTCTGCTTTATGGGGAGCGGGATTTGGAGAAAACGATCACGATCGCGTGATGCTAGGATTGGATACGGACTGCAATGGAGCGAGCGCCGGTTCGATTATCGGTATTCTGAGTGGAGCGAAGAGGCTTCCGGATAAGTGGACGAAGCCGCTGCACGACCGGATCGAGAGTTATATAGCGGGCGAGGGTGTGCAGTCGATCAGCAAGCTGGCGGTCAGGTCGACCGATATTGCCATGCGCGGGATGGTGTAAAATGGGGGCGGCTTTGTCATTTAACGCGAATGGAAGCTTCAAAATCGTCCAGTTCACAGATCTTCATTGGTGCGGCGGCAATGATAACGACAGCATGACGGCGGTATTGATGGAGAGAGTGTTGAGAGAGGAATCCCCCGATCTGGCGGTCATTACCGGCGATCTGATAGAGAGCGAACAATGTGTCGATCCGCAGGCATCCGTTCGGCAGGCTGTCGCTGTGATCGAATCGGCCGGCGTTCCATGGGCAGCCGTATTCAGGAACCACGATACGGAATTCGGCATCACACGCAAGGAATTGTTGGAGTCTCTTCAAGGGTTTAGATATGGTTTGACGGAGAGCGGTCCCGAGACGATCACAGGAGTCGGCAATTACGTGCTTCGCGTGGCCGGTCGAGATGGGCGAACGAGTCACGCCCTGTTTTTCATCGATTCAGGGAGCTACGCGGCACCTGAAACCGGCGGCTATGCGGCTATAGAGAACGATCAGATCGATTGGTTTCGCCGGGAGTCGGCAGCTTTGTCTGAGCAGAATGGCGGAGCCGCTGTTCCTAGTCTAGCGTTTTTCCATATTCCACTCCCGGAGTATAACGACGTATGGGATTCCCGCTTCTGCCGCGGCAGCAAGTATGAAGAGATTTGCTGTCCGCGGGTCAATACCGGCATGTTCGACGCTATGGTGGAGGCGGGGAATGTCATCGGCGTCTGCGTCGGACACGATCATGCGAACGATTTTTGCGGCGAGCTGCAAGGCATCACGCTGTGCTACGGAAGAAAAACCGGCTACAACAATTACAGCAAGGAGGGTTTCGCGAACGGGGCAAGAGTGATCGAACTGCAGGAAGGTCGCAGCAGCTTTCGGACATGGCTGAGGCTGGAAACCGGGGATTGCGTATTTCAACAGCCTTCACATGACTCTCAAGGAAGAACGCTGCAAGAGTAACCGGTGTTTACACTTGCGGATTCGGAGGAGATCAGATGCGATTTTTGTTTTTAACGGATACGCATATCGGAGCCGGCCCGGCGGACTTCCACCAACAACCGGCTTATCCGGACAGGTTGGAAGAACTTCTGGACGAGATCAAATCACTCGCGCGAGCCGGTCATGTCGATTTTGTTCTTCACGGCGGGGATATGGTACATCAATGTACGCCGGAGCTCATTTCGGAAGCGAAAAGGTTATTCCATTTGCCCGTCCCCGTCTATCTATCTCAAGGAAACCACGATTTGAACCGGCAAGACGCAGTATCCTTATGGCTGAAGCTGGCTCCGGAATTTTTCCCCGGACAAAAACCCCAATATACAATTTACGATAAAATAGCGGCCTTGCATGTCATGCCTAGTCAATGGGAGCCGGGTGTGCCTTATTACTGGGATACGGCGCAGGATCCTTACTTGACGGAAGAGCAGCTCAGTCAGCTCGAAGCCGAGATCAGGCTGCATCCGGACAAAGTTCATCTGTTATCGGTGCACAATCCTGTTTTCGGCATCCCGAAGGAACAGACCGGCTATGAGGAGACCATCCACGACGTGCCTGATCCGTTTCGGCAAATCGTACTGGGCCGGATGCGTGCGCACAACATGAAATGTGTGTTATCCGGTCATAATCATGCCAATACCTTGAAGCAGACGTATGAAGGCGTGTTTGCCACAGGCAGCTCGTTTGTTGAAACGCCGTTCGACTACAAAATAGTAGAAGTGAGCGGGAGCAGCCTTCGAATATCCACGAGATCGGTAGACGGTCCGTTCAGTTTTACGCCGGAATATGATGAAACTCGCACATACATACAAGGGTCGGAATCGATACGCACATTAGAATGGACGTTCCGCTCATGACCTCCGGCAGCACGCTATTCGGACTTCCAGCTCACATCCAGACCGATCTCAAACATCCGCTTCCAAGGGAAGTACACCCGATCAAGGGAAATGCGGTCGGCATGGACGTCTTGAAGAAAGGTGCCCGCGAAATGTAGCAGCTTGGTTTCAGCGATCGCCGACACATCCGCCTCCAGAGCCGCGATATCGAAATAATTTCCTCCCAGCGAATCAAGCTCATAGCGGGTGATCTCGCTGCGCACCAGCGATTGGTAGCCCCAGTCCTCGAGCAGGCGGAAAACATAGAACAATCGGCTGAGCTGCTTTTGCTCTTCCGATCTTTCCGCTCCGGAATAGCGGTAGTACGCTTCGACCGCAGCATGTGCGATAACTGTTCCAAGCGAATTACCGGAGGTGTTCCAAGCCGCATAGGCGCTTAAGCGGCCGAGGAGACCCGCGCGAGACAGCTGTTTCATGAACACGTGGTCGCTCCCGTTAGACACGGCTGTGTCGGCCAGCGCGACAAGTCTCCCGCGATCCGTATAATACTTGATGGCCTGTATCAATTCTTTGCTGTTCGTCTCGGAAAAATAGGCGTGGCTGCGATCCTCAAAAGCTGTCGTTGATTCCGCAGCCTGTGCGGCCCCCACGGGAGGGGCATTGACGCAAAGCACGACATGGGCGCTGTCCGGTGAATCGCTTTTAAAGCTGCCGGAAGCGGTCAGATGTGCTTTAATGCTTTCATTCAAGCTTCGGTCTTCGTAACGCGGGATGACGAACGGCGCTGCGGTGGAAGAATAGCGGACGAAAAATTCAGGCTGGAAGCCCACTGTTTCGTTAAATACCCGAGCAAACAGCGTGCATCCGATCTCATCCGCTCCCGGATAAATATGTACGCGGTCGGACACTTCAAGCGACTCCGCATGCGCAATCAGCTGCCGCTGCTCCATGGCGGAAAACCCATATTCCGCGTTATCGTCCAAGGGAATGATCAGCAGGTCAATCACACCGTCCCGAACAAGCCTGATTGCATGTCGGTTAACCTCAGCGTTCACCGCGCGTCTGCGGGTGAAATCGTCCAGCACCTCTGCCGGCACGGTACGGGTAATCTCCGCAAGCTCTTCATTTTCCGATTCCGACAGTCCGCCGCCGCTCCGCTTATCCTCAATCCAGCCGAAACGGTGAATACGCCTTCCGTACTGCGCATAATACGCCGGTTCTTCGTCGTCACCGTCATAAGCGGGTACACGCATAATGAGATTGAAGGCGCGAATTTTAACCTGCGGGTTCCGCTCCTTAATTTTAGACAGAACCTCCAGCCGATTCAGACATTGCTCCACACTGGCTTGGTGAAGCCTCGAAGGAACGATACCTCCGTACACCAGCATATCGAGCGATACGATCATACTTTCAGCTTCGACCGCTTGCTGCTGCAGCCAACTTGCCAGCTTCGCGCAGTCTGCGGGTTTTTTCTTATTCCCGTATAAATCTTCCGGCGGCAAGCTTAACGGCAATGCTGTCATTCTTGACAGCATCTCGGGGTATTTCCGGTTGCATGGTCTCTCGTCCAAAGGTAAATACACGGCCGGCTTCATGCGAGGTACAACCTCCCAACGGGTAGAATGATTCTCTAAATTATATCACCCGTCATTTTGAATAAAAAGAAATTTTTTTCACTTTTTTAAAATAAAAAAGAAAAAAATTCTTTTATTCAGAATATTTTGATGATATGCTTTTGTCAGAGCCCAGAAATTCTCAAAGAAGATGGGGGATGAGCGAACAGGAGGTGAAGAAGTGTCTGAAGTGATCCACCGCTTCAAAGAAGGCATGGTCGTGTCATGTCAGGCTTTGGAGGAAGAACCTCTATTCGGCTCCGAGAACATGGCGGCCATGGCAATGGCGGCTGAAGCCGGCGGAGCCGCAGGGATTCGCGCCAATACACCTCAGGATATCGCGATGATCAAGCGCAAGTGCTCCCTTCCCGTGATCGGCTTGTACAAGCACACTTACGCCGGTTCTCCGGTATATATCACACCGACGATCAATGAAGTGAGGGCCGTAGTCGAAGCTGGAGCGGATCTCGTGGCGGTGGATGCCACCAAGCGTGCTAGACCTGACGGGATAACGTTTGACGAGCTTTACCGGGCGATCAGAAAGAATTTTCCTGCAGTGCCGATTGTCGCGGACGTCTCAACTTTTGATGAAGGCGCAGCGGCGATGGAACTGGGCTGCGATCTGATCTCCACCACAATGTCCGGATACACGCCCTACAGCACCCAAGCTGCCGGACCCGATATCGAACTGGTGGCTCAGCTTGCGAAGCTGAAGCGGGTACCGGTGATCGCGGAAGGCCGGATCTGGACGGCGGAGGAATGCCTGGCCTGCTTCGATGCAGGCGCTTATGCGGTAGTCGTCGGGACTGCCATCACTCGTCCGCAGGAGATAACCAAGCGTTTTGTCGGTGCCATCAGCCAATATATACAAAGCAGAAAGAATTGAAGCACTATTTTTATTAACCATTTTGGAAGCGTTATCAATCATCTGGATTTAAAAAAAGGAGGCAATAAAATGGCAAGAAGGTCAAGATTAACCGCAGTATTATTGGCAGTCGTAATGATGATGACAATGGTGCTGGCGGCTTGCGGTTCGAACAACGAGAGCAGCAGCGCATCGAACAGCGCCCCGCCCACGGGCAGCGCTCAGCAATCGGGTGAAAAATCCGAAGCGCCGAAAGAAAATGTGCAAATCGACTTCTGGACACTCTCGCTGAGCCCGAACTTCGATGACTATATCAACGGTCGCATCAAGAAATTTGAGAGCGAGAACCCGAACATTAAAGTCAAATGGACAGATATTCCTTACAATTCCGCCGAAAATAAGCTGCTGACCTCCATCGCAGGCGGTAATACTCCAGATGTGGTTAACCTGAATACCGTTCTGGCTCTTACATTGGCATCCAAAAATGCTTTAGTAGATCTCAACGCTGAAGCAACCGAAGAACAGCGCAGCATTTATTTTGAAAAAATGTACAATTCAACTGCCCTGGGAAACAGTGCTTATGCGTTCCCTTGGTACCTGACAGGAGCCGTTTTCATGTACAACAAGAAGATTTACGAGGAAGCCGGACTCGACCCTAATACACCTCCTAAGAATTGGGATGAGGTGGTGCAGCAAGCTAAGACAATCAAGGAAAAAACGGGAAAATACTCTTTCGTGTACACGAACCATATCCTGGCCGACTTGCGCGAACTGGGAGTTCCGATTTTGAATGAAGACAAGACGAAGGTCATGATCAATACGCCGGAAGTACTCAAACATGCCAAATGGGTCAAATCTCTGTACGATCAGGAATTGATTCCGAAGGACGGAGTTACCGGCAAGTACACCTATAACATCGACCAATTTCAGGCGGGACAAATGGCGATGCTCATGACCGGCCCTCAGTTCTTGAACCGTGTTAAAGAAAATGCGCCGGACGTTTACAAAAACACCGGGGTGGCGGAGCTGCCTCGCTTGACGCAAGACGGGGATATCGTAACGGCTTTGATGAATGTGGTCATTCCTAAACTCAGTGATAGCCATAAGGAAGCGATCGCTTTCGCGAACTATATTACCAATGACGAATCACAGCTTGAATTCGCGAAGGTCGTCAACATTCTTCCGTCCACGAAACAGGCGGCGAAAGATCCGTTCTTCACGACAGAGGCGGATGACCCGGAGTCCAAAGCAAAAGTAATTACAGCAAAACAATTGGACAGAGCATATGACTTTACGTTTGGTTTAAATCGCGAGAACGACATCATCAAAGCATTTAACGACGAGTGGGATAAAATGCTTCTTGGTCAGCAAACGCCTGAAGAAATGATTAAAGCAGCGGAAAAGAGCATGCAAGAGAAGCTGGATGCGATCAACGCGGAATTTAAATAATTGAATGACACTTATCGGAGTGAGCTGTGGCTCACTCCGATTGTTCAACCAGGAAGGAGCGTATTCGATTGCTGTCTAAATTGAACCGCAACCGGCTCCGGTTTGCTTATTTGATGATAATCCCGGGGTTTATGCTTATGGCTGTTTTTGTCTTTTACCCGATCCTCTACGGTCTGCCGCTGGCATTCACGAATTACTCCGTCGTGGATGAAATGAAATGGGTCGGCTGGAAAAATTTTGACCGGGCTTTTAAAGACCCGATCTTTATCAAATCGATCTGGAACTCACTCATCTATCTGATAGTAGTACCGATAATCCAGCTCATATCCATCCTGATGGCCATTCTTGTGAATAACCGGCTAAGAGGAGTGCAATTTTTCAGGGTGGCCTATTTCGTGCCTGTGGTCACTTCTATGGTTGCGGCGGCCATTGCATGGAGATGGATGTTCCAGGGCAACGGAATTTTGAACTATCTCCTTCAAAGCGCCGGGCTGATCGGCAAACCTATCTCTTATCTCGCGGAAGCGGATGTGGCGCTTTTCGCCATCATGTGTGTAACGGTATGGAAGGGTTTGGGCTACTATATGATGATTTATCTCGCGGGCTTGCAGTCCATCCCGTCCGAGATGCAGGAAGCAGCCAGAATCGATGGAGCAGGCAGAGCCAAAGTCATTTGGTATATTACGATTCCTTTGCTTAAACCTTTTGTGCTTCTATGTTCACTGATTTCCATGATGAGTGCTATTCGGGTGTTTGATGAAGTGTATGTGATGACCGCGCCTCTCCCAGGTGCCCCTTTCAACGCTACCATGACTTCTGCAGTTTATACGTATGAAAAGGCCTTTAGGGACTTCGATTTTGGATACGCGGCAGCGCTCGGATTGATCGTTTCGCTGATTGTTATGGTAATCAGTATCATCATGTTCAAATACGGCAGAAAGGGTGGGATGAGTTATTATGGCTGAAGTACAAGCGGCTTTTTTGGAAACCAAGTCAAGGCGTATTACAAAACCAAGGTCGTTTAAACGTATCGTAAAGCCGCTCATTCTCTACCCGCTGATGATCATAACGGCTTTACTGTGTTTAGGTCCTTTTTTATGGCTCTTATCGACGTCATTGAAAACGAATGCCAATGTTTTTGCTTTCCCGCCGCAATTCATCCCTCGTCCAATTTCTTTTAATAACTATATAAAAGTGTTTGAATTTATGCCTCTCTGGCACCACATCTACAATACCGTCTTGATCAGCGGCATGGGGGTCGCCTTGAATCTCATTACTTGCCTCCTTATGGCCTATCCGCTGGCTCGGATCCAGTTTCCCGGCCGCAACACGATCTTTGTCGCCATGATCAGTACACTGATCCTGCCTAATGCCGCCGGGATGATCGTTCATTTCGTCACGATCCAGAAGTTCGGCTTATATAACACATACCTTGGCGTTGTGCTGCCGGCAGCGGTGAGCGTGTTTAATGTGTTTTTGCTGAGACAGGCTTTCATCACCATTCCGAATGAAATGGAGCAATCCGCTCGTATTGATGGAGCCGGAGAATTCCGAATCTTCTGGAACATCATGGTGCCGATGGTTCGTCCGGCAATTGCTACGGTTGTCATATTCGACTTCCTCAATTTCTGGAACAGCTTTATCTGGCCCGTCGTTGTGCTTAGCGACAAGGAAAAATATCCGCTGGCGCCCGCGCTTCAATATTTGCAGAGCGATTTTTCGTTCAACTTTCCGTACATCGCTGCGGGAACGATTATTTCGATCATTCCGATCATTATCGTGTTTCTCTTTCTGCAGAAGCAGTTCATCAACGGTATGGTCGGCGCCGTGAAAGGTTAGAGAAGGGGAGGGCGGTACCGTATGCCCTCTCTTTCCCGCAGGACGGTGTCGGCTTTGCTCCCGATGCGCGCGAAATGAAAGGAATGAGTGCGTATGAACATCTCGCGTATAGACGTCTATCCGCTGATGCTGCCCATGAAGCAGAGCATCGCGATCTCCGGCGGAACCGTCGGGGACAGCCAGGCCGGCGCGCCACATGTGTATGTCAAGATTACAAGCGACGACGGATTCGAAGGCTGGGGCGAAGCGCGGCCGAGCCACCGGTGGAGCTATGAAACTTTGGAGTCGGTCATCAGCACGGTTAGGAATTACTTCAAGCCGGCGCTGATCGGGATGTGCTCAGGCGACATACATGCAGTACAGCGGGTAATGGATCGGCAGATTGCCGGAAGCGTACATCCCGGTCAGCCTATCGCCAAAGCGGCGGTCGACATGGCGCTGCACGATTTAATAGGCCAACGAGAGGGCAAGAGGCTTCCCGAGCTGTGGATGGCTTCTTTTCGAAATACAATCAAGCTTTCCTATCTGATCAGCACGAGTGATCCCGCTGAAGCCGCAGCCAAAGCGAGAACAGCAGTGGAGGAGGGATTTGAAGGAATAGATGTGAAAATCGGCCTCGAACCTTCAATGGACCTATTGGTTTTGGAGGCGGTGAAACACGAGGCGCCGAATCTGTTTTTTCGTGTGGACGCCAATCAGGCATACGACTTGAATAGTGCGGTGAAGTTGGCAAGGCAGATGGAGCGGCTGGGCGTAGATGTATTCGAACAGCCGCTGCATGCGGGCGATCTTTTTGGCCATGCGCAGCTGAGGCGGAAGACCGCGCTGCCGATCGCTCTGGATGAGAGCATATGGACGGCGAGAGACGTCGTGCAAGCGGTCCGCGCAGAAGCGTGCGATACCGTAGTGATCAAACTGACCAAAATGGGCGGCCTTCAAGGAGCAAAGCAAGCCGGGGAAACAGCCTTGGCGGCCGGCCTGTCACTGCTGGGCGGCGGTTTGACGGAGTCCGGGCTTGCTTTGACGGCAAGCAGCCATCTTTTCAACTATTTGGTGATTAAACCGCCTGTCGATTTGAATGGGCCGATGTTTCTCTCCGATGATCCGCTGGAAGTCGGGCCGTTATTAAAGCATGGCACCGTTACATTGCCTGAGGGTTACGGTATTGGCTGCACCGTTTCCGAGGAGAAACTGAACTCTTACACACGCGAGGGATGACAATGAAAATCGCAAACGAACGGCCGGCTCGCACGATCAAATTCGGCATCATCGGCTGCGGCATTATTGCGGAGCTTCATGCTAACGCAATTGCAGCATGCCCGAACACGGAGCTGCTGGCAGTGACGGATGTCGACGCAGACAGAGCCCGCCATTTTGCCGAGAAGCACGGGATTGCATTGCACGGTTCGGACTTATCCGCTTTGCTTGCCCATCCCGATATCGATGTCGTTTCTGTCTGCACCCCGAGCGGCTTGCACCGTGACGCGGCAGTGGCGGCAGCGGAAGCGGGAAAGCATGTTTTATGCGAAAAGCCGCTTGAGATAAGCGCTGAGAAAATGGAGGGAATGATTAACGCGTGCAGGAGGAACGGTGTGAAGCTGGGCTGCGTCTATCAACGAAGAGCGCGGGCTGTTCCGCGAAAAGTGAAACAAGTGCTGGAGCAGGGGCTGCTGGGGAAACTTGTATTATGCGATGCCTACCTGAAATATTACCGCGACCAGGCCTATTACGACAGTGCCGGCTGGCGGGGCACATGGGCGCTTGACGGCGGCGGTGCGCTGATGAACCAGGGAGTACACGGCGTCGATATGATTCAGTGGCTGTGCGGTGGAATCACCAGGGTGTACGGACGAACGGCCGCTTTGGCCCGCAGCATAGAAGTGGAGGACACGGCGGCTGCCGTTGTGGAATTCGGCGGCGGTGCCTTCGGCGTTATTGAAGGAGCCACTACGGTATACCCGGAACGAAGCACCCGTTTTGAAATTCACGGCGAGCTGGGAAGTATTATTTTTTTACGACAGCGGCATTCAGGAATGGCATGTACCGGGCGTTGAGGATCCGGATGTTCAAGCGGACCATATTGAAGGAGTGCATTCGGTCGGACATTTCCGGTTTATCGAGGACATGGCCCTGGCTGTGCTAGAAGGGCGGGAGCCTTTGGTACCCGGTGAGGAAGCACGCAAAGCGGTGGATATCATTCTCGCAATTTATGAATCTTCGCGAACAAGAAGTGAATGGGTGTTGTGATGGATAGATATCTAAGCCGAGAGAGGGATGCTTTATGAAGAACAAGCCCCTTCTTAACCACTCTTTATTGTTGACGATTCAAAGCATCTATCCATCCCTCACGAAATCGGAACAAAAGGTAGCGGATTCTGTGGTCTCCGACCCCGAAGAGGCTATGTTTTACACGATCACGGATCTGGCTGCGAAATCGGAAGTCGGCGAAACGACGGTCATGCGGCTCTGCCGAAAGCTTGGTTTCAAAGGCTACCAAGAGTTCAAGCTGTCGATCGTGCAGAACCTTTCCTCGCCTTCCGAGCAAATTCATCGCGATATAGAAGACGACGACGATCTCATAACGATTGCGCGGAAGATCTGCTCGCTGAATACTCAAACAATCTCCGACACCACCGCGCTGCTGGATGAAAGCAGCCTTCGGCAAAGCATTGCCGCGCTAAGCGGCGCTAAGAAAATTTATTTTTTCGGCGTCGGATCATCAGGCATCATTGCCGAGGACGCCAAATATCGCTTTATGCGATTGGGCTATAATGTGGAGAGCGCGACCGACGCTCATATCATTGCGATGAATGCGGCGCTGGCAGCGGAGGGCGATGTGGTGTTCGGGGTGTCTGTTTCGGGAAGCAGCAAAGATCTGGTAGACGCAATGGCGATTGCCAAAAATAACGGAGTCACTACTATATGTTTGACCAATCATTTGCGATCACCGATCACCAAATACGCCGACGTTGTGCTGCTCGGTTCATCGCGCGAAAACCCTCTTCAGGGTGGGGCATTTGCATCCAGCTCGCGCAGATTCATATTCTGGATGTCCTTTCGACATCTTTGGCGATCAAGCATAAAGAGAAGACCTATGCGGCACTGGAGAAAACGGCGAAATCTGTTCTGAGCAAACTCTACTAGAATAAAATGATTTGAATTGAGGAGGGGGGGCATATGCACCTCCTCCTTTGTATTACTGCACTTGATTTTGAATAAATTTTCCATAAATAATTATTAAAAAGAAATAAAAATCTTTTGTTATCCAATTGATATTGCTATAATGAGTGGCAAAGGTTGGAGGTGAGATTCAATTTTTAATATGAAAATAAATAATTACTCCAGTTCAAGGCCAGGTGACCTAATGAAGGAACAACTGATTTCCAACCTTAAAAACGGTTTCATCGTCTCGTGCCAAGCTTTGGATGGCGAGCCGCTGTTCGGCTCCAACTTGATGGCATCAATGGCCAAGGCGGCTGAAGAAGGCGGTGCTGCCGCAATCAGAGCGAATGGACCGATGGATATTGCAGCGATTAAGCGTGTCACTTCTTTACCGGTTATCGGCCTTTATAAGAAAAAATTACCCGGACTCGGATGTCTACATAACTCCTACGCTCAAGGAGGTTAGGGAAATTCGGGATGCAGGAGCCGATCTGATCGCAATCGATGCAACGAGGCTGACACGTCCCGGCGGAATGGTTCTGTCGGAGTTCATAACCGCCATCCGTGAAGAGTGTCCGCACGCTGTACTTGTTGCCGATATTTCAACATTTGACGAAGGTTTGGCCGCAATGGATCTCGGTGTCGACATCGTCTCGACGACGATGTCAGGCTACACCTCGTACAGCAAGCAGCAGGAAAAGCCGGATCTCGAGCTGGTTGCCCGTTTGGCGGCTCTTGATAGGACACCGATATTGGCAGAGGGACGCATCTGGACGCCGGACGAGTGCGTCGCTTGCTTCAAGGCCGGAGCGCACGCTGTGGTAGTCGGTACAGCCATTACGAGACCGCGGGAAATTACACGCCGTTTCGTCGAGGCAATGAACGCGCAAATTCGCTCGCGTGCGGAGCTGTAAGGCGGCAAACCCGCCTTACACGAGCAAATTGCTCGCGTGCGGAGCAGTAAGGCGGCCAACCCGCCTTACACAAATAAACTCTCCCATCGAAACACGCCATAAGTCCGGTAACCAGCCTTAAACGAACAAACTCGGCCCGCAATGCACGCTCTAAGTCCGGTAACCGGCCTTACACGAACAAACCGCCCCAGCGAAGCAAACTGTAAGTCCGATAACCGGCCTTACAAGAGCAAACCCAGCAGGCGATGCACGCTGTAAGTCCGGTAACAGGCCTTACACGCAACCCCGCCTTACAGCTCCGCTAGCAATTGCCAAAAGGTGGGTAAGAGATGGGAAGGAGGTGAAAGGAGTCGATCGACGCGTCAAGTTGTGATATCCACATATACGATTGAGGAGGCAAGCGAATGAAAGGGAGAAATAAGGCATTATTGCTTATGCTGGGACTAGTCCTTCTCTTCACCGGCGCATTGGGGCAAGCAGGTGCCGCAGCTCCGGCCGGAGCTCCGCAAATCATTCTTGAAGACGGCAGAACGTTACCCGTCGATTCGGTCGATCAGGTACGCGGTCAGGATCAGTTGGCTGTCTATACGCGAAACTACGGCGAAAAATCCCCGCCTTTCGGCACGGGTACGGTAGAGTATATTATCGTTGACGAAGTTGTTGTTACCAAACGCACGAGCGGTGCCAATGGTACGTTCATTCCGACGACGGGGTATGTGCTTTCCGCCTCAGGTAAGGCAGCCGAATCGCTGGGCCATCTTGAAATCGGTACCACAATCCAGACGCAAAATATCGATATCCCGGTTCTTCCGTCCAAATATATGAGCGTGAAGGGTATTAACGTCGGGATCGACAAAGTCAACGCTTCCCGGGGCGCGAACGAAGTCATTCTTTACCAACCCTCTTACGGAGCTTCAACGGGACAAAATCCGTGGGGGATGGAAATTACGGTGGTCGCCGACAAGGTTACCAGAGTTGTGGGAATCACAGCAGATCCGGCCACCGGGCAGTTCCTCGATAATAATTCCCCCATCCCGAGAGACGGATATGTCCTCTCCATCCAATCGGGAAGTCCTTTCTATGATCGTCTCAACGGTACGGTAGCCGTGGGCGATCCCGCAGCTTTAGTCGTGAACAGTCTAATCTATACCGCAGGAAAAATTACTTATGATGCATTTAACCCGAAAACCAAAGAAGATAACCCCGCCGGTTGGGACGATGCCGCGAACGCTCCGTTTCCGGGCTTCCGGGGCGCTGACCAGCTCATTGTGTATGACAGCAATTACGGAGCGCGCACCGGCACGAATCCATGGGGATTTGAAGCTGTTGTCAACGACAAAGGATTCGTGATCGCGAGCGGAGGCAATGACAGCGTCATTCCTCAGGGCGGCTATGTCCTGTCCGGTCATGGCGTGAAAAACCTGGCACTGACGAAAAACGCCTTGGTCGGTGCAACGGTAAAAATCGATCACAGCAAGAAACAGGTACTTATCATTTTTACCCCTGAATCTTACCTGAACAAAGCGGAAATCGGCATCGACAATGCTGAAAAGGCGCTTCAAGCGTCCAAGAGTAAGTTCCTGGATGTGCCTTATGCGCAAATCGAACAGAAGATCGCCGCCGCCAAAAGTCTCTATCAGCAGGCCAAATCGGAAATGGAGGGCGGGGTCACGAACGGATTGTTCGATCTGCTGAACCGGCTGGACCAGAACCTGTCCGACACTCATTTCATGAATTTCGAGTCCCGCAAGGTTGATGCTCGCGGCTTGTGGCTCCGTCCGAAAGAGACGAATCTCGAACAGGTCAGGGAGCATCTGCAACAAATTAAGGAAACGAACATTAACGCCATCTATCTTGAAACCTGGTGGGATGGCTACACGATCTGGCCGACAACGAACAAGGAGACGACTCAGAATCCGATCTATAAAGGTTTTGATGTGCTGCAGGCTTATTTGGACGAAGGAAAGAAGCAGGGCATCGAAATCCACGCTTGGGTGGAAAACTTCTTCGCCGGAGGCCCGGTCGTTGAGAATCATCCGGACTGGCTGCTGATCAGCAGAAAAGGCGACAATTACGAGCCGACTTCCTACGGCGTCAAATGGTACTGGCTGAACCCGGCGCTGCCGCAAGCAAGAGACTTCGTATCCGGCATTTACAAAGAATTGCTGTCCAAGTATGAAGTCGCGTCACTGCATCTGGATTACACGCGCTATCCGGGATCAGGCGATTACACGAACGATTTCGGGTATGACGAATATACCCGAAACTTGTTCAAGCAGCAATCTGGAGCTGATCCGATCGATTTGCATCCGGGTGACGCTCACTGGGATGAGTGGCTGAAATTCCGTGCAAATATTATCAACACATGGGTAGATCGTTTGGTGGCTGAAGCTAGGGACACCCAGCCGGGCATTCAGATTAGCGCAGCAGTATGGCCGAACTATGACGAAGCCCCGAAATCGCACGCTCAAGAAACCAAGTACTGGGTTGATAAAAATTACATCGACCACTTGCTTCATATGTCGTACGTTCCGGATGCGACACTGATCGAGCAAGATCTGAGAAACTCCGTGCAAATTGCAGGCGGCAAGTCATTCGTGTCTTCAGGGATAGGCACTTTCATTGATCTCACGAAGGCGGAACTCGTCCGTCAAATTAATGCAGGCGTAATGGCCGGAGGGGACGGCAGCGCGTTATTCGAGTTCGAGTCGTTGTTCGACAACGGATATGACCGGGAGCTGAAACTGGGCGTATATCGGAATGCCGCCGTAGCACCGGATTATCGGACAACAAAGCCTTTGTCCGTTTTACTGCAGGACATGACCAGAAAAATCAATGAAATTTATGTACCTTTCGAGGGTATGGACAGCAAAGACGCGAAATCGGTGAAAGCGGATCTGCAGACTGCAATCAACGTACTGGGAACGAAAGCGGTGATGACTCAAGGGATCGCAACCGCCGCTAAGAACAAACTGGAAAGCCTCGAGAAGGAGCTCTCCAGGGCCCAGACGATTCGTGCGGAAGTGAAAGAGCGGTTACAGTTTGATTTAGCTTTCGCCCATAGAATGTTGGATCTTTATTTTGCCAAGCACGAGACAGAGCACTGAGTTTAAGCGAATAGGGCGGAGGGCCGCGCAGGCGGTTCTCCCCTTATCGCGAATGATTACAAAAATGGATAAATTATTAATATACATATATTATAAATAATTAGTGAATTATCCAAAAAAGTTATTGACTGGGTAAAATCGCTGTAATATATTATGGACGTAAACACCGAACAAATCGACGAAATTGAAGAAAAATTCCTATTTTTGAGACCGTTTTCATTGACGGTTAAATGACAAATGAAAAGAGGGAACAGAATGACCAGAAAGTTACGGTTGTCGCTTTACTGATGGTTTGCGCCATGATGATATCCATTTTAGCGGCTTGCGGCGGCGGAAAGAACAACGAGGCAGGATCGAGCTCATCTCCCCCTGCATCGGGATCATCAACTCAAAGCGCTTCACCGAGTGAAAGTTCGGAAGCCCCTAAGGATATTACTTTGCAATTCTGGACCATTTCTTTAAGCCCTAATTTCGATGATTATATTAACGGTCGTATCAAGAAGTTCCAAGATGAGAATCCGGGTGTCACAGTCAAATGGACGGATCTGCCGTATGACGCCATGGAGCAGAAATTGCTGGTTTCCATTGCCGGCGGCAACGCCCCGGATGTAGTTAACCTGAACACTGGAATGACGATGACGCTGGCCGGAAAGAATGCGCTGGTCGACATGAACGCCGAAGCAACTGAAGAACAGCGCTCGATTTATTTCGAAACCTTGTACAACTCGGCGAAACTCGGGGACGGCGTTTATGCTTTTCCGTGGTACTACGGACTCTCCGCATTTATGTACAACAAGGAAATATATGAAAAGGCGGGCCTCGATCCGAACAAACCGCCGACCACTTGGGAAGAGCTCAGGCAGCACGCCGTGACGATCAAAGAGAAAACAGGCAAATACGGTTTCGTGCCGACCTACAATCCGCCGGCTGACTTGTACTTCTCCGGGGTGCCGGTTATTAGTGAAGACAAGAAGAAAATCGTTATTAATACCCCGGAAGCACTCGAATGGGTGAAATGGAACAAAGCACTCTATGACGAAGGTATTGTTCCGAAAGAGAGTTTGTCAGCAGATGCCAACTATGCGACGGATAAATATCAATCCGGCCAGATCGCGACCCTTACTACCGGTGCTGCATTCCTGAGCCGTGTAAAAACGAATGCGAAAAAGATTTATGACAATACGCTCGTTGCGGAGATGCCCGTCTTGAAGTCCGGCAAATATCATGCAGGCCTTATGAACCTGGTTGTCCCGGTTAAAAGTGAAAACCACCCGGAAGCGATTGCGCTTGCGAATTTCATGACGAACGACGAGTCGCAGCTGGAATTCTGTAAAATTGTAAACATACTTCCGTCGACGAAAAAAGCCGCAGCAGACCCGTTCTTTACTCAAGGTGGAGACGATGCGGAGTCGAAAGCAAAAATCATTACTGTAAAGCAAGCAGCCAAAGCGCAGGATTTCACGCTGGGTGTGAAGGACGAAGGCAAGATTTTGGAGCCGTTGTGGAAAAATTGGCAGAAGATGCTGCTCGGCGATATTACGCCGGAAGAGTATTTGAGCCAATCCGAATCAGCAGCGCAAAAGATACTTGATGAGGTAAACGCAGCCAAATAATTGAATAACAGATAAATAGGGGTGAGCCAATCTCACTCCTATTTATCCTTAACACAGTATTCGTATATTCCAAATGCAGGGGGTGACCACCTTTGTTTACCAACAAGTTAATGAGGCGGCAAGCCATTTTTGCCTACTTGATTCTGATTCCCGGCATCATTATGCTGCTGATTTTCACGTTTTACCCAATCGTGCGCGGCTTGCCGCTTGCGTTTACCGACTATTCGGTCGTAGATACGACACATTGGACGGGATGGAAAAACTTCAAAAGGGCATTTTCGGATCCGATCTTCGGGGCGGCGCTGAAAAATTCCCTGATATACATAGTGGTCGTGCCTTTTCTTCAGATCATATCCATTCTTATGGCTATTCTCGTGAATAACAAGCTGCGTTTCGTCCAGTTTTTCAGAGTCGCTTATTTCGTGCCGGTCGTTACTTCGATGGTTGCAGCGGCCATCGCATGGAAATGGGTATACGAAGAACAAGGGATTTTGAATTACTTTTTGATGGAGTTCGGAATTCTGGATGAACCGATTTCTTTTATGGTGGAGACGAAGCTGGCTTTGATGGGAGTCATGATCGTTACCGTTTGGAAAGGATTAGGTTTTTACATGATGATCTATCTTGCCGGGCTGCAATCCATTCCGACTGAAATGCAGGAAGCTGCGAGGATTGACGGGGCTAACCGCTGGAGAGTCATCTGGCATATTACGATTCCGCTGCTCATGCCATTCGTGCTTTTATGTTCTTTATTGTCCGTCATGGGTGCGATCCAAGTTTTCGATGAAGTGTTTGTCATGCATGGATCGCTTGGAGACCCCGCTTATTCGACGTTAACGACGAGCGTTTATTCATATAGGATAGCGTTCACAGACTTTGAATTCGGTTATTCAGCGGCACTTGGGCTGCTGGTCGCTATTATTATCACGATCATCTCGATTGCCATGTTCAGATTTACGAGAAAAGGGGGGTTAACGTATTATGAGTGATGCCTCAGTTTCTCGGGCAAGTCGCCGCCCCATCCGCTCCGAAAAGTGGTCGGGAAAAAAGGTGTTGCAGGCCATCATCCTTTACCCGTTGCTGCTGTTGACCACCGTCATTACGCTTGGGCCATTCCTGTGGCTGCTGTCAACCGCTCTCAAAACAGGGGAAAACGTGTACGCGTATCCCCCGCAATTCATCCCGAACCCGATTACGTTTCAGAATTTTATCGATGTGTTCAACATCATGCCATTATGGGATTATATCGGAAATACCGTAGTTATGACGACGCTCGGCGTTCTCCTTAATCTTTCATTGTGCGCTTTGACGGCATACCCTCTGGCCAGACTGCGTTTTCCGGGCCGCAACGCTATCTTTTTTACGATGGTCAGCACAATGATTTTGCCGAATGCTGCGGGTATGATCGTGAACTTTCTCACCATTCAATCCTTAGGCTTGTATAATTCCTTGATGGGTGTCGTATTGCCGTCGGCGATCAGCATCTTCAACGTCTTTTTACTTCGCCAGGCGTTCATTACGGTGCCTAACGATATGGAGCTTTCTGCTCGAATAGACGGGGCCGGCGAGTTCCGGATTTTTGCCAGTATTATGGTGCCGATGATACGGCCGGCAATTGCAACGGTAGTCATTTTCGACTTTATGGCATTCTGGAACAGCCTGATCTGGCCTGTTATCGTACTGGACGATAAGGCGAAGTATCCTCTAGGGCCTGCACTCCGGTATTTGAACAGCAATCTGGCGTTTAACTTCCCTTATATAGCAGCTGGAACGATCATTTCCGTCATTCCGATCATCGTTATTTTCCTCATTCTGCAGAGGCAGTTTATCAACGGGATGGTCGGAGCGGTTAAAGGCTGACAGATGGAGAGGGTGAAGCATGCCGATGCATAATCAGATTGAAAAGGGCGCTAATGTGCTTTGGGTGGATTTTCTGGCAAACGGGATTCATCTGGCAGAGAGAGAAAACAGGGAGCATCTGGTGCGGCACGCAAAGGTGTCCGGCATTACGCATCTGGTTGTCGACGCGAAAATCCCTTACGGACATAGCACATATCCCAGTCGGTATGCTCTGCATGTGAGCAGCTGGTCCGATGGTCGTTTTAAGATGTGGGAAGGCAGGGACTTCCTAAAAGAGATGATCTTGGAGGCGCGTTCGGCAGGTTTGAAGGTTCTCGCTAATATCGATGTGTTTGCCGAAGGAACCAGAACGACCGGAGACGGAATAGCCTTTAGCAGGAAAGAATGGCAAGTCGTGTATATGAACCCGGAAACATCAGGAGTCTCCGCGTACGCTGAAGACTTTGACAATGATACCGTGTTTGTAAATCCAATTCACCCGGAGGTTGTGGAGCACGAGCTTTCGATCATTAAGGAGATCGTTACCGGCTACGAAATAGACGGGATCGTACTGGACCGTTGCCGTTACCCGAATGTGTACGCGGACTTCAGCAATCTTAGCAGAAGTGACTTTGAGCAATTTATCAACCAAACCGTAGAGCGCTGGCCCGATGATATTATAGAGCCTGGTACCCGAGCAGGACGGGACAATTTTATCCAAGGAAAATGGTTCCCCCAATGGACGGAATGGCGCGCGTGGAACATCAAACGATTCGTACAGCAGGCTAAAACGGCGGTCAAGTCGATTCGGCCCGAATGCCTGTTCAGCATCTATGTAGGTTCCTGGTATCCGCTTTACTATCAAGAAGGCGTGAATTGGGCAAGTGAGACGTACCGCTCGGATCTTCGTTGGGCATCGCCTGACTATCACCGGAGCGCTTACGCGGACGAATTGGATTTTATTATGACAGGCTGCTATTACCCGGAGGTTACTGTCGCAGAAGCGGCTGCCAGTGGCAGACCTGCGGCTTGGTATAGCGTAGAAGGCGCTATTAATATGAGTCTGGAAGCGACAAATAATCGTATTCCGGTTGTTGCAAGCTTGTACTTGAAAGATTATGAGGGTAACCCCGAGCAGTTCCGCAAAGCGGTCAACATGTGCCGGGAACGGACGCATGGAGTAATGCTGTTCGATGCCGTATATCTGAACAATTACCGATGGTGGCCGGAACTGCCCGGTACACTTGAATTGGCGAAAGAAGGGAAGAAGAAATGACGGTTGAAAAGTCGGAAGTGTTCTGGCATTCCCCGATGAATGAGCCGTTCCATATTGCCGGGTTTCCATGGTTGGAAAAAGACGGGGTGTACCGCAGAATGCCGGTAAAGCCGAAACATCCGCTTCCGCCCGCTGTGGACGATCTCGCCAATTGTACTGCAGGAGGGCAAATCCGTTTTCAGACGAATTCGAGCCGGCTATCGGTAAAGGTTCGTTTGACCGGAACGGCGGATATGAACCATATGCCGGCAACCGGGCAGTGCGGCTTTGACTGCTATATCGGGGCATCGGGAGAGCAGAAGTACTATAACACGACCAAATACGACCATACGAAAAAAGAATATGAGTTCGCCATGTTCGAAAAGATGGATGCAGGGGTTCAAAATATGACGTTGTACTTTCCTCTTTACATGGGTGTTGAAGAGGTGCTGATCGGACTCGACCCGGAAGCGGAGATTGCTGCGCCGCCGCCTTATTCAAGTGACAAGCGGATCGTGATTTACGGCACTTCGATTACACAGGGCGGGTGCGCTGCAAGGCCGGGTATGGCATACACGAACATTTTGAGCCGGAAGATCAATCTGGAGTTCATTAATTTGGGGTTTTCGGGTAACGGCAAAGGGGAAGCGGAGGTTGCTCATGCCATTAGTGAAATCCCGAATCCGCAGCTGTTCGTTCTTGACTATGAGGCCAATTCCGTCAGCCCGGAATTGCTCGAAAGCACACTGCCGGAGTTCATTCGGATTTATCGCGGCAAGCATCCGAAAGTGCCTATTGTTGTGCTTTCCCAAATACGATATGCGCGGGAGACGTTTGATCACGGTTTGTTGGAACTGAGGCAAAGGCGAAAATCAATTCAAATGAACATCGTGAATAAACTTCGTCAGCAAGGCGACGACAAGCTGTATTTCTGCGACGGTGAGCAGCTGCTTGGAGACGATTACAGCGAGTGCACCGTTGACGGTGTGCATCCGACGGATTTGGGCTTCATTCGGATGGCCGAACATTTGGCGCCGGTAATGATGCAGTATATTGGATGATAGGGATGAACAAAGGAGGGGTGTGCGCCTGCACACCCCTCCTTCCGTTCACTGAATCGGCACCTCATCGATCTCTTCAACGTCCAGTTCATTTAGAATATAGAAGGCATTATCGATCTCGTCACGCCCAAAGAACATAGCGCCCCATTCTTCATCCGACTCATAAAGAAATTTATGCACGCCATCCTCAGAATACACAGAACAAGAAATCGTTCCTTCTTGCAAGTTCTCCACATCGACCTGAATCAATGAATCGTCGTCAAGGTATGTCATGATCACGTTTTTGAGATCCTGCAGAAATTCCTCGCTGATGTTGTCATCTTCAAAAATCCCGGCAATGATGCTATCCGCTTCTTGCCTAAGGTTTACCAGTCGTTGCTCATTCGTGCCTTGGTCATTATTGTCTGTGGTTGTGGTTTCCATGCGTATCCCTCCATTCACTGACAATAATGTTCCCCAAGGAAACGGATTTATGAAACTTAAATCTGCGGCTTAACCCCAGTTAAAGCCGGTGTTGAACCCGATGTCTTGACCGGCAATATTGCCTCCTGCTTTTAAACCGAACCCGTGCATGCCAAGCTGACCGCCGGCTTGCAGTCCGAGTCCGTAATTGCCGCCGATATTGCCGGCAGCTTGCGCGGCAATGCCTTGACCGCCGCCTACACCCGCATTGGCTTGCAAGCCCAGGCCGTAAGCTCCGCCAATGTTCGTGTCAACCTGGGAACCGAAGCCATGCCCTCCGCCCAAGTGGCTGTTTGCGTGGAAGCCTGCGCTGAAAGGGCCTAAACTTCCATCCGCATTGAATCCCATCGTATAAGCGCCCGGTGGAGTTAAATAGGGCTGAATTGCATGCAGATATGCAGCGGGGGAATATGCCTTCTGGTAGCCTGAATGATACGGTTGGAAATAAGGTTGGAAATCTCTGACATACCAATACGGATAATAAGGGTACATAGTCATGAATAAACCTCCTATCGTTTCGTGCTATAGCCTATTCGAGTCGATCGATCGTGATACTGGCCCTGAATGAAATGGGCGGCAGCGGAGGACAACAAAAAGCCCTGTTTCCACTCGAGGTGAGAAACAGGGCTTTAGATCATTTATTAGGCCAATACTTTCTTGAACTCCTGAGTGAGCAGCGGGACGACTTCGAACAGATCGCCGACGATGCCGTAATCGGCTACTTTGAAGATCGGAGCTTCCGGATCTTTATTGATGGCGATGATGATGCGCGATTGGCTCATGCCGGCCAAATGCTGGATCGCTCCGCTGATGCCGCAGGCGATATAGATTTCCGGCGTCACGACTTTACCTGTCTGGCCGATTTGCAAGCCGTAGTCGCAGTAGCCGGCGTCGCAAGCGCCGCGGGATGCGCCGACGGCACCGCCGAGCAGCTCCGCCAGCTCTTCGAGCGGCTTGAAACCATCCGCACTCTTGACGCCGCGTCCGCCGGAGATGATGATTTTCGCTTCGGTCAGATCGACTTTGCCGGAGGTTTTGCGCACGATTTCTTTGACTACCGTACGAAGATCCGTGGCCGGCGAATAGTCGACTTTATTGATTTGCGCCTGCTGTCCGTCGATGGACTGTGCCGCAGGGATGTTGTTCGGACGAACGGTGACGACCCATGGACCGGCTTGAAACATTTTTTTTCTCGAACGCTTTACCCGCGTACAGAGGTCTTGTGAAAACAACTCCTGCACCGTTCGTGTCTACCGCAATCACATCGGATAACTGCCCAGCCTCAAGCTTGGCGGCAATTGCCGGAGCAAGGTCGCGTCCGATTGCCGTATGTCCTGTGAACAGAGCATCCGGACGGCTTGAGTCGAGAAGAGAGGATAAAGCGGAAAGGTAGGCTTCCGCATTGTAATTTTTCAAGCTGTCATGCTCGATTACGAATACTTCCGACAAGGGGTAAGCTGCAAGCTCATCGGCTAACAAAGAAACTTGGGCGCCGACGATCACGGCCGCGATGCGGTCGCCGTCCTGCATGGCCAGCTTGGCCGCCTGGATCGCTTCGAAAGTTACCTGCCGCAGCTTTCCGTCCCGGTGTTCAGCTAAGATCATATAAGTTCTGCTCATGAATGATATCCTCCTAAAAGTCCGTTAGATGGCCTTCGATTCGGTACGAAGCAGTTCGACGAGCTGGGCGGCCTGTGCGGGAATGTCTCCCTGCAGGATCCGGCCAGCCTTTCTGGAAGGGGGCAGGGACAGCTCGGTCTGCGAAGTCTTCGCTTCGAGCCCGTCGGCTGCAATGCCTATATCATCAAGCGTTAGCTGCGCGAACGGCTTCTTCTTGGCCTTCATAATGCCGGGCAGAGAAGGATAACGCGGATCGTTCAAGCCTTGCTGCGCTGTGAACAGGGCCGGGAGCGAAACTTCCAGCACTTCGAGATCGCCCTCGGCATCGCGGTTCACGGCGGCACTGCCTCCCGAGACCTCCAACTTCGTAATGGAGGAGACATGAGGGATGTTAAGCAGTTCGGCCAGCCGCACCGCGACCTGGCCGGCGCCGTTGTCCACGGAGAAGTTGCCTCCGAGGATCAGATCATAGGATTTATCCGCGAAATAGGCGGCAAGCACACGAGATACAGCGTATTCATCCGCAGGTATGCGGTCGTCGCCGATCAACACCGCTTCGTCCGCGCCCATTGCGAGTGCCGTGCGCAAAGCTTCAGCCGTTCTTTCCGGCCCGACGGACACGACGACAACGCTGCCGCCGGACTGCTCCTTGATGCGGATCGCTTCCTCAACTGCATATTCGTCGTAGGGATTAATAACAAACTTTACTCCATCCTCCGAAACCTTGCCGTTCTGGATGACGATTTTCTCCTCGGTGTCGAACGTTTGCTTCAGTATCACATACACATTCATAATGAAATCTCCTTTCATATAATAAAAATTATGTTGATCAAGCTTGAGCGCCTTAAGGAAAAACTCGACGGTCTGGTCGATCTGCCTGCGCAGCGAATACTTACGCCCGGAGATGAGCCACGAGGTCACCACTTCGTCCATAGCCCCGAAGATGAGCAGGCGCGTAAGCTTCACATCCAACCCTTGGCGAAAAGTTCCTTCTTTCATTCCATTTACCAGAATATCCTCAATTAAAACAATGTACGGCTTCACCGCTTGGCCAATCGCTTTGCGGAGCTCAAGCGAGCTCTGTCGGAGTTCGATCTGGGTGACGTAAGCGAGATGTTTGTTTTGCTCCAATTCTGTGTAATGTATCTCGCAGATCTTTCTCAAAGCTTCATCGGCGGTCGCCGACTGCTCAACGCTCGCCTGGAATTTCGTAACAAGATCGCCCAGGCGCTCACGGAATAGCGAGATCAGAATATCCTCTTTATTTTTGAAATATAAATAAATGGTTCCGTCGGCCACTCCGGCTTCGCGCGCGATTTTCGACACTTGGGAACCGTGATACCCGTTTTCCGCGAAAACTTTCACCGCCGCCTCGAGGATCAACTCATATTTATTTTTTTTGCTTGTCATACGCGACCCCCAATGGTAGAATCATGGTGAAAACTGAATGAATACTCATTCATTTCTTGTCTACATCTTATGAAATTCGCCAAGCATTGTCAATGTGCCGTTCATAAGATTTTTTAAATGTACTGGCTGTAAGCGTATTCACTCCGACTTTCGCGAAGGGATGGTTCATCATGGTTTGGTCGTGGATTCATTATCTACTATTCGTGCTCGTTGTCGGGTATGCCCTGTTTTTGTTCTATCAGACCGTTTACCATCGCTATCTGTACATCAAGATGGGCCAGCCTCCGGTTCGGCCGTTCGACTGGCGGATGAGGGTGGGCGAGCTCGTCTCGCAAGTTCTGGGCCACAAGAAACTGATGAAAGACCGCAAGAGCGGGATCATGCATCTCGTTATCTTTTACGGCTTCATTATTTTGCAATTCGGCGCGCTCGACCTGATCTATACGGGGTTAACGGGCGGGCGGAAGCTGCCGATTCCCGGATATCCGGTTTTCGGACTTACACAGGAAATTACCGCAGTACTCATCATATTGGCTATCGGCTACGCCGCATACCGGAGATACGGCGAGAAGCTGAAACGGCTGAAAAAAGATTGGAAGCCCAGCATCGTCCTTTACTTTATTTTCTTCCTCATGTTGTCGGTGCTCCTGTCGCTCGGATTCGAGCGCATTTGGTCAGGGCATGAAGCATCCGCATACGCTCCGTTCTCGTCGATGATCGCTGCCTTGTTCGGAGGCATTTCAACGGGAGCGGCACAAGTTCTGTTCTATGTTTTCTGGTGGGCACATCTCGTTATCTTGTTGTCCTTCCTTGTCTATGTACCGCAGTCCAAGCACTTTCATCTGATTACGGCGCCGATCAATATCTTTCTGGGCCGTACGGAACCGGTGGGTCGGTTAAGCAAGCTGGATTTGGAAAATGAAGAAGCGGAGTCGTTCGGCGCCGGAAAAATCGAGGATTTCACGCAAAAGCAAATGCTCGATTTCTACGCTTGTGTGGAGTGCGGACGATGCACCAATGTGTGCCCTGCATCCAACACAGGTAAGGTGCTTTCACCGATGCACCTCATCGTGAAGCTTCGCGATCACCTGACGGAGAAAGGCGCAGCCGTCACATCGAAATCTCCATGGGCCCCGGCTTTTGCTTTTCCCATGGGGAACGCGCACAGCGTCGTCCACAACGAAGTGGAAACGCAGTGGGCACATGATGGCATCACCGATATTAACCCGACGCTCGCTTGGCAGAAAGAAACCTGGAAGCCCGCGGACAAGAAGCCGGAAGAGATGGAGCTGATCGGCGATGTGATGACGGAAGAGGAAATTTGGGCTTGTACAACCTGCCGCAACTGTGAAGACCAGTGCCCCGTAGGCAATGAACATGTCGACAAGATCGTGGATCTCCGCCGCCATCTCGTGCTCATGCAGGGCAGCGTACCCCATGAAGGACAGCGCGCCATGCAGAACATCGAGCGCCAAGGCAATCCATGGGGAATCAGCCGGAACGACCGCAGCAACTGGAAAGAGGAAATCGGCGGTATTCCGGTGCCGACGGTGAAGGACAACCCGGATTTCGACATTCTGTTCTTCGTCGGATCCATGGGCTCTTACGACAATCGGGCCCGCAAAGTGTCGCGCGCGCTGGTGCGGCTCATGAATGAAGCGGGTATCAACTTCGCGATTCTCGGCAACGAGGAGAAAAACTCGGGTGACACGCCGCGCAGGATGGGGAACGAAATGCTGTTCCAGCAGCTGTGCATGGAGAACATCGAAACGTTCCAGAAGTACGGTGTGAAGAGAATCGTGACCGCCGACCCGCACGCTTACAATACATTGAAGAATGAGTATCCCGAGTTCGGCCTGGAGGAGGTGGAAGTCCTTCACCACACCGAGCTGCTCGATCAGCTGATCAAGCAAGGGAAGCTGACGCCGAAGCATGCGGTTAACGAGCGTATTACTTATCATGATTCCTGCTATCTGGGTCGTTACAACAATGTATATGACCAGCCGCGCGATGTTTTGCGGGCCATTCAGGGCGTCGAGCTCGTCGAAATGGAACGCAGCCGTGAGAACGGGATGTGCTGCGGGGCCGGCGGCGGGATGATGTGGATGGAAGAAACGTCGGGCAAACGTGTCAACGTCGCCCGTACGGAGCAAGCGCTGCTCACGAATCCGACGATGATCAGCAGCGCATGTCCTTTCTGTCTCACCATGATGGAAGACGGCACCAAAATGAAAGAAGTCGACGACAGGGTAAAAGCGCGGGATATCGCGGAGATTCTCGAACAAGCGGTATTCGGCGATTCCAAATTATCTGAACAATTGACCGTACAGGAGGTATGAGGCAAATGGCAGCAAAAATCACCAAAGCCGCTGTAATCGGATCGGGGGTCATGGGCGCCAGCATCGCAGCCCATCTGGCCAACGTGGGTATTCCCAGCCTGCTGCTGGACATCGTTCCGGCAAGCTTGACGCCGGAAGAGACAGCGAAGGGACTTACTTTGGAGCATCCGGCGGTGCGCAATCGGCTCGCGACCGGAGCGCTCAGCAGATTGTCCAAGATCAAACCTGCTCCGCTTTATGACGAGGCCTTTGTCAGCCGGATCACGCCGGGCAATATCGAAGACGACCTCCACAAAATTAAAGATGTGGACTGGGTGATCGAGGTTGTCGTGGAGAACCTCCAAGTGAAACAAGAGCTTCACCGGAAAATCGAAAGTCATTGGAAGCCTGGCATTATCGTAACCTCGAATACATCCGGAATCTCGATCAATGCCATGGTCGAAGGCTGCGGAGAAGAGTTCAAGCGCCATTTTCTCGGTACGCACTTCTTCAACCCGCCTCGTTACATGAAATTGATGGAGATCATTCCGGGAGAAACGACAGATCCGGCGATCGTGAAGCAAATTGCCGAATTCAGTGAAAAGACGCTCGGCAAGGGCGTCGTAATCGCGAAGGACACGCCGAATTTCGTTGCCAACCGGATCGGTACGTATGGTCTTCTCGTTACGCTGCAGGCCATGGCGGCCAAAGGTTTCACCGTCGATGAGGTGGACGCGATAACGGGACCGGCGTTGGGGCGCCCGAGAAGCGCGACTTTCCGCACGCTGGATCTGGTCGGCCTCGATACTTTCGTGCATGTGGCGAATAACGTATTCGAGAAAGTGGAGGAGGGCGACGAGAAGGTTGTTTTTGAAGTTCCGCAAGTGATGAAGGACATGGTGTCCCGCGGGTGGATCGGCGAGAAATCCGGCCAAGGCTTCTATAAGAAAGTGAAAGGCGAGAAGGGCAGCGAGATCTTGTCTCTCGACCTTACGACAATGGAATACGTGAAGAGCAAGAAGCCTGCATCCGCTTCATTGGAGGCTGCGAAAGCCGCCAAAGGGGCGAAGGAAAAAACAAAAGCGCTGCTTGGCGCCAAGGACCGCTACTCGGAGCTTGCTTGGGATATTTTGAAGAAGGTGCTTGTATACTCGGCCGGCAAAGTCGGAGAGATTGCCGATTCGATACACGATATCGACCGCGCCATGAAATGGGGCTTTAACTGGGAGCTTGGACCGTTCGAGACGTGGGACGCCATTGGCCTGGTTAGAACCGCCGAACGGATGGAGTCCGAAGGAGAGACACTGCCGGATTGGGTGAAGGAATGGATTGCCGCGGGCAACCAATCTTTCTATCAAAAAACGAATGGAACGACTTTTTATCTTCACAAAGGACAATACACGGCAATTGAACAGCGTCCTGAAATCATCTCTTTGCGTAATCTGAAGGAACAGAATAAAGTCGTCCGCTCGAACAGCGGCGCAAGCCTGATTGATGTCGGCGACGGCGTCGTCTGCCTGGAGTTCCATTCGCCGAACAATGCGATCGGCGCTGATATTCTGACCATGATCCAGCAGAGCGTCGATGAGGTTCGCCAGAATTATGACGCATTGATCATCGCCAACGAAGGCCGGCACTTCTGCGTAGGAGCTAATCTCATGCTTCTGCTGATGGAAGCGCAGGACGGGGAGTGGGACGAGGTCGACAACATCATCCATATGTTCCAGCAATCCATGCTTAAGCTTAAACATTTCGAAAAGCCCGTTGTCGCCGCTCCTCACAGCATGACGTTAGGCGGAGGCGTTGAAGCGTGTATGCCGGCCGATCAGATCGTGGCGCACGCGGAGACGTATTACGGACTTGTAGAAGTTGGCGTCGGTTTAATACCGGCCGGCGGAGGATGTAAGGAAATTGCGCTCCGGGCAAGCCTCGCGAACCCGAATCCGGAAGTGGATTTGCAGCCGTATATCAACCAAATGTTCATGAATGTCGGTACTGCGAAGGTTTCAACAAGTGCGGAGGATGCGAGAAAGCTCGGTTACTTCCGGCCGCATGATCGTGTCGTCGCCAATCAGGATCACCTGGTGTATGAGGCCAAACAATCTGCGCTTGCCTTGGTTCGAGGCGGGTATCAACCGGCTCAGCAATCGAAAATCCGCGTCATCGGCGCAGACGGCAAAGCGGTATTGAAGCTTGGCGCTCAAGATATGAAATATGCAGGCTATATCAGCGATCACGATCTGTTGATTGCGAGTAAGCTGGCGCATGTCATGGCCGGAGGAGACTTGCCTGCCGGAACGATGGTTACCGAGCAATACATGCTGGATCTGGAGCGCGAGGCATTCCTCAGTCTCTGCGGCGAAGTCAAAACCCAGCAGCGTATGCAGCACATGCTTGCCAAAGGCAAAGCGCTGCGCAACTAAGCCAACTAATGAGAGGTGATCGAACATGAGAGAAGCAGTGATCGTTTCTATAGCACGTACCCCGGTCGGCCGGGCCAAGAAGGGAAGCTTCGTCCACACCCGGGCGGAGGATTTGGGAAAAACGGTGCTTGAGGCAGTGATCGATCGGGCTCCGGGTGTGAAGAAAGAGGACGTGGAGGATGTCATCATCGGATGCGCCATGCCGGAAGGGGAACAAGGTTTAAACTTCGCCAGAATCATGTCGATGTACGCCGGGTTTCCTTCCACTGTCCCTGCATTGACGGTTAACCGGTTCTGCTCATCCGGTCTGCAAGCGATCGCGTTCGCGGCGGAACGCATCATGGTTGGGGGCGCTGACGTTGTCATCGCAGGCGGTGTGGAAAGCATGAGCCACGTTCCGATGACGGGCTTCAAGCCTTCCCCGCATCCGACGATTGTCGACGAAATGCCGGACGTGTATATCGGAATGGGCCATACGGCTGAGAATGTGGCTGCGCGCTTCGGTGTTTCCCGCGAGGATCAGGACAGATTCGCGGCGTCCAGTCATGCCAAAGCCGCGAAAGCCATTGCGTCAGGGGCCTTCAACGATGAGACCGTACCTGTGAAGACGTCGCTGAGAGGATTCGGCGATAACGGTAAACCGTGGGAGAAACCTGTCACTGTCGAGACGGATGAAGGCGTAAGACCGGATACTTCGGTGGAAGGGCTTGGAAATCTGAAGCCTGCTTTCAAGATGGGCGGCACCGTCACGGCGGGCAACGCCTCGCAAATGAGCGACGGCGCGGCTGCAGCATTGGTTATGAGCAGGGAGAAAGCCGAAGAGCTGGGTCTCAAGCCGCTGGCAAGCTTTAAGTCGTTCGCGCTCGCAGGCGTCGATCCCGATATTATGGGCGTGGGCCCTGTGGAAGCGATCCCGAAAGCGCTGCAGCGCGCAGGACTTACGATTGAAGACGTGAAGCTGTTCGAAATTAACGAAGCGTTCGCTTCCCAGTGTCTGCACGTCATCCGGGAACTGAAGATTGACGAGAGCATCGTGAACGTGAACGGCGGCGCAATTGCCCTGGGCCATCCTCTCGGCTGTACGGGTACGAAGCTGACCGCCAGCCTGATCTATGAACTTCGCCGCCGCGGCGGCGGGCACGGTGTCGTCTCGATGTGCATCGGCGGCGGCATGGGCGCGGCAGGCGTATTCGAAGTTTATCCGGAATAATCGTGATTGATCATAAAAGGGAGAGATGAACATGACTGAAAAAACGTTAGATAAAGTGATCGGCGGAAGCTTCGTCATTGACGATCTGGACTTCAATTCTATCGTCACACCGGATGATTTAACCGAGGAGCAGCGCATGATCGCGGACACGACCCGCGAATTCGTGGAAGGTGAAGTGCTGCCGCACGACGAGGAGCTTGAAAAGCTGGACTATGACCTTACCGTGAAGCTGATGAGAAAAGCAGGGGAGCTTGGCCTGCTTGGCGCCGACGTACCGGAAGCTTTCGACGGACTCGGCCTCGATAAAGTAAGCTCCACCCTGATCAGTGAGAAGCTGGCGAAAGCATCTTCGTTCGCGCTTTCCATCGGTGCACATGTGGGTATCGGAACGTTGCCGATCGTCTACTTCGGTACGCCGGAACAAAAGAAAAAGTACTTGCCCGAGCTCGCGAGCGGTACGAAAATCGCGGCATATTGCTTGACGGAGCCTTCCTCCGGATCCGACGCCCTCGGCGCCAAAACGACCGCGGTGCTGACACCGGACGGCAAGCATTACGTGCTGAACGGCGCTAAACAGTTCATCACCAACGCCGGCTTCGCAGATATTTTCATCGTCTACGCGAAAGTGGACGGTAAAGAATTCAGCACCTTCATTGTTGAGAAAACAATGGAAGGCGTGAGCGTAGGTCCGGAAGAGAAAAAGATGGGCATCAAAGGCTCATCCACCCGTCCGCTCATTCTCGAGGATGTTAAGGTGCCGGTCGAGAACCTGCTGTGGGAAGTCGGCAAAGGCCACCTGATCGCGTTCAATATTCTGAACATCGGCCGTTTCAAGCTTGCCGTCGGATGTCTCGGCGGATCTAAAGAAACGGTTGAGCTGGCTGCCAAATACGCGAATGAGCGTACCCAGTTCGGCAAGCCGATTTCATCTTTCCCGCTGATCGGCAAGAAGCTCGCGGAAATGAATCTGCGCACTTACGTGCTGGAAAGCATGGTGTACCGCACAGCAGGATTGTTTGACGCAGGACTAAGCCACATTGACTATAACAGCCCTGAAGCCGGTGTCGAATCCGCCAAAGCCATTGCGGAATACGCGCTGGAATGCTCGATCAACAAAGTATTCGGTTCCGAAGTGCTGGATTTCGCAGCGGACGAAGGCGTACAAATTCACGGCGGATACGGCTTCATTCAGGAGTATAAAGTCGAACGGATTTACCGCGACTCGCGGATTAACCGCATTTTCGAAGGAACGAATGAAATTAACCGCCTGCTCATTCCGGGCACATTGCTTAAGCGCGCGATGAAAGGCGAGCTTCCGCTTATGCAGAAGGCCCAAGCGCTTCAGTCGGAGCTTCTCCAGCTCGTTCCGGGGCAGACGTTCGACGGCACGCTTGAGGAAGAAACGCACCTCGTGTCCATGGCCAAGAAAATTTTCCTCATGGTGGGCGGAACGGCCGTTCAGAAATACCAAGTGAAGCTTGAGCAGGAGCAGGAAGTGCTCAGCCATATGGCTGATATCATGATTCAACTCTATGCGATGGAAAGCGCGCTGCTCAGAACGAAGAAGCTGATGGCCAAGCAAGGAGAAGAAAAGTCGGCGAACGCGATCGAGATGACGACTGTTTTCGTGCATGAAGCGTTCGATGCGATCGAGTCATTCGCGAAAGAGGCTTTGTCTGCAATGGAGTCGGGAGACATCCTGCGCACGCAGCTGTCCGTTCTCAAAAAGCTCACCCGCCGCACGCCGGTGAATTCCGTACAGCTGAAACGACAGATCGCCGCACGGGTCATAAAGTCGGAAAAGTACGTGCATTAACCCTTATTCCAAGAAGAGGTGATGGGTCTTGGCACAGCATCCGTGGTTACTTCATTATCCCAAAGAAGTACCGCCGACTTACCCGTATCCTAAACATAATCTGGCGGAGTTTCTCATCCAGTCTGCGGCGAAATACCCGGCACGCACGGCGCTGCATTTTATGGGCAAGGAAATGACTTACTCCGAACTGCTGACCTGCTCGTACAGGTTCGCGAATGCGCTTCGGAAGTTAGGCGCAAAGAAAGGGGACAGGGTGGCGATTATGCTGCCCAACTGTCCCCAACTGGTGATCGCTTATTACGGTACGCTGCTTGCAGGCGGGATTGTCGTCATGACAAACCCGCTTTACATGCCGCGGGAGCTGGAGCACCAGCTGAAAGACTCGGGAGCTTCGATTGTCGTTACGCTCGATTTGCTGTTTCAGAGGGTGAAGGGTGTCGTTCCGGCTACGGAAGTGCGCCACGTCGTCGTTACTTCCATTAAGGATTACCTGCCATTCCCGAAAAACCTGCTGTATCCGCTGAAAGCGAAAAAAGACGGCTTGAAGCGGGAGGTCGAGTATGGGGACACCGTGCACGCGTTCGTGAAGCTGCTGAATGCTTCGCCAAGCACTTCGGTATATACCGAGGTGGACGCGGAAAATGATTTGGCCTTGCTGCAGTACACCGGAGGCACGACGGGCGTGTCCAAAGGGGTCATGCTGTCGCATCTCAACATCACGGCGAACACCGTACAGAATGGTCTATGGGCATATAAAAGAAGCGAATCGCAAGAACGTTATTTGGCAGCGCTTCCTTTTTTTCATGTGTTCGGGCTGACGGTGCTGATGAACCAAGCCGTCATGTTGGGCGGCTGCATGTATTTGATCCCGAAGTTTGAAGTGTCGCAAATTCTGCAAACGATTGACCGCTTTAAACCGACGGTGTTTCCGGGAGCTCCGACGATGTATATCGCTCTGATCAACCACCCGGACATCTTGAAATACGATCTGTCGTCGATCAATATCTGTGTCAGCGGTGCCGCTCCTCTGCCCCACGAAGTACAGAATAAATTCGAGGAGATAACCGGCGGACGCCTGATCGAAGGCTATGGTTTGACGGAATCGTCACCGGTTACTCATGCCAACAATATTTGGGAGAGCCGCAAGCTCGGCTCCATCGGCATCCCGTTCCCGGATACGTTCGCCAAAATTGTGGACCCGGACTCCGGCGATGAACTTCCTCAAGGCGAGATCGGCGAATTGGCCGTTCGCGGGCCTCAGGTGATGAAGGGTTACTGGAACAGGCCGGACGAGACGGCGAAGGTTCTGAAGGACGGCTGGCTGCGGACAGGCGATATGGCGCGTATGGATGAAGACGGATTCTTCTTTATCATGGATCGGATGAAGGATATGATCATTGCCGGCGGCTTTAACATTTTCCCTCGGGAAATCGAAGAGGTACTCTTCGAACACCCGGCCATTGAGGAAGCTGCTGCATTGGGCGTTCCGGACAAATACCGCGGCGAGACGGTTAAAGCTTATATTGTCTTGAAACAAGGGGAAACCTTGGATGCCAAGGATCTCGAGAAATGGTGCAGGGAACGGCTCGCCGCTTATAAGGTGCCTCATATCTATGAATTCCGCGAAAGCTTGCCCAAGACGATCGCCGGGAAAGTGCTGCGGAGGAAGCTGGTCGAGGAAGACTCGCAGCAGCAGGAGCAGGTCACCAAGTAATAAGCAGACGCGGTTGCAAGCCCGGAAGGAGAAACACGATGGACACTCAAGAACTGCAGCAAGGATTCGAGGATTTGATCGAAAGAGCGAAGCGAACTTTCTGGGGATATCTAGGATGCGAGCTTGTCGAGATCGAAAGGAATAAGGTAACCGTCGCGCTGGATGTGAAGGAGCATCACCTTAATCCGCTTGGGATTCTCCATGGCGGCGTTCACTGCGGTGTTCTGGATTCCGCCATGGGAATCGCCGCAATGGTCGCCCGTCCCAATGAGAACCTGGTCACTTCGAATTTGAACATCCATTTTACTTCGCCGGTTGGCGTCGGCAGAGTCAGTGCCGTGGCCGAGATTGTACACGTCTCAGGTAAGATGGTTACCGCTCAGGGAACGTTGACGGATGAGAACAACAACATATGCGCAATGGCCACCGCGTCGTTCCGGGTCATTGACAAGAAAAAATAATGGTTGGATTCGAGTGACACCTTCGGCTGAAGGTGTCTTTTCGTTATACAGGTATTATGTATGATGGCGCTTTGGCACAGTTTGCGTTAAAATAAGCTGTAACTAAAGGTAAGTACGATCTTTTTTTCCTACATAAAATCCTGTCAACAGCTTTCATGACGAAAGCTGTTTTTCATTTCATTGAATTTGAAAGCGCTTAACGTATATGATTAATACAGAATCCAATATCCAATAATAATGGGTAATGGAAATTAGTGAAGGAGGTTCAATCATGAGTGAGAGGCAACAACAAACCTCTTCCGAGGGAAGCGTAAAAGTTTCCGTTCAGCGTTTCGGAAGATTTCTCAGCGGCATGGTGATGCCTAATATCGGCGCTTTTATCGCTTGGGGACTTATTACAGCGATGTTCATACCGACCGGATGGTTTCCGAACAAAGAATTGGCTGAGCTTGTAGGCCCAATGATCACGTATCTCCTCCCGCTTCTGATCGGATACACCGGCGGGCATATGGTCCATGGTACTCGAGGCGGAGTGGTGGGCGCTGTAGGCACGATGGGCGTAATCGTCGGCGCGGATATTCCGATGTTCCTCGGTGCAATGATTGTTGGACCGGCATCCGCATGGATTCTGAAACAATTTGACAGATCCATCGAAGGCAAAGTGCGTTCCGGCTTTGAAATGCTGGTCAACAACTTCTCTGCAGGCATTATCGGCGGTGCGTTAGCCCTTCTGGCTTTCAAAGGAATCGGCCCGATCGTGCAAGCGATCAGCAAAGGGCTGGCTTCCGGCGTAGACTTCCTGATCGATAACGGACTGCTGCCGCTGGCCAATATTCTTATTGAGCCTGGTAAAGTCCTGTTCCTTAACAATGCCATTAACCATGGCGTATTAAGCCCGATTGCTTTGCAACAAGCAAAAGAAGTCGGTCAATCGGTGATCTTCCTGCTCGAAGCAAATCCGGGTCCGGGGCTGGGTATCCTTCTCGCGTACTGGCTGTTCGGGCGCGGATCAGTGAAACAATCGGCTCCCGGCGCAGTGATCATTCACTTCTTGGGCGGGATTCATGAGATTTACTTCCCTTATATTCTGATGAATCCGCGGTTGATTTTTGCAGCCATTACCGGTGGTGTAGTGGGAAGCTTCACGTTCAATGTGCTGGGCGCAGGGCTGGTGGCTACGCCTTCTCCGGGAAGCATCTTCGCACTGATCGCTATGGCTCCGAAAGGCGGACTGTTACCGGTGCTAGCCGGGGTATTAACCGCGGCTGCGGCATCCTTCCTGGTCGCCTCCGTAATGCTAAAGACGAGCCGCAAAACCGAAGACGAGGATCTCGAGACCGCAACGGAAAAAGTAAAACAAATGAAAGCCGAATCGAAAGGCGCGCCGGCTTCAGCAGCGGCAGGAGCCGTTAAAGCGAACGGCGATGTCAATAAAATCGTGTTTGCCTGCGACGCCGGTATGGGATCAAGCGCCATGGGCGCCTCCATTCTTAGAAAAAAACTGACGAAGGCAGGCATTGCGGTCACCGTGACGAATGCCGCGATCAGTGAAATTCCGTCGGATGCGGATATCGTTATCACGCAGAAGACACTGACCGACAGGGCAAGATTAAAAGCACCGAATGCGGAACACATTTCGATTGACGACTTTGTCAAAAGCCCGGAGTACGATGTGCTCGCCGAACGTCTGGGTAAATAGAGAATAGCAGAAGATGCAACGCTGACGGCTCGTTCGTCGGCGTTTCGTCCATTTTGTCAGGCGGAGGATGCCGGTATTGAGAGTGTCCAACAGACAGCGCCGCTTATTGGAAGTGCTGCTGAACCGGCAGGATGAAATCACCGCCGGCCAGATCGCGGAAGAGATACACACCAGCACCAGAACGGTTCATCGCGAGCTGCAGGAGCTTGAACCGCTGCTATCTTCTTATGGATTATCGCTGGTGAAGAAATCCGGAATCGGCATCATGATTGGCGGAAGTAAAGCGGATCTAGCCGGATTTAAACAATCGCTGAACGAATCGGAGACGGTTACCTACTCGCCGGAGGAGCGCAAAGTGCTCCTCATTTGCCGTCTGTTGGAGGAGGATGCACCGGTCAAGCTGTTTGCGCTTGCCCATTATTTGCATGCCGCTATCCCCACCGTAAGCCACGATTTCGATGAAATCGAGCCTCAGCTGTATCACAGCGGGTTGGCTTTGATCAGGAGACGCGGCTACGGCGTAGAGATTGAAGGTCCCGAATCTTCGAAACGCCGGTTTATAGCGCGTTTGGCGCAAGAGTTTCTGGACCATTCGGATCTTTTCGGTGCGACACACGGACAATCTTCAAAATGGCCCGTAACCCGGAAACTGCTGACAATGGTAGGTGTAGACAACTTTTTTGCCATTGAAAAAACGCTCTGGGATTGGGAGGACGAGTGGCCGAACCGTCTATCCGAGACAGCTTATACTCATCTGCTGATCCAACTGTCCGTAGCGATTTCGCGCATGCAGCGCGGACATTGGATCCTGAGTTCCGAGCAGCCGGCCGCAGCAGACAAGGAGCAGGATGACCCTCGCTTGAATCGGCTGGCTGCGCCATTCGGCCTCGAGCTGCCGGAGGGAGAAAAGGCATATTTGCTAAAGCTGCTCGACGGCGGTGAAGAGAAGGCGTCCGATGCTTCCGGCGTGCTGCTGGAAAAGTACGGCTTAATGCTTGCCGAGACAGCGGTTGATCTCATTCGTTCAGTAGATGAACATATGGACATTCCGTTCACGAAGGACCGCTCGCTGCTGGACGGCTTGATCCGGCATATGGGGCCGGCCTTGGAGCGGTTACGCAGAGGCGAAGTCATTCGTAATCCGCTTCTTCCGCAGATTAAAAAGGATTATGAATCTTTGTTCGCGGCAGTGCGGGCTGGTGTTGACCAAACCGTGCGGGACGCGGTCGTCCCGGATGAAGAGATCGGTTATATCGTGATGCATTTCGGCGCTTCCGTCGAGAGGTTGAACCTTTTTCCAAGAAGCATTAAAGCCTTGCTTGTGTGCACAAGCGGTATCGGCTCATCAAAACTGCTAGCGGTCCGCATCAACAAAGAAATTCCGCAAATCGATCTGATCGGGCATTACTCGTGGTATGAAGCGGCGCGCATTCCGGAGGAACGTTACGACCTGATCATTTCTACGGTAGATCTTCAGTTGGCCCCGGATCGTTATATCAAACTCAGTCCGCTGCTCACCCGTGAGGAGACTGAAAGACTCAAATCATACATTCGTAAAATAACGCTGAAAAAAGTACCTGCCGCGGAACCTGCCGCACCGGCGGATCATGGGCCATGGGACCGGATCAAGCTGATGCATGGATATGCTTTGGCTGCGATTCAACTGTTAGATCGGTTTGCCGTTTATCGGCTTGATATAGAGCCTGGCGAACGTCATTTGGAAAATGTGGTAACCGAGATGGTTGGCATTGTGTCGTCAACGGGCAACATAGTCGAAGAGGACACCGTCATCCGGCAACTGATCAATAGAGAAAAGCAGGGCAGCCAGATCATCCCGGATACACAGCTGGCGCTTTTTCATACACGAAGCGAATCGGTCCGGCAACCTGTTCTATGCTTATTCCGCCTGAATGTTCCTCTCCTGCTGGGAGAAGAACAAGCGGCCGCAGATGTGTCACACATTCTGCTTATGCTGGCCCCTGGGGAAATTGATAAACCGAGCTTGGAAGTGCTGAGCGAAGTGAGCGCAATGCTGCTGCAGCCTGAGATGGTGGAACTCCTCAAAGCCGCGGAGACGGAGAGGATCAAAGCTTTCATTTCCCGTGAGCTAGAAGCTTTTATAAAGTCTAAATTGGAATGGAGAGAACACTCATGAGCATACTGACCAAAGAAAAAGTGAAACTGAATGTGAAACCCGGCGATAAAACCGAAGCGATACGAATCGCAGGACAACTGTTGGTTGAAGCGGGACATGTGCCGGCGGAATATGTAGATAAAATGCTTGAACGGGAGAACACTTCCTCAACGTATCTGGGCGGCGGTCTCGCTATGCCTCATGGCACCAATGATTCAAAAAGTTTAATCCGTTCGACAGGAATGTCCGTTCTGACTGTCCCGGACGGTGTCGATTTTGACGGGGAAACGGCGAATTTGATTATCGGGCTTGCAGCGGTTGGAGACGAACATCTCGAGATTCTCTCGAGTGTCGCCGTTCTGGTCTCCGATGAAGACGATATGCAGCGGATCTTGCAGGCGAAATCCGAGGCGGAATTGATCGCGATCTTCGAAGAGGGGATGGAAGCATGAAGGCCGTTCACTTCGGAGCCGGGAATATCGGCAGAGGCTTCATCGGTCTGCTGCTCTCTAAATCCGGTTATCAGGTACAATTCGTGGATGTTAACGATCAGTTAGTTGACCTGCTTAA
Organism: Cohnella kolymensis; assembly: GCF_000829465.1. Classification (GTDB taxonomy): domain Bacteria; phylum Bacillota; class Bacilli; order Paenibacillales; family Paenibacillaceae; genus Cohnella; species Cohnella kolymensis. Next base: position 21,565 of record NZ_JXAL01000007.1, on the reverse strand, counting down.
GCAGCGCGGAGAATATACAGTGACACTGGCCAATGAGCAAGGCGACACTATCGTAGTTGAGAATATCACTGCTATTAACGGCAAAGATCTGGACGCCGTGGCGAAGGCCGTTGCGGAAGCTGATTTGGTAACGACGGCAGTCGGCGTGAACATCTTGAAATTTATTGCCGAAGGTATCGCCAGAGGCATTAAGCTGCGGGTGGCGGATTCGGCCTATCCTCTTCATATCATTGCATGTGAAAATGCGATCGGCGGCAGCTCCCAGCTGAAGGAGCATGTTTACTCCCATTTATCGGAGGAGATCAGGCAGCGGGCGTCATCGAGCGTTGCGTTCCCGAATGCCGCGGTGGACCGGATCGTTCCTCTTCAGCAGCATGAAGACAAGCTTCACGTTACGGTAGAACCTTTCTTCGAATGGGTGGTGGACCGTTCCGCCATGCTGCCTGGGTTTCATGAGATCGAGGAAGTCGATTATGTCGACAACCTGCAGCCTTATATTGAACGGAAATTGTTCACCGTGAATACGGGTCATTGCACCGCGGCTTACCACGGATTTCTCAAAGGATATGGCACTATACAGGATGCGATGAAAGACAAGGCGCTGGCGGCTGAGGTCAGGGAAACACTTGGCGAGACGGGAGCGGCATTGGTCAGGGAGTACGACTTCAATCAGGCGGACCATAACCAATACATTGACACAATCATCGAGCGCTTCAGGAACCCGCATTTGACGGATGAAGTCGTCCGAGTCGGCCGCTCGCCGATCCGCAAGCTGTCTCCGAACGACAGGCTGGTGCGCCCTGCGCTTATGGCACACGCTCACGGCATGCAAGTACCGCACTTGGCCAGAGCGATGGCAGCCGCTTTGTTATTTGATTATCCCGAAGACCCGGAATCTGTAGAGTTGCAATCAACCATTAAGGAACATGGGGTCCAAGCGGCCATTACGAAATATACGGAGATACCGGAGACGCATCCCGTTCACGAGCTAGTCGTGGCGGCATACGAATCGTTGAAACACCGGGATTAACGGCAAAGGAAGTGTTGAAAGATGATGAATCAGTTGTTGAAAGGCATTGCAGCTTCGCCGGGGTTAGCTATTGCTAAAGCTTTTGTGCTTAAGTCCGAAGAATATACCCCTGTTCAAACCACTGTGGGCAATCCTGAACTCGAAGCGGAAAGGTTTATGAACGCGGTGAATCAAGCTCGTGCGGAGCTTGAGCAAATTCGGGCATCAACAGAGGAGAAACTTGGCGCGCATGAGGCGCAAATTTTCGAAGGCCATTTGTTAATCCTGGAGGATCCCGATCTGATTGACGTCATTGTGGACAGAATCAAGACGGAATCCGTGAACGCCGAGTTCGCGCTTTATGAGGTGTCGCAGTCTTTCATCGACATGCTTAATCAGATGGAGGATGAGCTGCTGCGGGGGCGTGCGGTCGACATTCAGGATGTGACCGGGCGTGTGATGAACAGGCTGCGGGGGACGGACAGCGGGAATTTGTCGCAAATGACGGAGCCGTGCATCATCATTGCCGAGGATTTGACGCCATCGGACACCGCGCAGTTAAATCTTCAAGCAGTCCAAGGTTTTATCACCGAAATCGGCAGCCGCACCTCGCACTCTGCCATTATGGCGAGATCATTGGATATCCCGGCAATTGTAGGAGCGGGAGCCGGTATCCGCAATATTCAGCCAGGCACCATGGTGGTGATGGATGCTTCCGAAGGAGTCATTGTGGTGGATCCCGGTGTTGACGAGCTTGCCGGCTACCAGGAGAAGAAACGAGAATATGACCGGCGCAAATCCGTGCTGGCACAGTGGGTAAATCGGACGACTGCTTCCAAAGACGGTAAGCTGGTTGAGTTGGCTGCGAACATCGGTAAACTGGAAGACGTGCAGAAGGCGCTGGATAACGGTGCGGAAGGCATCGGTTTGTTCCGGACCGAGTTTTTGTACATGGGCCGCAGCCAGCTTCCGACTGAAGATGAGCAGTTCAACAGTTATAAATATGTGCTTGAGAAAATGGAAGGAAAGCCCGTAGTCATCCGCACCTTGGATATCGGCGGGGATAAGGAGCTGCCCTACATGGATTTGCCGAAGGAAAGCAATCCGTTCCTGGGCCAAAGAGCGCTCCGGCTTTGTCTTGACCGCCCGGATCTTTTCCGTACGCAATTGCGTGCGCTGCTTCGTGCCAGCCGATATGGAAATCTGAAAATCATGTTCCCTATGATTGCCGTTCTGGATGAACTGCTGGAAGCTAAACGCATTCTGCAGGAAGAGAAACAGAAGCTGGCTGCGGAAGGCGTGGAGTTGGCTGAGCGTATCGAAGTCGGCATGATGATCGAAGTTCCTGCAGCGGCTATATCAGCTCACGTATTCGCCAAGGAAGTCGACTTTTTCAGCATCGGAACCAACGACCTCATTCAATATACGATGGCTGCCGATCGCATGAACGAAACGGTATCTTACCTTTACCAGCCATGCCATCCTTCGATTCTGCTGCTCATTCGTATGGTCATTGATGCTGCAAAGCAAGAAGGGAAATGGGTCGGCATGTGCGGTGAAATGGCAGGGGACGAAACCGCGATCCCGTTGCTGCTGGGCATGGGGCTCTACGAATTCAGCATGAGTGCAGGCTCGATCCTTCCGGCCCGGGAACTCATCGCTCGGCTTTCACAGTCCGAATGGTCCGGTCTAGCTGAGCAGGCGCTTACGATGCACGGACAGCAGGAAATTCAAGCCTTCGTTCAGAACAACAAGAAAGGAGAGCAATAACATGATTACGAAATCATTCACGATTATTAATCCGACGGGCTTTCACGTCCGTCCGACGAAAACTTTCGTCCAAACCGCCAGCCAGTTCCCTTGTAAGGTGAACGTCATCAACAAAGGTAAAAAGGTAAACGGCAAAAGCTCCTTGAGCATGCTCACCTTGGGCATCGCCACCGGCGATGAGGTCACATTGGAGATTGACGGCGAGCAAGAAGCGGAAGCTATGGAAGCGCTGGGCAAGCTGCTTGTAGAAGTCCACGAATAGTCAGTTCCATATAAAGCGAAGCCTTAGTCCACGTTGGACTAAGGTTTTTTTGCATTTACCCCTTGCCTGTAAGTTGGTAAAATATGTAACGTAGTACCACCATCTTAAGCGCAGAATAAATTCCTGAAAAGAGGTGATGTTTCCAATGATCATCGCCACATGGAACTGTAATATGGCATTTCGCAAAAAGGCATCCCACATGATGAACATAAAACCGGATATATTAGTGGTTCAGGAATGCGAGCATCCGGATCGGCTGACCTTTGAAAGTCCATTTTCTGAACCGTTGCACAAATTATGGTTTGGGGACAACCAAACAAAAGGGCTTGGCATTTTCGCTTACTCCGATTTTAGACTTGAACTTCATAACAGCTACGATGCCAATCATAGATACATCGTTCCCATCAAGGTCAGCGGCGCTGTCGATTTTAATCTGCTCGCTGTCTGGGCAATGGACGATAAGCTCAACCGGAGAAACAGATATGTCGGACAGGTCTGGAATGCGGTCAATCACTATTCGCATATCGGTGACAAAACCGTCATCGCCGGTGATTTTAACAGTAACGCTATTTGGGATAACGAGAGCTCGCTTCGGTCAGGCAACAATTTTTTTTACATCGCAAAACCGACAGGCCATACCACATCGACTACTGTTTCCTTTCAGAGGAATTTGTGAACATACTGGATGCAGTAACAATAGGAGAGTACGCAGATTGGATCAAATACAGCGACCATATGCCCGTTTATATTAAATTGCGCTGTTAAAGCGCCAGGCAGGTGTTAAATTGATAAACCGAGTCCTTACTTTTTTAATTGCCATCGTTATTCTATGTGGTTGTAGAAGCGATTCTGTAGAAGATGCGTTCTATTCCAAGCATGAAGAGAATGAGATACTGCATATTCACCGGGATCATGGAGGTGCTGTCGTGTTCTATCAAGCCCCTTTCGACAATGGTACGGGCATCGGGGCTGCGATCATCGAGGGGGATGATCACAACGGTTGGGACTATTTAAAGTCCTCAGCAATATATATGCCAGGCTTCATGCTTAATAGTGACAGGGTTAATTATATTGAGGATCCTGCTGTACGTTTGTTTTACGGTGTTCTTGACGACCCAAGTGCGGAAAGAATCATTTTCGAAAATAAATACGACAAGCAGCAAGAGGCGCAGATTGTAGATACAAATTGGAAAAGGATATGGTTTGCTTATGTAGCCGTACCAAATGAGCTCAAATTTAAAATACTAGATAAAGACAGTAATATTTTATTTAAAGTGCCGGCCGCCGGCGGTTAAATGCTGAATGGCGCTGCCGGATGAATTAAGCCGCCAATTATAACTCGGAGTTGATTAATATGGCTAAAATCTGGTAGTTTTGAGGTAAATGACAAAACAAGGGAGAGGTTGACCGAAATGAGAACATTACATAAAGAAATTGTAGTATCAGAAAGTAAGGAGTTAATTTGGTATGCATGGACGATATCTGAGCGGGTAAGTCAATGGTTCGCACCGGCAGCCAACATAGATCCGCGAGTGGGAGGCGCATTTGAACTGTTTTTTATCCCAGGCAATAAAGAACAGATGAACACTAAAGGTTGTAAAATTACCTCTTTGTCACCGATGGAACAGCTATCTTTCACATGGAAGGGACCGGATGATTTTGCAGGTCTCATGAATTCATCAGACTCACTTACCGAGGTGCAAGTACGCTTTACGCAAGCGGGAGACAAAACGACAAATGTAACTATCGAGCATACGGGTTGGGGCACAGGCGAACAATGGGATAAAGCGTTTCAGTGGCACGAGATGGCATGGACGCAGGTATTAAACAGTTTAAAAACAGCTTTGGAATCAGGTGAGGGAGAATTGTGCTGTTCGCCAGGTCAATCTGCATCATAATTGCGCGATGTCTACCTATCTTTTTCTGCCGATGACAGAGGAATATGCCGCCTTGATCTCGCATTGGAAGTATGACGAACCATACTCAGTCTACAGTATGGATGGCAGTAAGGAATGTATCACTGAATTACTAAATTGTGAGTATTATTATGCTTTGCATGAGCAGAATGGGTTATTCGGCTACGTCTGCAAAGGCGAGTCAGCGCGTGTGCCGGGCGGATATGGCGCCGGTATCTATAACGACAGTATCTATGTGGATATTGGACTGGGCCTGAGACCGGACATCACAGGACAAGGCAAGGGGTTGGAATTTTTGATACTCTGTATGCATTTTTTACGAGAACAATTCAATATCCACCACTTTCGGTTGGTTGTGGCAAGCTTTAACGAACGTGCGATAAAAGTTTATGAACGTGCCGGTTTTGTGAAGGGAATTACTTTTCAGAGTAACGTAGATGGTCAGGACATGGATTTTACGGTAATGCGCTACACTTACTCGACAACATAGGAGACTCATATAAACCGCATTCTGGGTTTTGTCCTTGTTGAAATATATCCAACTTTAAATAAACCGGTGGAGCAACAGCTCCGCCGGTTTATTTCATTATTTGCCGTTATCGTAGTTAAGTAGAGTTGTATAATGCTCTGCTGGATTGCCCTATATTTCAGATAGCTTCTAAGATCTCGCTCAAATCTGGCCACTCACCACATCTGATTCTATCTACTGACACCATGATCGGCCATATAGATGGTTGCTGATTTATACTGCAGAAACCAAGGGATGAAGGGGGTAAATCAAAAAGTTCCGAGTTCGGCGAACGCTTGCTCTACCAAGGTGTAAAACTCATTTAGAAGGAGTGAAAAAATCAAATGAACTGGAAAAAATTCCGTATACAGATCTCATTCGGCATGGCACTGTTGATAACGCTTTCATTCGCATTGCCTGTACAGGCAGCAGGTCCAACAAGCACCGGCGAAAAAGTCGATCTCAAGTCCAACTCTCCGCAGATTATGGCCGTGAAGGTAGATCCAAAGGTACAGAAACAGTTCGAAACTGATCAATACGTCACTTTCCTTGTCAAAATGAAAGAGCAGGCGGATCCCCAAGTTGCTGCGCACAAAGCGCGGCAGCAAGCGACAGCCGACAAAGTTACACCTTCTGCGGCCAAGCTGGCTATGCGAAACTCCGTTGTGAGCACACTGCGCGAGACGGCCTCCCGTACCCAGTACAACCTGGAATTATATTTGAAGAAAGCGAAAGGCAAAGGAGAAGTAAAAGATTACAAGAGCTTTTTTATCGTTAACTCAATGGCGATTACGAGTACAAAAGAAGCGATGGAGCAAATCGCACAGCTCCCCGAGGTCGACAAAATTCTGCCTAACCAGGAACGCTTTCTCGACAAGGTGGAGAAAAGCCAGGCAAGCAGCTTCACGACGGCCGGTGCCCAACCGAGCAGTGTGGAATGGAACATCGCGCAAGTGCATGCTCCGGAGGTTTGGGCAATGGGAATTGACGGTACAGGCATAGTCGTTGCCAACTTGGACACAGGAGTGGAGTATTCTCACCCGGCCCTGAATCGCAAATGGCGGGGACTCGATGCGTTGGGCAATGTTTCACATCCCGAATTAAGCTGGTACGATGCGCATAGTCACTCGCCGCTGCCAGCGGATGGCCACGGCCACGGCACTCACACAATGGGTACGATGGTAGGCTCCGAAGCGGACGGCGTTAACCAGATCGGCGTTGCTCCAGGGGCTAAATGGATCGCTGTACGTATTTTCAACCCTAGTACGACAGATGCCATTATTCTGGATGCAGGACAATGGCTGCTTGCCCCGGTGGATTCCGAAGGGAATCTCCATCCTGAGCTGGCGCCTGATGTAGTGAATAATTCTTGGGGCGGCGGTCCAGGAATCGACGAGTGGTTCCGCCCAATCGTGCAGGCGTGGCGTGCCGCGCAGATTTTTCCTGAGTTTTCTGCGGGCAACGTCACCGCCACCAACCCCGGTGGACCAGGTTCCGTAGCGAACCCCGCCAACTATCCGGAATCGTTCTCCACCGGTGCGATCGATATTAACGGTAACTTGGCGAATTTCTCTCTCCAGGGACCATCTCCATACGGTGAGATGAAACCGGAAGTGTCGGCTCCGGGCGTAAATGTGCGCTCATCCGTTCCCGGCGGTTATGAAGGCGGCTGGAACGGCACTTCGATGGCTGGCCCGCATACCACAGCGACTGCAGCGCTCTTGCTTCAGGCCAACCATTCTCTAACGGTGGATCAATTGGAACAGATCATCACGACTACGGCGACTCCACGCACAGATGGCCAGTTTCCTGAAGCTCCGAACAACGGTTACGGGTATGGGCTCGTGAACGCCTTTAACGCCGTTGGTTCCGTTATAAGCGGAATCGGTACCGTCACCGGAAAAGTGACGACATCGGGTGACGACGATGAACCGCCGGTACTGGATCATACGCCGCTGGCCGTCGTATACACAGGCTTTGACGTACCGTTGACGGCTCATGTCACGGATAACGTCGGCGTCACCGCGGTCGAGGCGTTTGCCAAAATTGTCGGCACGGATCAATATGTATACCTGCCTATGGAACGCATTTCAGGTGATGCGAAAGACGGTATGTATCAAACATCGTTACCGGCATTTCTGCTTGATTCAGCCGGGTTGGAGTACTACATCCGGGTAAACGATTACGGCAACAACGGATTTGAATCCCCGAAATACCGAGTCATTGTCTCCAATGGTGTCCAGCCTGGTTATATGCAGGATTTTGAAACCAATTTCGACGGGTTCAGCACAGGCGGTGATCATAATACCTGGGAGTGGGGCATTCCGACAAGCGGACCGGGCTCCGCGGCATCGGGACAAAAGTTGGCAGGCACTAACTTGGATGGACCGTATGATCCTAACTCGAATGCTTACTTGCTGGCGCCTCCGATTGACCTGTCAGCCGGTACGCAAGGCGTCGCTTTGTCCTTCAAACATTGGTTTGATCTTGAAACTGGTTTTGATTCGGGCGTCGTTTACATCGCTTCGGAGGACAACAACTTCACTTTCGTTCCCAAAATGCAATTCACCGGCAGCAGCCAAGGCTGGAAGACGCAATTCATAGACTTGAACGAATACGCCGGCCAACGGATTTATGTGCTGTTCAATCTGTTTTCGGATGGTTCTGTCCAACGGGCGGGCTGGTACATCGACGATCTGACCGTTCTGGCTCCGGATTCAACTCCTCCGGCAGTTCCAGCCAATTTGACGGCTTCGTCGGATCCGACCGGCAACGTTGTGCTTGGCTGGTCGCCTTCTGCGGACGCAGACTTCAAACAATATGCGGTATATCGGTCCACACTGCCGGGTGCGGGCTATGACTTGCTTGGAACCACGACGGCAACGGTTTATACCGACAGTACTGTGGCAGACGGAACCACCTATTATTACACGGTAGCCGCGCAAGACTATAGCGGTAACGAAAGCGGCAAATCGAACGAAGTTTCCATTACGGTTCAACGCTCTATCCCGATCTTCAGCGATAACTTCGATGGAAGCACGGATAACGGTTGGATCCATCAGGGGACGAATGACGTATGGGAACGCGGCGCGCCGGCTTCGCCCGGACCGACAAATGCCGTAACGCCTCCGAATGTGTGGGGCACCGATCTCGACGGTAATTACCTGAGCGGCAGCAATTTTTCTCTCGAATCCCCGACCATTGATCTGACTGCGGCATCGACAGCCGTGCTTACATTCGATCACTGGTATAGTTTTGAAACCGGATGGGATTTCGGCCGCGTAGAAATAACCTCAAATGGCGGAAGCTCCTGGACGGAACTGGGCAAATTCTCACACGTCAGCAACGGAATGCAATGGACTCCCGTCTTCTTTGACCTAGCGCCTTATGCAGGGCAGCAGATTAAAGTTCGTTTCAGAGTGACATCCGACAACAGCGTTGTAAAAGCCGGATGGTACATCGACAACTTCCAGGTGCTGCCGACTACAGCGCCTGCGACAACACCCGATGTACTGCCTGATTTCGGCGAAACAGCAAAACCGAAACCCATCTACGGCGATCTACTGTTCAAATTAACGAAAACAGGTAAAGACAATTTCATAGAAAAGAAGCCGACAGGCGATGTTGTGCTGCAAAGTTTACCTGTTGGAGCGTCTGTGACGGTCGTTGAAACCGGTGTCTCCACTCAATCGGATATGTCTACCGGACAGTACAGCTTCATGCATGTCGCAGGCGATTACCACCTTAAGGCCGAAACATACGGCTACTATCCACAAACTGCGCCTGTAACGATCACTGACAACGCAGCAGTGACAGCCAATTTCAAACTGCAGCCGATCCCTCATGGTCGTGTTGCCGGCGTGGTCACAGACGAACGCTCGCATGAGCCTATTGCCAATGCCACAGTGTTTGTGATGGAAGATGCAAGGATAACTCCCGTGCGGACCGGCGCGGACGGAGCATTTACATTGGATGTGTTGGAAGGAACGTATACAGTGGCGGTTTCCGCGCCTGATTATTACAACAAATCGGTAACGGTGACGGTTCCTCCGAACGAAAGTGTGGAAGCGAATGTTGCCCTGAAACCCTTTGTTGGATTTGCGGGCGACATCGGGTATGACGACGGTACGGCGGAAAACGCTAGAGCATTCAATGCGGCAAACAATGCATGGGCGGTTAGAATGACTCCGCAAGCGGGAACCGCTCAGGTCACCGGCGCGTCGTTGCGTTTCTGGAATACGGAATGGCCGCAGCCGGGCGGAACAGCGTTCCAATATGCGGTATTTGACGCATCAGGCGCTGGCGGAGCACCCGGACGGATGCTGGCAGGTCCGTTCGACGGTACCGCTCTCCGCAACGGGCAGTGGACGTCCGTCAGCCTGGCGGATCCCGTTGTCGTACAAGGCGATTTCTACATCGTATACATTCAGACAGCCGCCTATCCGAATACACCCGGACTGGGGACGGACGAAGACGGAACCAACGCCGAACGCAGCTGGCAGAGAGTGGGCGGAGTGTGGGGCCAATCGCCGCTTGACGAAGGCAACTACATGATTCGCGCGATCGTTCGATATCCGGTGAACGCTCCGGTTATTGCATCGCCGGCTCCGAATTCATTTACGAACCAAACCTCCATAACCGTCACGGGCAGTTCCCCTGCAAACGGCGCGACCGTTAACATTTACAACGGAACGGAGTTGGCAGGCAGCGGCACGGTGGCTGAAGGACAGTTCAGCATTCCCGTATCACTACAGCCAGGGCAGAATCAACTGACTGCTGAAGCGGTAGTTAACGGCAAATCGACCGACCGGTCCGAGCCTGTGATTGTTACATTGGATCAAACAGTTCCAGAGTTGACGGTAACCGCTCCGGCGGATGGATTCAAAACAAATGTGGAAATGGTATACGTCGAAGGATCTGCAAGCGATGAGCACCTCGGAGAGATTACGGTTAACAATGAACAAGTGAATCTCAGAGCCGACGGCACGTTCTCTCATCGCATTCTCGTTAATGAAGGTGACAACTTCATTACCGTCACCGCCAAAGACCGTGCCGGAAATGAAACGACAGTCACCCGATCGGTTGTTGTGGTACTTGATCTGCCGGAAATCACCAACATCTCTCCTGCCAGCGATGTCCATATAACAGCAGGGGGTACGTTACAGGTTTCCTTTGATAGCGCACCCGGCTTGCATGGCTCGTTCAGGGTTGAGCTCCCGCTGGCTCCAAGCGCTGCCGGAAGCAATGAAGTGTTGATGACGGAAACGTCATCGGGTCACTACGAAGGAACTTATACGACACCGGAGTCTCTCGTTGTTAACGGCGGCGTCATCGTTATCCGGGTTCGGGATGACGCGGGTAACGAAGTGGAAGTGCAGGCGCCTGGCAAATTGTATGTATCAGGACAGCCGAAACCTCCATCTAACGCAGATCCGGTTGCAGTCATCACAGCTCCTGGTTCTGCAAAACCGAAGAAACCTGTGACATTCGACGGTTCTCTCTCAGGAGATGTGGATGGAACGATTGCCAGCTACGAGTGGAGATTTAGCGATGGAGGCACTGCTTCCGGAGCAAGCGTAAATCACACATTCTCGAGAGCCGGCTCCTACAGCGTGACCTTAACCGTGACGGACAACGCCGGCGCAACGAATTCCATCACGCATACGATTGTTGTAAAGTAAGTTCGATCTTATACCAGTAATAAACAATGCCGCCCGGCGATAGGGCGGCATTGTTTATTATTTTTGGCTCTGTTAACTCTGATTGTTGATTTCTGCCCAAAATAAAAACGCCCTTATTATTGGGTGTTTAATGCTGAACTATCGTTCCCCCGTTAGTGAGTATCTTTCAATCGAGTTCTTTCTTAAAAGACAAAATAAAAGCGGTTTCATTTTCATTAGTATCCAACAGTATATCACCATCATTTTTTTTGCATAATTTGTTTGCATATCGTTAAGCCCAGCCCAGTCCCTGATGATTTATTGGTTATAAATGGTGTGAATAATAAATCTTTTATCTCGTCAGGGATCTTTGGACCATTGTTAGATATATATAGATACACATTATCATCATCCTCTTTCATTGACAGTGTGATTTCTTTTTTTATGGGAAACTTCAAGTAACGCATCAGCTGCATTGTTTAATAAATTTGAAATTACTTGTTGTATGCCCTTCTTTTGCACCCTGATAATTTTATCCTTTTTAAATTTTTTTACAAACATAACATCTTCTTGTATTAATCGCGGATTTAACATGGATAGAACTGAATTAATAATTTGTATTAAAGAGATGTTTTCGTACGATTCATCATGTTTTACATTCCTGGAAAAACTGAGAAAACCCGTAATTTGCATATTAATAGTCTCAAATTCATCTTCAATAATTTTTAAATAATTAGCAATCTTTTGGTTCATTTCAGATGAAATGTTTTGTTTAATGAGTTTTAAAAATCCCTGAATGGAGGTAAGAGGATTTCTGATCTCATGAGCCATACTGGCTGCCATTTTGCCAATCAGAGTTAAGCGCTCACTATGTAGCTCGTTAATTTGCTTCTCTTTTTCCAATATAACATTCCGAGTCATGTTCCAATAATTTTCACGAGCATGCTTCTCAAATAAATCCATCCTATATATGTACTTTTTTATAAGTTGATAGATGTCAATCTGATTCTCTATGGCAACCATTTCGACAGTTTCAAGAATAATTTTTCTCCAAATGTTTGTAGTAATTAGAATATATTCAATATAGTTATACCGATCCAGTGAAATTTTGGACCATTTGGGTATAGAATTAAAAATTGGATGGTCGTCCGCAAGGATTTCTAATTTCATTATATAATCTAAATAATTATCAATATTTTCATCTGAGTCTAGAGGCAGATCGGGATAAATTTCACGAACTTCCCGAGACCATCTTTTCGATAAGGTCGCTTTGTGGCTTAACATGATTGAAACATACTCATTATTCATTATTAAAGCCACCGCCTTATTACGGACTAATTCGACAAATATTAGCCGAATACCTTTAAATCATATATGTTAATAAAATAATTCATATTTGGTTTGTTTCGCATAACTGTCCTTTAATTCAAGAACATATATCGATAAAAGACAAGAAATTGTATCGGATCCTCTCTTACACACAACCGAACCGCTCTTCAACTCATCAGTGCAAATTACAGTCGACGGCCTTAACATCAAAAAGCTGCCGGAGCGAGTTTTGACCGGTCAGGTAGAGAGATTCCTCTTCCATCCGTCACAGACGGCACTTTCGCTACACCAGGAAGAATATTACAATAGAAATATTTAAATTACGGCAGCAGGTGGGTGAGCGACACAGCCCGCCGGTTCGAACACATATAAGTTGTCTCAAATATCAGGACAGCCTTGCGAACTAAAAGGAAGCGTATTGATGTAACTTTCCATGTAGGCCCAATCCGGCTCACCTTTCGAGGTCACAGGCAAGCGGATAACCGACTAAATAATCAACAACAAAGTTTAACAGAGCCTTATTTTTAAGAATATAATCGTCCTTCGAGTCCTACCCCGGCCGCAGGAATTCGCTGTATAATAACCTTTGGGTTGCGAAATTTCCAAATAAAGTGCATTCAGGGGGCGAATCATGAAAACAAATGTTCGGCCCAATGCGAAAGCGGGGAAGAGAGGCTACCCAAGTCAGTGGGAAGGCCCCGCAACAGGGTGGGATTCATACTTTTACAGTGATTTTGATGGTGTGGGTGAACTATACAATGAATTTGTCTCAAAGGGTGCATTAATTGCGTATGAGCCACAAATTGAAACGATGGGAGATAAGCAGTGGAAATTCACATTTTAACGACTTGACTGACACTATATATTGATGGTAAACTCAGTCCCATAACTAAATATTGTGAAGAAATCGGTGTTTCTAGCATTCGCATGCTAAGAGACTTAATAGGGAAGTTCGGTGTAAAACCGACGCGGTCCCGCCACTGTAATGGGGAACGTGATGCATTTGTCCACTGGCCGTCGGCCGGGAAGGCGCATCCACGTGAAGAACCTAAGCCAGGAGACCTGCCGTTTCTTGAACACTAATGACCTACGGGAGATAGGGAGGTGTTGAGATGGGGCGGCAGGGTTGCCACCCGTTAACCGAGTACAACTTGGCATTTCGACGTTTTCTATAAACGTTGGGATGCTTTTTTTATTGCGAAATGGAGGAAAAATGGAATGATAGTTGTCAAAAGAAACGGTCAAACGGAAGAAATGCAATTTGCGAAATTCAAGAAAGTGATCGACTATGCGATGGATGGCAGCGGACTGTCCGACATTGAGATGGAAGAAGCCCTGTTGCCGCAGCTGAAGGACAGAATGTCGACAAAGCAGATTCAGCGCATTCTGATCCAGACCGCCACCGAGAAAATTTCGGTGGAACAGCCGCAATGGGAGAAGGTAGCAGCGAAGCTGTATCTGTATGATCTGTACAAGGAGGCGGCGGTGAACCGCGGTTATGGGAGTAAATCGTTCGGGTACGGAAGCTTTTATGACCTCGTGCAGATGCTGACTCAGCTGGGCTTATACGGAGCATATGTGCGCAAAGCTTATAAGAAGTCGGAGATTGAAGAACTGGGCCGGTACATCAAGCCGGAAAGGGACGAGTTGTTCACCTATGTCGGAGTGAAGACGCTTGCCGAACGTTACTGCGTGCGGGGCTTCAACAAGGAGGTCTACGAGCTGCCGCAGGAGGCTTTCATGGGAGTTGCGATGGCCATTGCCGCGGCGGAGAAACCGGGGGACCGGGTGCGCTGGGCCAAAGAGTTCTATGATGTCATGTCTCTCCTGCAGATGACGGCGGCGACACCGACGATGTCGAATGCGCGAAAGCCGTATAACCAGATGTCGAGCTGCTTTATCGGCACAATGGATGATTCTCTCGAATCCATTTTTCACGTTGTGGATCAGTTCAGCCAGGTGAGCAAGTACGGCGGGGGAATGGGAATTTACATAGGTAAGGTGCGGGCCGCAAACTCGGATATACGAGGATTCAAAGGGACAAGCGGCGGCGTCATTCCGTGGGCTCGCATTATCAATGACACTGCGGTTGCTTGCAATCAGCTCGGTATGCGCAGCGGCGCGGTCAGTGTTACATTGGACATTTGGCATCGGGATATCTGGGAGTTTCTGAATTTGAAAACGAATAACGGGGATGAACGCCGTAAAGCACATGATATTTTTCCTGCGATATCCATACCGGACGTTTTTATGCGGCAGTTAAAGAAAGAAACACGTGTCAGGGACGGCAAGTTTTACTTGATGTGTCCGCATGAAATCCGCAGCGTGATGGGCTGGAGTCTGGAGGATTGCTACGATGAAACCGAGCAAGGGGAATTCACCCGGCGTTATTGGCAGTGCGTTGACCACCCCGATTTGAAGAAAGAAGAAGTGCTTGCTATAGATCTGTTGAAGGCGATCATCAAATCCGATACGGAAACCGGCACGCCCTTCCAGTTCTATCGCGATTCGGTTAACCGGATGAATCCGAACAAGCACGCAGGAATGATTTACTCCAGTAACTTGTGTATGGAAATCAATCAGAACATGTCCGCAAGCGGTCCGGTCGAAAGACGCATAAGCAAGGATCGGGACGGCAATGAGTATGTGGCGGAAACGAGAAGAAGCGGGGACTTTGTTGTCTGCAATCTCGGATCTCTGAATCTTGGACGGCTGCAAGACGAGCAAAGTATAGCCAAGGTTGTGCCGGTCGTTATTCGCATGCTCGACAACGTCATTACGGTTAACCATCTGCCGGTGAAGCAGGCGGAACAGACGAACAGCAACTATCGGTCAATCGGACTCGGCACCTTCGGTTACCATCATATGCTGGCCATACAGGGAATTCAGTGGGAATCCGAAGAGCATGTCGCATTCGCCGACCGGATTTACGAAGCGATCGCCTATCACGCCATAAAGGCGAGCTGCGATCTGGCGAGGGAGAAGGGGGCTTATCCGCTTTTCTCAGAGTCGGAATGGGCAACGGGCGCCTACTTTGAGCGGCGTGAGTATACGAGCGAGAGATGGAAAGCACTGGCTGCGGATGTCGCGGCGTGCGGGCTGCGGAACGCTTATCTGATGGCTGTAGCTCCGAACGGCTCCAGTTCGCAGTATGGCGGCTCCACGCAAAGCATCGATCCGATATATGCGAGATTTTATTTGGATGAAAAGAAAAACGCCGTAATCCCGATCATCGCGCCCGATTTGAATGCCGACACCTTCTGGCTGTATAAGGAGGCGCATCTGATCGACCAGAGTTGGAGCATCCGGGCATGCGCGGCCCGGCAGCGGCATATCGACCAGTCTCAAAGCTTCAATCTTTATATTACTCCGCAAACGAAAGCAGCCGACATTGCCCAATTTTATGTATCCGCATGGGAACAGGGTGTGAAGACGCTGTATTATACGCGCAGCCGAAGTGTGGAGGTAGAAGACTGTGCGGCTTGCTCCGCTTGACAGTATATTTCGTAGGAGGATAATCGCATGCAAACGCTGAATCCCAAAGCGCTCTTCAATCCCGACGCCGATACCCGTGAATCCGGCAGGACACTGATCGGCGGCGAGACGACCAATCTGATGATGTTAAGCAACAACAAGTACCGGTGGAGCTTTCCGCTATACAAAACGATGATGCAAAACTTTTGGATTCCCGAAGAAATTTCGCTGGGGCAGGACAAGCTTCATTACGATCGGCTGGAACCGGCCGAGAGGGAAACTTTCGACAAGGTCATCTCGTTTCTCGTGTTTCTCGATTCTCTGCAAACCGTCAATCTGCCGAACATTAACGAGTACGTCACACTGCCTGAAGTCAATCTGCTGCTGAATATCCAAACCTATCAGGAAGCTTTGCACTCTCAGAGCTACGGCTACATTTTGGAAAGCATCGTAGGCGCACAGCGGCAGCGGGAGATTTACGAAATAGCCATTAAGGATCCCTATCTGCTGCGGAGAAACCGTTATATCGCCGATTGCTATCAGGAATTTATCGATGAACAGACCGAGAAGGGCTTTGCCAAAGTCATGATGGCGAATTACATTCTGGAAGGCATTTATTTCTATGCGGGTTTCTCTTTCTTCTATAATCTTGCACGATTTGGAAAAATGACGGGAGTCGGTACGGAGATCAAATATATTAACCGCGATGAATTGACGCATCTTGCGCTGTTCCAGAATATGTTCCGGGAGCTTCGCAGTGAGTGTCCGGGCATATTCACACCTGCATTCGAAGAAGAGCTTCGGGATATGATGAGGCGGGCGGTTGCACATGAGATCGAATGGGGTGAATATGCTTTCGGCGACCGAATTCAAGGCTTGAATAGCGGCCTCATACGAGACTATATCCGCTATTTGTCAAATTTCAGGCTTGAAGCAATTGGACTGACGCCGCTGTATCCCGAGGAGGTGGAGGATCCGCTGCCGTTCATTCGCCAATTCACTCAATTTAATCAGACAAAGACGGACTTTTTTGAGGAAAAGGTTATCAATTATGCAAAGGGAGGATCCGATCTCGATCTGGATGCCCTTGATGATTTCGAACTTTGAAAATTAGCTGAAAAAGAAGGAGGAGTGCGCTGATAAAAGCGACTCCTCCTTGTTTGTATAGCACGGTAGTTACTTCACTTGTTCGTTAACAGAGTGCTGACCGAGGTGTATATTCGAGGCAAGAAATTCAAGACGGTGCCGCTCTGTGGAAAGTCGATGGTTATGCCGTACACGGCGTCATCAACTTGCTTCACAATCAGTTGCCGGGTGCTGGTATCGCTGCTTGCAGTGAGCATCATCAGCGCTCCGCCAAGTGAAGGGCTAATTTCAGAGGGAGGGGTTTCCTGCACCTCTCCGATCGGGATGAGCTCTTTCTCCGCTGCTTGTTTGATCTCTTCCAACTTATAGCCTGCAGGCAGCTTTTCAATGGTGGCCCGATACCGGTCATCCGTTTCAAAAGTCATTGTTCGCGAGGCGTCGTCAAACGTTAATCCTTCCAGCACATACAAAGCATATTCGGGTAAGATCCTCAGGCCTCCTGAGTAAGTCCACGGGCCACCATCGGTTTCAACCGTGAAGTCCTTCTGCCGCGGAAGCAAATCAATCCCTGTCTTCGGCGGAGCGTCGCCGATCTTCTTGATCTTCTTGATCTTCTTCAAATATCGCTGGAAAATGCCGCCCTCAAGCGGTTCTTCTTCATACTCGATCCAGACTTTGTCGCCTTCATTGATTTCACGGAAATCCAGGTCGGGAGTTTCATACGTTTGAAATGCCGTTTCTTGCCCGTCGATGTTGATCGCCACAGTGTGGGCGTCAACGCCTGCTACATATTCACCGGTGCCTTGCTTGGTTATTCGCACCACAGGCGTCGAAGATGCCGGCGGTGCCGGGGTCGCCGGCTCCGTCTCCACGGCCGGAGATGAGCTGACCGACGGCAGCGGCGGCTGTTGCGCGGCCGGCTCGGTTTGATCCTGCATTGCGAATCCAATCACCAACGCCGCGCATACCGCAAGCGAAGAAATAGCGGCTAGCAGCACATTACGGGGAAAGCGCCGCCGTTCCTCCACGGCTTCCGCCGCCTGCTCAATCTTCAGTATTTTTTCCATAGTGAATGTCTTTGCCTTGATCGGATCTGATTTCAGCGCTTCATACCATTGCGGCTCACGCTCTTCCATGAATCCATTCCTCCTTCCAGGCTCCGTTTACTTTCTGACGCGCCCGCGATAATCTCGATTTAACCGTGCCTTCCGATACGCCGAGCAATTGCGCGATTTCTTTTTGCGACAGTTCATTCTTAGCATGCAGGACGAGAACTTCACGATATTTAACGGGTAGATTCATGACCAGCTGCCAGAGTTCGCTGGAAAGGGAATGCTGCACCGCTTCCTGCTCGGCGGACGGATGGGTTTCGCTGGGGGTTACCGATTCGGCCAAAACAATCTTACGCATGAAGGCACTCCTGCGGTAATTGATCGAAATATTGCGCGTGATGGCAAACAACCAAGTTCGCATGGAGGATTCGCCCCGAAAAGAAGCGATATTACGATACACTTTCAGAAACACGTCCTGCGAGATGTCATCCGCAAGGTCAGCTCTGTTGGTTAGCAAGAAAGCATAATTCCAGACTTCCTGGCCATATGTCAGCATTAATTCCCGAAAACTTTCGGCATCCAGACTTTCAGCCACTTTCCAATACTCCAGC
Organism: Cohnella kolymensis; assembly: GCF_000829465.1. Taxonomy (GTDB): domain Bacteria; phylum Bacillota; class Bacilli; order Paenibacillales; family Paenibacillaceae; genus Cohnella; species Cohnella kolymensis. The sequence goes on along the minus strand of NZ_JXAL01000007.1, from coordinate 2,888 downwards.
TCCATCACGATCTCACCTCTATTAGTTAGACAATTCAAATCGGAAGTTCGTTCCAAACTGGCTGTATTTGTCAGCAGATTGTTTGTATACTTAATTCATTAGCTGAACATAGCAAGCTGTTCAAGAGAGGCTGATGAGACGGATGGCAATTTATTTCGCGCTTTTACGAGGCATTAACGTAGGTGGAAAGAACATCATTAAGATGGCTGAATTGAAGCGGATGTTTGAGGCTATGGGGCTGAGCCGGGTTCAAACCTATATCCAAAGCGGTAATGTTCTGTTCGAATCGAATGATGAGGAAGAACGTTTGCGTGAACGAATTGAGCATGAAATTCAGGCGGTATTTGGTTTCCCGGTAAAAGTTATTTTAAGAACAGCGGAAGAGCTGAAAAGAATTGCTGCCAGTTGCCCGTTCTCAGAGCAGGAAGTAGCCGAAGCGGAGGCATTCTCTGAAGGAGAGAAGCTGTACGTCGGCCTGTTACTTGAGAAGCCTTCCTCGGAAGGGATTGAACGGCTGAAGCCTTACCAAAGCGTAAACGATCAGTATCGGGTCGTTGGCAAAGAAGTGTTTCTTTTGTTCCGGGACAGCGTACGCAATTCCAAGCTTGCGGCCAACCTTGAGAAGTTAGGTGTACCGGTGACCGTACGTAACTGGAAAACGATGAACAAGCTCGTCGCCCTAGCTCATACTATAGAGGTTAAATGAAATTTGAAGCCGGCTCAAGTGAACCGGCTTCTTTTTGTTTGGAGAAAATGAATAACAATTTTACATTTCGTAGACATGACCATCTTTATCCATTACTATAATGTTATAAACGATACACAAATGTTCGTTTAAAACTCGCGATGGAGTTGAATTTCATGTCCGTTTCTCCACGTTTGAATCGAATGTTTAGCGCTCAGGGCAAATGCTTCGATGTAGCGATAGACCATGGCTTTTTTAATGAATTTACCTTTTTGGCTGGAATAGAAAACATGAAACAAGCAGTCGAGACCATCGTAGATGCGAACCCCGACTGTATTCAACTGAGTACCGGACAAGCCCGGCATTTGCAGTCCATGAAAGGAAAGCAGAAGCCGGGACTTGTGCTGCGGGCGGATGCCGCGAACATTTACGGCGCCGAGCTGCCGAAGTTTCTGTTCAGCGAGCTGATCGAGCGTGCGGTTGAGCAGGCGGTCGTTTGGGATGCAGTGGCTGTCTGTGTGAATCTACTGTCACTGCCGAATCAGCCCGAGCTTCATCATCAATGTGTGCGAAATATATCCCTTTTGAAAAAAGAATGCGAGAAGTACGGAATGCCGCTCATGGTCGAACCTTTGGTCATGCTTCCAAACGAACAAAAGGGCGGTTATATGGTGGATGGAGATATTCGTAAAATCATGCCGTTGGTGCGTCAAGGCGTTGAACTTGGTGCGGATGTGATCAAGGCGGATCCCTGTGACGACGTGTCCGAGTACCATCGGGTAATTGAAATCGCTTGCGGCATACCCGTACTCGTTCGCGGCGGCGGGCGTGCAAGCGATGAGGAAATTATGAGCCGTACCGTGCGGTTAATGGAGCAAGGCGCCTCGGGTATCGTCTATGGACGTAACGTGGTGCAGCACCCGAATCCCGCGGGTATGACCAAGGCGCTGATGGCCATTGTGCATCATGGAGCAACTGCCGAGCAGGGGTTGGCACTTCTGAAAGGGGACGGACGATGATGGTCAGCAGAGTCATTCGATTCGGCGTGATCGGCTGCGGTCTCATGGGCAAGGAGTTCGCCAGCGCCGCCGCTCGTTGGTGTCACCTGTCCGATGTCGACTTCGAGCCCCGCATCGTGGCGGTTTGCGATGCGAATCCCGACGCAACGGAGTGGTTCCGGGAGCGTGTGCCGACTGTTGAACGGACTTATTCGAATTATAAGGAATTACTCGCCGATCCGGCGGTGGAAGCTGTTTACTGCGCCGTTCCGCACCATTTGCATGCACAAATTTATGTGGACATCATTAATACGGGCAAGCATTTGCTTGGCGAGAAACCGTTCGGTATCGATCAAGAGGCGAATGGTTTGATTCAGCAAGCAATTCGTGAAAATCCCAGCGTCATCGTCCGATGTTCCTCCGAATTTCCGTTCTTCCCGGGAGCTCAGCAAATCATCCAATGGGTTCGGGAAAATCGCTTCGGCAAAATTATTGAAGTAGAGGCGGGTTTCTGGCATTCTAGCGATCTCGACCCGGTAAAGCCGATCAATTGGAAACGAAGGGCTGCAACGAATGGAGAGTACGGATGTATGGGAGATCTTGGCATGCATGTGCTGCATTTGCCGCTGCGTTTCGGATGGAAGCCGGCTAACGTTCGGGCGCTGCTGTCCAAAGTCGTAAATCAGCGTCCCGACGGAAAAGGCGGCATGGCTCCATGCGAAACATGGGATAATGCGATCCTTGCGTGCGAGGTCGAAACGGAAGTACAGAGCTTTCCTATGGTTCTGTCCACCAAGCGGATCGCTCCGGGTCACGCCAACACTTGGTTCATCAAGATTCAAGGCACGGAATTTTCAGCAGAATACTCGACGAAAAATCCGAAACAAGTCGCTTCGCTCCCTTATCGGCAGGGGCAGCCGCAAGCATGGCATATTGCTGATGTTCCGTACAAATCCGCTTACGATACGCTGACAGGCGGTATTTTCGAATTCGGCTTCTCGGACTCCATTCTCCAAATGTGGGCTGCATTTTTGTGACGAGATTTCGCATGCCGGCCAAATTGCGGCAGCCGTTCGGGTGTGCCACACCGGAAGAAGCGGCAGGCAGCCATCTCGTGTTTACAGCTGCTCTGGAATCTCAGCGCACCGGTGATACGGTTGAGGTGAATTGGAGGGATTAAGTTGGACCAACGACAGGCTTCGGAC
>NZ_JXAL01000006.1 GCF_000829465.1 Cohnella kolymensis | reverse complement strand
AGTGTGGCCGTTCACCCTCTCAGGTCGGCTACGCATCGTCGCCTTGGTGGGCCGTTACCTCACCAACTAGCTAATGCGCCGCAGGCCCATCCGCAAGTGACAGATTGCTCCGTCTTTCCCAGCCCTCCCATGCGAGAGGACTGTTTATCCGGTCTTAGCATTCGTTTCCGAATGTTATCCCGATCTTGTGGGCAGGTTGCCTACGTGTTACTCACCCGTCCGCCGCTAAGTATCAGAGAAGCAAGCTTCTCATCAACTCCGCTCGACTTGCATGTATTAGGCACGCCGCCAGCGTTCGTCCTGAGCCAGGATCAAACTCTCCATAATAGAGAGCCATGAAGGCTCAAAATGCTGACTTAAAAAAGTAAATCGTTGTCTATCGTCCCAAAGGACGACAGGAACCGTATTACGCTCGATGTTCAGTTTTCAAAGAACAATGTTACTGCTTATTTATCCCGCCGCCGTAAGAGGCGACTTGAATAATATATCACAGTTGACAAGTCAGATGCAACAACCAATTTCTCCCTCAACATTGCTTATCGGTTGAAACTTCATTGCCACCGTATCAACTCTCGTTTTTAGCGGCGAGTAATAATTTATCACAGAAACAAACCTAATAGCAACTGGGATTTATCGGGCATTGTTTTGCACAACCTAGACTATGTTGTAATTAGTTGTATTAATAGAGAGGTGATGTTCTATGCGTGAGATTCCCATGCGTTACGTAAAAGCAAATCAGACCGGCATTGTCGCATCCATTATTCTTTTCTTCCTGTTCGGCGAGCTGTGGATCTTGGTTGCACTGTGGCTCATCCAAGTCGTCGGGCTCCTGAGCGGCGGAAAATTCAATCTATTCGTGGCCATCGGCAAGCGCGTACTGCCCGGTAAAGGGCGGGACACGCAAGCGGAAGAGCTGCAGCGTTTCAATAACCTATTGGCTGTCATTTTCTTGACGTTATCGCTTCTTTGCTTCTCCATAGGCTGGGAGATCGCCGGATACGTATTCAGCTCAATGTTATTCGCCGCTGCAGGCATGGCTTTAGCCGGCTATTGTATTGGCTGCACGATGTACTTTCAGTTCAAACAGCTGCGTGCGAGAATTCGCGCGAATGCAAGATAACATCATTGCACCGATTCAACGCAGCTTTGACAGCCTGCCAAAATACCCGTTTGATGAACCGACGTAAAGCTTACCTTTAATGACCCTCAAATATCCGGCCATCAGTTGTTCAGGCGTAAAGTCGTAATAACCGACACGTACATCGAGCAATCTGCCTTCCGCTTGGCCGTTGCGGCTATCCATGACATAGACGCCGTTCGCGTCCGTGGATTGTATATTCGTATTTATGGATGCATTTATACGCTTTCCGTTATAAGTTACCGATGGACCGGCTGTAACAAGATCGCTGTCCCAAAGCTGCCGGCCATTGTTCAAGTCGTATGCCATCGGCTTTCCGTCCAAGGTGTAAAACAATACCCCGTCCATGCGTTCCCCATATTCGGCTTTACCCGAAACCGTCCACACTGACTGCCCAGTTTGCAGATCCACCAAAGAACTGTTCAATTCAACATCATCAGGGAAGGGTCCATTATCTGTTTCCTGATTTTTAAAAACATAACGATCATCGATTACTGAGTAACGGGTGTCCGCAGGTAAATCCAATGTTAGGCGGTCATGCCCATTAGCTGCGTCAACAAAGATGAGTTTGTCCGTTGTCCGTGTCCAGAAACCTCGCCATTTTTGGGTCGATTGTTGCGCATCCACAAGCTCCCGTTCGCCCGCTAGCCGCCGACCGTGCAGTGTCCACAGCATTTTTCCGGACGAAGGAGAGTAACCGCGCAATTCCCCATCATTGGCGGAATCGGAGTTCGACTGCACAAGAACAACCGGCTGATTTGCGATGCTCGTATATGACACTTCGGACGAATCGGGAAGCTTCACCTTCCACAAGTGTTTGCCTGTTTTCATGTTCCATCCTTCAAGGAAAGACTGACCTTTTTGTTCACTGTCCATCGTAAACTGGGACAACACAGCGGCAATATCGTCCGACACGGCCAGCGAGATATTCCATAAAACGCCCGGTTTGAAGCGCAGTGTCTTCTCCCAAACTGTTGTGCCTGTAGATATCTGCAGGGATTGCAGCTTGTAGAACTCTTCACCGTCTTTGACCGATCTTTTTAAAAACATGATGTTCTTGCGGTCCGAACTCAACCCGTAAAAATGGGCTTCGTGTCCGAAATCAAACTGCCATATCTTTCGCCCGGTGTCTGAATCAAGCGCATAGAGATTAGAGTTTTCGTGCATTCCGCTAAAGCCCCCGTCTTCACCCGCAACCAACAGTACATTTCCGATCCGATCAATCAAAAAGTTGTAAGCCAAATCGGAGCGGTAGCGCCAGTCCCAGTCTACCGGCTGCGACGGCACGAAGGGTCCAGGGACTCCGGTTAAGCCGAAACTCGAAAAGCCTGCAACATCTCGAAACTGATAGTTACTTAACTTGCCGTCCTCGGACCATGAAATGACAAGCTGCGTTTTCGCGTTTTCGTACCTCCACACCGGCAGTGTCCGCGCCTTCTGATCATACTGGGCTACATTTTCCGAGGCTTCTACGAAGTTCGGCTCACCTAGTATTTCCCGAACCCGCTTCTGAGGTACGAACGGCAGGAGCTCGCTGCGTACAACCGCAGACAGCACTTCAGACGCCGCTTCTTTGGACTTAACGTCCGAGTACCAGGCCGGCGCCTTCCCCATCGACACCAATTGATCTTTACGAACCCAGAGCAGTCCGGGTTGTCTGTCAGGGTTATCGCGATCCGGCGCGGCAACGCCGTACCAGTCCCCATACCGGCGGTATGCGTACAGCACCGAACCTCTTTTCAGCAGCATCGCGTGCCCTTCCGATTCCGGATACCATGACACAGGCAATTCACCGGAAGCTTGCATGACCAGTGGAGATATTTCCTGTATATCTGAGGCCGCTTTAGTCAAATACCAGACGGGCACCCAGTATCGGTATCCGGTCTCCTCTTCCAGTTCCGCAAAATCATCCGACAGCGTGATCACGCGGTATTTCAAGCTTGATTTAACAAGCGTTGCAGCTATCGGCCGTTCGCCGCCCCACCACTCGTATCCGGAAGCATCCGCATATAGAGTGGCAGGTTGATCCAAAGCAATGCCGTTATTCCGGGCGACCCGATTATTTCCCGAGGAAGATGCTTGCATGCCGCCAAGTGCCGGCAAATAACTTCTTCGTTCGCCCACTGCGTCATTGTCGTAAAATACCGCATGAAGCAATCGACCTTCTCCCGACCAATAGACCATTAATTGAGCGTCGGGTGTTCCGTATAGCTCAAGCTTCACCTTATGCGCCATATTGTTTATTGAAATGTAAGTTTCTTTGACATCCGTTACCGGGCCGAAAATAACATCGAGTTGTTTGGCGCTCATGTCAGACCGCCATAGCGTTTGAACACGTTCGAGCGTCAGGGGTTGCGATGTTTCGGAAGCTGCAGGCGACGCTTTTGGAGTTTGCACCGGCACAGGAGTTGAAACAGCTGTCCGCAGGGGCACGGACTCTGGCTCCACGTCTGACCGGCAGCCACTCACCAATACTGAGCATAGAAAAAGGAAACCGGCTGCCGCCCATTTCTTCGAATTCATCGGTCATCATCCCCAATCTGAACAGTTAGACGATACAGGAGGCATTGAAGTTTCAACAGAAAAAGCCGCCTAGTCGGCGGCTTTCAGCATTTGTAACAACTCGTTCTCATCCTCAAGCACAGGCACGCCCAGCTCGCGCGCTTTGGTCAGCTTGCTGCCCGCACTCTCGCCGGCAATCACGAGGTCGGTTTTCTTCGACACGCTGCCCGACACTTTGGCGCCTAAGGCTTCCAGCTTCTTCGCGGCCTCGTCCCGGGTCATTAACGTAAGTGTGCCGGTAAGCACCACAGTTTTTCCGTACAGCGGATGGCTCGTATCCGTTTTGGCCGCGGCCGCCCGGGATGCTTCGGCCTTTACCCCCAGTTCTCTCATCCGGGTGATGCTCGCCTGCATAACCGGATCCCGGAAGAAGCCGGCGATGCTTTCCGCGACAATGCCGCCCACATCGGGAAGGCCCGTCAGCTCAGCTGCATCTGCAGCCATCAGCCGGTCCAAATCGCCGTAGTGCTCGGCCAGCATTTTGGCTGTGGCTTTGCCGGTATTCGGTATTCCTAACGCGTTAAGGAAGTTAGCCAACTCCCTGGTCTTGGATTTATCGATCGCGGCAAGCAAGTTGCGCGCTTTCTTTTCTCCGAAACGTTCCAGCTTGATGAGGTCCTCGTATGTAAGCGCGTAAAGGTCGGACGGGTCTCGTACATTTACTTCTTCATATAACTGTTCGGCAGTTTTGCCGCTGAAGGTGTCGATGTCCATGCAATCGCGGGAAGCAAAATGGGTGATCCGCCCCACTACCTGCGGTTTGCATCCGAGCCGGTTGTTGCAGAACAGATGAGCGCCGCGCATCTCGAGCGGATAACCGCAGCCCGGACAATTCGATGGCACCTCGATGGTGCGCCGGACTCGTCGTCTGCTTTGCCCAGAATTTCAGGGATCACGTCGTTAGAACGCCGCATAAATACCCGGGTTCCCAGGGCGTGCTTCAAATTTTTGCGTTCGATATCGCCGATGTTGTTCAGTGTGCAGTTCTGCACGGTTACACCGGCGAGCTCCACTGCTTCCACCCGGGCCAGCGGAGTTATTTTGCCCGTCCGGCCGACTTCCCATGACACGGATTGCAGAACGGTGGTCGTTTCCTCCGCCTCGAACTTGAATGCGACCGCCCAGCGCGGGAATTTATCCGTATATCCGAGCACCTGCCGGGTGCGCATGTCGGTCAGCTTCACCACGGCTCCGTCAATCAGGTAATCGAACTGGCTGCGGCGGGCGACTATCCGATCCAATTCGGCGGTCAATTCGTCAATCGTGCTGCAATAAGTGATATAAGGATTGACAGGGAAGCGGTTCTCCCGCAGAAAATCCATCATTTCACGATGATTATCAAACGCAATGCCTTCAGCAAATCCCACATTATAAATAAAAGCATCAAGCTTACGTGACGCGGTAGTCCGGGGATCCAGGTTCCGCAAAGCGCCCGCCGCGCCGTTGCGCGCATTTTTCAGCGGTTCGGCAGCCGTTTTGTTGTACTCTTCGAGCACAGACAGACGCATGATCCCTTCGCCTTGCACTTCGATTGTACCGTCCGCAAATCCGATCGTGAGAGGAAGAGACCGGATGGTCCGCACTTGCGCTAAAATCCCTTCGCCAACCTCGCCGTTGCCGCGAGTAGCCGCTTGACTTAAATGGCCGTCGCTATAGGTCAGGTTTAAAGTCAGTCCGTCAAATTTCAGCTCGATGACATACTCGGGATCAGGGAGCGGCTGTGCGGGATTCTTCGCATTGAAATCATTAATCAGCCGCTGAACACGTGCCGCCCAGGATTGAAGATCTTCCAGGTTCTGCGCTTTGTCCAAGCTCCACAAGCGTGAAAGATGGCGGTGCGGTTCGAACCCTTTTAGAATATCTCCGCCCACCCGCCGCGTCGGCGAATCGGGCATAACGGTGCCTGTCTCGCGCTCCAATCGGGAAAGCTCGTCATACATCACGTCATACTCTTTATCGCTGATAGTAGGAGTATCCTCTGTGTAATAACGATGGCTATGTAAATTAAGCTCGGCGATAAGCTCTCGCATGCGTTCCATGGAATCCGATTGGGTCATCCGACGTCAACCTCTCTTTTTCGGTCAAAATAGGTCATTCACCTAAGTCTATTTCAGCGTACAATAACGTGTCAAATGAAGGCTTCAATGCCATTTTCGACCTGTTTCATTGTTTCACGTTATCAGATGCCTGTGTAAATATAATTAGTGTCGTTGGGAGGTGACCAGAGATGGAAAAACAACGTTACTACGTTTCTGTGTCGACGGGCATGATCAATAAGGAACCGACACTGACGGATCAACTTACGATTATGGCCACAGAAACCGAACGCGATAATCTGCAAACATTGTTGGATAGAGAAAAATCCGTTGATGATAGAACGCATGCGCGTGCTCCGATTCCCTATAAATCAGCGGATCGCGACTCGGCTACGAATCAGTTCAACGATAGCCTGATGGAGGTTTACCGATACATCTATCAAATCGGAACGGTGGAAACGCGGCGCCATATCGAATATATGGACATTCTGGAGGAGCTGCGAACGCCGGATTATCACCATCAGGGATACACCCGCAATTAGGTTGGGACTGCCGAGTGACTCGGCAGTCTTTTTATTAGGGTCAGACCTTCGTAATCGGCGCAAAAGCCGCCAACAATCGCTTAACGCCTACCGGTGCAGGAAAAGCGATCTGCAGCTCCACATCGTTGCCTTCGCCTTTGACGGAAACAACGGTTCCGATGCCCCACTTGGCATGCTGAACCTTGTCGCCGGCTGTCACGTTCAACCCTTCGCCGGCCGGGCGCGGCGCAGCTGCTGCTGCCGGACGAACACCTGCCGTTCCGCCGGATACGGCCGGCCTGGCGCCGAATCCCGCCGGCGATGCAGTGCGCGAACCGAAGCCGCCGCCGCTGACACGTGAACCGTACCCTCCGTATGATCCGAAACGTCCGCCTGCCTGCTCAACCGGTTCTTTCAATTCGGTCGGGATTTCCTCCAAAAACCGTGAAGGAGCGTTGCTGCTCGGACGCCCATAAAGCAAACGACCGCGGGCGCAAGTCAGATACAGCTTCTTCTCGGCGCGGGTGATGCCGACATACGCCAATCGCCGCTCTTCTTCCATCTCGGCATTGTCCATGAACGAACGGCTGCTCGGAAAGATGCCTTCTTCCATTCCAACGATAAATACGACCGGGAATTCGAGGCCTTTGGCGCTATGCATCGTCATCAGGACGACCGCATCGCCATCATCCTCGTCGTTATTGTTCATCGAATCGATATCCGCGATCAGCGCCAAATCCGTCAAAAACGCAACCAACGACTTGTCATCGTTGCGTTTCTCGAATTCCTGCGTAACGGATAAGAACTCGTCGATGTTCTCTAATCTGGACTGGGATTCAAGTGTGTTCTCCCGCTGCAGCTCCATCCGGTAACCGGTCATTTCAAGCATTTTCTCCGTTAATTCCGTTACAGACAGGTAATCCACCATTGCGCTCAGGTTGGCGATCAGCTGACGAAACTCCGACAAAGCGGCTTTGGCACGGTTTTGAATGTCCACACGGTACAGACCGTCACCAAGCAATCCATCCCCTTCGCTAAGGAGCCGGTAAATGGAGATTCCCCGCTGCGCGGCTTCCGCCTGTACTCTCGCCATCGTCGTGTCGCCCAAGCTTCGCTTCGGAACGTTAATGATCCGATTCAAGCTGATGTCATCATCCGGATTGGAAATGAGGCGCAAATACGACAAAATGTCCTTGATCTCCTTACGTTCGTAGAACTTAATACCGCCCACGATCTGGTACGGAATTTCCGATTTGATCAGAATTTCCTCGATCACACGGGACTGCGCGTTGGTCCTGTAGAGAATAGCGTGATCGGCGTATCGCTTGGCATTATCTCGATTTTTGCGAATTTCGCCTGCTACGAAGTACCCTTCCTCATGCTCGGAGTCACCTTGGTAAACGGTAATTTTGTCCCCGCCGCTGCGGTCGGTCCACAAATTCTTCGATTTGCGTCCCAGATTATTCTTGATGACCGAGTTCGCCGCATCCAGAATCGTCGAGGTTGAACGGTAGTTCTGCTCCAGTAGAATCGTCCGGGCTTCCGGATAGTCAGCCTCGAAATTGAGAATATTCGTAATATCCGCGCCGCGCCAACGGTAAATCGACTGATCGCTGTCACCCACTACGCAGATGTTATGATGCTGCTCCGCCAACATTTTGCACAAGCTGTACTGCGCTTTGTTCGTATCCTGGTACTCGTCGACGTGAATATAGCGGAATTTTTTTTGATAGAAATCCAGCACTTCAGGAACATCTTTAAACAATTGTATGGTCATTAAAATGAGATCGTCGAAGTCCAGCGCGTTGTTGCTTTTCAGCCTCTTCTGGTACTGGGTGTAGATCTTCGCGACGAGACTTTGAAAATAGTCCCCTTGCAGCTGCTCATACTTGTCCGGAGTCAACAGCTCGTTCTTCGCGCCGCTGATCGCGGCTTGCACCGCTTTGGGCTCGAACTTCTTGGTATCGATATTCTGGTCTTTCATTACATTGCGAATAACGGAAAGCTGATCGGCGGAGTCAAGGATACTGAAATTCGAGCTGAACCCGATGCGTTCAATATCTCTGCGCAAAATGCGCACACACATTGAGTGGAACGTGCTGACCCAAATGTCACTGCCTTGTGCGCCAACCAGCTTGGACACCCGCTCCCGCATTTCTCGCGCGGCTTTGTTGGTGAACGTGATCGCCAAAATGCTCCATGGTGCAGCGATACGCTTTGCAATGAGGTAGCCGATTCGGTGCGTCAGTACGCGGGTCTTGCCGCTCCCCGCCCCCGCCATGATCAGCAGAGGACCGTTGGTTGTGACGGCCGCTTCCCGCTGCATCGGGTTCAATTTATTGATCGCTGCTTCAATATCAACCGAATTGGTTTCAACCGGTTCAAAAAACATGGCCTTACTCCTTTATTGAATGGTTGACCGCACGCACAGTAGCAAGCGCGGCATCCAAATTATGATAGACAATGTTGCCGATGACAACGGTATCGGCCGCTTCTGCGGCCTGGCGCGCGCGCTCGGGACCGTCAATTCCGCCGCCGTAGAACAAATGCGCCTGTTTCAGACTTTCCCGGATACGCCGAACTAATGCCATGTCTCCAAAAGCGCCGCTGTATTCGATGTATAGTACCGGGACATGCCAGAGCCGATCCGCCACTTGGCTGTATGCCAGTGCTTCCGCTTGGGAGATGTTCGTGTCTGCTTGTGTCAATTGGGCAACGGTAGAATTACCGTTCAGAACAAGGTATGCTTGGCCGGCTATGGAATCCCAGGGCATGATGTGGCCGAAGTCGCGGATCGCCTCGACATGGTGGCCGATCAGCCATTCGGCACATTTCGTGTTGAGCACCATCGGAATGAAATATCCGTCAAAACCGGGCACACCCGCAGCCGGATCGGACAGCTCCAACGCACAAGGCAGTTCATATCTGCGGATGCGGGAAAGCAGGTCCACCGTGTTATCGAAAGTTAAGCCGGTCGAGCCGCCTACGAGAATGGCATCGGTTCCGGAGGTGCACACCGCTTCCAACGCAGTGTCGTCAATCGGCCGATCAGGATCGAGCTTAAACACATGTCTCCAACTGTTATAAAAAGAGGGGCTCATTCGTCCTCCAACCTGGTGCTTGAGTATACCTTTAGTCTACAGGAATTCTTCCGTTCTTCCAAGCAAAAAAGACGGACAAATGTTCGTGTGGGGGCGGGGGGCTGGGACGTTACTCTAATTCTTGTACCATCTCCAGCAGAAACTCGTCCCGCACGCAGCCGTTAGCCTAATTTATAGACTATCTCCAACAGAAACCCGCCGCGCGCCCCGCAGTTAGTCTAATTTATAGACTATCTCCAGCAAAAACTCGTCCCGCAACCCACCGTTAGACTAATTTATGTACTATCTCCATCAGAAACTCGTGCCGCGCCCGCCGTTAGTCTAATTTATATACTATCTCTATCAGAAACTCCTCCCGCACCCCGCCGTTAGTCTAATTTATAGACTATCTCCAGCAAAAAACTCGTCCCGCACGCAGCCGTTAAACTAATTTATAGACTATCTCCAACAGAAACCCGCCGCGCACCCGGCCGTTAGACTAATTTATAGACTATCTCCAGCAGAAACCCGCCGCCCAACGCCGCCGTTAGTCTAAATTTTGTACAATCTGGAGCGATTAGGCCCCAGGAAAAGCAGCTTCCCCTTGTCTGTGATTCGAAACGCATGACAGCGCTTCTCACTGCCACCTACAGGAGCAATTAACTCCTTGGCTTCCAGCCTTTTCATAATCTCGCGGCTGGTAAGCCTCCCAAGCTGCAGCCAGAGGCAGGCGTCTGCCACATGGAAGGCGCCGTTATGTACGATTGCGAAACGCAATACTTCTCGCTCGTACACGGGCAGTTCATTCAAGGCCAGATCCTCTCTATTCGCGAGTCTTCCGAACAGTTCATATACCGCTCGAATGCATGTCTCCGGCTTTTTGTCCATGTCGTCCCAGCTGAATGGAATGTACTCAAACCCATAGGTTGTCTGTATGGTGCGTATACGCATTTTTTCGAATGAAAAGCGGTCACGAGTAATATTCTCGGCATGGGGAACGAAGCCTTCAGCTTCAAAGACGATTCCGAGCGGCTCATAGTACACATCTCCGAAAATCTTCATGCCGCTCATGCTGAGCATCTCGTGTTCCAATGTGATTCCCTCAAATGTTTTCACAATAGGAAGCAGCACAGAGCCTAGCAGCTTCTTCGTACCGGATAAATCCTTGTGCAGCATCTCCAACCTGCGCAAGCCCGCCGAACTTTGCTGCGCCTCCACGAAAGCCTCAATCTCATTCTCATACATCGTTCATTCCTCCTCGAAAATAGAAAATAAAAAACGCCGCCTGCTCCCCATCGGAGACAAGCGGCGTGTGCTTCACGCGTTTCTTACAATATACTATCTATCCCCCAGCTTCTCCAGCAAATACTCCCGCACTTCATTCTTCAGATCGGGACGCTGCAAGGCGAAGTCGATGATGGTTTTGAGGTAACCGAGCTTTTCGCCGGTGTCGTATCGGGTGCCCTCATACTTGTATGCGTACACCGACTCGTTGCGCAGCAGACGGAATATGGCATCGGTCAATTGGATCTCTCCGCCGGCGCCGGTGTGTTGCGTTTCCAACAAGTCGAAGATAGCCGGCGTCAAAATATAACGTCCAATGATGGCGATGTCCGACGGCGCACGTTCCGGAGATGGTTTCTCGACCACACCCCGAACTTTCACAAGTCGATCACCGGCGTAACCATCGGGGTCGACAATGCCGTAGCGGGACACCTCGTTTTCCGGAACCTTTTTCACCGCGAGCACCGAGCTTTCAATCTCATCATACACATCCATCATTTGCTTCAGGCAAGGCACCTCGGACTGAACGATATCGTCACCGAGCAGCACTGCAAAAGGCTCGTTGCCGATAAACTTTCGAGCGCACCAGATGGCATGTCCGAGTCCTTTCGGTTCCTTTTGGCGAATATAATGGATGTCAGTGAGATCGGAAGCCTTATGCACTTCGGATAGCAGATCCAGCTTCCCCTTCTGCAGCAGGTTTTGCTCCAGCTCATAATTGCTGTCAAAATGATCCTCAATCGCCCGTTTACCTTTACCGGTCACGATAAGAATATCCTCAATGCCGGAGGCAACCGCCTCTTCAACAATATATTGAATGCCCGGTTTGTCGATAATAGGCAGCATTTCCTTCGGCATGGCTTTGGTTGCCGGCAAAAAGCGGGTGCCCAGTCCAGCCGCGGGTATGATTGCTTTACGGATCCTCATCGCTACGTTTCCTCTCTGTACGCTGCTGCTTATTTGACCAACTGGCCGCGCGTAACTCCTAGCTGATTCGTCGCTTTCAGCTTGCGCCAAACTTCGCTGCCGCGGATACGTCCGTTAAGGGCAGCTTGGTAGAGTGAGAGAACCTCCCGCACCTTATCGGCGTTCTCTTCCAGAAACTCTACCCGGTAAGAGCGTACTCCGAGCTCCAGGAACGTATCCAAATACTCGGCTCCCGATTGCTCAATCGCATTGTAAACCGTGTTACGGCAGCCTTCATCCACACGCACAGGGTGAGACATTCCGATCCGATCCTGCAGGGAAGCACGCTGCTTCTCACAAGGACGGCCGCAGTTCGTGTAGTTCGTTCCTTCGCTCATGAAAGTGCAGTACACACAGTGCTCGGTATGGAACATCGGCATATGCTGATGAATAACGACTTCCAAACGGGAAGTGTCCGCACGCCGCAGCATGTCCACCATCTGTTGAATGTTCAGATCGTAAGAAGGTGTTATCCAGTCACAACCGGCTTCGCGGAAAACATTAACCGTTTTGTGGTTGGCCACATTCAGCGAGAAATCTCCGATCAGCAATGGATGAACGGCATCCGGTTTCTCAGCCCGTTCCCTCAAATAGTAGTATAGAGCACCGGTATTGCGAACGAGCACCGCATCCGGCTTCAAGTTTAATATATTGCGATGATAGCCGTTCTCTCCAGGCATATGAATACGAGGAGTGGCTAGCGCAATTCGCTTACCCGCTGCACGGCAGACTGCGATCGCATCAGGAAACTGCTTGATGAATTCGAAATCCGCATAGATCATCGAAACATCCGTTTCCGCCGCCGCTTTCACCTGTTCGAGTGTCCGGCAGAGGACGGTAATCTCAACAGGTGCCGCCATTTCTACATTACTGACAGTTGAGCCTGAGTCAGCATAGACATCTACGTGCCGTTTCGAATACTTCGGCGGCTGTTCGCGAAGCAGTTCCAGCTGCTCGGCCGCCTCCCGGCGCATCCTGTTCAGCTCGCGCATCGGAACGATCACATCGCCCTTCAACGCAACCTCAAGTTTGTCCAGATAGAACAAAGTGCCGCCCAAACGTCCGAGCTGCTCGTTCAGTACCTCTTCGCCCAGCGGCCTTTTTTCGGCACGCTCCAGAGGCATTTCCGACTCAACGGCGACCGTCGTACCGAGCCGGGTGTCCGTCCAAATCGTCCGCATAGGGCTGCCTTCCTGGCCGAATACCGACACAGCCAGCGGGAACGTACGATAAGGCTTCTCCGTCTCGAAAGTACTGCGGAGTCTGCGATCCAGTGCAGGATCGCTTGTCTTCCAGATCCGGTCGCCTTCATGCACACGGCCTAGATCGATATCGTTACGGCCGGGCACGATCTCTACAAGATCGCCTTCAGGCACTTCCCCTTCCAGCTTTACACGGTCGCTGCGCAAATCATACACCCGTCCGCCTTCTTCTTTTTTCGTCGGATCGCCGGCATCAAACACGATACCGTCCCCCCGCTTCAGCGGAGCTTCCAGCCGGCAGATCACCGCGTCGCGCAGTATCTTCTCGACCTTGCCGAGATAGACGCCCCGGCTTTTCGGGAATGTCCCTTCAACGAGCTGCTTGTTGTTCGTCCCGTCCAGGAAGCCGTGCGTGAATCCCCGCGAGAAGCTTTGCTGAAGCTCCCTTACCTCTTCTTTGGCCGGTTCGGTGTCATTTCCGTCGAAATACTTGTCAATTTCCTTGCGGTATTTACTTACAACGTTCGCTACGTATTCAGGCTTTTAAGCCGGCCTCGATTTTGAAAGACGCCACGCCCGCCTCTATCAATTCAGGCACAATATCAATAGCCGCGAGATCTTTAGGAGACAGCAGATATGCGACATCCCCCATCGGCTTCTTCACGCCGTCAACCATCAGGTCATACGGCAAACGGCAAGCTTGTGCGCACTCTCCGCGGTTAGCCGAACGGCCGCCCCACATTTCGGAGGTCAAGCATTGTCCCGAGTATGACACGCAAAGCGCTCCATGCACGAACACTTCCATCGGCAGCTTCGCTTGCTCGCCGATTTGCCGGATCTGCTTCAGATTATTTTCGCGCCCTAATACGACCCTCTCCAGCTCGAACGGCTTAATAAACTCTACCGCCTCCGGAGAAGTGATCGTCATCTGCGTTGAACCGTGGATCGGAAAATCGGGGGATATTTCGCGAATCAGCTTCACGAGACCCAAATCCTGCACGATCACCGCATCCACGCCGGCATCAATACACATCTCAACGACTTTCCGCGCATCGTCCAACTCTTCCTCGAACACGAGGATGTTAAAGGTCAAGAAACCTTTTACGCCATACTTGTGCAGAAACGCCATCACTTCATGAAGCTCGTTCGATTGAAAATTATGAGCACGCGCACGCGCATTGAATTTTTCCACACCGAAAAAGATCGCATCAGCCCCGTTAGCCACAGCAGCCCGCAAACAATCCCAATCCCCCGCAGGGGCCAGCAACTCTATATCTTCGCGCCGCAACGCGGACTTGTCTATCATTAATAGAATACCTCCATGCCGACTAACACGCGGCAAATTTACTGAGTCCAGTATACCAAACTATCGCATAAAAAAACGGATCAAAGAGCCGATGCCCCTTGATCCGTTCCCCACATTCTATCGTCGTTTACCAACCGCCGATCATCTTGAAATCGGCCATTAGAAAAAACGAGAAGCGCCACCGTTGCAAATCCGATCGCGAAAATATTTTTGCGAGGCCGCTGCATCAGCAGACGAATCAAACCTGCAGCAATCAGGATCGTAAAAAGGACCATAAAAATATCGAATGTAGTAAAGGTAGTGCTTGGCTCCGCTGCCGCTTGCGCTAGAAACATGGGGAGTCCTCCTTATTCTGTCGTACTAAACCCATCTTCATCTATGTTAGCTTCTGAGAGCCGGGCTTGCAAGTCCGAAATTGCCGAAGTAACAACTTTGTCACATATAAGTCGCGAGTTTTGGTTCCAACGAAGATTTCAATTTTTTCAACTGTACGACGATAATGATGCTGATAATAATAAGCAGAAACCAGGAGCTGAACTTGCCTAAATGCACCATGCTCCACCGCACCGTCTGATTCGGATACTGCCACGCACCCAGAAAAGTCGAAATATTTTCCGCCAGCCAGATAAAAAATGCGATTAAAACAAAGGATGCCAGCACGTGCATTCGATACTGCTTGCCGTCCACAGTAAACCGGATCCAAGTAAGCGGAAATACCGCAAGCAGACTCAGACTCAGTGCCCACCGGAGATCCCATATGTAATGATGCGTGAAAAAATTAACATAGATCATCACTGCCAAAGCCGTAGTCACATAACCGTTCGGCCAACGGTCCACTTTCAGATCGAACCTTCTCCATGCCTGGCAGATGTAACTCGCTACGCTGGCATACATAAAACCGCTGTACAATGGCACGCCCCACAGCTTCGTCCACGCCTCTTCCGGATAACTCCATGAACCCATATTGACCTTGAACAGCTCCAGCCCTAAGCCGATAAGATGAAACAAGGTAATGACCTTAAGCTCATCCGCAGTCTCCAGCTTGAACCTTACCATTGCAACTTGCATGGCGAGGCAGATGATCAAGATGAGATCGTAGCGGGGAATGAACGGGATATCGATGACTTTCGTGACTGCCATGGCTGAAAAAATGACAACAGGAAAAATACAGCACAGCGCTTGATTCCAACCGAAAATGAACAGCTTGCGGATCTGAGGCATCGGGTTCTCCAATCTTCGGGTCTA
Organism: Cohnella kolymensis; assembly: GCF_000829465.1. Taxonomy (GTDB): domain Bacteria; phylum Bacillota; class Bacilli; order Paenibacillales; family Paenibacillaceae; genus Cohnella; species Cohnella kolymensis. The sequence continues at coordinate 203,096 of NZ_JXAL01000006.1, read as the reverse complement.
CACTTTTTTATCTATGACGTGACTTTGTTGCTTCATCTCACGCCGCAGCGTGCGGACCTCATCAATCAACTGATCTATTTTCCTGGAAGTTCTCGAAGATCGACTGCATATCGCATAATCGCTACGAGAATAAGTACGATAATTACCGTCCACAACAGCATCAACACAGCTAGAAACTCGTTGCTCATCTGCGGTCTCCTTTATTGGGTACGGGAGTATTCGTATAGAATCAAGTTAGAGAACTCGATAGTGAAACCATCCTTCAAACGCTGCCTCTCGCTGACATCGATTCCGAACGAGAATGAGCTACCTGGGCCACTACCCCTCTGCCCGAGCTCGATCGGTTGCTTATTCCGGTCATAAACTTTGATACCATCGAAGTTGTACTCTGAGACGCTGCCGTCCTCATTGATCTGGTAAGGATACAGGAATGTTCCCTTAGAGTAGCTCATATCCGGCTTAGCGGTAAAGTTAAAATATAGATCGTTACCTCTATCGTAAATGTCATCTAATGTGATGGACGTGTTATGAATGTTCATAAATTCGGAATTATAGGGCCGCCGCTCACCCATTCCCTCATCCAATAGCCAGGCCAAGCCCAAACTTACCGCAAACTTAAACGGCTTCTCGATCGGCACGAGACTGTAACCTCGCTGATGAACCACGTTGTCCAGTATGGCTTCGTTACTATATTTATGATCGTAAATGCGAAATAAACCGACAGCCAATATGCCTGCCATTACGATTGAAATGAATAATTTCGTGCGCAACTTAAACGCCTCCCATTTATGACAGCTGCGCTTCGCACTTTTTCATCAAATCCATCATTAACACAAGGACTACGATTGCAAAAATGAATAACACGGTAATCAGCAAAGGGAGCATCAGTAACGGGAATCCGAGCAGAGAGACGGCTGAAATTAGGCTTACGATCATATAAAGCAGCCAACGATTGTTTGTTTTCTCAACCAGGTCGATGTTTTGGTCGGGATACGGCAAGCTCTTTCACTCCGCAGCAGAGATGATAGACTGCCATCAAATCCAGAAAGAGCATGGCCAAATGGTATACGAAATTAAATGTCGAGCCCGGGTACCACCAACCTGAATAGATGTCCGGCAGAGCTAAAAACGCCAACAGGATCATGAGCCTGGAGGAGCTTGTGAAGTGGCTGCTGTATACCTCCAATTTAACAAGTCCGCTGTATAAGACAAAGTAGCCTATGACATCCGGCAATATATCAATCCCATTAAGTCGAAAGTCAAACAGGAAAAGAAAACCCCAAAACAACTCACGAAAACCCGGCAACCGCACATCCTCCTCTTACATCCCTTTTTCTGGATATTGTATCACAGCCGGGAGGGCACCGGACTCACTTTAGGAGAAATTAGGATATAAATGATTAATGGGGTTAGTCTTTTATATATAGTGCCTCTATATGTGACTGCGAGCCTGCGAACCCGCTTTGTGCGAGAAATAACGGCGAAATTACAGTTATTTCCGGTGTTAAAAGCTCGGCCGATAAAAATAAGAACTATATGCACCTATTTCCTAAGAATATCGCGATTCCGCCTGGGTTTGAGATCATTAGGTGTACTTCTGCACTTATTCATCACGATGGCGATAGAACGGTCAGAATAGGTGTATTTATGCACTTATTTGGTTTGGGTCCGCTTGGTGTCACGTGGTTTGAAAACACAAAGCGCCCGCGGGTCGTTGAGTTGTTTCGCTCATCCACTCGCGGGCGCTCTGCTCTGTGCAACTATCAAATTACACCTTGCTCATTGCCGCTTCCGTTCTTGCGCGGTCCCGTTCAAGTACGGGGCCCAGATATTTGCCGGTATAGGAATCGGCGTTGGCAGCCACTTGTTCCGGCGTGCCTGTGGCGACGATTGTACCGCCGCCGTTACCGCCCTCGGGACCGAGATCGACCAGATGGTCGGCGGTCTTGATGACGTCGAGGTTGTGCTCGATGACGAGCACGCTTTCGCCGGAATCGACCAAGCGGTGCAGTACCTGCAGGAGCCGGTCGATGTCGTCCACATGAAGCCCGGTCGTCGGTTCGTCTAGAATGTATAACGTTTTGCCGGTGCTTCTGCGGTACAGCTCGGCTGCGAGCTTCACCCTCTGCGCCTCACCGCCGGACAGCGTTGTGGCAGGCTGGCCGACATTCATGTAGCCCAAGCCAACGTCCATAAGCGTCTGCATTTTGCGGTGGATACGGGGAATATTCACGAAAAACTCCGTCGCATCCTCGATCGTCATAGCCAGCACTTCAGCAATGCTCTTGCCTTTATATTTAACTTCAAGGGTTTCCCGGTTATATCGTTTGCCTTTACAAATCTCGCACGGTACATAGACATCAGGCAGGAAGTGCATCTCAATCTTGATGATTCCGTCGCCTTTGCAAGCTTCGCAGCGTCCGCCCTTCACGTTAAAGCTGAAGCGCCCTTTCTTATACCCGCGTACCTTCGCTTCGTTGGTCATCGCGAAGACGTCGCGAATATCGTCAAATACTCCGGTGTAAGTCGCCGGATTGGAACGCGGCGTGCGGCCGATCGGCGATTGATCGATATCGATCACTTTCTCAAGGTTTTCGATCCCTTTGATTTCTTTATGCTCACCCGGTCTGGTCTTCGCTTTATTCAAGTCGCGGGCCAAAGTTTTATAAAGAATCTCATTGACCAGAGTTGATTTCCCTGAGCCCGAGACTCCCGTTACAGCGGTGAATACACCTAGAGGAAACTTGGCGTTCAGGTTCTTCAGGTTGTTTTCCTTCGCACCCTTGATCTCGAGCCACTTGCCATTCGTCTTGCGGCGTTTCAAAGGGACAGGGATAAATTTACGACCGCTCAAATAGGCGCCGGTTAGAGAGTTCTCATTGGCCATAACCTGTTCAGGTGTACCCTGCGCAATGACCTGGCCGCCATGAATGCCTGCGCCGGGGCCAATATCAATAATATAATCGGCAGCCATCATCGTATCTTCATCATGCTCAACGATGATCAGCGTATTTCCGATGTCCCGCATATGCTGCAAAGTTTGAATAAGCCTGTCGTTATCGCGTTGATGCAAGCCGATGCTCGGCTCATCCAGAATATACAACACACCCATCAGGCTGGAGCCAATCTGGGTCGCCAAGCGGATCCGCTGGGCTTCGCCGCCGGACAATGTCCCGGCTGCGCGTGATAATGTGAGGTAATCCAAACCAACATTAACAAGGAATCCAAGGCGATTGTTAATCTCCTTAAGAATAAGGTTGGCAATCGCTCTTTCTCTTTCATTCAGCTGCAAGCCTGCGAAAAATTGCTGCGCTTCCCCGATCGAGAGCGAAGTGACATATGCCATGTTCTGTTCGCCGATGGTAACCGCTAACGATTCCTTCTTCAATCGATGGCCATGGCACTTGGCACAGGGCCTGGCACTCATATATTCTTCAATAAACTCGCGGATACCGTCAGAACCGGTTTCCCGATAGCGGCGCTCGAGATTGTGTACGATGCCTTCGAATGGAACCATGGCATCGCGTTTATGTCCGAATTCATTCTCATAGCGGAATCTAATTTTCTCTCCGCCGGTGCCCTGCAAGATGATTTGCAGCTGTTTGTCGTTCAGCGAGCTCACGGGCACATTCGTTGGAATTTTATAATGTGAACAGACGGCCTCCAGGAATTGTGGATAATACGTGGATGTGCTTCCCGCCCATGCCTCGAACGCGCCTTGGTCTATCGTTTTGCTCCGATTAGGGATAAGAAGATCAGGATCCACAACCATCTTCGCCCCCAAGCCGTCACACTCCGGGCATGCGCCGTACGGCGAGTTAAAGGAGAACATCCGGGGAGCCAGCTCATCGATAGAGAAACCGCAAATCGGACACGCCAAATTGGAGTTGAACATCAACTCTTCTTTTTCCATGATATCGACGATCACTTGTCCGCCGGACAACTTCAACGCGGTCTCGAGCGAATCCGCGAGCCGTGAGGCAACATCATCCTTTACGACAATCCGGTCAACGACGACTTCAATGGAATGTTTTTTGTTTTTCTCAAGATCGATTTTCTCGGACAAATCCCGCAGTTCACCGTTCACTCGTACCCGGACGAAGCCCTGCTTCTGAACATCGGCCAACAGCTTGGAGTGTTCGCCTTTGCGGCCCGATACGAGCGGAGCAAGAATCTGCAGACGGGTACGCTCAGGGTATTCCATAATTCGGTCAACCATTTGTTCTACTGTTTGAGAGGTGATCGGCACCCCATGCTCCGGGCAATGCGGTATACCTACCCGCGCGAACATAAGCCGCAAATAGTCATAGATCTCTGTGACGGTACCTACTGTGGAACGCGGGTTACGGCTCGTTGTCTTCTGATCGATCGAAATCGCCGGCGACAGACCTTCGATCGAGTCAACATCCGGTTTGTCCATTTGTCCGAGAAACTGGCGAGCATAAGCGGACAATGATTCGACGTACCGGCGCTGTCCTTCTGCATAGATCGTATCGAATGCCAAAGAAGATTTACCGGAACCGGAAAGACCCGTCAACACAACAAACTTGTCACGGGGTATAGTAACATCTATATTTTTTAAATTATGGGCGCGAGCGCCTTTGATGATAATACTCTCGTTGGCCAAAAGAAAAAGCCCCTTTCGCGACAGCGCGGGGCTCTCATAATGCCGGCCGCAGTCGTCCACCAATAGGAATGGGTGTTCGTGTTCCCATCCAATTATAACGAACTGAAGCCGGTCATGCAAATGAGATATTACAAAAGTTGTTTGCGAAGCTCTTCAGCGGATTTCGGCGACAACAGGCCGTAAGGTACGTCGAACACGGTTTTCGCGCCTTTGTCTCCTGCTTGCGCCATGCGATAGACGGCACGGGCATAGGCCACGAGAACGCTCGCGGTAAACTCCGGGTTGCTGTCCAGCTTAAGGCTGAACTCTACGATTTGCGTGCTGTTCTCTCCGGTCTTGCCGCTGCGCAGCACATTCCCGCCGTGCGGAATGCGGGAATGTTCGGCGCGAAGCTCATCTTCGCTTATAAAATGTACAACCGTATTGTAATCAGCAAAGTAGTTCGGCATAGTTTTGATTTCGTTCGTAATCGCATCCTTGTCGGCACCCTCTTCGGCAACCACGAAACACTCACGCAAATGTTTTTCACGGGTGGACAGCTCAGGATTGCTTCCGCTGCGCACTTTCTCTACCGCTTCCTCGCGAGGTATCGTATATTGAACACCGTTCTTGACGCCTTTTACGCGACGGATCGCATCCGAGTGTCCTTGGCTGACTCCTTTGCCCCAGAACGTGTATTCGTTGCCCTCAGGAAGCACAGCTTCTGCCAACAGGCGGTTCAAAGAAAACAAGCCCGGATCCCAGCCGGTGGAAATAACAGAAACATTGCCGCCGCTGCGAGCGGAAGAATCGACTTTATCGAAATACTCGGGAATACGGGCGTGCGTATCAAAGCTGTCGACGGTATTAAACATTTTAGATAATTCAGGTCCTTGTTCCGGAAGGTCCGTTGCGGATCCTCCGCATAAAATCATGACATCGATTTTACCTTTGTACTCCTCTATATCAGAAATGGACACCATGCGTGTACCGGCTGTAACGGATTCAGGATTGCGGCGAGTAAAAATAGCTTCAAGCTGAATATCCGGGTTTTGGCGAATGGCGGACTCTACACCTCGTCCCAGATTTCCGTAACCTACGATACCGACTGTAATTTTTTTTGCTCATCATCATCTGCCCCCTATTTGATATGTATAAACGCCCATAATATCTTAGCTCATTAATGGTATAAAAAAAAGAGCATACGCACGGTGCGCATGCTCTCCGTTGTTCCGTTTACATTGCAGCTTTGATCTCAAGCAAAGCATCGCGAAGCTCCGCAGCGCGCTCGAATTGCAAGCTTTTCGCCGCTTCTTTCATTTCGGCCTCCAGACGCTCGACCATGAGCAGGCGATCTTTCTTCGACATCTTGCCCAAGTTGTCTGCGCCGGCCAGGTAAGTGCTCTTGGATTCCGCAACCTTCGTCGCTTCAATCACATCGCGCACTTTCTTGTGAATCGTTTGCGGTGTGATCCCGTGTTTCTCGTTGTATTCCAGTTGGATGACACGGCGGCGTTCGGTCTCGCTCATTGCTTTCTCCATCGAGTCCGTGATTTTGTCGCCATACATGATGACCCGCCCCTCAGAGTTTCGTGCCGCCCGGCCGATCGTCTGGATGAGAGAGCGTTCCGAGCGAAGGAAACCTTCCTTGTCGGCATCCAGAATCGCAACCAGAGTGACTTCCGGAAGATCAAGTCCCTCTCTTAACAGGTTGATTCCGACGAGTACATCAAACACGCCAAGCCGCAGGTCCCGCAGAATGGCCATTCGTTCCAACGTCTTGATATCGGAGTGAAGGTACCTGACTTTGATGCCGACTTCTTTCATATAATCAGTCAGGTCTTCCGACATTTTCTTCGTCAATGTAGTGACCAGTACACGCTCATCTTTGGCAATGCGCGCCCGTATTTCACCGAGCAAGTCATCGATTTGCCCTTTTGTCGGGCGTACTTCAATGATTGGATCGACCAGGCCTGTCGGCCGGATAATCTGCTGCACCATCTCAGGGCTGTTCTCTATCTCGTAAGGACCTGGCGTTGCTGATACATAAATCAATTGCTTGGCTTTCTGCTCGAATTCCTCGAATTTCAGAGGACGGTTGTCCTTAGCCGAAGGCAGGCGGAAGCATGGTCAACCAGCACAGTTTTCCGCGCTTGGTCTCCGTTGTACATCGCACGAACCTGCGGAAGCGTTACGTGAGATTCATCGATTACGACCATGTAGTCGTCCGGGAAAAAATCCATCAGGGTATACGGAGTCGCACCCCGTTCCCGGAAGGTCAGCGGCCCGGAATAGTTCTCGATACCGGAGCAGAATCCCATTTCCGCCATCATTTCCAAGTCGTAGCGCGTCCGTTGCTCCAGCCGCTGCGCTTCCAGCAGCTTTCCTGCCTCGCGCAGCTCTGCCAATCTTTCTTCGAGCTCACGTTCAATATTGACCAGTGCCAGCTTCATCTTCTCTTCTGCCGTAACGAAGTGAGATGCCGGAAAGATCGAAATATGCTCGCGTTCGCCGATAATTTCACCGGTCAGCACGTCAATCTCCGTAATCCGCTCAATTTCGTCGCCGAATAATTCTACCCGAACGGCTTGATCGCCGCGTGATACCGGGAAGATCTCAATCACATCGCCCCGTACGCGGAAAGTACCGCGCGTGAAGTTGATGTCGTTGCGCTGATACTGGATGTCTACCAGCTTGTGAAGAATCGCATTACGCGGCTTTTCCATGCCGACACGAAGGCTCAGCCGCAAATCCCGGTATTCTTCCGGAGAACCGAGACCGTAGATACACGATACGCTGGCAACAATGATTACATCCCGGCGCTCGAATAACGCAGAGGTTGCGGAGTGGCGCAGCTTGTCGATCTCGTCGTTGATGCTTGAATCTTTCTCGATGTACGTATCGCTAGAAGGGATATAGCTTCAGGCTGATAGTAATCGTAATAGCTTACGAAATACTCGACCGCATTTTCCGGGAAAAATTCCTTGAACTCACTGTAAAGCTGCGCGGCAAGCGTCTTGTTATGGGCAATGACAAGCGTAGGTTTATTCACCTTCGCGATCGTCTGTGCGATCGTGAACGTTTTACCCGTTCCTGTCGCACCAAGGAGCGTCTGATGCCGTTTCCCCGAAGTAATGCCTTGCTCCAGCTGCCCGATGGCGAACGGCTGATCGCCTTGCGGATCATATTCAGACACCAGCTTAAAAGCTTTTTCCAAGACCGATTCCCCCTTTCTATTCATTATGTTAAGCCCTGTGAGAGTTCGCCTATAACTGCCGATCTATATTCAAATGTGCATTTTTAGCAGAATGTGTGTTCCCATTAATTATATCGTTTTCGTAAAGTCACGTCAAAAGGAGTGGATTGTCATAAAAGCGGCCTGCTAAAAAATGAAATGGAAGGTATTGACACACTTTAATATTTAGCTTATTGTCTAATTAGATGATTATCTAAATATCGAAAAACAAGGACCCGACCATGAAAGGAGGAGCTCCATCCATGAATGACGCGTTCAAGGCACTCTCGGACCCCACCAGGCGCAAAATTCTCCAGCTTCTTAAAGAGCGTGACCTTACTGCCGGAGAAATCGCGGATCAGTTCAACATTTCCAAACCCAGCATCTCACATCATTTGAATATCTTGAAGCAAGCACAACTGGTACAAGACGAAAGGCAAGGACAGAACATCCTCTACTCGCTGAATCTTAGCGTCATGCAGGAAGCGATGGGCTGGTTCCTCGGTATGATCGGAACAAAAGGAGATGGACACGATGACGAAAGAAAATAAGAGCAACGAATTAGCTTGGTCCGCCAAAGATTGGATTTTACTTGGTACGAACGCAGTTATTTTTTTTAATCTTGTTTCTATCGTTTAATGAGCGGCTTCCGGATGTCATGGGTTCCCATTACAATCTCAAAGGCGAGCAGGACGGCACGATGCCGAAATGGGGATTCTGGCTGATGTACATAGGATTAGGGGTCGCAATGCCAACCATTCTTTCGGTTATGCGCTATGTAGACCCGCGCCGCGACAACTACACACGATTCGAGGACTACTTTTACATCATGCGATGGGCGATCAGCCTGTTCCTGCACGGCGTATTGCTGGTCGTCATACTGACGAATCTCGGTTACGAGCTGCCGATGATGAACCTGGTTGTAGGCGCCATGGGCATACTCTGGCTGGTGATCGGCAATCGGATGGGCCAGCTGCGCAGCAACTTTTTCATCGGTGTCAGAACTCCTTGGGCGCTGACGGATGAGAATAACTGGCGGTTAACTCATCGGTTGAGTGCAAGACTGTGGTTCCTCGCCGGATTGATCATGTTTGCAAGCGCTTGGTTCGTGCCCGCCGCATGGATTACCGTTGTATTGTTGATCTGTGTACTATGCAGCAGCCTCATCCCGACTGTTTATTCGTATGTTTTACATTCACGCAAGAAAAAAGCTTAAACGCCTGCCCAATCACTTTTCGGAGGTTTTATGAAATGAGAAAATTACTGGCATCAGCAGCGGCAATCATGTTTTTCCTTACATCTTTTCCTGTTATGGCTTCAGCCGACGGCATTAAGGTTTTGTTCGAGAATAAAGCGATTGTGTTCCCGGACGCCCAGCCGTACAAAAGCCAAAGCGACATGATGGTTCCGGTTCGTCCGATTGCAGAGGCTTTGAAGATGAAAATAACGTTCGATCAAGCAGCCAAAGAGGTCCATCTGAGTGTCCCGTCCGTGGATTTCGCGTTTAAAATCGGCGGCGATCAAGCAACGATAAACGGTACCGCGGTTGTCCCGTTCGGCACGCCGGCTATTTCGAGACAGAACCGCGTATACGTGCCGCTCTCCTTTTTGAAAGAGGTTCTCCGCCTGGAGGCAGCCTTCCATGCAGATCGCAATGAAGCCGTGATCAGCGTGACGAAAAGCGACGGCGCAGTTCTCCCGGACAGCTTGGTGGAGGAAGACATTGTGTTAAACGAAGGTACGCCTTTCCTGTTGAAAGGGACATTGACGATGCCTAAGAATGCGACCGGCAGCCTTCCTGCTGTAGTTCTCGTTCATGGTTCCGGTCCAAGCGACCGTAACGAGGCGGTCGGCGCTTACAAGCCTTTCCGCGATATCGCTGGGGGCTTGCGCAGCAGGAGTAGCGGTTCTTCGTTACGACAAAAGAACTTTTGCGCATGGACGCAGCTTTACTCCCGAAATGCTCGCCAAGTTCACCGTAAAAGAAGAAACGGTGGAGGATGCCATTGCCGCCTCTAAACTACTCAAGAACGACAAGCGCATTGATTCTGCTCGTGTGTTTATTGTGGGGCACAGCCTTGGCGGAATGCTTGCCCCGAGAATCGACGCGGAAGGCGGGAGCTTCGCAGGCCTGATCATTATGGCAGGTACCGCCCGCGAATTCTGGCAGATAAGCTACGATCAGAACGAGGCGTTCATCAAGGCGATGGATGACAACGATCCTACCAAGAAAACCAATGAAGCCTGGCTGGCAGCCGAGCTTGTCAAAGCGCAGAACATTAAAAATATGAGCGATGAAGAAGCGATGGCAGCCGTAATCTTCGGCGTTCCTGCCTATTATTTAAAGGATATGGAAAGCCATAGTACGGCGGACCTGACGGTCAAACTTCGTAAGCCGGTATTGATCATGCAGGGTGAAGATGACTTTCAAGTATTTAAAGACAAGGATTATACGCTATGGCAAGACCTGCTGAAGGAAAATTCTAATGCGGCGTTCAAGCTGTACCCGGGTCTGAATCATGCTTTTGTGCACTATGAAGGTGACGGCAAGGGAACTGTAGAGGAATACAAACATCCGGGGAATGTCGAGCCGCAAGTGATACGCGATATTGCAGATTGGATATTGAAAAACTAACATGCAAAAACCCGAGAGCACGCTCTCGGGTTTTTGCTATCAGAACGTCTTAAGATTTCTTGCGTGATGCGGCGTTTCTAGGTGGAAGAACCGGAGCTTGCGCAGGTTCGAATGCCGAAGGGTCCAGTTCAGACGGGGATTCCGATCCTGCTGCCAATTCAGCAGCCGCGCTTTCCGCCTCACGGCGTGCTGTGATTGCGGGCCTTTCTCCTCGACGCCGTGCACCCGCCTCCCGAAGGATCTTCCAGATGGAACCGGATCGGGCGCCGACCACGTAGTCCACCTGTTCATCCGGCGCTAAAATGAGTCCCAGCTGATGGTGCTCCCCGGCATAACGCGCTCTTTGCGCGAACCGAATCTGCCCGTCCCTGTTAACGACCTCCAGCTTGCAAAAAGCGGCTTGCTTTTGAAGCGCGGCGTGCAGCTCCTCTTTATTCCGGACGGCGGATCCGTTAGCTCTTTTAATAATTTCACCCGACTGGAATTCCATCTCCTCAGCCGGCGTACCGGGAAGAACTGCGAGAACTCTCACCCCTGAACGGTCTTGTGCATAAAGAAACTCCCGTCCGCTCTCCCGCGAACGGCTGACCAGCAGTAAGCCTTCATGAAGAACAAAGGCAGCAATAGCCCCCACCACGCTTAACCATGGCAAGTAGTTTCCCCCCATTGCCAAAGCTGCAATACCCAATCCGTAGATCATAAGAGAGTTCCCGGACATCCGCGCTTTTTGTTCAGGCGTGAAGCTGAGCGTACGGTCGCTGAAGCCGATTAATACCGGAAAAGCCAATAAACTCCAACCTGCGGTATCCTGTGCCATGCCGAAAAGCGGTGTCCAAGGAAGCGACAGCCCTTCCGCTCCTGCTGGGATCAGCCAGAGCAGCGGAATGGGCCACATCCCCGTTAATGCGTAGGCGCCGACCGGTTTGCCTCTTTTACCCTCAACGAACAACGGGATGGCTAACTTCGAGCCTTGCAGCCGCACTAACAGCCCCTCGGCAATATGTAAAATACCCGCTAAAAACAGCAAGCTTGGAACATGTACTTCTAGGATCAACCGCACGGCGTCGGCAAGAACTCCTTGAGCGCCATCCGCTCCCGTCCACTGCACAACCGCTTGAAGCACACCGAGGAGCCCTGCAGCGTAAGCGAGACAAACGTATCGCAGCTGGAATAATGCCAATACAGCCATCGCGATCCATACACACAGCAAAGTGCCGTTGGTCAATTGAGCGCCGGCACCCAAGCTCGCAATAGAAAGAACAGCGCCGACAGCGAGTCCTGCCAGCACCCTTGTCAGCACCAATTGCAAAGAGCCGTAAAGTCTAACATGAAACAGCTTACGCTGAAGGATCGTTCCTTGCCGGGCATGCCACCAGACAAACAGTACAGCGATATAAAAATACGGAAGCGTGAACAGACCGAGAGCCGCCTGTCCCGCTTCCCGCACAACATTCAACAGAGGTTCCAACTGCCCCTCCCCTTTCACAAAAAAGGAGCTGACGCAAAGTCAACCTCCTAAGTATTCGACAAAGGCAAAACAATTCCTTCCCGTCTACGAGGCCGGCATGAGTTCCCGGGCTTTCTTCACCGCCGCTTGCCACTGCGTGTCATACTCGGGGTTTTGCAAATTCACATACAGCTTCTCTTCGAGCCGATCCGCCGTTGCCGCATTAACCTGCCCATCCACCGGCAGCTGCTCGCTAAGCTGGAATTGCTGAACGGCGGCTTCCGTACCCTTGCTGAAGTATCCGTCCTTGCGGTCGGCCGGAAATCCGATCCCCTCCAGAATATTTTGCAGGTTTTTCACCGGCTCGCCGGTCACATCGTATTGCAGCACATGGTCCCTTGGCAGCCTCGATGCAAGAAAGTAATCCGGTTGGCTCACCGCCAAATCCGGGTCGATCCCCTTCTGATGGATCCAGGTTCCGTCAGGCAGCAGCCACTTATACACGGTCAGCTTCACCAGACTGCCGTCGCCGAGCTCTTTATCGTAACTCACCTGGACGGTGCCTTTGCCATAACTCGTATCGCCAACGAGCACGGCATTGGCCGACTGTTTAAGCGCACCTGCCAGTATTTCCGCTGCACTGGCGCTGCCTTTGTTGATGAGGACGATAATCGGGTAAGGCTTGAGACGATCGAGTCCGTTCACCGCAAATTCCGTTTTGTGCCGGCCATCCCGATATTCATTGACCAGGATCGGTTTATTTTTCTCAATGAACTGCTCCGACACTTCGAGCACCGATTGGAGTATGCCTCCCGGGTTGTCCCTGACATCGATAATCAGAGCTTTCAGCCCTTGTTCCTCCATCGCTCGTACCCTATCAGCAACCTCGGCTGAAGTATCGTAGGTAAATTGGTTGATCGAAAGACGGCCGATGCCGTCCTGTCCTAAGTCAGCGTGCACGGTCTCCAGATCGATCCGATCGCGGACCATCTCCAGCTCCAGCGGTTCCGCGGCTCCTGCACGCGATATCTTGAGCTTCGCTTTGGTGCCTTTAGGGCCCCGGATCTTGGATACGGCCTCACTCAAAGTGACACCGTGAAGACTTTGCCCATTCACGCTAAGAAGCACATCACGGGGCTGCAGCCCCGCTCTTTCCGCGGGGGAGCCTTTAATCGCAGAGTCAACGACAACGGTGCCGTTCTCAATTTTCAGCTCGGCTCCAATACCCGTGAATGCTCCCTGCAGGGCATCGCTGAATTTCTGCGCTTCTTCACTGGATTTATATACGGAATAAGGATCGCGCAATGATTCGACCATGCCTTGAACAGCGCCGTCCAGCAGCTGACTGCGGTCTGTGTCTGTCATGTACCGCTCTTCGATCAGATCCAGCGCCTTGTTCAATTTACCCAGTTCTTCCTCGCTCCAACCTTCGGCGGAGCCGCTCGAGGAAGCTCCCGCTTCCACAGCTGAGGGCTGTAAAGCCCAGTCCGGCAGCTTTACCACTGTGTAGGTTACGATACTGGCCGCGATTGCCGTCAGCACCATCACCGCAAAAAGGCTACGACCTCTATACCACACGAACGCCACTCCTCCATATCCGGTTCATTGTTAGAATATGACAAGCCGTAGGCAGTTATCCTCTACTGTTAACCTCATTGCGGGGGCATGAAGCCAAAAACAGCCGATTCCCGACCTCGTGGATGTCGGGCCATCGGCTGTCTGATATGCGATTTATCTCAAATAGGGCGCAGGATTAACCGGCTCGAAATCCTTATTTCTTACTTCGAAATGGAGATGATTTCCGGTGGACTGCCCGGTGGAACCCACTCCGCCGATCTTTTGCCCTCTTTTGACGATTTGCCCTTTCTTTACATATATACCGCCGCTCATCAAATGTCCATACAAAGTTGAAATTCCGCCGCCGTGGTCGATGACGATGCAATTGCCGTACCCGCTCCAGGATTGTGCAACGATAACGACTCCTGATTCGGCCGCGTATACGGGAGTTCCGCGCGGAGCCGCCATGTCCATGCCGGAATGAAGCTTCTTCTTGCCGGTAATCGGATGAATCCGGTAACCGAACGGCGATGACATGCGGTAATCGGACTGGAGCGGCATGCCGAGCTTACCGCCTTTGTAATGATTCTTGATTCGTTTCTTTTTAGCCTCGAGTTGGGAAGCTTTCTTGGCGAATTCCTTCAGCTGCGCTTCGGCTTCCTCGCTGATCTCTTCCATTTCCTCGATCTCTTTGTTCAACTGGGACATGAGAACTTCTTTCTCGTTCTCCATATTTTCCAAGCTGGCGATGTTGCTCTGCCTTTGAATAGAGAGCTTCTTGACCTCGGCCACCGCTTGCTCGAATTCCTGCTTCTCAGCCTCCAGATTCGCTTCCAGCTTCTGTTTCGTATTGAGAATGTCTTTATCTTGGGCGGCAATAGCTTCTACATTCTCGATATGGCCGACAAACTCGCCGAAGCTTTTGAAGCTTAAAAGTACGTCCAGATAAGCAACAGGCCCGTTTTCATACTGCAGCACCAATCGGGAATCCATAAGCTTACCGTGGTTTTCTTTTTGCTTGATCGCATCTTTATATTTCTTGACTGTAGATTGAAGTTGTTCCTGGCTCTGATCGAGCTTGGTCAGCGTGGCTTGCAGAACTTTAGACTCCTGATCGATCTTGGCCAGAATGGCGTGGAGATCGGCATCCGTCGCTTTCACCTGAACTTGTTTATCCTTAATGGTTTTATCCGCATATCTCTGGTTGTGCTCGGCTGCATCCATCTGATTCTTCAGCTGCTTAAGCTCTTTGTCTATTTTCTGGACTTCGGAGAGCGCTTGTCCCTCATAAGGCTGCAGGATCAAACTGGCCGTGATCAGCATTGCCAATAAAAGCACGAATTTCCTTCTCACAAAATGCCTCCTCTAGATACGGTTTCCAGCATCCAAAATACGGTTAATATCGTTTATACCCTTAAATGCTTTCTGATCGAGATCGTACTGCCCCACACACCCAAGAGAGTCCCGAGCGCTAAAATGGTGCCGCCGACCAACCACTTCACCTCGTCGAACGTGGAGAGCTGAAGCATGTATAAGCCCATGGAGTGGTTGGTTTTGATGACCAATTGCGAGTATCCGATGAGCAATCCGGCGGCTGCAGCGGCGGAGCCGCTGAACCCGATGAGCGCTCCTTCAATAAAAAACGGCCAGCGTATAAAACTGTTGGTCGCACCGACCAGCTTCATGATGCCGATCTCGCGGCGCCGGGCCAGTATCGTCATCTTGATTGTCGTAGAAATTAAAAACATGGCCATGACCGCGAGACCCAGCACGATGAACAGGCCGATGTTGCGTACGCCGTTCGTAATGCTGAATAAGGTCTCTATCGTGCCTTTGCCGTATCTGACTCTTTTGACGGGTTTGTCCGGGTCCGATTCGTTAATGGCTTCAATCTGCTTGGCCACGAAAGCGATCTGCTGCGGATTGAACGCCTCCACCTCAAAGGAATCCGGCAAAGGGTTGTTCTCATCGTCGTAGCCTTCCAAAGCCTGCTTGCCATCCTCACCCATGCTTTCACGGAAACGGGCAAGTCCTTCCGCTTTGGAAACGAACGTAACGGATTTAACCTCAGGAATGCGCTTGATCAAACGCTCGACATTCTCGATCTTGGGCTGATCCGTATCCGTTTCAAGATAAACGCTGATCTGCACCTGGTTATCCAGCTGATCGGCGAGCTTGTTCACATTAAGCGCTAGCAGCATGAACACTCCCAGAATGAACAGCGACACCGCGATGGAGCTGATCGATGCGAAGCTCATCCAGCCGTTGCGGCCGACGTTCTTGGCACCTTCGCGAAAATGGCGGGCGACCGTGCTAATTTTCATAGCCGTATTCCCCCCTCGGTTCATCGCGAGAGATGCTGCCTTTCTCGATGGCGATTACACGTTTGCGCAATGTGTTGACGATCTCTTTGTTGTGGGTAGCCATGACGATTGTCGTGCCGCGGAAATTGATTTCCTCCAGAAGCTTCATGATGCCCCACGACGTCTCGGGATCAAGATTCCCGGTCGGCTCATCGGCAACGATGACCGCGGGATTGTTCACGATTGCGCGAGCGATCGCGATCCTCTGCTGCTCTCCGCCGGAAAGCTGAGCCGGAAGGCTGCCTGCCTTATGTTTCAATCCGACCAGTTCCAACACTTCCATCGTACGGCGGCGAATCGCCCGGCTCGGCGTTTCGATAACTTCCATCGCGAAAGCCACGTTCTCATACGCGGAAAGCTTAGGGAGCAGTTTGTAATCTTGAAAAATAACTCCGATATTACGCCGCACGTACGGGATTTTGCGCTGCTTGAGCTTGCCTATATTGAATCCGTTGACGGAGATCTGCCCTTTGGTAGGGACTTCTTCACGATAAATCAATTTCATGAATGTCGACTTTCCTGCCCCGGAAGGACCGACAATATACACGAACTCATTCCGCTCGATGACGACATTGATCGCCTGAAGGGCGGTCGTACCGTCGGGATACGTTTTCCATATATCTTGCATTTCTATCACATTATCACTTCCAGTTAAGATTCGGACCTTATCCATTTCGACATCTTGCATTAAAATCCTCTCTTTGTCGATAATTTCCGAGGAAATATTGTCGTTTTAATTTAGGGAATAGTACTGATTAAAACCCAAACCGGGGAAAGTTTAAAATTTTCTCATTTAAGACGGCAACAAATTCGGGGTTTGGAAGGTATATATAGTGAGTGGAAAAAATGAAGTAAATTGGAATCCGAGGGAAGTGGCTGAAAATGAAAAAAGGATGGCTCTTAACGGGGAGTCTTGCACTTATAATTGCAGGTGCCGGAGTTGGAGGTACGATATATTACGGGAGTGACGATACGCTTCCAAAAGGCTTTACAGTCGGCGGGCTGACCGTGGGCGGCCAGTCCGCGCCGGCGGCGCTGAACCTGCTGCAGAATCGGGTTGCCGATTTGGAGCAAATCCAGGTTACCGCTGTGCTGCCGGCGGGCGGGACCGGTGACATTAAGGTGCCTGACCGCACTTTGAAGCAGTTAGGCATGAGTGTCGATACAAGCGATGCCATGAAGGCCATCGAGAAGTTTCGCGACGCGTCCTGGCTGAACAGGGCCAGAATGCGATTCGAAGGCGGCATGAAGTCCTCCTATGGACTCAGCGTTAATTGGAATGAGCAGCAGTTCCAGCAGGAAGCTCAGGCTTCTTGGGGCTCCGCTGCCGGTGCTGCTCCTAAGGACGCCGAGCGTACGATCAATGATCAGGACGAAGTGATTTATACCGATGAAGTTCTCGGCACGGAGCTTGATTTGCCTGCACTCTTTAATAAGGTTAAAAATTTAGAGCCGAAAACTCTCTCGCCAAAAATGAGCAGCAGCAGCGCGGAAGCCTATAAAGTCGAGCTGCCCATAACGGAAACGGCTCCGGAAATTACGGTAGCCAAGCTGAAAGAAGAAGGCATCGAACGTAAAATCGCCGAATTTACCACCTCTTTCACCACAAGCGGAAAAGGCCGTTCACATAATGTGACGGCGGCTGCCAAAGCGTTGAACGAAACGCTGCTCATGCCGGACGATGTTTTCGAATACGGCAAAATCGTTGCAAAAGCTGAAAAAGAGTACGGCTACAAAGAAGCGCCGGTCATCCTCAAAGGCAAGCTCGTGCCGGGTGTAGGCGGCGGCATCTGCCAGGTGTCCAGCACGCTCTACAACGCGGCGCTGCGTGTGGGGCTGGACATTGTCGAGAGGCGCAACCACTCATTGCGTGTTCATTACTTACCTGCCGGATTGGATGCTACATTCGCCGACGGTTTTGTGAACTTCAAATTCCGCAACTCCACCGGCAAGCAGCTCTTGATCCGTACAGTGGTGCACGATAAAAGGTTAACGGTGAAGCTGTTCGGAACGATGCCTGAAAATGTTGAATATCGCACCGAAACGGTTGAGGTTAAAGTGAATAAGCCGAAGACGGTTTATGTCGCTAACGACAAGCTGACACTGGGCAAGCAAGACACCGTGCAAAAAGGCGAATCCGGCTATGTCGTGGAATCCTACCTCGTGAAGCTCGTGGACGGGAACGAAGTGGAACGCAAGAAATTGTCCCGCGACACTTACCGTACACAGGATAATCTGATCGCGGTGAACCCTCAAGATCCGAGACTGAATCCGGAGGGCAGCACCCCTGCTCCAACGCCTGATCCGACACCTTCTCCAGGCCAGGACGAAGGCCCTGTCGAACCCGTGTAAGTTACATGTGAAAGCCCGTGGGATAATGTCCCGCGGGCTTTTGTTTTGTATCTGTCATCACCCGGCGCGGATTCGGAAATACCACCTCACCTTGCTCCACCGCCAATAACCTGAATCGCCCACCTGCAGACGTCCAGTGCGTAGCTCTGCCGTGTCCACCTCATCTCCGTAAACCGCCGGTAACCCACTCGCAGTATGCGACCAGCCGAAATAATTGCAAAACTACAACTAATTTCCCGGCTTCTGACCCATCGTTTGAAATAATTGCAAAAATACAACTATTACTCTCAAAAAGAAATAAGTGTAGTTTTGCAGTTAATTGTGAAGTCACCGAGTACGCTTTTGCTCTGGTTACCAACCTGTCATTCGAATTAATTCGTACTTCACTACTCTAACCCCGTCTTCCCCTTTGATGGCACGAAACCAACCTTGCTCGGTAAGTGACTGAAGTATGCGAACCGCGCGCCGGAAATTCATATGAAGACGATCAACAACGTCTTTGGGGCGAATGGGACGGGCCAGAAAGTGCGCTAGTCGGATGACTTCCTTTTCCGCAAAGGAGCGCAATTCCGGCAGACTCCCGCTTTCATATTGGCTTAATACCATGCGCAGCAACGCGATCAACAGATCGGGCTCATCTTTAACATCATCGTAAGCGAATGAGACAAGGTGGACAGCCAGTCCTTCGAGAAATAATTCTCTCTTACACTCCTTGCAAAAGCCCTGCCGGTCCAGCTCTTTTACATGGGTGTTGAAGCCTTTGATTTCCCAAATAAATTTATGCCCGCTTGTGGTCACATAGAGAAAATCTCCGAAATACGATTTCCCACGCCAATCAAGCACCTCATACTCCGGATGCAGTCTGTCGAAGTTACCTTTCAGCGGCCACCATACATTCTCCAAAAACAATTTTTCTCCATGTCCATGTCCTCTCTCTAGACGGCCTCGACGCTCACCTTTTCGGCGTGCCAGATGACTGCCGATAAACGCAGCATGTGCTTGCTCGAAACTCATGACAAATCCCCCTTTACCTGAAAAATACAAAAAACGCCCCAACCCACTCTGCTAGAGTAGATTGGGACGTTCTTCGTCACTTGATATGCATTATATCACAGACCCGCTCATCCGCGCTGTGCCGGCGGAACCTGCTCATCGTCGCTGTTCCGGCGGGGGGTGATGGGCATCCCCCGAAGATTACCTGCTCTTCTCCTGATACTCCGCAACCCACTCTGCCGTGCGGGACAAGTCGACCTCAGCCCGGGTGATGGCCGCTGTCACTTGGCCGGTTGCGGTACCGCCGTACACGTTACGCGCGTTCACGACCTGCTCCGGCTGGAGAACCTCGTAGATGCGGTCGTCGAACAACGGTGAGAACTGCTGGAATTCTTCCAGCGTCAGATCGAGCAGAAACTTGTTTTGCTGGATGCAGTATAAGACGGTTTTGCCGATGACTTCGTGCGCTTGGCGGAAAGGCAGGCCTTTGCCGACGAGGAAGTCCGCGATGTCGGTGGCGTTAGAGAAGTCCTGATCGACCGCGCGTCTCATGCGTTCTTTGCGGACTTTCATCGTACCGATCATCGGAGCGAACAGCTGAAGCGCACCCTGAAGTGTTTTAACGGTATCAAACATACCTTCCTTATCTTCCTGCATATCCTTATTATAGGCCAGCGGCAAAGACTTGAGCACGGTAAGAAGGCCGACCAGATTGCCATATACACGCCCCGTCTTGCCGCGAACGAGTTCCGGGACGTCGGGGTTTTTCTTTTGCGGCATGATGCTGGAGCCGGTGCAGAATGCGTCGTCCAGCTCCACGAACTGAAACTCTGTGCTGGACCACAAAATCAATTCCTCACTTAACCGAGATAGGTGCATCATAATCAAGGAGGCGCCGCTCAAAAACTCCACAATGAAATCGCGGTCACTTACGGCGTCCAAGCTGTTCTCGTATACGCGGCCGAAGTTGAGCAATTCCGCAGTATACAACCGGTCGATCGCGAACGTTGTTCCCGCCAACGCACCCGCACCAAGCGGCAGCGTGTCGATTCGCTTGTAGCTGTCTTGCAGACGCTCGATATCCCGGCCGAACATGGACACGTAAGCCATCAGATGATGCGCGAACAAAATCGGCTGCGCACGCTGCAGGTGCGTGTAGCCCGGTACGATCGTATCGAGGTTTTCCTTCGCTTGCCCGATCAAGGCCGCTTGCAACTTCTGCAGCAGGTCCACAAACTCAACGACACGCTTACGTAAATATAGGTGCATATCTGTCGCAACCTGATCGTTACGGCTGCGGCCGGTGTGAAGCTTGCCCCCGACCGGCCCGATTTCATCGATCAGCGCTTTCTCGATATTCATATGAATGTCTTCGTCGCCGACGGCAAATTCCTGTTCACCGCGCTGAATCCGGTCGCGCACTTTCAGCAAACCCTCGGTTATCTTCTGCACATCTTCCGCAGGTAGTATATCGCATTTTCCCAGCATGGTCACATGTGCCAAGCTGCCCTGAATATCTTCCATAGCAAGCTCTTTATCGAAATTAATGGATGCCGTATATTCTTCAACCAGTTGGTCGGTTTGTTTCGTAAACCGGCCGCCCCAAAGTTTACTCATCTCAAGCAGCCCCTCTCATTCAGTATCAACGGAATAAACAGCAAAAGAGGAACCCTTCGCGAAGGTGCCTCCCGCATTGCCCCGCTAGCGGGGGATGGTTCGGCATGCCGCGCGTCAGGTTCCCTCTTTTGTCTTTATCAATTAACGCCGGAAGCGCCGTTGACGCCAGAAGATACCTTCAAGCGCAAAGCGTTCAGACGGATAAAGCCTGTTGCGTCCCCTTGATCGTACGCTTGCGTAGGATCGGCTTCCATCGTGGCGATGTGGGGATTGTATAGACTGACCGGGCTCTTCAGTCCGGCGGCCATCATATTGCCCTTGTACAGCTTGAGCCGCACCGTACCGGTGACGTTCTTCTGGCTTTCCGACACCAAAGCTTGAATGGCAAGGCGCTCGGGCGCAAACCAGAAACCGTTGTACACAAGAGAGCTGTATTTGGAAATGAACGAGTCGCGCAAATGCATGACTTCCCGGTCCATCGTAAGCGATTCGATCTTGCGGTGAGCGGTGAAAAGGATGCTGCCGCCCGGTGTTTCGTACACACCGCGGCTCTTCATGCCGACAAAGCGATTCTCCACCATATCGACGCGTCCGATCCCATGCTTGCCGCCAAGCTCGTTGAGCTTCTCCATCACCTGCAGCGGATTCATCGGAACACCATTCACCGCCACACAATTGCCGCCTTCGAATTCCAACTCGACATATTCGGGTTGGTCCGGTGCCTTCTCCGGCGAAACGCTGAGCACATACATCTCTTGAACATCATCAGCACTTGAGTCGAACCAAGGATCCTCGAGCATGCCGCTCTCGAAGCTGATGTGAAGCAGGTTGCGATCCATAGAGTAAGGCTTAGCCGCAGAAGCTTGAACGGGAATGCCGTGCTTTTCCGCGTAAGCGATCATCTCGGCGCGGCCAGGGAATGCCTGCCGGAACTCCTCAATTCGCCATGGCGCGATCACTTTGATGTTCGGAGTCAGCGCAGCGGCCGTCAGCTCGAAACGCACCTGATCGTTCCCTTTACCCGTGGCGCCGTGCGCGATTGCGGTAGCCCCTTCGGCAATGGCGATATCCACCATCCGCTTAGCGATCAAAGGCCGTGCGATACTGGTGCCGAGCAGATACTGCCCTTCGTACAGCGCACCCGCCTGAAACATCGGATAGATAAAATCCTTGGCGAACTCCTCACGAAGATCGTCGATATACACTTTGGACGCCCCGGTTTTGATCGCTTTCTCCTCAAGACCGTCGAGCTCATCCTTTTGTCCGATATCGGCCGTAAAAGTAATGATTTCCGCGTCGTACGTCTCTTTTAACCAAGTAAGGATGACGGAGGTATCAAGGCCCCCGGAGTAGGCCAGAACGATTTTTTCTTTTGCCATCGGGTTAAAGCTCCTTCGTATCGGAAAATAAGGCTACATGATCGCGGCCATAATTGCTTTTTGCGCGTGGAGACGGTTCTCCGCCTCATCGAAAATAACCGAATGCGGCCCGTCGATGACCCCTTCGCTTACCTCTTCGCCTCGGTGGGCGGGCAAGCAGTGCATGAACAGGTAATCGGATTTGGCGTATTTCACGAGCTCCTCGTTCACCTGATAATGGGCAAAAGCTTTCTCGCGTTCCTTCTGCTCCGCCTCGAAGCCCATGCTGGCCCACACATCGGTGTAGATGATATCCGCATTCTCAACGGCTTCACGGGCGTCCCTCAAAATATCCACTCTGCCGCCGGTCTCAGCCGCAGCCTCTTTAGCCAGCTGAACGATTCCCGCATCGGGATCGTACCCTGCCGGAGATGCGACGGTAAAATGCATGCCCAGCTTGCTCGCTCCCATCATCAGGGAATGAGTCATGTTGTTGCCGTCGCCGATGTAGGCGATCTTGAGCCCTTCAAGGCGCCCTTTCATCTCGAGGATCGTTTGAAAATCGGCAAGCGCCTGGCAAGGGTGCGATCGATCCGACAGCGCGTTAATGACGGGAATCGTCGCGCTGCGAGCCAGCTCCACCACGTTGCGGTGACCGAATGTGCGAATGATGATTCCATCCAGGTAACGCGACATCGTCTGCGCCGTATCCCGGATCGTTTCGCCGCGGCCCATCTGGATGTCGTTCTTGCTCAAAAACAAAGCGTGACCGCCCAGCTGATACATGCCGACTTCAAAAGAAACCCGGGTGCGTGTAGACGATTTTTCGAAAATCATCCCCAATGTTTTACCTTTGAGCGGCTGATAGAATTCTCCCGATTTCTGCTTGCGCTTCAGCTCGATAGCCAAATCCAGCAAATAACGGATCTCTTCCGGTGAATAATCGATAAGTCCGAGAAAATCGCGGCCTTTCAGCTGCGCGGACATGTCTTCCAAATTCGCGGTGGGTTGCAAAGCGTTCCCTCCCTATCTCTTGTCAGTTGACGGGCTTAACCGTCGCATGCTCCTTAAGTACATCAGCGATCAGATCAACCGCTTCGTCGATTTCATCCTTGGTGACGAGCAGATTCGGAAGCAGTCGAATAACTTCTGGTCCGGCCGGTACGACGAGCAGTCCCCGCTTATGAAGCTCGGCGATATGCTCTGCGACGGGAGCGTTGCAGAGGATTCCTATCAGCAAGCCGGAGCCCCGGATCTGCTTCACTTGGGGCAGTCCCGTCAGCTTTGCCCTTAGCTGCCGAAGCAGATAGGCGCCGGCTTCTTCCGCCCGCTCAGGCAGTTTCTGTTCAAGCATCGTTTCTATCGTTGCGGCGACCGCGGCCATTATGATCGGTGTGCCGCCAAACGTTGTCGCGTGCGAGCCGGGAGTGAACGCCGGGATCAGATGCGCCTTAGCCAGCATGGCACCGACCGGAACCCCGCTTCCAAGACCTTTGGCGAGAGTGAAAATATCCGGCTCGACGTCGTAATGCTCATACGAGAAAAGCTTTCCTGTTCGCCCCATACCGGTCTGGATTTCGTCAATGATGAGCAGCACGCCATGCCGGTCGCACAGTTCTCTCACCTGGCGAAGGAAATCCGCTTCGACCGGAATGACGCCCCCTTCTGCCTGAACCAACTCCAGCATAATCGCAGCCGTATTCTCGTTCACGGCCTCTTCCAGTGCGTCCATATCATGCAGTGGAACGTGGCGGAATCCTTCCGGCAAAGGCAGGAATCCGTCCTTCACCTTCTCTTGGCCCGTGGCCGTCAGCGTCGCCAAAGTCCGTCCGTGGAACGACTGGTTGAAGGTAATAATCTCGAACCGCTGCTCGCCCAATACCTTCTGGTAATAACGGCGCGCCAGCTTGATCGCGGCTTCATTCGCCTCAGCTCCGCTGTTGCAGAAGAACACCGCGTCCGCGCAGCTGTTGTCGACCAGCAAACGCGCTGCCTTTTCCTGATTCGGATTATGAAAAAGGTTTGACACGTGCCACAGCTGATCGAGCTGGCTGACCAACGCTTCCTTAACCGCATCCGGCGAATGCCCGAGATTGGTCACCGCCAGGCCGCTCATGAAATCCAGATACTCCTTGCCTTGATCATCCCACAGCCGGCTGCCCTTCCCTTTTACTAATGTAATAGGGAACCTGGCGTATGTCGGAAACAACGCGCTCTCACTCATCCCGAACTCTCCCTTCAACCCCTGACAATGCGGGTTCCGATATTTCCGTCCTTCACAGCTCGGCTCAGAACGCGGGGCATTGCCCCATCGACGATCAGCACATCCTTGACGTTGCCGTGCAAGCAGCTCATCGCCGCCCTTACTTTTGGAATCATGCCGCCGTAAATTTCGCCGCTCTCGATCATTTGCTCGATATCGGCAAAAGTAACCTGCGAAAGAACGCTCTTTTCTCCATTAACCGTTCGCATGATCCCTGGAACATCGGTCACCACAATCATCGTATCGACGCCTAGATGGGAGGCCACTGCTCCCGCGGCGGTATCTGCGTTAATGTTGTATCGCTGCCCGGCACCGTCGATGCCGATAGGGGCTATGACGGGCAGGTAGCCCAGGTTAATGATTCCTTCAATAAGTTCAGTGTTGATTCCGATAATTTCTCCGACAAGCCCGACCACATCGGCGTCAGCCACCGGTTTCACCCGGATTAAGCCGCCGTCCGTGCCGGAAAGTCCGATCGATCTTGCCCCGTTCTGCTGCAGCCTGCGCACGATTTGCTTGTTCATGCCGCCGGCCAATACCATCTCGACAACGACCAAAGTGGCTTCATCGGTAACGCGCAGTCCGTTATGGAACCGGCTCTCGATCCCGAGCTTGCCGAGCGTTTCGTTAATCGCCGGGCCGCCGCCATGCACGATAACAGGCTGAGTCCCTTGCTCCTGCAGCTGCCGCAAATCCTCGAAAAAAGCGTCCGGAAGAGCGGCGAGCGTGCTTCCTCCGCATTTCATCACGAATCTATGAGTGCTCATCAAGTTTCGATCTCCTTACGTCCGATAAGCGGCATTAATGCGCACATAGTCGTACGTGAGGTCGCAGCCCCAAGCCGTCGCCGTCCCGCTTCCCATATTCAAATTCACGTGAATGCCGATCGTACCGGTTTTTAAGTACTCCAGTGCCATTTCTTCATCAAAAGGTACCGGGCGGGACTGCTCCAACACGGGAATGTCACCCAAACGAATATCCACTGTCCCGACGTTCACCGGTTGGCCAGCACGCCCGACTGCTGCGATAATTCGCCCCCAGTTGGCATCTGCGCCATACACGGCTGATTTAACGAGACTGGACCCGATAATCGTCTTGGCGATCGCTTGTGCCGCTTCATCACTGACTGCGCTGACGACCGTTGTCTCGATCAGCTTCGTTGCCCCTTCGCCATCGCGCGCGATGGCTTTTGCCAGCTCGGTGCACACATGCCGCAATCCTTGTACGAATGCTTCATAGTCCGGATGGTTGCGCGTCAATTCGCGATTGCCCGCTAATCCGCTCGCCATCGCCACGAGCATGTCGTTGGTGCTGGTATCGCCGTCAACCGTGATCATGTTAAAGCTCACGTTCGTCACTTCGCGAAGCAGCTCTTGCAGCAGCGGTGTTCCGATCGCAGCGTCCGTCGTTACGAATCCGAGCATCGTTGCCATGTTGGGATGAATCATTCCTGAACCTTTGGCCGCACCGGCTATCGTCACTTGCTGCCCATCTAAAGTCAGCGTCACGCAGGAAACCTTTTTCACCAAATCCGTTGTAAGAATAGCCTGGCAGAAATCGTCGGAACCCTGCGCATCCCCTAGAACCCTCGAGGGCAGCTCTGCGATACCGGAGTTCACCCGATCCATTTTCAACAGTTCGCCGATCACGCCTGTGGATGCAACAGCCACCTGATTCTTGCTAATTCCCAACGCTTCCGCCATATTCGCCTGCATCGTGCGCGCATCGGCGTCACCTTGATCACCCGTGCATGCATTGGCGTTCCCGCTGTTCACGACGATCGCCCGCAGCATGCCGCCTTCACTCAAGGTGTCGCGGGTTACCTTAACGGGTGCCGCTTGAAATAAATTCGTCGTATATACCGCCGCCGCAGCCGCCGGAACATCGCAGACAATGACGCCTAAATCGTGCCGGTCCGTTTTTTTCAAGCCGCAGTGGAGTCCGCCGGCCTTAAAGCCTTTGGGTGTGGTGATGCCTCCCTCAGGGAGAACTGTGTACTGTTTCTCTTTCCCCATAATAAGTAGCCCGTTCCTCTCATCGAGTATTAAGGGTAGACCGGAGTGAACTGAAGCCCGAGCGTTTCATCCCAGTTCATGAGCAGGTTCAGGTTCTGAATCGCCTGGCCCGCCGCGCCCTTCACCAAGTTGTCGATCACCGAAATAATCGTAATCCGGCCTGTGCGATCATCCGTGGAAAAGCCGATGTCGCAGTAGTTGCTTCCGTAGACCTGTTTCGTTGCCGGCCAATGGCCTGCAGGATGAACCCGGACGAAACGGCGCCCTTCATAAAATCGTCGGTACAGGTCCACAAATTGGGCAGTATCGCGATTCTCGTTCTGTGCCGCATAAATCGTGCACATGATCCCTCTCGTCATCGGGACGAGATGAGTGGTAAAAGTGGTGATGACAGGACGGCCCGCCGCTTCCGACAATACTTGCTCGATTTCCGGCGTATGTTGATGTTTATTCAGCTTGTAGGCTTTGAAATTCTCGTTGATTTCGGAAAAATGCGCGCTTAAATTCAAGCCGCGTCCTGCACCGGAGACTCCTGACTTCGCATCGATGATGATCGAGTCCGGGTTGATCCAGCCTGCCTTAACCGCCGGATATAAGCCAAGCAATGCAGCTGTTGAGAAGCATCCGGGATTGGAAATGAAGTCGGCTCCGTAAACTTGTGCGCCGTATACTTCCGATAAACCGTACACCGCACGATCCACCTCGGCTTGTGCAGCGGGCTCGTGTTTGTACCACTCCCGATAAACGTCACCCGATTTCAAGCGAAAATCACCGGAAAGGTCGATCACCTTCATGCCTGCCGCCAAAAAATCCGGAGCGAGCTTCATGCTCACACCGTGCGGAGTTGCCAGAAAGACGACATCCGCCTTAGAACGAACGAGTTCTACATCGATTCCGTCCAACAAGTCGGTACGGATTTCTCTCAGATGAGGAAATCCCTCGGCAATCGGCGATCCCGCGCTGGAGGAAGAAATGACCGACGTCACGGTAACATGCGGATGAGATTGCAGCAAACGAATAAGTTCGACGCCGCCATAGCCGGTTGAGCCTACGACAGCCGCGCGGAGCTTGGAATTATTCATTGTCGTTCCCCCGATAAAAACACATAAAAATATGAATAAATAGCGGATAAAATATGTGATTATGATCTAAGTAACTGTTGGTTTATGCTCGAATACTGAATTATTATACGTCTTATGTATTATTTATGCAACCATAGACAGACTATAAATTTTTATTTTCCCGGAAGCCTTCTCCAAGCACTTCGGCGGCGTTGCTGATGATGACGAATGCTTCCGGATCGGCGTCACGAACAAGGTTTTTTAATCGGGTCACTTCGCTTTGGCCGACGACAACGAGCAGGACGGGACGATTCTCGCCGGTATAGCCGCCGACTCCCTCCAGCTTCGTTAATCCCCGATCCAAATCATGCAAAATAGCGGCGGAAACCCGCTCGGGATCTTTGGAGATGATAAAAGCGGCTTTGGAGGTTTGGAGCCCGGTCTGTACGATGTCGATGGTTTTGCTGGTTACATATAGGCCGATTAACGCGTATAAGGCATTTTCGAAGGAGATAAAAAATGCGGCGGCAAGGATGACGAGTGCGTCCAAGGCAGCCACGGCCAAACCGAGGCGAATGCCGGTTATACGGTGGATAATTTGAGCGGCGACGTCAAGCCCTCCGGTCGAACCTCGTCCGCGGAATACAAGGCCAAGACCGAGTCCGACTCCGAGACCGCCATAAATCGCAGCAAGCAAGGGATTATGTGTAGGCGCCGTCCAGTGGGAAGTGAGCAGCACAAAAAAAGGCAGAATGACGGAACCGACGGCCGTCTTCACACCGAAATGTCTTCCTAATACAAGGATTCCTGCGATAAACAAAGGGATGTTGAGCGCCCACTGGGTGTAGGCTGGAGGAATGTGCACAAGCGTGTTGACAATGACGGAGATACCCGACACTCCGCCCGAGGCGATGCGGTTGGAAAGCAAAAACAGATTAAAGCTGACGGCTATGAGGAAAGCGCCGATGAGCAGAGATAAATAGCTGAAAATTTCGCGTGCTGCAGGGGATACCTTGCGCACCTTGCGTTTTTTCACCGAATACGGGGGCTTCGGATCAGTCGATACCACTCGAGTGTCGCCTCTTTTCCATTCTCGCACTAATGAAAGAACTTCCTACACTTGCGGTACGTGTAGGAAGTTTGTGTTTTATTATGCATTTCATTCCGCTTCCAGTTTGATCTGGCTGCGTAAATATCCGTCGATAAAAGGATCCAGCTCGCCGTCCATCACAGCGCCGATGTTGCCGGTCTCCACCTGCGTGCGGTGATCCTTCACCATGCTGTAAGGATGGAACACATACGACCGGATTTGGCTGCCCCATGCGATATCCTTCTGTTCACCGCGGACTTCCGCCAGCTCCCGCGCCTGTTCTTGAAGCTTCAGCTCGTAGAGCTTGGACTGGAGCATTTTCATCGCTTTGTCGCGGTTCTGGATTTGAGAACGCTGCGTCTGGCAAGCCACAACTACACCGGTCGGCAAGTGAGTGAGACGAATCGCGGAATCGGTCTTGTTGATATGTTGACCGCCTGCGCCGCTGGCACGGTACGTGTCCACCCGGAGATCTTCCGGACGAATATCGATTTGGATATCTTCATCAATCTCAGGCACCACATCGCAAGAAACGAACGAAGTGTGGCGGCGGCCCGAGGCATCGAACGGCGAGATTCGTACGAGTCTGTGCACGCCTTTTTCCGCCTTCAGATATCCATAGGCGTTGCGGCCGCTAACCTGAATCGTGACACTCTTAATTCCCGCTTCATCCCCTGGGAGATAGTCAAGCAGCTCGACTTTGAAGCCGCGTTTCTCCGCCCATCGGGTATACATCCGGTACAGCATTTGCGCCCAGTCTTGCGACTCTGTTCCGCCGGCGCCCGGGTGCAATTCAAGTATGGCGTCGTTCTTGTCATAAGGTTGGTTCAGCAGCAGCTGCAGTTCGAAGGAGTCAATCTTGGCGGTAAGAGCCTTCACGCTCTCCGTCCACTCCTTAACCATCGAATCGTCGGATTCCTCTTCAAGGATTTCCAGCATATCCTGAAGGTCCTGAAGCTCGTTCGCCATACCTTCATATTCATCCACGACGGACTTGATGGCATTCATCTCGGCGATGAGCGCCTGTGCCTTCTCGTTGTCGTCCCAGAAATTAGGTTCGCTCATCTTGACTTCATAGTTCTCAATCTGTTCCTTCTTGAGATCTAAGTCAAAGAGACCCCCTGAATTGCTGGAGTCGCTTCGCGCTTTCGCGAAGATCTTGCTTCACTGTAATGTCTATTTCGGACATGTTGATAATCACCTCATATGAATCTTAGGGTGCTCTTCGGAACGATTATTGTCCGTGGCACTGTTTGTATTTCTTGCCGCTGCCGCACGGGCACGGATCGTTCCGGCCGACACGCTGTTCAGCAGAGCGCGTCACAGGTTTCTTAGGACCCGCTTCCGCTTTGGTATCCACGGCCTGCCCTTCAGCTACCGCTTCACGCTTCAGGTTACTCTCCACATGAGCTTTCATGATATAGAGCGTAACCTCGTCCTCGATCCGCTCGATCATGGAAAGGAACATGTTGTGTCCTTCGAACTGGTATTCACGCAGCGGATCGTTACCGCCGTATGCGCGTAAGTGGATACCTTGGCGCAGATGATCCATCGCATCGATGTGATCCATCCACTTGCTGTCGACGGCGCGCAGAACGACGACTTTCTCGAACTCGCGCATCGTTTCGCTGCCGAGGCCCTCTTCGCGCTCGTCGTAGTACTTTTCAATGCGCTCCATCAGCATTTCGATCATTTCTTCTTTTTCCTTGCCCCACAAGTCGTCTTTACTCAAGCGCTCTTCAGGCAAGAAATTCGTATGAGCGTAAGTCAGGAGGCCCTCGAAATCCCAATCCTCCGGCACATCGCTGTCCGAGCAATGGCTGTCGACGGCACGATTCACAACCGAACGAACCATGCCGAGCACGATTTCGCGGATGTTGTCGGAGGCCAGTATTTCGCGGCGATCTCCGTATATTTTCTCCCGCTGCAGGTTGATGACATCATCGTACTGCAAAACGATACGGCGAGTATCGAAGTTGCTGCCCTCGACACGCTTCTGGGCGGATTCGATCGCGCGGGTAATCATGCGGCTCTCGATCGGAGAATCCTCGTCGAAACCGAGACGCTCCATCATGCCCATGATATTGTCCGCGCCGAATCTGCGCATCAGTTCATCCTGCATGGACAGATAGAACTGCGAAGAACCCGGATCGCCTTGACGTCCGGAACGGCCGCGCAGCTGGTTATCGATACGCCGCGATTCATGGCGCTCGGTACCCATGATATGCAGCCCGCCGACATCGGCTACACCTTCGCCCAGAACGATATCGGTACCTCGGCCCGCCATATTGGTGGCGATCGTAACGGTTCCTTTTTGTCCTGCGTTGGCGATGATCGCCGCTTCTTCGGCATGATACTTCGCATTCAGAACCTGGTGCGGTACGCCTTTTTTCTTCAGCATATCCGCAACGCGCTCCGAATTCTCGATCGACACCGTACCGACAAGAACGGGCTGTCCGGTTTTGTGACGTTCTACAATCTCGTCCACAACGGCGCGATATTTGCCATTCTCGGATTTATAGACGACATCCGCCTTATCTTCACGAATCATCGGACGGTTGGTCGGCACCTGCACGACTTCCAATCCATAAATCCGCTTGAATTCTTCTTCCTCCGTCTTCGCCGTACCGGTCATGCCGGCCAGCTTGCGGTACATCCGGAAGTAGTTCTGGAACGTGATAGTGGCGAGCGTCATGCTCTCGTTCTGAACCTCGAGCTGCTCCTTCGCTTCGATCGCCTGATGCAGACCGTCGCTGTAACGGCGTCCTGCCATCAGCCGGCCGGTGAATTCGTCGACGATGAGGACTTCATCATCTTGAACCACATAATCTACGTCCCGTCTCATGATAAAGCGGGCACGAAGCGCTTGCTGCACATGGTGGTTAAGCGTAACATGCTCATGGGAGAACAAGTTGTCGATATTGAACGCACGCTCCGCCTTGGTGACCCCTTGCTCGGTCAAGGCAACGGTGCGCATTTTCACATCTATTGTAAAGTCTTCGGTATCCTTTAATTTGCTGACAAAACGGTCTGCAGCATAGTACAGCTCCGTCGATTTCTGCGCTTGGCCGGAAATGATCAGCGGTGTCCGCGCCTCGTCGATCAGGATGGAATCCACTTCATCGATGAGGGCATAGTTCAGCGACCGTTGTACCATTTGTTCCTTATAAAGGACCATGTTGTCGCGCAAGTAGTCGAAACCGAACTCGTTGTTGGTTCCATAAGTGATGTCGCACGCGTACGCCTGTTGTTTTTCCTCATGGGAAAGTCCATTCAGGTTACGGCCGACAGTCATGCCCAGGAACTCGTAAATTTGACCCATCTCGGCGCTGTCGCGTGTGACGAGGTAATCGTTGACCGTAACCACGTGTACGCCTTTGCCCTGCAAGGCATTCAGGTATACAGCGAGCGTTCCGACAAGCGTCTTCCCTTCCCCGGTCTTCATCTCGGGAATTTTGCCGTTATGAAGAACCATACCTCCGATTAGCTGCACGTCAAAATGACGCTTATTGAGCGTGCGCTTGGACGCTTCCCGTACGACGGCAAAAGCCTCAGGCAAAATATCATCCAAATCTTCGCCTTGATCCAGACGGGAACGGAACTCATCCGTCTTGGCACGAAGCTGTTCATCTGTTAATTGGGAGATCTTTGGCTCCAACGCGTTGATCTCTTCCACGGTTTTAGACAGCCGCTTGATTTCACGTTCGTTGGCATCCCCGAATATTTTTTTGACCAGACCTAACATATCGGTAGTACCCCTCTCTCCTGCGGGTATGACAGTATTCTTTCATTTTATCAGTTTGGGGAAAATGGGGCAAGGAAGGGGTATCGACGGACGCGCATGCTTGAACAAATCGCCAAAAAAAGCCCCGGCAATGAATGCCGAGGCTTTGCATATGTTATGTTCACACAGATTCTATCAACCCGTACTTTCCATCATTCCGGCGGTAAACGACGTTCATTTCCTTCGTGTCCGTGTTGGCAAATACATAAAAGTTGTGTCCGACCATATTCATTTGAAGAATCGCTTCTTCAACATCCATCGGCTTCATATTAAAACGCTTCGTCCGGACAAGTTCCAACTCGTCTTCTTCATCGTGGGTTAATGTACTGACGCTGTTGCCGTTGATGGCTTCTTCCTTAAATAATATGGATGTACCGGTCTGACGGAATTTGCGGTTCATTTTCGTCTTGTGTTTGCGAATTTGGCGTTCCAGTTTGTCCACCACAAAGTCGATGGATGCGTACATGTCGTCCCTTTTCTCCTCAGCTCGTAGTAGAGCCCCAGGAAGCGGGATCGTGACTTCGACGGCTTGTTGACCTTTTGTTACGCTTAGTGTGACGTGTACTTCTGATTCGGGAGGGGCTTCAAAATATCGTTCCAATCGACTTAACTTCTTCTCTACGTAATCACGAAGAGCTTCTGTTACTTCCATACGTTGGCCACGAATGGTGTATCTCATGGGCATTCCTCCTTTGCTGATTCCATGATACCACACCCGTGATGACGGTTTCAAAACATTCGGCTAATTATTTTGAATTTTTAGATAACTTGGCTCATAATGTGCAAAACATAAAAAAACCCCGGAATATCCGGGGTGGCGTGGCAGGCAAATCAAGCGTTGTTTTACTGTTCTCTGTATTATATTTCGACGCTAAAAGCGCCGGAATGATTACACTCTGTTAACGTTAGCTGCTTGCGGGCCTCTTGCGCCTTGAACGATGTCAAACTCTACAGTTTGGCCTTCTTCAAGAGCCTTGTAGCCGTCCATTTGAATTGCGGAGAAGTGAACGAACACATCGCCGCCTTCCTCAGTCTCGATGAATCCGTATCCTTTTTCCGCGTTGAACCATTTTACTTTACCTTGCATCTGTTAAACATTCCCTTCATATTCAAATGACGTAAGACATAGGCGATTTGGCCTGACCCACATCCCGAATATAACATTAGGGAAATAATGGTGTCAATGGTTTTTTGTAAGCGGATTCAGTAAGTGTCACTATATAAAAAAACTCGGATTTTTCCGAGGTTTTTCAAGTTCATTGATGCGTAATGAGTTTTTGTACGTACATTGGCTTTTCTTAATGTAATACCTTCCTAAAAATTTTCGTTAGATTGAGATTGTCTTATTGGCTTCTATCCACGAAAATTCCATCTGATTGTTGAAAGTTCGTATAAACCCTTCTTAGCTGGTTGGCTTGCTGAAGGTTGCTAAGCGGTTGGCGATATCTTTCACGCGCATCTACAAGGTGCATCTGAAACTGACGTTCCAAGTCCAGGCATTCTTGAACCAAGTCTACATGGAGAGAAACATTCGCTTCTGATTTAATATTATCAATTTGCTCCCTTAACTCCACTTGGCGTTGTTGTCCGATAATCAAAATTTCGGCAGATTGATCTTCGTTAAGATCCAATTCTGCCAACCGCCGCGTTACCGAGATCAATTCTTGCCATAACCCACGCAGTGATTCCGTTACAGAGGGAGTTGTTATACCTGCTTCTGCTTTGCCAGCTTGATTGCTTGCGCCCATGTATCCCGCAGCTCCTTCACCTGACCAATACAAAACTCAATATTTTCCGCCTTGTTTTTGATGTTGGCTTCCACCAAATGGCTTTTCATGAACAGGTAAAGAGATCCAAGCTGTTGGGCAACTTCGTAGCTTTGATCCAGGGACATTAACAATTCGTCCAATATGTCCAAGCTGCGAATAATATGATTATTTTTGCCCTCATAGTTCCCATGTTTCGTCTCTTCCAGAGATTGTCCGAGAAATTTGATAAGCCCGTTATACAACAGTAAGGTAAGCTCCTGCGGCGAAGCGGTATTCACCTGCATTTGCAAATAGACTTCTTGGGGTTTTACGCTCATATATTCCAGCCTACCTTTTCTCGTCAATTATAGCGCCAGCGGAACGATTGATTTCTTGAAACTTGGCGAGCATGTCCAAAATCTTCTCAGGTGGGATCTCCTTCAATACCTCTTTGGTTTCCGAGTTGATGATTTTGATCACCACTTGTCCGTCCTGCCTGTGAAAGTTGTATTCCACTTCTCTTGGAATGCCCGCCAGTTGACGGTTAATTTTCTCTAAAACATGTACCACCGCTTCGTCGGCAATGGATAACTCAAATTTCTGCTTTTTCATTAGCTCTACTGGGGGTGCTTTTGAGGAAAACGTACCAAGCTCCGCAATGGGGGCAGCGGGTGAATGATATGAAACTGTGCCCACAGACATCTGCTGGGTTGGCAGAAACGGATTTGAATTAGTTATCATTTAGTTGTTCCTCCCTAACCGAGTTGGGATGACAGCCATGACATTTGAGAGTTGCCCTTCTGGATAGCCTGGTCCATGGCTGTAAACTGATTATAATAGTAATTTTCTTTCCTGATTAACCTATCATTCATCTGCAAAATCTGGTCTTCCATTTTTTTTAACTGATTACCGATGCTTGTGGATGGATCGAGATATCCTCCGCCGGAACGTCCGGCAACCTTAGACAAATTCGTTATGCCGGTATCCAATTTTTCGAATAGAACTTGTGCCAAACCTTTCTGAGGCTCGGCCGTGGCGGCAGGCAGGGTGGGATCAGGTTGATTAGAGAAAAGTTTAATGACTCCAGTCGAGTCGTCCGAAAGCGCTTTGCGCAGTTTACCTTCGTCTATAACAAGCTTGCCGGCCTCATTTTGTTGTCCAGCCGAATACGGTGCTGTTGTAATTCCGATTTGGTACAGAGCATTGTAGCTGCTCTGGGTATTCTGGACTTGGCGCGTGGTCAATGATCGCAAGTCGGAACGTATAGCAGCCAACTGACTATCTCTGGACAACAACCCGCTTTGCGCCTTCGCTTGCCAATTCGCGATATCGTTGTCCTTCATCGCCGATTTCTGCTCATCAGTCAAAGGAGCGAAGTCGCGATATTTTTGCTCGTTGTATCGGGTATTCATCAGCCCAACCAAGTCATTATATTTAGTGACAAAATCCTTAATCTTCGCTACGGTCGCATCTATATCTGTCGTAATACCAATGGAGATCGGGCCGGTCGTAGTCCCATTTAAAGTATAGGTAACGCCATCCAATGTAAACTGATTGGTATTACGATAGGTGGTGACCCCATCAATGGTTACTTTCGCATCGGTACCCGGTGTTACAGAGCCGGATACATTAAAAATGGTGCTAAAATTACCGCCCGTTTCGTCAGTTACAATCACTTGGGATGTAGAGCCCGTAGATTTACTGGTGACAACAAGCTTGTCCGCCAAAGGATCATAGCTCATGTTAACACCTGCCGCAGAGCTGTTTACTCTGTTGATAATGCTTTGCAAACTATCCGTTGCATTGTAAGTGATGGTCACTCCGTTGACTGTAAAAGACGTTCCGGTTAGTGTGGCAGAGAGTTTATTCGATTGGGTATCTAGTCCTTGATTCGGATCGAATTTATACGTTTGCTGATCCTGAAAACCAAGAGCGACCAATCCGCCATTTGCGGCTACCGCAGTGACTTTTACCTGTGATAATGAGCCTTCAACGCCGTTGGGAGTAATAGACAATTGATTACCCGCGTCTAACCCGACTGTTAACCTTCCGTTTCCAAACGTCTGATTCAGTTGGGTTTGGAGCTCGGCTTGAAGGGATGCTTCATTATATGTTTGTAAAGCTAGTGTTATTGTCCGAGACGTGCCGTCAAAGGTCACGTTAAGCTGGTTATTGCTCGCATCGATAACGGTTGATGTGCTCAATGCTGTTCCCGCCATCAATCCATACTGGGCTGTCGGAGTGATCTGTCCTCCGACTAAACGGGCAGCAGATGCCAAAGAATCGACGATCATGCTGTGATTGACCGGATTGGCCGTGCCGGAAGCCGATACTGCTACTTTAGCCGGATCTGCTGAGGTGGCTTTCATCAGCGAGAATAGGGAGCCGTACCGGAAATCGTTCATCGCCGATCGAAGGGCAGCCATCTTCGCGTTAATCTCCCGATACTGATCAGTTTTCCAAGTCAGAAGTTGCTTCTTCTGATTGATCCTGTCCAGCGGAATCCGCTCAGCGTTCATCAAACCTTTGACCATACTTTCAATGTCCATCCCTGAACCCAGACCGGGTATACGCATCACCATATGATGACCTCCTTAGCCTATCACCGATATTCCTATATCCCTGTATATCGGAAGACAGTATCGATTTGTTTAATTTTTTTAAAATAAACTTCGCCCCTGAGAACAGAAAAAAGCCCACAGGAAAATCCTGTGAGCTTTTTCTTCAAACGGTAGCAAATAATTAACGAAGCAATTGCAGAACGCCTTGAGGAGCTTGGTTCGCTTGTGCCAACATAGCTGTAGCAGCTTGCTGCAGGATGTTGAATTTCGTGTAGCTCATCATTTCCTTGGCCATGTCGGTGTCGCGGATGCGCGATTCGGAAGCTTGCAAGTTTTCCGTTGTTGCACCCAAGTTATTGGAGATGTGCTCTAGTTGATTTTGAGTTGCCCCAAGCTCAGAACGTGCAGTGTTTACCGCTTTAATAGCTGTATCAACTGCAGTCATTTCTGCTCCCGCAGTAGCCGCAGTTAGAGCGGCACCCAACGTCCCTGCTATCGTGTCCAAATCAATCGTATCCAGGGCAACATTGACTTGCACAGCAGCAGCATCACCCGTTTGAATTTTTACAGCGGTAGCAGTGGTATCAAGCAAGGCAATTCCGTTAAACGTGGTGTTAGTAGCAATGTCAGTAATTGAGGCTTTCAACTTTTGATACTCATTGTCCATAGCTGTAATGTCGTCAGCGTTGTAAGTGCCACTATTAGCTTGGGTAGCCAATTCCTTCATACGAGTCAGC
Organism: Cohnella kolymensis; assembly: GCF_000829465.1. Lineage (GTDB taxonomy): Bacteria > Bacillota > Bacilli > Paenibacillales > Paenibacillaceae > Cohnella > Cohnella kolymensis. The sequence continues at coordinate 165,674 of NZ_JXAL01000006.1, read as the reverse complement.
ATGTCGGAAGCTTCATTCATTGCGCCTTCAGCGGTTTGAACCATTGAAACACCGTCTTGAGTATTGCGTTGTGCCTGGCTCAATGACTTGATTTGTGCACGCATTTTCTCGGAGATCGAGAGGCCTGCTGCATCGTCGGCTGCACGGTTGATGCGGAAGCCTGACGAAAGTTTTTCACTGGATTTACCTTGCTGGACATTGTTGAACGACAGGTTGCGGTGAGCGTTCATGGCGTTCAGGTTGTGGTTGATAATCATTGCTTAACTCCTCCTTGGATGTGTGACGGCTCACTTCCGTGTGAGCTCTCGATATATATATCGGCAGTGTTTTCCATTTTGTTATAGCTTGTCGAAATTATTTCGAATTATTAGAAGGTGCATCCATACCTTTGATCAGATCTTTTAAAGCTCCCAATTGAGTTGGGGTTGCTAGTGACTCTCTATTATTTTCGCGAATTGCATCCAACACTTCTTTTCGGTAAATCTTAATCTCCGAGGGTGCACGAATCCCGATTTTAACTTGTTCACCTTCGATCTCAGAAATAAATAATTCTATCTCATCATCGATGACGATGGATTGTCCCTTTTTACGTGTTAGTATGAGCATCCGGATTGCCACCTTTCTCATACTTTGCGGCGAAAATCGGAGTCTTTGTCTGGTAAGGAGTATCTGGAGGCAAGACGAGCTGACGTCCTGTAAATTTGCTTACATTAATTAAAAGCGGGGCCATGAGATTTACCGTTGAGCTCTCAAAAGGACGTGCAATTGACACGATTCCAAGTACAGCAACCTCTTGAGAATCTGCAACCTCCAGTTCCGACTTATCCCGATCCGACAATTCAAGTTCATAGTGCGGGAAGAACGTAAATGGATCGACCACCAAAAAACCTATTTCCTGTTGTTCTTGGCTTTGCAGGTAAGCAAATGGTGACTGATCATTCGAATCATCCACCGGCTGTATTCCAAAGACATTTAGTTCGGGAAAGCCGAGGATCGAGCCATTCATATTAATTGTTTTACCAATCAAAGACTGCCACATGCGATGTCCCCCCATAATCTGGCACAGATAAAAGAAAAATGAGCTATCGACGCGATCCCGCGTTGGTAGCTCTATGCGTAAAGATCGTAACTGCTAACCCACATTCGAATACTGTTCATTTGGTCCACATAGATTTTTACGTTACCGGGAGTGTAGTTAATCTCCGGCCTGGACGGTGTGTACTCTATACTTGGATGCTGAGCAGTAATCTCGATTTCCGCCGCATGAGGTATGTAGTTCAAGCTTATATTCATATAAGAAGCCGGCCCCGTCACCCGAAGACCCTCTGCATCATCTTCCATGGCATTCATTGCTAAATCCGCCACCGCATCATTCTTGTTAGTGATTTGAGCCATTCGGTCGCCTTTTTGTGCGATGCGTGCTATAGCTTGCATAGCCCGTTCATTTGCTTGCTCCGTGAGCATTTCACCTGTCTCTATCGGACCACCAAGCGCTAGTGCTTTTAATGCGGCAGATGAGTCAATTTGCAGTTCGCCTTTAGGCTGCCGAATTTGCAGATGTGCAGATGGCGAAGTGATATCCAATTGACCTGACGGCGATCGGATTTCCGATTGTCCCGGCCTGCTTTCCATCCCGATCCGCCCCATTGTTTGGTGAATCGACAAGCGGAGAAATTCCATTCTTCCACCGCTCTTTCGTCTGCTTAGTTTATTTTAAATAATCGACAAGGCTTGGCTGAATAATTCGGGCACCGACCGATAATGAAGCTTGATAGACGTTTTCATCTCGCTTCAGACGAATGGTGGCGTCAGCAATATCGGCGTCTTCCGTTTTTCCACTCAAGTTGTTTAATGTGATGTCGAGATCTTTGTTTCTGTTATCTAACATATCAATCCGGTTAGCACGTGCTCCCACTTCAGAACGGATTGATAAAAGTGCGTTATAACGGGAATCTACTTTGCTTAATAGTGCAGCAGCGGCAGCGCCGTCGTTCAAGTTGAACGCAGCTCGGATTTGCTTTACCACTGTAAACAGATTGTCGGTGTCCGTGCTCTTACCGAATACCTGGTTACCGGTCATGTTCGTACCGATCTCGATGCCGGGTGCCACCGGCAACTTAATCTGTTGGTCGTCGGTGTCGATGGTACCTGCCGTAACAGCATCATAAGGTGCGGTTTGTGTCAGTTGGCCATTAAAAGTGTATTTGCCGTTGATTTGATCATTACCAATAGTAATAAGGTGATCATATATCACGTCCAATTCACTTTTAATAGCTTGACGCGCCTCTGCAGGATTCGTACCATTTGCGCCTTGAATAGTTAATTCTTTGACCCGCTGCATCAAATCATTTACTTGACCTAGGACATTATCCACATGTTCCACCGATGATTGAGCAGCCGTTAAGTTACGTTGGTACTGATCGTTCATCGACAATTCGCTTCGATATCGAAGCGCATAAGTGATGCCAATGGGGTCGTCCGACGGCTTGTTGATTCTGCGGCCGGTGGTCAGTTCCGTTTGCGCTCCGCTCATCCGGTGCAAATTTTTGTTTAAGTTACGTACCATTTGATCGTGTATCATGCCCGGCGTAACACGAAGCGGCATGGACAATCACCTCACATCGTCTTTTTCAGATTAAACATTAACGACCTACATGTCCCATACCATTAATTACTCTATCTAATAAATCATCAAAAGTCGTCATCGCCCGAGCTGCGGCATTGTATGCATGTTGAAACTTAATCAAATTGGACATCTCTTCATCCAGTGAGACACCGCTCACCGACTGGCGCCGGCCATCGATATTGCTCAGCAGAGAGTTTTGATTACTGGCCTGACGCTGAGCATCCTCGGACTGAACCCCAAGTTGACCGATGATCGAGTTATAATAATCCGAAATCAACCCATTAGAAATCCCCGGAGTCGATCCATCAGGTGTGACAAATTGGATCTTAGTGTCCCTAAGTTTTGCCATTAGCATTGCCAATGTGTTATTGCCGGGCACTACCTGTTCCGGAGTTCCCGCCGTACGCATCGATGTCGCTATTGCGTCGGGAGAATTCTGTATAACAGGATTTAATTTAAACGTACTTGCTGTAATGGGGCCGCCATCCGAGGAGACGAAGAAATTATCCCCTGCTGTAGGTGGATTTTGAAGCGTATATCCCATCTTGTGTAGCTCATTCATGCCATTAACTTTAACTGTAAGCGGTGATGTCAGTGTTCGGTTAGCACCCGTATAGGTGACGCCATCAAGTGTCGTGCCTTCCGGCAAAACAGTTCCTTGCGGCAATGTAACTGTAAATGTACCGTTCGCAATACTGTTAGCTAGCGTGTCTAACTGCTGCTGGTAGCTTTTTACATAAACATCGCGGGACTTTAACATGCCATAAACTTCCCCGCTGGTTAAGTCTCCGCCGCTGCCTCCTGAGAAAGCCGACTCTAGAGCGGCCGCATCCACTGCTGTATACGTATCGTTATTTACAAGCTGAGTACCGCCCATGGATATATTGTAGCCTTGAGGCGTATTCGTCACGGAAATATTAATAATCTTGGATAATTGATCTGTCAACAAATCCCTTTGATCCATCAAATCGTTGGGAGAGTCGCCATAGCCGGAAATTCGAGCAATATCATGGTTTAAGTTAGCGATGCTGCTCAGATAAGAATTAATTTGGCCGGCTTTGACTCCAATGTTTGTATTCAGGTCATTGCTCATATCCGTCAGCTGTTTGCTGGTTAAGTTAAAAGTATCAGCGAGCGCAATGGCGTTTTCCCGCACTATCTTACGGCCTGTTACGTTTTCGGGATCTTTGGCCAAATCAGACCAAGAAGTCCAAAGCTTATCCATTACCGTACGAATACCGGTGTCACTCGGTTCATTAAAAATAGCTTCAAGTTTATCTAAAGTGTCCGCTTGAATGTTCCATTTGCCGGCATCTTGACTCTGATTACGGTATTGACTATCAAGGAATTGCTCGCGAACACGCGTTATCGATGTGAACTCCACTCCTGTGCCCAATTGTCCAGGAGCCGCTGAGTGACTCATTCCTACCGCTTCAATCGGACGGGTTGCTTGCATATTTACCAACTGTCGGGAATATCCCGGACTGTTGGCGTTGGAGATATTGTGACCTGTCGTTTGAATTGCTGCTTGTTGCGTGAATAAAGCTCTCTTTGCAGTTTCAAGCGAGTGGAAAGTAGACCTCAAAAAAACACATCCCCTTGTTTCAGTTGGTTAAGCCCGTGAATCGAACGTGCGACGGGGTGTTCCGGCTTTTGCTTTATGGATCGGCGAGTATGTAACATCGTCGTGCGGAGCAGTTAATAATTCAATTTGAAAGCCGATATAGTCTAGTGACTGCCGCACTAGCAGCTGATTTCTTTCATTCAATTCTTTCAATTGGCGTACTTGATCTCTCAAGCGCTCGGCGACGTCTAGCATCTCGGCCTTCAAATCCGCTCGGTACATGGCTTGAATAACGTCAACCAAAGTGGCTCCGGCTTTGGAGCTTAATCCCAACTCCGCCAGGCTTTCAGTTGTATATTTAGAAACATCTTTATTCAATCGTTCCAAAGTTCCGATCGCTTTTGTTTCCTTGCCGGTCACTGCGATCAGCTGCTCTACGCGATTCTCAATGACCAACTGCTGCTTCTCCTGGGCAAGCTGGAGCAATTCCTCATGTATATCAGATAAGCTTCTTAATGTATTCAGCAAATTCTGGATGCTCAAGCTTGCTCACCTCATTCCTTACTTGAACCCGGACCGAAGAAAGGCAGCAGCTTCTCAGCCAATTTACCCGCATCCACTTTATATGTTCCCGAAGCGACTTCTTTCTTCAATTGATCAATACGCTCCGCCCTATTAGGGTCTTCCGTGCGAGCAGCACCCAGAAGCTCCATCGCCTCTGCGGAAAATTGAACTTCGTCCTTGCGGCGTTTCGGGGAAGCCTGGTTGGTGCGGGGCTCCGAATGCTGTTGTTGTGTGCGATATGCTCCGATGCGCCCGGTATCATTTATCTTCACGTTATTCACCTCAATGGGAATTACCCGAATAAAAAACCGACAATCCTAATGAAAGTATTATCGGTTACAAAATGTATTTTGTTTATAGAACCTGAAATTCCAATTATTAGATTCGTTTAATCTGATAGGTTCCGGCAGGCTTGTTGTCATCCAACGAGGATTGCAGTTTCTCGGAATGCTCGGCGTTCTTGATGTCACGGGTGAGTCGGCCACGGCAAGGATCACACAAATTCCCGTCACGGATCAGGACGATTCCGCAAGATTCACAAGGATACGACATGTTAGGCGCGTTGGTGATCGTGATACGGCCTTCTCTGATCCATCGTGTGATCTGTTTCACCGAACTGCCAGTGTCATCCGACAGCTGCTGTATGGTTATGCCCCTATTCTTTCTTAAATGATCCGCACATTTCTGATACTCTTTCTCTATTTCTTGATAGCAATTGCCGCAGACGTCGCGAAAATTTTTAGCGAACAGCTTCCCGCAGCGGGGACAGTTCCCTAAATTCATCGACTTTCCCCCGTTCCAACAATAGTCCAGCTAATAACTATTATTGTACTAAAATTTTCCTAAACTTGCATGACAAATTTTCTGCCCGTCTCAAGCCGGAACGGAAGGTGCCGCAGGAAGCGGCGTATCCGAACGGACGCGTTGTGAGGCCTGCAATTGTAAGGGGACACTACCGAACACAAGCCACGCCCAACGGTTCGAGCGGCTAATGACGGTAACGACAATCCAGGAAATAACCAGCGCACTAACAAAACCGCCTGCGTACCACAAATGATGCACCCAAGTATCACCGTTTGCCGGCGGGAATTGACGATATACAAGCAGGATAAACGGATGAAGTAAATATACACCGAACGAAATGACACCCAGGTGACGCAAACCGCCAATCCACGTATTTTTCATCATTTTGCTCAAAAGGAAGGCGACCTGAATCAACACCAAAGGCGTGATCATCGTGTAAATATCCCAGAAAAGATCGTATACCGCGTTATGAAACAAAGTTTTGTCAGCCCGGGCTCTATAGTAAATCGTGACATAAGAAACTCCCGCAGCCAGCCATACGAGCCACATCGTCATCCACACGAGCACCCGGGAGGCCCTGATGTTTTCTTTTGCGATGATTAACCAAGACTTGATCCGATCAAAGTACATCCCGAGCCACGCGCCCAGAAAATACTGCCCCAGATAGGTCGGAGCCCAGCTGCCCCGATCGTAAACGATAAACTGAGTTTCTCTATTCCACAGAAAAAATCCCCACTGAAGCAAGACGCCTACAACAATAGCGGAAGCCGCCAACCATTTGAAACGCTGAAATAGATACAGGAGAACGGGAAACAGCACGTACAGTTGAATGTTGATGAACACGAAATACAGATGCTCATGGCCGGTTCCTGTTAGAAGCTTGTACTTAAGGGCGGACAGCATTGCCGGCCAATCCCAAACTTGCCCTTTGCTCCACCATCCCAATAGAAAATAGAAAGCAGTAAACAGCAAATACGGCACGATCACATACATCAACCGATTGCGGTAAAACTTCTTGAATTGCTTCATAGTCAAAGGCTGCGGATAATAATTATAAAATAAAACGAAGCTGCTCAGAAAAATGAAGGTTGTCGTCCCGATCTTGAAAAAGATATTAAAGAAGTTGTACAGACTAAAAAGATCAGAATTCAACATCTGAATTGTGGCATCGGAAGTAGAATGTACTAACAACACTCCGATGATGGCAAAACCCCGCACAAGATCAATTTCCGATAGTTTCGCGCGTTTTTCCATGATGCCTCCCCGCAAATGATAGACAAAATTCTAAGAACGCGCCCACAAGAGTCCATAGATTTCAGCAGGAGAATCAGGCGCCGAGGATTCTTTCAACACTCTGGCACATTCATTGATCGTGCTCCCTGTTGTGTAAACGTCGTCGATCAGAATGATTCTATGAACCGAATTGGGCAGATTGTCGGTAGAATCCACTGCGGATGTTGCCGCAAAATTGCCCATCATGTCATTTACCCGGCTTTGGCGGGTTTTTAAACTCTGTTTCTCGGTATGGCGTAATCTGGCAAGAAGCGGTCGGCAGCGGATACCGTACCATTGGGATAATTGAACGGCGAGGCGTTCCGCTTGATTAAACCCTCTTTCCTGCAGGCGTTCGGGGGCTAAAGGGACAGAGGTGATGGTGTGGAAAAAGGGGTATGTGTTGCGGGATCCGAGTTCGTCATTGAGGCGCTCATACGCGAAGGCGAGCATAGCAGCAAGAACGGGTTCCAGCTTCTCGTGCCCACGATATTTGTACAGCGCCAGCCAGTCTTTCATGAGGGAGTCATAACGCACGGAGCACCGGCTGCGATTGTAATACCGCACCTTTCTTCGGACGCAGTCTTGGCAGTCTTCCGCACGGCCGCACACTCGGCAAATGGGTGCAACGATCCATGGAATACCAACCAGACAAGACGCGCAAAGGGTTGACAGTACCCGCCTTGCTGCGGGATGGCGAACGGGAATGGGCGGTTTGCTCGAGGTTTGCGCGCTGCTGCGTCCACAAAGGGGACAAGGCACCGGAGTTGCAGAAAACCATTTACTGATTTGCGTTAGCATTGTTGGTGTTCACCCTTTTGGAGATCTAGAGTAAATAACCTTGTTTTCTAGCCAGTCGGTTCATGCTGCGGATTTGGCGGATCGCACCGCGCTGCGAGATCGTGAGGGAGTTTGAGGCAAAATACACGCGGCCATGCGGATCTTCGGCGGATCTACCCGCCCGGCCTGCCATCTGGACAAGCGAGGCGGAGTCGAACAGCGGGTTGTCGGCATCGAGGACGAACACATCGCTTTTAGGCACAGTGACGCCTCGTTCCAGTATCGTTGTAGTGACGAGCAACTGAATGGTTCTATTGCGAAAAAAGGTTACTTTGTCTGCGCGCTGCAGATCTTTGGATGAGGTCCCGTCTATGTGCTGTGGCTCTATGCCTAGCTGCGGGGAGCAATCGCGTAGCAAGTTTACCAGCGGCGCCACTTGGCGAACGTACGGTACGAACAAGAAGATTTGAGCCCCGCGCCGGATAGATTCTGTGATCGGTTTGGCGACGTGTGATGGCAGCTTGCGTTTGCTTAGCCAGCGGGTTGCAGGCGGCATAGCCATTCGCTTCGGTACGGGAAGAGGATGCTGATGGAACCTTACGGGAACCCTGGCGCAAGGCAGGCGGCCGCGCGCTGCTGCACGCTGCATAGCTGCCGGCGGGGTGGCGCTTAGAAATAAGGTGGACCCGAATTTTTTGCAGCATTTGTTCGCGGCGAATTGAAGCATGGGATCATTGTGGTAAGGAAAAGCGTCGAGCTCGTCAATAATGACAAGGTCGAATGCCTCTTGGAATCTGAGCAATTGGTGGGTTGTAGCGACTGTAAGGTCGCCACTCTCCCATCGCTCTTTGCTGCCGCCGTACAAGGTCGTCATTGTGCGGTTTGGAAAAGCTTTTGCCAGCCGCGGTGCCAATTCAAGCACAACGTCCCGGCGAGGCGTAGCCACGAGGGCTCGTCCTCCCTTGGATAAAACAGCGTCTAGCAACGGGAAAATCATCTCTGTCTTGCCGGCACCGGTGACGGCCCAGAGCAGGAAGTTTTGCGGTGTGGCAGATTCTGCGTGAGGGCGTGAGATAAACTGCAGTGCGGCTCCAGCTGCTGCACTCTGTGCGGGACTTAAGCCCCATCGCTGAATGAGGTCAGGAGTAGCGGCGGGGCCGGGTAAGCCCACTTGGGAGTGATCAGGCGCTCCGATTACGAGCAGTTCGCACTCGCGGCTGCGGCCCAAGGTAAGGCAAGCTTCACAATAGGCGCACATGTTTCCGCAAGCGGCGCAATATGTTCGCCGCATTTTGTCTTCATGGCTGCCGCAGCGCCGGCAGTGCAGCCGCTGTTTCGAGCGGCGGAGCAATCGCCACGGTTTTTGTGGTGCGGGTGCGACCGCAGTAGTGAGTTGAACTTTACCCTGTAGGGCTGCTAGCTGCAGCACTTCTAAACCATTGGTAGAATCAGGTAAATGCTGAGAGAGTAATTGCACAGCCTCTTCACGAAGCAGAGCACGACCGGCGAGATGCTGGCAAGCCAAGTCTACGGCCGCGGAGAGCTCCCTCCCCCTTTTATCCTCGACGACTGTTCCGCGTATACGCACGAAAACTCTATTTTCCCCGCTTCCTTCGTTGCGGAATGAACTGCAGCTTTAAGCTCCACGCTGACAGCTGACCCATCCCAATCTCTCTTCTCATTCAATCGGGTTCTCAATCTCGCACACGCAGACTCTGCGATTCCTAATGGCAACTGGTCACTTACACGAATCATCTCTTTCGCTGTGCCTGTCGGACTTGGCCAAAACTGTTTGTCCACCTCCCAAGCGATCGAGAAGAATGGCAGCCAACTTGTCCCTATTTTCACCGCGTAAAGCACTGCTCTCATCCCATCATCCTTCCAAACAAAAAACACACCCCTCAATCGCCGGTCCGGCGATCAAAGAGTGTGCTTCACTCACATTTAATTTGATTAACTATTAACCTGATTGTATGACAATTCCTGCCAGATGACAATGCTTTTTTACCCACCTTAAGCTCCACGCCTGCAGCGCGGTAACTTCGCCAAATCTTCCGCACACGCTAGTTGCACCCAAACCACTTGATCCCATACCGTTGTACGCCCACCCGCCGTGTTTAAATAGTGCTCCCAATGCTCCATGGATGAATCCGATGCATCCGCTTGTTTTGTCATGTAACCGATACCTGTATCCTCTCGTGCAAACCTTTTCAATATTTCCGCTGTTTCATCCGAGGAATTTTCTAATAACACCGTAATGCCGATTTCCGTCCCCGAACATCTGGAAAATTGCTGCAAAGCCCTGACATACCCTTCAATCTGCAACTGGTGGTTGCCTGCGACCAGCACATAGTGGCGGGGACGGTGAGCGCCGGTTGTTGCGCGTCGTACTGCCCAATGCACCAAAGCCGCGGCCGCTGTGTAAAAGCCGATTACCCAGAAAAACTCGGGAATCACGGCGGCCACCTCCTTTACCTTCCCGATGAGTGACGACTACGCGTGATGCAGGCATCCCTGGCGATCAGTCGCACTTGTGCTCACAATATATGCCGCGCAGGAGGCGGGAGTTCCGGCCAGAAGCCGTCCGGCATTCGTACACGCCTGCGGTTGACAATATATAGGCGATCCTAATATAATTAACGCAATTAGATATCGGTTGTGAAGCACACACCGCTCTTTCGCTTGGCCATGCGCCGGGTGATGGGCGGTTTTTGCTATTTTATCGGGAGGTGTCGGGGTATGGACTTTGAGACTGCATATGCCGCGTTTATTGAGAAACATGCGAAACTGCGTCGCGGAGAGAGGCTGCGGAGGTTGCTGAAAGGTCATGGTCACGGTGAAAAAATGGTGCTCGAAAAGATTTGGTGGCCGGCATTCCGTAACTTTGATAACTTACATCCGGAATACGAGGTGTATGATTTCAAGGATGGCCATCGCTATCTGGATCATGCTTTTATCTCCGGTAATGTGATGTTGGATCTGGAAGTAGACGGTTACGGCAGCCACCAGCAGAAAATGAGCCGGTCCGAGTTCTCCGATCACTTGATGAGGCAGAATCACCTGATACTCGACGGATGGAAGGTGATCCGCTTTTCCTATGACGATCTCCGCGAGCGCCCGCGCATGTGCCAGCAGATCCTGCAGCAATTCATGGGCCGGTGGGTGAACGATAAGAAAAACGGTGAAGTCTCCATACTCAGTTCGGAAGAACGAGATATTTTGCGGTTAGCGTTACGGCACAGAGGACTCGTTTATCCGCTTGAGGTTGCCACACAACTCGGGATAAGCGACAAGAAAGCGCGGCGCTTGTTGCATGGACTGCGGGAGAAAAGTTTGTTGGAGCCAGCCGGAGTGGGTACGCGTCGAATTAACTTTTACCGGTTGAGTGCCAATGTGAATGCCGAGTTGCTGGGCCTTTAGATTGTTACGCCCAAAATGTCCGTATCCTCTCTACTTTCTCTCGTGGCGCCCACGGATGCGGACAAAACGTCCGTATCACCGAGCTGTCTAAGGCTTTTGAGTAAAATTTACTCTCTGATACGCCCAAAATGTCCGTATCCGCTGTATTTCATCACACGATGGTGTCTGATACGGACAAATTGGGCGTTAGGAATAGCGGCGGATCCCCGTAAAGCCAAAAAATCGCGGCCCCGGAGGCTTGCAGGCCTCGGAACCGCGAATAATGATGTCATCCTATGTAGTTAGGCGTTACACAGTTACCCAGCCGAATTTGATAGAGTGGATTACCGCTTGGGTGCGGTCGTCGACTTCCATCTTCTGCAGGATGCTGCTGACGTGGTTTTTGACCGTTTTCTCGCTGATGAAGAGGTTCTCGCCGATGCTCTTGTTGCTCTTCCCTTCCGCCATCAGGCGAAGCACTTCGGCTTCCCGGCGCGTAAGCGGATTGTTGCCGCGCGGAATAAACTTGGTGACCGTCTCCTTGCTGGCAGCGGCACCGGAAGTGGCACCGATCTCGTCGAGATAAGTCATGCGCCTCAGCTGATTGATCAGCTTGCCCGTTACTTTAGGATGAATATAGGCATATCCCTCCGCAACCGTGCGAATGGCGTTGATCAGCGATTCCGCTTCCATATCCTTCAGCAGGTAGCCCGTTGCACCCTTGCGAAGCGTCTCGAAAACATAGCTTTCATCGTCGTGAATGGAGAGAATAATAATCTTGATATCCGGAAAAATATCGCGCAGCTTCTCGGTCGCCACCACACCGTTCTCGATCGGCATGTTGATGTCCAGAAGAACGACGTCCGGCTTATAGCGGTTGCAGAATTCCAGGACCTGAATGCCATCGCTGCACTCGCCGATGACTTCAAGATCCTTCTCCATATTAAGAATCCGCTTCAGCCCTTCACGAAAAAGCTGATGATCGTCGGCAAGGAGGACTTTAACTGGCCGAACCGCTTTGGTCTCCATGTGCGATTAACTCCTTTTCTGGCCCCGTCTTAAGTGGGACAAAAATATTGATTTTGGTTCCTTGTCCCGGTGCTGAATCGATGTCGATCTTGCCTTGAAGCAGCTTAACGCGTTCCGTCATACCCACGAGGCCGAATTGTGAATTGATCCGCGTCTTCGACTGGACGACATCCACATGGAAACCGGCTCCGTTGTCCTCAATGAGCAGATGGATACTGTCCTGCAGAAAATTCAATTCCGCAGAGACGAAAGTAGGATTGGCATGCTTCAAAGCGTTATTAAATGCTTCCTGCACGAGGCGGAACACGCCTGCTTCGAGCGCTGTGGGCAGACGTCTTTCCTTGCCCGTCGTCTCGAATGCAGAGCGAATCATGTTCTTCTCCTCGAAATCTTGCACAAACTTGCGTAGTGTCGGTACTAACCCCAAATCATCCAAAGCCATCGGCCGGAGGTTGAAAATAATTTTGCGAATTTCTTCCAATCCATACCGGATCTGGCCTTTAAGGTCAATGAGTTCGTTGCGAATCAACTGTAGATCGTTCGTGTCGAGCATCCGTTCCGCGATTTCCGTGCGCATGACCAGATTCGCAAGCGACTGCGCGGGACCGTCGTGGATCTCCCGGGCCATCCGCTTGCGCTCTTCCTCTTGGGCGAGAATGATCTTGAGACCGATCATCTGCTGGTTCTTCGCCGATTCAAGAATGCGGGTCACCTGATTCAAATCGCCGGACAAATACTCCAGAACGACGCTCATCTGGATGTTGAGTGTTTCCGCGCGCTCAATGGACACTTCCACGTTCTTGGCGCGCTTTTGCAGCTCACCGCGGCGTTCTTTCAAGTAATTCTCTTTTTCCCTGTACACCATCAGATCTGTCTGAATTTGAGTTGCTTTCTCGTAGGCAGTTTTAATATCTTGCTCGGTATAGCGGACGAAATCCTTGCTCACCTCGGATAGTCGAGCTCTCGCAAGCCGATACTCCCGTTCAAGCCGATCTACCTTATCAATCGTCTCGTTCGTTTCGGCCAGTACATCGTCCAGCTCTTGGCTAAGGGAGACGAGCTCCCGGCGTGCGGCTTCGCAAATTTCATAGATTTGAACTTTGCTATCCTCCATTACGCCGATTGCATTCTGGATTACCTGATCAATTTGCTCTACACGAAAATCCATAATACCTACTCCCTTACACTTAGGAGCCATGAAAATCTAGGTTGTTGCCCGAAATAGAGGGCTATTTCGGGGGACTAAGGCATGAATCCATCATATCATATTTGCAACTTAGATAGACTAGCGTTTAGGTCTTTTGATACAAAAATTAGTGAATTGTAATCGTTTTGGCGGCGCCGTTCCACTCTACTTTCTGGCCGAGCTGCTCCGAGATCAGACGTACAGGTACGAAGACACTGTTATTCTTGACGATCGGGGTGACGGCGACCGGCTGACGCACACCGTTCAGCGTCATATCCTTTTTACCTACCCACAATTCAAGCATCGTCTTGCCACGCAGGACGGTCACTCTTTTCGCTTTATTATCCCACTTGACTTCGGCTCCCAAGGTGTCCGCCACAAAACGCAACGGCAAGTAGTTGCTGTTGGTGCCAGGCTGCACGAAAGGAGCTGCGGGCAGTTTAGCCGACTGACCGTCTACTGTCGCTTGCGTCTTACCGACAGTCATGACGATCGTTGGATTAACGGTATCTATCACTCCCGCCGGGTATTGCAATGTCAGGTTGTCAAAAGCTACCTCACCCTGCAGCGCACGCTCGTCCTGATCTTGCTCCAGGTTTAGAACATACAGCCGAGTCAGCTTGGAAGGACCTTTCAAGCCTTGTGCGGCAAGATCTACACGGATGTTCTTCCAACCGGACCAGTTGATTTGACGGGCGATGTCCACCCAATGCGTTTTGCCGTTTCCATCTATAATTTCCGCTCTGAGATAATTCGCACTATTGTCTCCCAGAACATCAAGAGTCATAGAGCTAGGGTTTCCTTCTAAAGTCAATCCGTCCCCGTCATTCAGGTGCGCATACGCAAAACGGTTTCCGGATCCCGAAGTGAAGTCATACATCAAATCCAGCACTTTGGAATTTTCGCGTCCTGGAATTCCTGTAGTAATAGCAGCTGAGCCGACGGTCTCTGCAGCAGGCAAACCGGAGAAACTAACGTTGTATGTGGTATTTTCAAAGTTTTCTAGCGATGCCGCCGCACCCGGTGTGAGAACCGCCACCGTACCGAAGCCGTCGTATCTCGCGATTGCGTAACCGACCGACGCATTAGCTCCAACGCTGTCGATCGTCAGACTGCCGCCGCTCGCTCTTCCGGTAAATCCTACGAACTCCCATTTTACAGAAGCGGCCGGAACCGATAATTGACGTCCGTCCATGAGCTCCACTTTTACGGGAACCGAGATCGTGCTTCCTGCTTGCAATGCTGTTGTGCTTGGGTCGATAATCAGCCGCTTCACCTGTTTCTCGCCGATAACCTCAAGAGGTAAAGTGTCCTTGGCTGTGCCGGCTTTGACTGTGAGTGTCGCTTCGCCCGCGCGTGCAGGTTGGAATACGCCGTTGCTGAATGAGCCTAACGAATTATTAACGCTCCATATTGGCTTTAAGCCATTCGGATCTATCGGATTGTAGTAAGTATCGTAAGCTTTAAGAGAATAGGAGGTTTGCTGGCCGATAAATAATGTTTTGGCTCCGCTGGCCACAATGCCTTTGAGGCTGCCGGCAGGCGCATCGGTGTACACGCCGATTCCGTTGGAGACTTGGCGCTGAGTCGTGCCGTAAGAAGTCGGGTGGGCAAGCTCAACCTGGAATTCTCCCAGCGGACGAGTAACCATCGTGGTCGATCCGCCCCCGTCAAGGTTTACACCTTTCCAGATTCCTAGTTTCACCATCATCTGCTGCAGTTCTTTGAGCGACACACCTTCACGAGCGCCGTTCTCCTCAACCGTTAACAGATACACTTTTCTTCCATCTTTGGAGTAACCGACTGCCGTACGTGCGCGATCCGCATAACCGCTGACTCCATTGACATCGCGCGTAAAAGGAATCGCCGCACCGTTGTTGAGCAGCAGCGTATGACCGCCGACCATCATTTGGAAGGTGGAGGGATCATAGGACTTGCCTGTAGTCAAAGACTTAAGCTCATAATTGTAGTTGACCGTATCACCAACTTTGAGGTGACCGGTGATAAAATCAGCCGCTGACCGGTGTCCGCGAACAATATAACCGTTGTCCGGGATCGCCGTCTGAATCTGCGTGCCCACAGAGATTTCAGTTACAACGCCATTCACAACCAGCGCTTCAGTAGGGGTTGTGTCGCTCTTCGCCGGCCTTTCAGGCGCTGTCCATGCATTCGTATAAACATACAAAGCATCCACATGGCTAAATCCGCTGTTCGGCTCGGTGCGATAAGCCGATTTGTTGATGCCGCTTAGTGTGAACTTGTTGCCGTCGGCTGCCGTTACGCTGCCGGAGAAACTAAATTCATCGATCATCGGATTGCGGTCTTTCGTGACCGCGAAGGCGTACATCCCTTTCAGCTGGCTGGTGCTGACCACCAGCTCGCCGCTGTTGATCTGCGCGCCCATCGGGGCTCCTTCGTTGCCTGTGCCGAACACATCTCCATTGACGCCTGCGACGCCGCCGGTCTCTTTTACCATTTCCGTGACGGATTGGCCCGAAGTGACGCTGCCGCCCCGGCCGCTCAAAGCATTGAGTTGGATATACGGATTGTTGAGGTCAATTTCGAGGACATGAAGTACCTCTGTCGGTTTGGCAGAGTCGGAAGGCACCCAAGCATAAGTTACGTTGCGAGCGCCTGAGGTGACGATCGTTTCGTCTTTTTTGACGAGTTGGTATGTAACGGTTACTGCAGCTGCAACGTGCGAGGTCGGATAAAAAACAGCTGTGCTAAAAGGTGATGTAAACACCAGTGCTCCTGCGAGGACGGGTAGAATGAATTTTGAAGTTTTTTGGCGATTTTTGCGCATGTAATGTTCTCCTGTAGGATCTATTAGAATTTGTGGGAGACTATAAGCCTCCGTGGTCACTCTCTATTAGACTCTTTACTAGGCGAAAAGTTACACGCGATAAGCGAAAGCTATCAATTTTTGTGGGGTGATAAGGAGAAGTGGTAGGGTGCGCGCAAAAAAAGACGGCTTTGGGCGCCGCCTGCCTCATGCATATAAGTTACTTCAGTTGCTCCCGCTCCCGCTTGGTCATCTTGCTGCATACGAGATAATAGGATTGCTCCAGCATGACCAGGATTTCTTTGTCGGGGACGGTGCCGTCAAGAATAACTGTGTTCCAATGCTTCTTGTTCATATGGTAGCCCGGGAGAACCGAGCCAGGATATTGCTGGCGCAGCAGCCATGCTTCCTCTGGCTCAGCCTTGAGATTGACACTCTCATGCTCCGCATTTGTGCCAAGCAGCGCAAACATTCGCTTACCCGCAAACAACACCGGCAAGTGTGGATCGAACGGGTATTGCAGAGAGGTGCCTGGCAGGGATAGGCCCTTATCTATAAGTCGGGTGTGATTCATAGTGGTACTCCGCTCTTATTGATTTTCTAAATCCGACAGCAATTGATCCACGAATCGCTGGATCATGATAGCTGCTTCTGCGCGGCTGGTGTTGCTTTGCGGGTTAATTAGATTGCTCTTCGACCCTTGAATGAATCCGACCGTTACGCATACGGACATGCCTTGCTTTGCCCATCCGCTCACTTTGTTTCGATCTTTGAAACGAGTGAGAGCCGAATCTGATGCTGCTGCCGGCATTCCTGCATAATCCATGGCGCGAACGAGAATGGTTGCCATTTCTTCGCGGGTGATCGGCGCATTCGGCCGGAACTTCTGGTCCAAGCCGCCCTTAATGATGTTTGCCTTGCTGCTGCGCCAATGTAAGCGGCTGATGTGCCGGTAGGCGATATGTCCCTGAATTTCAGACCTTCTGCTCTGTCCCCATCCAGCCCCAGTGCCCGTACGATATATTCGGCGAAATCGGCTCTCGTAATGTTTTGTTTCGGTTCAAAGGTTGTTTTGGTGGCTCCGTCGACGATGAATTGCGATGCAAGGACGAGTACTGCATTTTGCGCCCAATGACTGGCCATGTCTTTAAAGTACACGCCGTGCCGAATCACTGCGTATTCACCATTACCCTTGCGATAAAAAGTAACAATAGCCCCTCCACCACCAAAATCAGAGAGTGTTGGAACATAGGAAATCTCCCCCGAAGCATCATCCAACCGGACGACAGTGAAAGGATCTCCCGTTTCCCCAGGCAGAGAGAAGGTACGCTTAACGTATTTCTCGTAGTTATCAATTTCACGCTCACGTCCATCTAATAAGAGCGTCGCATTGAAGTCCGCAGGCATTACAGCTACTGTGATCCCTTTGCCGGTGAGCGCATCTTTAATGCGAGAATTCGGAGCTTTCTCGATGCTAAGCTGCAGCATTGCCGTTACGGAGTTGCCGCCTGCCGACCAAATTTCTTTGTTGAAATCAATGGCATCCAGAGGCAGAGTGAACCCGTAGTTGCCGTAATCTAAGCGGAACGAAGCGTTAGCGTTTCTCTGTACCGCGTCCAGCAGGGAACGAACAGGAAGAGCCACAAGCGCTGCAGTATCGGTAGCCGGCACTTTAAAGCTGAGCTGCCCACTGATCGCATACGCGCCTGACAGCTTGTCCGCTGCAATCGAATAACGAGGCGCCGACCGGCCGGAAGCGGTATTCGCGGTTGCCGTGGTCGATGACTTAGCGTTAATAAACCGGAAGCCTCCTGATCCATCGGGTTCGAGATAATCCGGCAAATTGCCGTTCCCGGACGACTGATTGGTGACGATAGTTTCATTGATCGCATCTACCGTCTGATTAAGTGAATCTTTCAGTGCGATGCCATTCGTAAAATAACTGAGAGTGACGCGTTGATTCGCTGTCACCGGTGCTGTCAATTTCAAAGCAACCTGAGTTCCAGATACAACAACGTCAGTAACGGTGTTCGGCATGCCATCCGTTTTTACGGAAAATTGAGATTCATAGGGTAAAGACGAAGTGTTCAGAGCTATGCTATAGGTAATCGTCAAGTCGCTGCCATTGACCGTTGCATACGAGAATTTAGCTGCATTCAGCGCTCCCGCTACCACGCGATAGCTATAAATTGCAGCCGCTGGGTTACCCGCCAAATCCTTGATTCCTGTACTGCCAGGCAGATAAGAGATGACCACAACCGCATTAGCGGCAATCGCTTGCGACAAGCTCAGTTCTACGGTGTTATTATTTACTGCCACAGCGGAGATAAGTGCCGGACTATTATTCACTGTAACTGAAAAATTTGATTTTGAAGGCAGCGGGTTTGCTGCAATCCCCTCGTTGAATGTCAGTGTCGCCTTTGAACCGGACACGGCAGCTGTAGATAATACCGGGGCCAGCGTGTCGTTGATGTTCTGCACATAAAAGTCGGTGAAACCTGCTACCGCGTTGCCACCCAGATCGCGGAGAGGCGTTGAACCGGGAGTATAGTTGACGGCTACTGATTGTGCATTCGCTCCACTTGTAGACAATGTAATAACAACGCTGCTACCGTTTATGAGAATGCTACTGGCTCCCTGTGCTGAGCCGCCCAGTTTAACGTAAAACTGGGACGCCGCACTATTACTAACTGCAGCCAACTGTTTATTAAATGTCAGTGTCAATACATTACCGGATAACATACCACTCAAAGGTCGAGCGAGAGTCGTGTCACTGGTATTCGTTACATCTCTCGCGTTCAGCAATGCAGCTATATTTCCGGACAAATCCTGCAGCTTATGTGAAGGATCGGAATTCACGGTGTAAAATACTTTGACGGTTTGACCGACAGCAACGCCGGAGTGAAGTGTAAGCCTTACTGTATTTCCGATGATCGCTACTGCATTGACTTGTCTCGAGACACCATTAACCGTGACATTGTAATTCGCGGGATAGGGGATGAACGTCTCGTCTAAATCCTCATTGTATGTGAGTACGACCGCATTTCCGTCCATTGCTGCGCTACTAAGCACAGGAGCCGCCCGATCGGAACCGATGGTCTGAAACGTCCACCTATAGTCATTCAAAATACCCGGAAACGGGTTGCCTGCCAAATCCGTAATCGCGTCGTTCGGAATATTAACAACGTAAGTTGTTGCCGCTGTTAAACCTACGGGTGTGAATTGCACTGCGCCAACAGCGCTTCTATTTAACGCTGTGGTAACGACAGACGCACCGGGCGTCAAGGGAATTAACGTTGCTGAGCCGGTAACGATAATATCTTCGCTAAAATTCATTGTAAATATTGTTCCGCTCGTTTTGACGCTTGGATAACCCGTAGATGGAGTGGTGCTAACGAGCTCGGGCTGAACGGAATCTGATGACACAATAAAAGTCCAAGTAGAAAAATCGCTAGATGGAATCCCCAGATAGGCATTACCCGACATATCCGTGATCGCCAGGCTCCCGATTTGTACTGCGTACCTGGTGTTCTTAACAAAGCTTCCGCAACCTGAATAGGCAGAAGGAGTAATCGTAAGGGTATCCGTACCTCCCCCTACCATCGCATTCGATGTGACTGGAATAGAACAAAAGACCGATTGCGGAGAAGCGGTATGTCGGATCACGATTGTCCCGCTTCCAGGTTTAACTCGTTCATTAAACTTCATGACCAGAGAACCGTTAACAGAGGCCATGGTGCCTCCTGGAACCGGTATTAATGACGTGGAGCCTGAAAGGATGGGACGAGAAGTGTCCGTACCCGCTAAAGTGGTAAAATTCCAGGTTTCTGCATCGACAATTCCTTCGTAGAGATTACCGCCGGTATCTTTGAGTACACCAGGGTCCATCGTGATGTAATATTGTGTGTTGTTGAGTAACGTCCCGTTAAACTGAATATCGACAGTAGATGAGTTAACAGTAACTCGAGAAGCTTGCGTAGCCATATTGATGCTATCTACCGTTGAGTTGTCAGCCACTCTTTTTAAGTAAATGAAACCACTATTCCCTTTAACCATATTAACACCAAAAACCATTCGGGCCGTAAAAGCTGAATTTGGGTTTACGTTCGTATCATTGTCAGCGGGCTGCAGGCTCTGGGCTGTAATAGCGGATCCAGACACGGTAAAAGGAAATGTTGCAGGTATGTATGCATTGCCCACAGCGTCTACAAACGCAGTATTGTCTATTTGCATCTGGTAAGCTTTACCGGACACCAGTCGTGTTGGCGGCTGTATGGTTATGACCGTCTGGCTGCTGCCATTGACGAGACCGCTGCCAGTTACTGCAGAAGATAACACCGAAATGACTTGTGTGTCATTCGTATCCGTTCTGATCAATCGGATGCTGCCTGAGTTTGCAAATACTCTCTCGTTAAATGTGAGTTTTATAGGATCCGTAGACAAATTCGGTTGATCGAAAGTTGCCGTTGGTGCAATGTTATCACTTGGAATTACGGTGAAATTCCACTCAGTTGCACTGGTTATGCCTGCAAAACCGGTGCCTGCTGAGTTCAAGAAAGCATTTGGGCTAATTTCGACGTAGTAGCTTTTATCCGCGACAAGCGTACTCGCCGGTGGGTCAATTTGAATGGTATCGGGCTTGATCAGCGTTATTTTGGGGTCAACCACGTTGTATGTAAAAGCAACTTGATTATCATTCAGATTCTTAACCGTAATGTTGCCGCCTGTACCCTTTATAACATTCTCATCAAATGTCAACGTCAATTTCGCATTGGCCGGTACTCGATCATCATTGTCGCCGGGATACATGGATACCGCAACAGGACCTGTTGGTGCAGCAAATGACGCCGAAGTAAACCATAACTGTGCAAGTAAACTTAAAACAATGGCCATTGGTAGAACGCGTAGACGTTGCAAAGAAAGACCTCCCGAGAAACACATATGTACCTTCTATTTCGGCTTTATACGAGAAAAAATTTAGTGACATATTCATAAAAAAACTGCACCTTCAATTGTTAGGTAGTGTCTAACAATCGGGGTGCAGTTCAGGAGCAAAATAGCTTCGCGGGGTTACGCTAAATGAACTGCTTGCGCCGGTCGATCCGCCACTGCCTCATGCGAGCCATACTGAGCCGGATTTCGCCCAACGTCTGCTGTACAACGATCATCTCGTTGAGCCGCCGATCCCATACGGTTTGTTTTCGTGTAATCTCCCCATTCACGATTTTCTCGAATGACGCCAATTGCTCCTGTGTGGCTTTCTTTAACTGGCCGATGAAGGATTGGGTCTTCTCAGGAGCGATGTCCGCGTTGCATACCTCAGCCACCTGATCCCATACCTGAGTGGTGTTATTTACGAAGGTTGGTAAACCTCTGACTTTACCTCATCAACCGACTTCCCACCGAACAATTGTCCCAAAAACCCTCCGACCACTGCACCGATCGGCCCCAGCACGAACGCTCCCGCGATGGCCCCGACCGTAATGGCACCTCCGCTTATGCCGCCGTAATCGATGCTACCGAGCCCTGAGCCCATTCGGCCGCTTCCAGCCAGCTTCAATGTCGGCAGCCTGCGCAGCCAATCGGAGGTGTCCACCTCAACTTTGAACGGAAGACTGCGGTACAGGCCTTGAATGAAATCGCCCACATCCTGGGTCATCTGTCGGCCCATCCGCTCCAACTCGCGGTTTCGTGCTTGCTCGATCGTATGAAGGGCGCTTTGAAGCTGCGATTCGGCGCGGTTTTGTACCTTGTTTTTCAGTTCCCCCGCGGAAGAAATGCCTCGAAGCCAGACGGCGAATGCATCTGCGGAGTCGTTAAAAGTCTTGCCGATCGTTTCGTCCATGTTCCGGATAAATGTGCTCCTGTGCGCATACAGCACTTCTTGCAGCAGCTCTTCGATACGGTCTTCGTAGATGCTCATGTCTGCAGGAATCGCTTTCTCCAGCTCCGAGAGCTCCCGGTCGCCTTCTGCGATACGGTTAGTGATTGATTCTTCGACTGTTCTGAATACGCTCAACGAAGATTTGGCCGCAGCGTCGATGACCAGGTCCAACTGTTGATCGCGCGCTTCGCGGAACACCTTCTCCATGAGGGAACGCAGAGCTTCCGAATAACGTACGGCCTCTGCGGGCACTTGTTCTTTCGGCAAAGAACATACCGGGTACAGGAGAAGCTCTTCCACCCCGAATTGCTGTGACAGGTCGTCACGAACCCGGCCGACAGTGGCATCCAGCGAGTCTGCTCCGTCACAATCCAGCTCGTCATCGCCGAGAATCAGGTCAGCCTTGTTCAGCACAATGAACGATTTACCCGCTTCCTCGCGGATCATGCGGAGCGTGTCCATCTCCTTGCCCTTCAACGCCTGACGCGCGTCCATAATATACAGGCAAATATGCGCGCTCTTAAGCACCCTATCCGCTATGGCGGTTCGTCCGGTGCCGGCATTGAACCCCGGCGTATCAATAAGTACCGCGTTATGCGGAAGTCCGGCAAGCGGCCAATACACGGCGATTCGCTCCACCCATTGCAATGCGGCGGCACCAACCCGCGTATGATCCGCAACAAATTGCACGACCTGTTCCAGTCG
Source organism: Cohnella kolymensis (assembly GCF_000829465.1). GTDB lineage: Bacteria > Bacillota > Bacilli > Paenibacillales > Paenibacillaceae > Cohnella > Cohnella kolymensis. Next base: position 143,076 of record NZ_JXAL01000006.1, on the reverse strand, counting down.
GCCTTCCTGCAAGGTGGTACCGTCTGGCATCATCCAGGAAGCGGGCACCTCAAGCCGGCTGCGCACGGCAGCCGAACGGTCGAGCACCTCAATGCGAATCTGCTCTCCGAAACGCACCTCCGCAGGCACACCGGTCGCTTCTTCTTGGGTGGCGAAAAACAAGTTGGTGCCGAAAAGCGCATTCAGCAGTGTCGATTTCCCTGCACTGAATTCGCCCGTTACCGCGATCCGGATCTCCTGTGTATCCGACTCCGCCTCCTTGGAAGCCGCCACTTCGTCGAAGCTTCGCTGCAGCCCTTGGTGGAAAGCCTCCGTGCGGTCCAGAGTTCCGGCGGTAAGTTCAGTCGATGTAGATAACCGTTGCGCATGCCGGATGACTGCCTTCATCTCCTCCATCACATCCACCGCAGCGCCGGTCTTCTGCGAGGTCCACTCAGCTGCAATCTCTCTCCCGAGATCGTGGAGCCAGACGAAAGGATGCACATCGGGAACACCGGCTGATGCTTCCCGCAGATCGTCTATGTTTCGCAGCGCCCACGCCTCGTAGAATCGAAGAATTTGATCGCCGAATCTAAGATAGGGATCAAAGTAGGTACCGAGCAGATGCGCCTTCTTCCTGCGCCAGATATGCAGCCGTTTGAGCGCATCACGTTCGAAGCCGTCACGGATCAGCACCTCAGCTTCGATCAAAAGAAGGATAAATGCCAATCCATGCTCGTCGAGCCCGTGCAGCCAATCTTCCGATTTGTCGCGCAGCAGCTGATCCAATGCCGCCTTGTTCGGCCGCTTTTCACGCTCTGTGCGCAGCTCTGCGAACAGCCGTGCAACGCCGTACTTGGATATCTGTCCGGGGTGACTCAATTTCCATGCGGATGCGTCCGTATCTTCGTCGCCGATGAACACTTCTAAGCCCAAATAATCAATGGGCGGCAATTCTTTCTTTATGTATGAAGCACTCTTCAGGCTGTCGAAGGACTCTTGAAAAATGTCTTTCTCCAGCTGCAGACCGCCCATATCGTAAATTTGGGATATCCGCTCGAGGTAATCCGGGGTTTCGCCATGTTCGGTCAGTGACACAAAGAGACGGACGATCTGCTTGAGATGGGCTGCGACTTCAGGATCGGCTGCCGGATCCAACTTCGCTATGAAATCAGCCTCGAATGCTGTGCAGACCTGGCGAATGCTTGCCTCCGTCGATTTGTTCAGGTAATTGAACAGATTACCCACGAACGTGAAAGGCAGCCAATCCAGCCAATCGGCAGGATCCTTGCGGTTCATCCACATCGTTGCCGCCTGGCATACACGTCTGACGAACACGTCCATGTTCCCGCTGTGTTTGGCTTTTGCCGCCTGCGCAAGCTCATGCATGATTCGATCGTCATCATCGTCGAGTTGATCCGGATCGATTAAATCGCCGATTGCGCCGGGATGCCAGTCATACCAGATGAATTCGAACAGCAAAAGTTCCGGCACCACATACCACGCAAGACGAAGTTCGTGAGCCGCGTAGCTGATGGCTTTCGCCCTGCGTCCCCATGCTGCATAGGTTCTGGCGGTCATCACGTGCACTGTGGCGGATATTGGATCCAAATCCTTCAGCTGCCGCAGCTTCGATAGTGCCGATTCGAATCGCCCCTGGTAGATTAGCCGATACACTTCCGGCAAATCCTTCGCGACATACGGATGAGTGGTGCACACACGCTCCTTGAGTACGCAGTTGAGTACTTGCTCGAATCGGGTGCCAGCCGTAAGTGTGATTTCCAAGTCGATGTCATGGGATGGATCCGTATAATGATCAGGAGTACAAAAGCTGAGTTGAAATCCGCGCTCGCCGCTAATGGCAAAGTACCGGATGTGAGTATACGGAGCGGTATAATAGACAAGCGCTCCTTCGTTGCTCTTCGTGATTACCCCGCAGCGATAGTCGGAAGCAAAGAAGATCCCTTTGACGGAATCTTCACCGAACCATTGCTCGGATATAATCGTTGCATCTTCCACGAATCGGACGCACTCGTCGGGGATGGGGTGCAGTTTGATGAACTCTCGCAGTAACGGATGTGCCGTATCGGCACTTCCTTGACGAATGGGTTTCAAAGACATGGCGCAGCTCCGTTCAGATCAAGTTGGGAAATACGATTTGCCGGGATTCCCTGAGAGGGTCCCCATGGCCTTGCGAAAGCACATGATCCTGCCAGCTGCGCTGAACATCCGCGAGATTTGAGGTTCCGGTCGTATGAGCATCCGTAAAATCTTGACCTCCGAAAATGTTCTGCTGCGAGGTTCCCGTCTTGTGGTTATGGGCGTCATAATAGTCGAAGCCATGCATCGGATTCGCTTCACTATGGCCGGTCTTGCTGTTCGCGGCGTCAAAATGGTCCGTTCCCCCGAAGGCGTTCGGCTCGGAATGACCCGTTTTTTGCTGCGCGGAATTAAAATAATCATGTCCGTTAAAAGGATTATCTTCACTGTGTCCTAGCTTCTGGTTCTGTGCATTATAGTGGTCCTGCCCGCCGAAGATATTGCTCTCCGTATGGCCCAGCTTCTGGTTGGATGAGTTGTAGTAATCCCGGCCTCCGAAAATGTTCTGCTCGCTGTGCACCGTTCCGTCGTGTGACAAACCGGGACTGTCGTGCAGAAACAGATTATGAAGATAGTCGGACATCATTTTGTTCCTCCTTAACGGGATGTGACACTTGATGAGTTTCCAGTGTGGCGACGATCGCCTCCAAACGTTCGGCGACTGCCTGCGCCGCCTCTGCATCCAGCAGCACGGCTTCGGCGGCGGGCTTGTCCAGCCGGTCGGCGAGCCGCTCGGCGATACTATCGAATTGACCCCGGTGATAGTCGTCCAGGGCGGAAGTAAGCAGGGAGAACCATCCGTCTACCGCTTGCCTCGCCTCCTTCCGGTGCGCATTGACGATGTCGCCGATCAGATGCGGCAGACGTTCCCGAAACTCATCCTTTAGGCGCGCGTTTTGCCGTCCTTTAAGTTGGTGATTGATCACTCCGCCGGCGGCGGCTCCGATCAGCGCACCGACCCCCGGCAGAACAAGATGCCGACTAGAGCACCTGCGGTAACAGGGATCGTTTGTTTGATCATTTCATTCATTTGACCGGTTTCGGCGAGGGAAGAGGAACCAGCTTTCCAAGATGGAAGCGCAATGCCGGACTCCTGTAGAGCCAGTGTCAACGGAGTGCTGAAGTGCTTCGTATACTCCTCGGTTACATGCTGCCGGAAGCGGTCGAGAAAGGCTTGAATCTCCACCGCTTTTGCCTCGCAGTATTGTTTCATCATCCGTTCGACCAACAGGGGAAAGTCGGTTTCGATATAAGTTTCCATGCTGCCCTTGTGCGAGCGCGTTTGAAAGTCCAACTCGCTATGCAGGGTTTCAACCAACTTGGCGTATGACTTATCCAACATCGACTGAAGTGTGTCCCGACCCACCGTATCAATGCTGACAAGAAGCCTCTGGTACCTGTTCTCAAGCTGCAGTCGCAGCTGTTTGATCCGTTCTCTGAACCGCTCGAGCTGCTCGTCATTCATGCGGTGAATCGACCGAATGACATCCAGGTCCTGTCGTATGTAAGCTGCGGCCAAGCTTAACCTCCCGGCATGCCGTGCAGCTGCGGAACGACGCGACGCTTGTTTCAGCTCCATAAGCAGGCCGTTAATGGCATCGAGCTGCGCGAGCCCTTCCGGCGACCGGTCGAGCACCTGTTTCGATGAGTAAGGGTATACCCCGCTCTGGCGGCCCATCACCTGCCGGAGCCTGCCGGCCGCTCCCTCCAACGCTTCTTCCAACTCCTCCTCATCGAGCCTGTCGCTCTTTGAAAGAACGAACAGCATCTCATCCAGCTTGTGATGGAACACTTTGCCCGTGAGAAATTCCGCTTCCGACCGTGTCAGCGGTGCAGCCGCATCCAACAAGAAAACCGCGGCATCGCACTCCGGTAGAATGCGGTACGTCAGCTCGGCACGGCTCTCATTCAGGTCATTCACGCCCGGCGTATCGATCAACACGATACCTTCTTGCAGCAGTGGATGAGAGAGAACAAGGCGTATGAGTCGAACCGTATCCGCCGGTGCCGCCCCGCCGGCCGAAAACCCGGCCAGTACGTCTGAGGCGATCGGATGCACCGACACTCGGCCATCGTGGTATACCACCTCAATCCGTTCCTTCTCCCCGTATTCGATCAAGTGGAGTACCGCGGTGGCCGGCAGCATGTCGGCATGCAGGATCGGACGCCCGATCAGGGAGTTCACGAAGGTCGTCTTGCCCCGGTTGAATTCTCCCAATATCACAACGTGGAAGGTGTCCCGCTGCATTCCGTGCAGGGCGGCGGAGGTCAAGCGCTCAGCATCCCTTTGCCTGATTTGCCGGCTGAGCTCCAAAAGTTCTTCCGCAAGCGGCTTGAGTGGGTTCATGACGGTCTCCTTATGAGATATAGATTTTCCAGGATGTCTTTAAGCCGGTTGCCTAGCGCTCTAAGTTGATCGGCTCTCTCTTCCGTACTGCGGCGATCAAGCTTCACGCTATCCGTCTGCTCTTGCAAGAGGCGCCGGATAGCGTGCAGTCTGCTGCGGATGCGGTCTCTGAACCGGGCTTCCAGCGGTGCGATCTCGGTCTGCGCCATATGTTCCGCATGCTCCCGCGCGTGCTCGATCACCGAGCCAATCTGCGCCCGTAGTTGCTGGATGGCCTGCTCCTTGGCTTGCTCGTACGCTTTACGCTTTCGCTCCTCTTCGAACTTGCCGCCCATAATCAGGGACCCGACAATCGCCGCGGCTACTCCGATCGGTCCAAGCAGCGCGGCTCCGATGTAACCGAGCATGCCGCCTGCAGCCGCATAACCCAGCAGAATGCCCGGCGTATCCGAGGCATCTGCCGTATTTACACCCTGAATGCCGAGGTCCACCGAACGGTCACCTTGCCACGAATTGAGGGAACGATCTCCAAGAACTACCGGCAACGAATACTCGTCCGAAAACAGCGATCGGAATCGATCGGCAAGCGTTCGGCTCAACTCTCTTTTATAATCGGACAATTCCTGCGCCAACGCTTGCATTTGGTCACGAACACCGGAAGAGATGGAGGATTTCAGCCGCTGCAAATCCTCTTCGTTATCGCACAGTGCGGCTTGCTCTGCGAGGCGCTCGCGCAGAGCGCCGAAGCCGTCTTCGACCAGCTTGCGCAGCCGGCGCGCAAGTTCTATGGACTGCCCGTCCAAATAGACCGACACCGCCTCCAGCTGCTCTTCACGCTGTCTCGCCTCTTGCTCCAGCCGCAAGATTTGTCTGCCGAATTCTTCCCCGTTACCAGCCTGTACGCTAAGCTCGTCCCGAACGGCCCGCAGCCCATCGGCGGCTATCCCGATGGCGGCATCCGCGTGATCCGGCAGCCTTCCTTGTGTTGCATGACCAGAGAGAAACCGATACAGCTCCCTCTCGAACAACGCAAAGGAATCGCGCCACATGCTATTCTCGCTCTTGAATTTCGCACGGAGCGTTTCTTTGGAAGACACCGCATGCACCAGCGGATCTACGATGTCCGGCAACTCTTCACGCAGCAGGTTGAACACATGAGTCTTCAACCGTGCGGCTATTTCGCCGTCGGGCATAGGAGCCGACTCGTCCATTCGGTTAATCACGAACATGAGGCGGTGAATATCATTAGCCAATACCTTGTCCCGGATAAAAGCCCGCTCACTTCTCGAAAGCGGCTGATGTGCGTCCAACAGTACGATGCAGGCATCCGCCTGCCGCAAATACCGAAACGTAACATCTTCCCGCATATCTTCAAGATCGTTCACGCCGGGCGTGTCCACGATGGTACAGTTCCACTCTTCCATCGGACCGGGCAACGTGAGAACGACCTGACGGATTTCATTTGCCTGTTGATTGGCTACGGTTACCTTGTCTTCGAGAAATTTGTTGATCTTATCGGATGGCAGCGGCTGTTCTTCCCGTCTTCCGTCATGATAGATCATCTCCATCTTGCTCTCGGTGCCCGGTACGATCACATTAATCGTTGCTGTCGTCGGGTTAACCTTCGAAGGGAGCACCGGGGATCCCAGCAAAGCGTTGATAAAAGTCGATTTTCCTCTGCTGAATTCACCTACGACCAACAAATTCATCCGCTCTCTGTGCAGCCGCTGAATCGCCGCTTCAATCCGGTCTCCAAACCCGCTTGCTGTCAACAGAGATTTCAGTTCGGTAAACACGTTGTGCAATTGCTGCTTGTTTGCCAAAAAATCCAATCTATCCACCTCAATACCCATGACTTAACTCTTATTTCGACAACAAACCAAAAATTCCTTGCATGCGAACTGTCGGCATCGGTAATCTTGATATAACAACAAAAAAAATGGCGTTCAAATTGATTGACAATTTGAACGCCACTTCGTATTAAAATTCTTTTAATGCTGTTGCAAACAATCGTTATTCAAAAGCTCCCTGCTTCAACACGTCAACCTTGTCCAAACTCTCCCAAGGAAGATCAATGTCCGTACGCCCAAAGTGGCCGTAAGCGGCAGTTTGACGATAGATCGGACGACGCAGATCCAACATCTTGATGATGCCGGCCGGGCGAAGATCGAAGTTGTTTTTGATCAATTGGACAAGCTTCGATTCGTTTACTTTGCCGGTACCATATGTATCCACGTTGATGGATACAGGGCTTGCAACACCGATCGCATAGGCGAGTTGAATTTCGCATTTGTCGGCCAGGCCGGCAGCAACGATGTTCTTAGCTACGTAACGAGCTGCGTAAGCTGCAGAACGATCTACCTTGGTCGGATCCTTACCGGAGAATGCACCGCCTCCATGACGCGCGTAACCGCCGTAAGTATCAACGATAATTTTGCGGCCCGTCAAACCTGCATCACCTTGTGGGCCCCCGATAACGAAGCGTCCGGTCGGGTTAATGAAGAATTTCGTTTCGGCATCGATCAATTGTTCAGGTACGACCTTGGCGATCACATGCTCGCGGATGTCTCTTTGTATTTGCTCAAGTGTAATGTCTTCCGAGTGCTGCGTGGAAATGACGATGGTGTCAACACGTAGCGGCTTAGCGTTCTCGTATTCAACGGTAACTTGCGTTTTGCCGTCGGGGCGTAAGTAATCCAGTGTACCGTCTTTACGCACTTCGGACAGACGGCGGGATAAACGGTGAGCGAGAGCAATGGGCAAGGGCATGAATTCAGGTGTCTCGTTGCTGGCAAAGCCGAACATCAGCCCTTGGTCGCCTGCGCCGATATCCTCGTTCTCCTGCTTCATATCCTTACCGTCACGGCTCTCCAGAGCTGCGTTAACGCCCTGAGCAATGTCCGCAGATTGTTCGTTAAGAGAAGTAAGTACCGCCGATGTGCTGTAATCGAAGCCATACTTGGCGCGAGTATAACCAATTTCTTTAACCGTGCGCCGCACAATAGCAGGAATGTCCACATAATCAGCTTTACTTGTGATTTCGCCAATCACCAGTACAAGCCCTGTAGCCACTGATACTTCGCAAGCAACACGCGCGTAAGGATCCACTTCTAAGAATGCGTCCAGAACCGCATCCGATATTTGATCGCAAATTTTGTCCGGATGGCCTTCAGTGACCGATTCGGACGTGAAGAGATGCCGTCCTTGTATCGACATGATCCTCAACCTCCACATAAAAAAATGAACCTTTCCCAACTGGAAAAGGTTGTTAGACAGACCTTCGAATAATAATGATACCTAAATTGTCGAGGGGTGTCAACGCGCGAGCGCCTTGGCAGTACGGGTTATCGAAGGACTTGTGCCGTTTCTGCTTCCGCCTGAACAAGCAACCTTTTTACGATTCCGCCACCTAGTGCTCCGGTTTCTCTGGCCGTCAGAAAACCCATGTAAGGTCCACTTCTTCCAGAGCCGCCGCTACCACCCAACTCCCCCGCAAATTCAGCATCAAAACCAGCCTGTGCAATCGGCATACCCAGCTCTGCAGCGATCTCATACTTCATCAGATCCAGCATAGGCCGAGCCTCAGGTACAAGCTGCCTGCGTCTTCTTGGCATGTTGTGCTGACCTCCTTGATTGTGATGATCCTAGTATGTGCGGGAACACCCCAGTCAAGGCGTATTAGATTTTGGAAGGCCGGGGAAAATATGCTAAAAGCGCCAACAGACAAGAAGGGCAGTACAGGCTGCAAAAACAGCCTCTGCTCCCGGTTTAGCGATGTATTATGGCATGTAAATTGAGCATCATAAGTATGTCACTGAATTTGATAATTTCCACGAACCAAAACAATTAATCCAAATTTTTGTTTAGGATCTGCCTGTACCCCTCGCCCGCCTCGCGGGAAGAGAATCAGGTGGTTGGTACCGACCGGCTTACCTGGGGCGATGTCTAGGCCATCTGTCATGTCCGACAGACCGTTTGCATCTGTGCTGTAGGCCACAGCTTTTCCCGATCGAACGATCAGCTCACCGCCGTCTTGCACAACAATCTTTTTCCCAAGAGGAACAGTCACAACCTGAAGTTTGCTGGATTCTCCGGCACCAGCGCCACCACCTACCGGGCCAACCCCTGTAGCTTCAGCAATTTTTCGATCAACGTAACTTTTCGTCACAATAGGATCATCTGTTGACCCAGGGGGACTATTCGTATCTGCTTCCACAACATTGTTAACTCCAACCGTAGCTATTACAATAACCAATGAAATAAGACCAATCCAAGATAGCCGCCTTTTGATCGATTCCAATCTCTTCACTCCTTGTCTCATATATATGCTAAATTATTTGACGCAGTTAACTATTAAAAGTTTCAAGTGAATTGACAGCAAAGAAAAAAAAGACCGCTATTGCCGTTTCCGCGGTCGAACAAAGGTGTGGCAGCAAGCACTGATGACCGCCACATGTCAGAACATAAAGAAGATCGCCAATATCCTGGCTAAGCGGGCAGGGTAACAGGCAATCTTCTTTTTTTTCTCGGTAATATATGAAGTTCATTCAGGTGAAGGCCGTGGAGCTCTTTGGCATCCGCGAAACTTCGCTCAACTGTCCGGTACCGCAACCGGTAAAGATATTTGCCTGACCTGCTTCTTTGCTTGACCCACTCTTTGCTGACATGCCATACATGACGGGTTATTACTTTTTGCTTGTTCTTAGATCGGGTACACTCTCGCAACAATGGGCAATTCGCGCAGTGATTTGGATCCGACTTGTACTGCCTGTATCCCTGATGGTCAGTGGTGCTATATTTCAGTTCATGCTTTTGAGGACATATATACACATTCTTTTCAGCGTCGTATTTAAATCGCCACTTTCCAATTAAGCCTCTTACAGGCGTGAATGCCCTGCCGCCAATGACCGAATAAATCTTCTTGTCCTGCAGCTTCTTACATATGTACGAGGTGAAATATCCGGCGTCTAGCGCAACAGCTTCCAGTGTGTTTTCAAATCCGAACTTCTGCACGATATGCTCAAGCCGATCTACATAGGGAACAGAGTCATGGACGTTGCCGGCAGTGATGTGTACATCGGTAATAATGTTGTACTTGTGGTCGACTGTCCTGTGATCGAGGTAGAAAAATCCCTCCGGTTTACCGTCTCGTACCATATATCCACTTTCAGGATCAGTGGTGCTGATCTTTGTTTCTTTCGGTTCTTCCACCTCCTTCCGGGGCTTCAGGGCTTTTTTCCATTGGCCTCACGATCTGCTCGAACCGCTTCATCCAGTTCATTTATGTAGGTTTTGGTGCTCTTCGTGACTTCCTCTTTAACAAACTTTTGCTTATTGGCATTGGCTTTCAAATGAGTGGAATCGGTGATGAGAACCCGACCGGCGACCAGACGATGTTTGATGGCCAGCAAGACGACTTGGTCAAATACTTCTTGAAACACGTCGCCATCTCCAAGACGCTGCCGGAAATAGCTAAGCGTGCTATGATCCGGCACACTGTCAGTTAGTCCAAGACCAAGAAACCAGCGATAGGCATTGTTAGAATGGACTTCTAATTCCAATTGCCTTTCGGAGCGAATCCCAAACAGATACCCAATAAACAGCATCTTAAAAAGCATGATCGGATCCGCAGAAGGGCGACCATTATCTTCACAGTAGTAAGGATGGACAAGGTCTAGAATAAAGGAAAAATCGATATGTTTTTGTATTTTCCGTAGTGGATGGTTGGGTAAAACAAGATCCTCGATGCATACAAGCTCATATTGATTCTGCACGTTAGGATTAGAACGCAGCATAATAACACCGCCTTTAAAATATAGCTATATTATACCAAATTAACGCGGTGAATTGATAAAGAAAAAAACATAAAAAAAATAGCCTGTTGAAGTTTTTCAACAGGCTGAGACCGCCTTGGCGGTCTTCTTTCCTTAATCAACAGAGAGTGGTGGCGGTACGTAACCGTACGTTTGTGTGCTAATTAACCGTTTGTGTCCTTGAAATAAATCATAAACATTCAATCTGAAAGAACCACCTAGTTTATTACTGAATATTGAACCGTTGAGAGAATAGTTTATCGTATGGCTGCCTTCGCTGAGTTCATCAATGCCGATCTCTCTATCAAAGCTAACACCAGTGGCATCATCGACAATTTGCAAGAGCACTTTATGATCAAAAGCTCCTGTCTCCAGTGATGAATCTCTTGTTAGCCGATACGAAAAATCCATTTGCACTGAGCTGCTACCGGTAAGAGTCCCACGTCCATTAAAAATTGCAATGCTATAAGGGAGTATATCTACCCCACCTTCACGCGGTAAATCGAAAAGCGCTGCATTCACATATGCATTAGATTCTTCCTTAGGCAACGATAGTTTGCTGTCCGTGACTCCCTGTCCAACTAGCAACTTAAGCTTTGTGGTATCGATGTAATTTGGCAGTTTAGCCACAAGGAAACCAAACTTTTACCTCTAGCTGTTGTCGGAATATCTTGTTGTGAAACGCTAGCTTTATAATAGTCACCATTTCCGGTAGTAAAGAATCCCACAATCTGCGGTAAATTAGTATTTCTAGCCTCTAAATTATTCAATTCCATTTCAGCATAAAAGATTGTTGTTCCTGATCCAGAATAACTCTTAGTACTTCTAACTCTAAACATAGCTTGTTTGCCCTTAGTAGATGATTTGAACTCTGCATTTAAGGATACCGCGGGAAACTCGATCTGATGATGCCCCTGCATGAATTGTGCAACTTCCGTAATACTTTCCCCTACTTTTTCTTGTAGCCCTGCTTGTAAAACAGAGTATTCACTGTAGTAAGGAATCTTTGTTACAAGGTAGCCATCAATCTCAGTGTTAGGTGCCATAAGATATACGCTGTCCGGTTGAATATATTTAGTGTCGGTATCTGCTGCTGTTATTCCATCAATGGTTATATACCCTTGTAATTTTGGAACCGGGACCGAACGAGTATAATTAGGATTTTTTAGTTTAAAATGAATCGCCAGTACGTCTGTATCTGCCCAAGGCAATCTTTGAATTGAATCCATTGTCACTTGGTAAGTACCACTTGCAGTGTCCATAAACATTGATTTGCCGGGATTATTTTCTACTAAATTACCTAACTTAAAAATACCAACCGGAAAACCGACTGCATTTGTCGCCGTGTCACTACCAGCAGAAGCGTCTTGCTGTTGAAGCATGATTAATTGTGCATCTTGTGTTCCTATCGTGGCAGGCACTGTTGTTTTCAAACTGAATGTTTTTTCCTGCATTGGGTTAAGTGATATAGAACTGTCTTTATCCTGTGAACTTAACGGAAATGTGTAGCCGTTGGTCACCAACTTGAAGTCATACTTCGGCAGAGGAATGGCACTTGTATCCCTATTGATTAAACTTACAATGACACTAACTCCCTGGCTATCATTATCCAATGCCGTTGCGAATTTGACTCTCGCACCGACTTTTTTGTTGTTTACGCTGATTATTTTTTCTTGATTAACCGGTATTGTGTTTAAGCTTGAAGTTGAAGTCGGAAGCTGAAAAGTTGCAATACCTAGTTCAACTTTCGCCGTTTCATCCTCTTGATTTATTTGTAACATCCAACTTGTTATGCCACTAACATCAGGCACACTAGTCCCCAGCGAGATTACACGTTTTTGTGAAGGCAGCAGAGAAACATCTTGACTTAAATCTGCACTAAGTGGATATGTAAGTCCTGTGTTACTTTTCAAATAAAATTTCAATTTAGGACTGGTTAGGGTTCTCTTTCCCAAGCTTTGTAATTGTAAAGATATACTGAAAAGATCTTCTGAGCTCATTTTTGCAGAGCTAAAATCACTTATATTTAACTTGATGGGTGTGTCTGATAGAAAGACCGTTTTATACATATTCGTTTTTACGGCTGGATTGAAAGCTTTAGTGACTGACAGTTCACCAAGTTTTCTCATGTATCCTACAGAAGAGAAATCCCATTTCACCAATTCAAATTTTATATCACTTAACTTCACGTTCTTATCTAATTTCGAGAAAAATCTAATGGTTTGAGATGTTTTAGATGATATTTTAGACTTTGTTTTATCAGCCGTTGATATGACACTTGAATAAGTTGCACCGGTAGATTTTGACCTAACGCTAACCCAGTAGTCAATTAAATTTATCGGGGTCCTTTCACCATTGTAGATCTGAATAGTATATGTAAGAATGTTATGTTCCTCTAATATATCCATGTTAATGTCAGTTATTTGTGCGAAGCTTTGTTTGGATAGGGCAATTTTATTCTTAAGCGGAAAAACATAATTAAGATTCACTGTAGGCTGCACAAGTTTTGTTTTTTTGTAAATTATTCGTTTCAGAAGCATTAACTAATGAAGCATTAGATATCAGCATTATAGCAGCCACTGAAGCCTGAACGAACTTCCTCATTAACTATTCCCCTAACATTCAGATTTATATAATTAGACGTTATAAAGGTATCAAAAGTTTCAGATGGCTGAATATTACTTCCAGTTATTTCAGTTAAGAAGATAAATTTATACGAAGTTTTACGCATAGCTTTCCTCACCGTTTAGTTCGGACCTTCCTTTTTGCGGCTCCGTTCTTCTTTATAAATGCCTGACGAAGTTACTGCGCAGGCTCCGCACCCCTTCTCACATAAGAACTTCATCTATCTACTCACGACCACCCAAGTTTAATGATTAGTTATCGTCGGGTTTTATTTTGTCATGTTTAGGAGAGTCGTCCGACTAGCCCTGCATTCATATGGGATCGGGTAATTTGGCCCGAACATTTGACTCCGGCATCCTTCTGATTCCTCGTCGGGACGGACACCTCGCCCTTGGACGTACGCGCTCACTAGCCCCCGTTTGAGACACTCACCCTAAAAATAACGCCTATGCTGGGCGTATACAAAAAGCTCTGCAGAGATTATCTCTGCAGAGCTTTCGTGTTTAAACAACTTTTTCGAGCACTTTTAATTAGTTCGTAGCGTAGATCACAACGCTAATTGGACCAGCTGCTCCCAAATCATTTGGAGTAGTCGCAACATCTTTAATGTTGCTAACGCTTGTCGCAGTCAGAGTTACCGGTTTAGTAACATCAAGGTCAGTCGATGCGATTGTGAATACAACCTTGGTTTTGTCAGCACCATCATATGCTGGAGCTGTCAATAACAGGTTAGTAGCGGACGTTGTACCGTCAGCTTGTTTTCCTGCCAATACCAATTTAGTGTTATCAAATGCAGCATAAGTAACTTCTTCAGAGAATTGAACAGTAAGTTTCAATGAAGCGTCACTTGCATCACCAGTTAAATATGCACCAGCGATTGTAGGAGCAGTAACGTCAACTACATTAAGTTCGGCACTTGCAAAAGGAATTGTGGAACCTGCAACAGTTTTGATGTTAGAAGCCGTTACCACAATTTTGCCACCTTCTTTAAGAGCGGTAGCTTTAGCATCAGCAGCAACTGCACTAAAGTCGATCTGCACGAGGTCATAACCACGGTCAGTAGTTTCGCCTCCGCTAACAGTTCCATCCATGTCAGCATCAAAGCTGTCAATGAATTTAACTACAGTGCCTGATGGCAATGCAGCGCCGTTCAGTGTGTAGTTAGCAGGGTTGTTTGCTGCACCATCTTTGAAGTTACCAGTCGCAACACTAATACCATTTACAACATCTGTTTGGTTGAATTTAACTGCGACCGCTTGAGTAGCAGAAGTCAAATCAAGAGTTCCATCAACGTTTTTGTCAGCAACAATTGCTGCAGTGACTTGTGGAGCGACCACATCGTTGTAAGTGAACGAGATAACTTTAGCAATGTTTTTGTTGCCAGAGGTATCAGTAACACTATCAACAATGTTTGCTAATTTAAACGTACCATTGTAAGTCAAAGCTGCAGTATCAAGGTATACCCTGTTGCTAGCATCTGTAGCACTAACAGCTGTACCAGCAGAGTTTTCAACAGAAGTAATTGCAATTACAGTGTTATCACTATCAGTCAGAGCAAAATCTGTAGTTGCGATGCCAGATACAGGCTCAGAGAAAGTAACCTCAAGTCTGTTATTAGTAGATGGCATCAAACGAACTGTTGTCATTTCTGGTTTAACGGATTCCTTAAGCAGTGTTACATTGGAAGTTTTAGCTTCCACAGTATTGCCTGCGACATCATTGAACCCTTTCACAGAAACTTTAAGTTCTACAGATGTTTTGTCAGGAGCAATAGGAGCACCCATCAGTGTAACGCGGAAAGATTTCTTATCGGATTGACGAACAGGCAAGCCGCTTTGGAACAGAGTAGCGTCGGTTACAGCGTTTTTAACAACAACTGCATCAACAGGAACTGTGTTTTGCATTTCTTCGTTGAACACAATATCAAATTGCGTTGGGTTTACAGGTACAAGAGTGTATACCGGTTTTATCTGGTCGCGAACAACTGTAAAGGAAGCCTTAAGTGGTTGAGTTGCATAGTTTCCAGCCAGATCACGCAAGCCGTTAATAACCGCTTCGTAAGTTTTTCCAGCTTCAAACTTAGTTGCCGATGAAGGCAAAGTGAAAGTATAAGTCTTGTTATCTAAAGAAAATGGAGCAACGATAACATCGCCAACTTTTACCGTATCCAAGTATGCAAACTCGCTGAAAGTAACTTCAAATGCGTTTGTTTCAGCATCTTTAGTCAGAGATTTAATCTCTGCTACAGATGGCGCAACAGTATCATTCACTTTAACTGTTACAGAGAACGGAGCGAATGGAGTACCGTCTGCAGCCTTTACACCTGAGAAATCTACGGTAACATAGCTGTTTTGTGCCAGGTTAGAAGCTAATGCAAGACTAACTGTTTTCTCATCTGCACTCAATACTGGAGTGTCAGCGATCACAGAGCCACCAACAGGAGTTACTGTGAATGTTGCAGTGTCAATGTCAACAGCCTTGTTGAACTTGACTTCAACTTCTTTCAAATTGACAGCATTTACGCTCTCAACTTTTAGAGCTTGGAAAACATAAGTCACTTTGACTTTGTAAGTTTTACCCTCGTGAGTAACAGTGATTTCTGTTTCCTTGTTGGCTTCGAGAGCAGTAGGAAGAGTTACTTTTTCCACTTTGTTATCAGAGAAAGTTACTTCAACGTTTTTCTCGTCGAGAACTTTAATACCTGTAACTTTAGGGCCTTGAAGAAGTTCATAAGCATTGTACGCGATGTCGATTGTTTGACCGCGTGTAGCATCTGATTTGTAATCAGTGCGAGCGGAGATCAAACCTTCGTCAATAGCAGCTTGGATGTAAGGACCAGCCCAAGCGGACGAACCAGTTACTTTTGCGCCATCAACTGGCTTCTTACCAGCAAGAATAACTGCAACTTTGATAACGGACTCAACCGTTACGTTTGCGCGTGGCGAGAATTTACCGCCGCCGGTACCGTTAACCAAACCTGCTTTAGCAGCAGCTTCGATTGCACCGTACCACCATTGGTTTTTCTTAACATCGGAGAATGTTTCGCCGACAGTAGCAGGAGTAAGACCTGCCATAGCAGCAGCGATAGTTGCGAATTGTGCACGAGTCAACTTGGCATCCAATTGAGCGTCGCCAGTAGTCGTACCTTTCAGAATACCTTTTTGAATGAGTACGTCGTATTTGTCTTTAGCAGACAAATCAGCTGCGGATGCCATGGATGCGAACATTCCGAATACCAAGGCCATCACGAGCAAAAGGGATAAACTTTTTTTCATAACCTTTATTTCTCCTCCTCGAGAAACTATCTGTTTTGTTTGTGTAGAAGAATTGTAGCTCGAATCTCTCATAGGTGTTTCACCCCCTTCCTTGAGTAGAGCATTGTCTATAATGTATGTCTGCTGGCATGCCTATCGTTGGTAGATCATGTCGCAGAAACTCGTAAACTAGGGAAGAAAATCGAAATAGAGCACAAAATTGGCAGGGAAAAATCTGCCACTTTCCCCATTATACATGAGGTGGTAATCCAGCGTAAAGAGATTTTAACAGAGCGAATAGAAGATTAGTGCTCCGGTCCCTCTCACAAGACTCATCATGTTAAACGCACCACAATGAAAAAAGTTGCGGATTGATTAAAAATTCTTACTTTTTTTCGAGCTAATACCCATTTCTAGACCATTTGAAACTATGTAAGGTCTAAAGCTTCTCTAGTATAGCTCGGACAATGTCGTTCGTCATTCATCAACTTTTACCATTAAAGCCAAGAACCGAACAATTAGGGAGCTGATTGGTCAGCCCCCTAATTATTAACCAAATTATCCTACTTAGCTTAGATTTTTCGGAAATATTTTTGTTTTCTTTTGCAGCAGTGCGACTGCGATTTTACCGGCTTCGGCACGGGTCATGTTTCCTCTAGGATTGAAGTTCAGCACTGCTTTGTTCTGGCCTGTTGCTGTAGCTGCAGATCCAGTCATGATCTTCGCTTTATTAACCGCATCGACCGATGGACGCGCGTAATAGTGTATGCTGCCGGAGTCCGCAAATGTCTTCGCCAGGCTGGCCTCGAGCTTGCTGTCGTTCACTGCAATCTTTAACTCCAGTGCCCGTGCGATCATAACCGCCGCTTCTTGTCGAGACAAGCGCATATCTGCCCCGAAGAATCCTTCACTCAGTCCGGTTACGATACCGGCTCGCGCAGCGGTTTCAATGTGTTCATAGTCCCATGTATCCGATGCGGTTCCTGGAGAAATATCGAAGAACGTCTGCACGCCTTCTGAATTGATCGGGATGTTCAGGGATTTAACAAGCAGCGTTGCAAATTCTCCACGTGTGGTCAAATCATTTGCCCCGAATTCATCTCCGCGGATACTTTTCATGATTCCTTTGGAATAGAGGCCGTTCAAGATATTCCGAGCCCACCCGTGATTCGTTACATCGTTGAAGCTTTTTCTGAGTTTAACAACCATGTAGTAACCAAAATCATCAAAAGGAACGGTGATGGTACGGCTCTTCGTGTTCACCTCTCCGCCGATGTTCTCCCAGACCCCTTTGTCTGTGTAGCGGAAGACAGTTACCGTATGTCCGACCTCTTCGACTACATTGGAGTCATAGGTTAGAGTTAATTTACCGCGGTTCGAAGGGATAACCTTCCGCTCAGCTGCAAATTCTGTGAAATTGCCTTCATTGGAGTATGGAGCCAAACCGTTTGTTGCGGGCTTATAGCCAATTTGGCCTCGTTCCCCGAATTCACCCGCGCCGCCGCTAATCCAGAATACTTCAGAAATCCGGGTGAAGTTGAATGTGTTGCTGTTGTTGCCGAATCGCAAGGTCAGGTAATCCGGAATCAGGATCGAATCTAAGCCCTGGTATGTTCTTGCATCTTTATCGACACCTAGGATATTGCCGTAATCGTTTCTTTTCTCGACTATGCCGTCTACAGGATCGGCGATACCGAAGAGAATCATGGTGTCGTTATAAAGCTTGCTTGTTCTCCTGCTGTTCAAATTCGGGTATGCGGATTTCAGCACCGTGCCTTTTGGAAAAGTAAGCTGGAGCTTCTTGTTGAAGATCGCATATTTCGGCCCTAATTTCTCCATATACTGAGAATCTACTTGTACAGAGGCGGTGTAGAATACATTCACGGTGTCATTCAGCGTATTACCCGCAGTTTTGATCTGGATTTTAATGGCGGTGAGTTTATCGGGCTTAAGACCAACGTAATCGTAAACGAAACGATCGTTCAAGTCAGCCCGTTTCACAGCCGGCTTCCCGCCGATCAAAACTTCCGTCGCTCCTTCTGCTTCAATATCGAAACGTACGAAGTTCTTATTAACCACGATTTGATTGCCCACGGTCGGTTGAGGCGAAAGTATCCGGTATGGCGACAGTTCGCGTGTAATCTCTAAACTCTGGTTGGATACGGCACCTGTGCTGTTGATCAACTCTAGATTATAGATATGAGATCCGGGAGCCGCGAACGAAATTTCACGCACACGGAAGATGAATTCCGTCTGATCTCCGGCGAAATCGTAAGTATATGTCTCATCATCGCCGTCGCCGTTAAAGTCAAAATCGAAGGTTCCAGTTGTGGGTAGATTTGCAGTTGTCGGGAGATTCATTCTGTGCATCGTCTGTGAGCCCAGCTTCAAATTCATAAACGATGCTCCGCCCCCACGGAGAACAAGATCATACTGGGTCTCGCTGGTAATATATTTGCCGTCCTTCGGCAAGAATTCCGGTGTAAGAGCAAAGATCTTGGCCATCTTAGAAGTCGGATAGTTTGTCTGACTCAGAATAGCCGAATCGAAAGGTTCACGTGTAGCCGCGCTAAGTGTAGGATGGAAACGCGTAATTGTCGACACATTGGTATCGATAATATAAATCCGTATTTCTTTGATTATTTCCTGTGAGTTCCCCGTTCCGTTCTGATTAATGCCTTTGAAAACGATACGGTTCTCCCCGAATACGAGCGGGCTGGTGCCGCCAACGGTTAAAGGCAAATTAAAAGTCGGAGTGCTCGTTGTTACACTTAATGCCGGTGTGGTCACTGCGATTCCGTTAATGAAATATTGCGCAGATCCAGTCGCAATGTTCTGGAATCCGATGTACTGACCTGTAATTGTGATTGTGTTCGTAACGTTGGAATCAAATGAATAAGTTTGACCATCATATAAGTTTTCGACATAAATGTAGCTTTTGGATACAAACGTAATGTCCGCATTGTACGTGGAAGACGAGGTTCCCAGCTTGAACTGTACCTTCTGTTGTCCGTTAGCGAAATCTTTGACCTTGTAAACCTTTTGATTAGCAGGTGTGCCAGCTGGAGTCACATCAGTTAAATCGATTACGGAACTGGCTAATGGCAAATAAACCGCGGATAAATTAGTTGTAGTGCCGATAGATTGGTCTGCCTCTACCAATATATAAAAAATAGAGCTGCTTACCTCTGCGCCGTTAAGAGGCTCTTTCAACGCTGTACCCACACTGGAAGTGCCATCATAGCCAGGCAGGTAATGCATTTTTGTGATTACCGTGTCGCCCGGCAAGTACATGAATTTTCCGTTAAAGGTTGAGGTAAAGGTTTTGGTATTATCTGTATAACTCACCGTCAAACTTACACTTTGAGTTTTATCGTAAACTCCAGAGACACTTTTAAACTGAAAAGTATTTGGTGTTGTAAAAGTAACAAGTCGGTACTTGGGTGTGACTCCGTCGCTGCCCGGAATAATCGTCTCTGATGTCACACTTGCAGCAGGAATAACTGTACTAGCGCCCCCGTTTAAAGTATAACTAGCATTATCGCCAAAATCAGGTGATAATTCGTCGCTGGGGACAAGCATTTGGACGGTTAATTTGCCTTCAGGAGTTGCTGTTGAATTCGTCAGTTGTGGAATGGCATTCACCAGCTGATGAGTACCACCGCCTGTCTGCACCAATTGAACGTCGGTATACGGGTTATTCGGATCGAAATAATACAACTGACGTGAAATATTGGCTGTATTCGTTCCGTTGGTTATGGTGATTGTCAGGGTGTTGAGACCCGCGAGTAATTTTAATGAAGGCGAGAAAAACGTTCCATCTTCCAGCACGGAAGCTATGATTTGTGAACCGCCGTTCACACCAACGGTTACTTTGTTCGCATTTTTTGCAACACCTTGAAGCGTTATGTCTTGGGAAGGCACTACAGCCTGCGTGCCCTCATTTAGGTTAATCGTACCGGAGGCGCTAGTAACTTGCATGCTCTGCACATATGGAACTTGGTCGTAGAGCACATAGAAAACATCAGAACGATTGATGCTGCCCTGCTTGCCTGAGAAGGTAATTCTATTCATCCCACTGAACAGAGTAAGGCCGCTGGCCGAAAAGCGGTTCATGGAACCCGGCTCTTCCACTACCGTTCCAGTGGTAAAGTGAGTACTGTCGGGTGTCCAACTGCCATCTGACTGCAGATTAAGCTGCTCGATCTTAACAGCCATGCTGTCTTTGGAAACATAGGAGTATGTACCGTTAATGGTTAGAGTTCCATTGTTCGTTGTATAAGCCGTAGTGCGAGTCAAATAGTCAGGTGACGTTTTATTATCAAGAACTAATTTCGCAGTATTACGAATGCCCGAACTGTCGGGGATGAAGTAGGTTGCCGGATTGCCTGCCGCATTGGCCTTGGGTGTAAATCCTGCGGGAATCAGGGTGCCGATCAATGCAACCAGCATGAGCCACACCAGCGGCCGTTTCATATGACGCATCTGAGAATCTCTCCTTTGTCGTACATCAGTGACTTACTATGTTAAATACACACGTGATTAATCTATCGGCAAAATGAAAGATGCTTTTTAGATGCCGCAAGTCCTATTTGAGCGTACATAGCAAAAAATCCCCATTTCTCTCAAAAGGAGAAATGGGGATCGTTATAAGATTAATATAATGGCTGAATACTATTTACTGCGAGTTTGAGTCTCGGTTTTCATCCGCATTCTTGCTAGGAAGTCCAGCACCGGACGGCGTGTTTGATCCACGATGCCGATGAGCTCAGCGCCGATTTGGAGCAGGAATACGAGTGCGGCGATTACGATGAAAGTAATCCAGTTGCCCCAGCCCGAATTCGTAAGCGTGGACTGGATTACGGCACAAGTGCCGAAGAAAGCGGCGATGCCGTAAATAATAAGCACGGTCTTGCGGTGGCTGAAGCCTAGCTGCTGCAGGCAGTGGTGCAGATGACCC
Source organism: Cohnella kolymensis (assembly GCF_000829465.1). Lineage (GTDB taxonomy): Bacteria > Bacillota > Bacilli > Paenibacillales > Paenibacillaceae > Cohnella > Cohnella kolymensis. Next base: position 121,998 of record NZ_JXAL01000006.1, on the reverse strand, counting down.
TTGTCCGGTGCGAAGATCGGTTTCTTGTGAATCCAACGACGCACGATGGCGAAAAAAGTGTCGGACAACGGAACGCCGATGATCAGCAGCGGAGTGACGAGTGAGACCACAGTAATCTGTTTGAACCCCAGCATGGACAACATCGCCAAGGCGAATCCGAGGAATAAGGAGCCCGAGTCTCCCATAAATATTTTCGCAGGATGAAAGTTGAAGAACAGGAACCCGAGAATACTTCCTAGCAGAATCGCAGATAGGAAGATAACCGTCTCGTTGCCCATCAGAATAGCCATTACGAGAATGGTTCCGATGGCGATGCCGGAAACCCCGGCGGCCAATCCATCCAGACCGTCTATCAAGTTAATTGCGTTGGTTACACCGACGATCCAGAAAATCGTCAGAGGAATACTGAGCCATTCACCCAACGGCTGCATAGCGGAACCGAAAGGGATATTGAGCAGATTGATCTTCACATCAAAGCCGAACACGACGATACACGCCGCGGCAATTTGCACGAGTAATTTCAGCTTGGCGGGCAAGTCGAACTTGTCGTCCAGAGCACCAAGCAATACGATCAGCGTTCCTCCGGTAAGAAGTGCGCTTATCAGATTGCGATCATACGCGCTAAGCATGCCGTCCGGCAGCCATGGCAAGATCAATAAGAGTCCGATTGTGAATGAAGCGTAAATTGCCACTCCGCCGAGGCGAGGCATGATCCGGGTATGAACTTTGCGTTGGTTTGGCACGTCAACGACACCGAATCGGACGGCCATCTTCTTCACTAACGGCGTCAAAATAAGCGCAAGCGCTATTGCCGCTATGAATCCCGACAATCCTATTCCAAGCATCCAGCCAGTAGCCACTTCACAACTCCCCTTTTTGTATGACGGAATGAATTATACTCCGTGCACGCCGAATACAACAAGGTATTAATTATGTCGTATTCGGCCGTTTTTGGTGATTTTCATGACTCACATTAAATTTTCATCAAGGATTGGTTGGTTTCAGTACTTTCTCTCCGTCTTTGAGCACTTTCATGGCAAATCGGGGCAGAACCAACATCCTTCCGAAGCGCGAGGGTTCCTGAAGCAGCCGGTAGAACCACTCGATACCCAATTTGCGAAAAAGTGCCGGTGCCCGCTTGAGCTTGCCTGAAATGACGTCAAAGCTGCCCCCTACTCCCATCATAACAGGAACGCCCAACACTTCTTGGTACTTCGCGATCCACGGTTCTTGATTGTTCATGGCACGGGCCACGAAGAGCAGATCGGGGTTGGCCGCGCGGACGGCGGACACCACCGCGCCGTCTTCCCTATCAGAGAAGTAACCGTCACGATGCCCGACGAAACGCACGCCGGGGTACTTTTCGGCCAATTTGGCATGTGCGGTGTCGATGATTTCCGCGGAAGCGCCCAGCAAATACACGCTCCAGCTCCGTTTTTCTCCTTCTTTCAGTAATTCATGAAGGAGATCAAAGCCTGCGACGCGCTCCTTGACCGGCTGGCCCACTTTGCGGGCTGCCCATACGACGCCTGAACCGTCAGGCACGACTAGGTCGGCGGTCGCAAGAGCCCGATGAAAAGCGGGATTCTCCAAGCCGGCCATCAGCATGATGGGATTGCCCGTGACGACACGATGCGGGCGGCGGGATTCGATCGCTTCGGTTAGATAAGCTACAGTTTCCTTCATATCCATCCGGGAAAAAGGCACGCCGTACAAGGACACCGTCGGATACGGCCGCGGATTGGGGTTCACCAAAAGTCACACCCTCCAAGCTTATATTGTTAAATACGAATTGACTGGATAATTTGTTGCGCAGGCCTTATTGCTTCTTGCTTGAGCCTGGTAATGGCTGAATCCGTCGACTCATGCCACTGGTCCGGATGATTCAGGAGATGCACCGCGTCCTCGGCGAAAAAGTGTGGATCGATAGACTCAGTCGTGCCGGCGGGGCGCTGCCCGAGCCGGTGCAGGAACTGGTCGATCTTGGGATCGTACGAGATGCCGAGAAGCGGGACCCTGCGGTTGGCTGCATAGATAAGCGAATGCAGCCGCATGCCGATGAGCAGCGCGCATCGGCTCACTTCCCGCAGCATCAGCTGCGGGTCCTCGTGCGACGGGGCCAGCTCCGCTAGGCCCGCTGCCGCACCCAGCCGTTCCATCACATAGCGCGACGCATCCTCGTCGCTGCCTTGATGGAACGGCAGGAAGCGCAGCCGGACGCGATGCCGTCCGGCCAGCGCTTCAAGCGCTGCCGCCGTGCGGTCCAAGTCCGCGCGGTCGCTGCGCCAGAACCTGACGGACACGCCCACCACGGGCGGCGTGTCCTCCCCAGCCGCCGGCGGCGCCACATCCGCCGCGCCGCCGAGCGGCAAGCCCATGACCGGATCGGGCACAACGTCGATCCGGTCCGCACCCACACCATATCGGCGCAGCAGTTGCGCCGATTCATCGTCGCGCACGGACAAATACGCCGCGCGCCTAAATGCCCTGCTGATGAACGGCTGGAACAGCTTGCGGTTCACCGGTCCTATGCCCTGGGCATAGACAAAAGTGGGTTTCCCTGCCCAGCGGGCCATCTCCATAATGCCAAGATAATAAGGAATAGAGCCGAGTCCTGTCGCATCCTGCAGAAGACTGCCGCCTCCGCTGATCAAGCCGTCACTGCTGCTAAGCGCCTGCCGTACTTCCGCCAGTTTCATGCGGTGCACAGCCTCAACGCCGTACTGCCGCGCCGTCCACTCCGGATCTGCGGAGAGAACGACAGGCTCCACCGTTACGCCGGTTTGTAAAGCAGACTCCTCTAACGCGGTGAGAATACTTTTGAGTACCGCCTCATCCCCGCTGTTGCGAAAACCATAGTAGCCGGAAATTACCAGCCGGCGAGCTTTATTTTCACTCCCGGCGGCATTGTTTAAACCTGTCTTCTCACCCATCGATTGCGGACTCCTTCACCGATTTGCCAAACGGCAATAATACCAAGGCCGATCAACGCGCCGATACCGAGACCGAGCAGAACCCGGATGATCGAAAGCACGAGCGGCGTATGAATATGCGCGAACGTATCCACCATGGACAGCTGCGCGATCGTTCCGGCAATAAGCAGAACCATGGCCCAGCGATACCGAAGCGCCAGGAATATACCCGCCAAAAATAACGGATGACCGAGGAACGCTTCTTTGGTACGGGGACGCACGCCGAAAGTATTTTCCAGCAGAGCGCGGAACTTGAGCTCCAGTCCGGATACCGAGCCGGCGTTGCCGGTTCTTGTCATATAGTACATACCAGCCGCGCCTAGCACGCCGAGTGCCACAATCCACAACACCGTAAGCGGCATCGCCAGAATGCGCCGCGCATTGCCGACCACGGTATTGCCCGAGCCGTACAAGAAAACGTATAAAGCAACGAGCCCGATCGGAGCAGCATGAAGCAAGCTGACACCGCGGAATTGCTGCAAAACAAGGCTGTACGAAATGTGATTCAGCAGCGCCACCACCAAAGGGATGGCCGCAAGAGAGAGCACGGTTGTCCGGATGAACAGAATGACCGCGCCGCCCAACCGTTTGGAGGCGGAGATCGGCTGATCCCCCGCGCCTTCGCGGAGCTCCCTGAGCCGCTTGATGAGCAGCACGACGGATGCCGTAGGAGCGGCTATCGCTGCCAGCAATGCAAGCATTTGAATCATCAGTGTCGAGTTCAGCACATACAGTCCCGCTCCGCCGATTGCACCCAGCACAAAAGCAGGCGCCAGCAGTGACGGTACGAACAATCCGAAAGCGAGTGCGATAAGCGCAATTGCTCCAAGTGCCGTCAAGCCGCGCAATAACAGCTCATAAGGAGCATGGTGAGGCTGGAACGCTTGCGGCGCACCCGGCGTGAAGCCGAAATCAGCAAGCTCGGCAGTTACGCCTCTCGTATCTCCCTCACCTTGCAAAACGTAAACAATCGTATCGAGCGGATGCACAACCTGCCCTTTGCTGACATCGCGAACCGTCATGGCATTCAAATACAGAATACGGATGTTGCGGTCTTTCACCGCGAGAACAAGCCGGTCCGCCAGCTGTTCCTTGCGGATCGTCATGATTTCCGCGTCTCCGACCGGATGAGCGCGAACGGCATTATAGTCCAGCAGATTTGCCAGCCTGTCGATGCCCTTCTGCGGGACCTTCAAATTTTCAAAAATACCGATTCCGATATTGTGCTTGTTCAGCAGTTGGGCGAAAGCGGCCACACCTTGCGGCCCTTCTTCAAAACCGGTGACGGCCTCGCCGTCGAACACGATTTGTTTCACTCCGAGCTCCTGGAACGACCGCAGCCATTTGTCCAGTTCAACTGTGTCCAAAGGATCGAACCGATCCGATAGCCGCGGTATGATGAGGAACCCTTGCTCCTTCAGCTCCTGCATGGCTGCAGGATTAGGCTGCATCGGGCGGATCATCGCATCATCGTAGCCGAGTCCGAGTATGACGCCGGAGCGGCCTTTGAAAGACCAGTCCGTAACATCAGCGCCATGGTTGCGGAACGCCCAGTCGATGACGGGACGCAATTGTTTCTCATGTTCGGGATTCGTAAAAAGGACATAAGTGCGGTTGTCCCCGGGATCTGCGACCCGCTGCTCCAGCAGAGCCGCTTGCGAGGCGTTATAGACGGCAACTTCACCTGCCCAGGCCAGCTCCTCCAGCGTGCCCTCGAACACGATCATGCTGTTAACACCCGCATCCTTAAGACGCTTCAGCTGCTCTTGCACGAAAGCTTGCGGATTCGTCTGGGATGCTCCTACCTGCAGCAGATCGCGGTAATCCATTGCGATCGCAACTTGATTCGCCGAGGATTCCGTCTGGACTCTTGCATACATTACCGGCAAAGATGCCACGATACCGACCAGCACGACCCACCAAAGCCACCGCGCCAATCGCGTATTCCATTTATTCAGCCACTCCGGCACAACTGTCACTCCTTCAATTCTTTTCGTCAAATTTCGCGGGCTTTGCGCAAAAGGAGCGGCGGTCCAACGACCGCCGCCGCTTTTCTGTTTATGAGAGCGAGTCGACTCGTGCCATGACCGCTGAAATCAAGCGTTTCAGCGCGGCCTCCGCTTCATCCAGTCCCGTGCCCCGCACCGCAAAATATACTTTAATTTTCGGCTCCGTACCCGAAGGCCGGAGGCAGAACCACGATCCGTCGCCTAGAATGAACTTCAGCACATTCTCGGAAGGGAGACCATCCAGTCCGCCGGCATAGTCGAGCATGCGCTCTACCGGTTTTCCCGCAATCTCTCCCGGCGGGTTGGAACGCCAATCTTCCATAATAGCCGCGATCTGTTCCACGCCGTTCTTGCCCTTGAGCGTGCGCGATTCCAGCTTTTCCAAATACGTCCCATACTTCTCGTAGAGCTCCAACAGTACCTGGTACAGCGTTTTACCTTGAGACTTGTAATAAGCGGCGGCTTCGCAAATGAGCAAAGCGGCGACAACCGCATCCTTATCGCGCGCGTACATTCCGGTAAGGTAGCCGTAGCTTTCCTCGTACCCGAACATGAAGGTGTGGGAGCCGGTCGCTTGGAATTCGGACATTTTTTCGCCGATATACTTGAAGCCGGTCAAAGTGTTGAACACTTCGCAGCCGTATGATGCGGCGATATCCGCTCCCATCTCGCTCGTCACGATGGTTTTGATTACTGCGGCATTCTCTGGTAGCTTGCCCTGGGCTTTCCTGTTCGATAGCAAATAATTGACCATCAAAGCCCCCGACTGGTTGCCGGTCAGCACCACATAGCGGCCTTCATCGTTCTTCACGACGGCACCCATGCGGTCGCAATCCGGGTCGGTGCCCACGATGATATCGGCTCCGACCTCATCCGCCAGCTCGATCGCCAGCGTGAACGCCTCATGTTCTTCGGGATTCGGAGACTTGACCGTCGGGAACATCGCGTTCGGCTGCTCCTGTTCCGGCACCACATGAACGTTGGTGAATCCTGTTTGTGCAAGTACACGTTGAATCGGTATATTCCCCGCACCGTGAAGAGGCGTGAATACGACCGACAGGTCTTTACCTGCTTGGCCTTTCAGTATCTCAGGTTGAACCGTCTGCTCCACAACCGCATCGATGTAGCGCTGATCGTCTTCATCGCCGAGCCAGTTCAGCAAACCTTGCCGCTCAGCCTCAGATTGTGTGAGCCGCTTGACCGCATCGAACGACTGCACCTCGCGAATGTTCGCGATGACCTGCTCCGCTTCATGGGGAACCAATTGGCCGCCCTCGGCGTTGTAAACCTTATAGCCGTTATATTCTGGAGGGTTATGGCTCGCTGTAATGACGATGCCGCCCGTTGCTTTCAGATCCTTAACTGCAAAAGACAACTGAGGAGTAGGACGAAGGGAACGGAACAGATGTGTCTTGATTCCATTAGCAGCCAGCACACACGCCGCTTCTAACGCGAAAACATCCGAATTGCTGCGCGAATCGTGCGCGATGACAACAGATGGAGATGATGACTGGCCCAGCAAATAATTCGCAAAACCCTGTGTGGCTCTGCCGATCACATAACGGTTCATCCGGTTCGTGCCGGCGCCCATCACTCCGCGCAGACCGCCCGTTCCGAACTCAAGCTCCCGATAAAACCGATCCTCGATCTCTGCCTCTTCCCCTTTGATAGCGAGAAGCTCCTCTTTCGTCACTTCATCCACATTGGGATCGTTAAGCCAAGATTCATAAACTTCGTTCGGAGTTTTCACCATACTCATTCATCCCTTCTCGATATCCTATGACCTCTTTCCTTGTAATCTTGAATATATCGTGTAGATGGAAAGGCGTTACTCAAATTTGCCGGCTTGCTTGCCTGAGGTGTAATGACCTATTACCCTTTGGAAGGGTCGGATAACGCAAACATAAGCTCACCTTCGGCGACAACAGTGTCCCCGACCCGGGCAACGGCGCGCCCTTTGCCGATGGGGCCTTTAAGCCGCGTAATCTCTACTTCTAGCGTGAGGGTGTCGCCCGGCTTCACTTGCCCGCGGAAACGGAACTCGTCTATCCCGGCGAAAAAGCCTAATTTACCGCGGTTTTCTTCTACCACGAGCATAGCGACGGAGCCGACCTGCGCCAGCGCCTCGACAATCAATACGCCCGGCATGACCGGATAACCCGGAAAATGCCCGACAAAAAAAGGTTCGTTCATCGTCACGTTTTTAAGCCCCACCGCGCGTTTGCCGGGTTCAACTTCCAATATCTTATCTACCAGCAGGAACGGCGGCCGATGGGGGATGATTTCCTGAATTTGCACAATGTCCAACATGATTTGGGGGATCCTCCTCTAATCAGCGCATAAGCCGCTTGGAAGCGGCCGATAATACAATTATCCCTTTGTCGAAACTGCAGTCGCAAAGGTTCGATATAAGAGCTTGCCGCATAGCCGTCACGGCTGGCTGCAGGCTCTTTGGTCAGGCATCGGGACTGTTTAATCTGCGAAATTTCGAAAGGTATATAGCCGACGCAATGAAGGATAAAGCAATGCCGCTCCAGAGCACCGCCACACCGCCCGGCTGTTCCAGAAACAAGAGCACAACCGCCAGATAGTAGACGACCGTGGTTGCTTTGCCCAACAGGTTGGCCGGTACGGTTTTGTAGCCGCGGAAATGAAAAAATGCCGAGAAGGCAATCATGCCGACCTCTCTGAACGCCATGACCGCAACAGCCGACCAAGGCAGCATATGCCCGAGCAGCAGCGCGATTACGACGGAAAGCATCATCAGCTTGTCCGCCAGCGGGTCGAGCATGATGCCGGTCATCGTGATCTGCCCGCGCCGGCGGGCGATGTAGCCGTCAAGAAAGTCCGTCAATCCCGCAAGCAATACGACCAAAAGAGCCGTGATGCGATAGTCGTTGAAGTATAATGCCAAAAAGATGGGGATTAAAATAAATCGGGACACAGTAAGCATGTTGGGCACGTTCATCCCCGGATTTTTCCCTCATTTCTCTCAACTTCTCCATCATTATACCGCTGACCTTTATAAATGAAAACTCCCCGGAACGTTCCGGGGAGTCCGATCTCTCTATTGTCACAAGCCTCTGCAGGGCTTTAGCCGCCGTCCGCGAACACCAGATCATACATATGCTTCCATGTGTTCATATCGAACACACCCGACATGGGCTGATCGCCCAGCACCACATACCCTATCGCTAAGCCTACCAGCAATGCCGCAATGCAAAGAACAGGAATAATGAGAAGCTTAAAGCTTACCCACAAAATACGACCGATTATCCGCCCGGCAGAACGCCCGCTCTTGTCCGGCGTACGAGGGGTTTCTGTCATGGCTCCGTAATCTCCTCAACCGCGTAAGTTATTGGCCATACCCATCATATCGTTGCTCGAGGAAAGGGCACGTGCACTCAATTGATAGGCGCGCTGCACCATCATTAAATCCGTCATCTCGGCCGTCATGTCTACATTCGATTGCTCGAGATAGCCTTGCCGAATGGCAAACTCCGTTTCCGGATCTCTCACCACCGGTGGTTGTGAGGTAAGCAGATCACTTGGAATCACGTAAAGATTGTCCTCAGACAATTGCAGCAGTTCCGGTCTGACCACTTCTGCCATCTTCAGTTTTCCCAAGTTAAGCGGGGTGGAACCCGCCGGGCCGGTTGCCGTGAGCGTGCCGTCTGCGGCAATGCTTAGATCGTAAACGTCCGGGACGGTGACAAAGTCCGGCGTTCCGTTGTTATCCGCCACCACAGGATGTCCCGTGTTGGTGACCAGTTCCCTGCCGCCCCCTTGAAGCGGTATTAACTGAAATGCCCCGTGACGCGTATATGCAGGCGGTCCGCCGATTTTCCCATCGGGCCTGACCTCAAACATCACATTGCCTTCAATCGCCGCATCAGTCATACTGCCTGTCTCTTGAAGTGAGCCTTGGGATAAGTCCAGCTGCATCGACGTGATCTTCGCGCCCCACCCGTTCGTAAAACCAAGAGGTGTGCGGCGTCCATCCTGTTCAAAATCCTTCAGGTGAGAATTCACGTTAGTCAGAATATCTTCAAACACCGCCGTCTTGCGCTTATAACCGACGGTGTTGGCATTGGCAATATTATCAGCGAGCAGATCCAGCTTCTGCTGGAGCGCGCCCATCGATACGGATGCGCTGATCATCGAGCTGTTCACTTAGCTGTCCCTCCTTTCGTCATCCGTTAAACGCGGCCGATTTCGTTAACGGCCTTATCCAAGCTGCGATCATAGAATTGTACCACTTTCTGATTCGCTTCATAAGCCCTAAGTGCCGACATGATATCTACCGCCGACTGGGCGGAGTCTACATTGGAGCGTTCGAGGTAGCCTTGGCGGACCTGAACTCTCTCCGTGGGATCGGCCAGGTTCAGCTGACGTATACCAGCGGGATCTCCTGTATATTCATATCGGCCGTCACCTTTGCGGATCAGGAGATTGGGATTTTCAACACTGACAATGTTTAGTTGAGGCGAATTTGCAAGCGCCTGCCCTGTTGTTGAATCCACCAGCCTGCCGTCGCCTGTGACTGTCACTTGCTCCCAAGCAATATCATCGATCTTGATGGAACCGCCGTTCTTGTCGACCACCTCAAAGCCATCCGACGTCACCAGCGTGCCATCCGGGAGCGTCTTGAAGCTGCCGTCCCTGGTATACCTTTCACCTTCAGGTGTCCGTATGGTAAAGAAAGCTTCCGGTTTATATGTCACTTCCCCGGTATCGGGATCCACATATTTGCCGGAGGCGTCGAACTGTATGCCGGCAACTGTGATATCCGACATCAGCGCCATATCCTGTCTGCGATCGGTTTGCTGCAGGTCGCCCTGGCCCATCCGCATTAAATTTTCTTCCGCGAATACGCCGAGATTCAGCTTGCCCAGCTTGCCGTCGGAAGGATCAGGGCCGCCTAATGCGGAAATCAGCATATCGGGAAAAGCGCGGTTAACCGCGTTCATCTCCTTGAAGCCGGGAGTGTTGAGGTTCGCGATGTTGTTCGTGACCGTATCGTGGCGCCGCTGCTGCGAAAGCATCCCCGAAGCTGCTGTATATAAACCTCTTAACATGGAGATTCCTCCTTAATTCTTGGCGAGATCCTCGCCCTTCGCTAACTTAATTTATGAGTGATCTTGTCGAGATGATCGAGCATGATTCCGGTCCCTTTGACTACGCAGTGAATGGGATTTTCGGCAATCAAGACGGGAACTTTAAGCTCCTCCGACAAGACCGCGTCCAAGCCGTCCAAAAGCGCGCCGCCTCCGGTAAGTATTACGCCGCGGTCGATGATATCCGCGGACAGCTCCGGGGGCGTCCGTTCCAGCACGGATTTGGCTGCCGCAATAATGGAGCTGATCGGATCCGATAACGCTTCCCGAACTTCTTCGGAAGTGATGTTTATCGTTTGAGGAAGTCCGCTCACCATGTCGCGTCCGCGAATATCCAATTGCTCGCGCCGCCCGCCGATGTATACCGTGCCGATCTTCATCTTGATATCTTCACTGGTGCGTTCGCCGATCAGAAGCTTATATTTGTTCTTTATGTATCTCATTATCGCCTCATCGAACTTGTCCCCTGCGACTTTAAGAGAAGAGGCGGTTACGACGTCGCCCATGGAAAGGACGGCTACATCCGTCGTGCCTCCGCCTATATCGATGACCATATTCCCGCTCGGCTGGAAAATATCCATGCCGGCGCCGATTGCCGCAACTTTCGGTTCCTCTTCCAGGAACACTTCTTTGGCACCGCTTCGCTCCGCCGCTTCACGGATCGCTTTCTGCTCGATCGACGTAATGTTCGTCGGTGCGCATATCAGAATGCGGGGACGCCCGTACCAGCTGCTTCCCCCGACACGTTGGATGAATGCCTTGAGCATCATCTCCGTCACTTCAAAATCTGCAATGACACCATCTCTCAGTGGTCGGATGGCCACAATGTTACCCGGAGTCCTGCCCACCATTCGACGGGCCTCTTCTCCTACCGCCAATACTTTTCTGGTTTCGCTCTCGATGGCGACAACCGACGGTTCGTCAAGGACCACTCCCTTGCCTTTAACATGTATGGATACGTTCGCCGTACCAAGATCGATGCCAATGTCTTTGTTGAACATGACGTGTATGATCCCTCACCGTTATGGAATGACTGCTGCAATGTTTAAATGTAGCTTAGATGGGTATATTATTCGCCACAAGTATAATAATTCCTTTTTTATCGACAATATTATGGATATTATGCTTTCCCTGCTGTCAAAACTTCACGTTTTTTGATGGTTGTTTTCTTATATTTGATCTTGGTCGCTTCTCCTCCCCTCAGGTGCCGGATCGATTTATGGTACTCAAGAATGTGCTTGACCTGGTCGGCCAAATCGGGGTTGATTTCCGGCAGCCGCTCAGTCAGATCTTTATGCACCGTGCTTTTGGAGACACCGAATTCTTTGGCTATCGTTCGCACCGTATGGCGCGTCTCCACAATGCAACGGCCGATCTTGATCGTGCGTTCCTTGATGTAATCGTGCACGCTCCCGCCTCCCTGCTGAAATAGATTGGTACATTATATGAGGGGCGCGGTCACTTATTCTTTGTAGCCAAGCCTGACAAGCCTAGAAAGTCCCGATTCCGACGAGAACTATGGGTACAAACGTTCATCCCATGCATCTTTAGTCCCACGCAAAAAGACAGAGAAGCTTGCGCCGTCTGCCTTTCTGCTTGCTTTCCCAGCCGATTTAATGGTGATGACCTTATCCCTAATCAAAAATAATCTCCACTACCGGCATCAATGGGGGCATTTTTATGGCCGCTTAGGCCAAGCTTCTTTCAATTAGGAGTTGTTACTTAATAGGTCTTTTATATCAAAAAGAAAGAGGGCGCTCGTCCCGCATCTTGTACGGGAAAAGCGCCCTGCTTCTTGTAGCTTGCGACAAATTACTCTTTTGTTTTGATCAAGGTAGCCGGATTAACAGACTTGCCGTTGTTGTGAACCTCGAAATGTACGTGGATCCCTTCAGCCGGTTCAAACTCGCTTTCACCTGCTGTTGCGATCAGATCGCCTTGCTCCACTTCATCGCCGACTTGAACCTTCAAGTCTTTCAAGCTTTGGTAGATCGTCACCAAACCGTTCGGATGCTCGATTTGCACCTCATAGCCGTTGACCGTATTCTGCTCGGCCACCGATACCTTCCCGCTCATTGCAGCCAGGACTTCGAATTCTTTGGCGTCCTTACGGGCCAAATCTACGGCCATATGCGGGATGAACTGCTGGTTGTACTCTACCAATGCGGCTTGGCGCTCTTCTTCCGATGCTTTTTCATCATAGAAAGCCATCTTGGTGTCCATGTCTTCCAGCTTTGCTACCGGCCACTGGAGTGTTTCTCCGTTGGCGGCAGCTTCCAGGGCGTCAGCGCTTGATTGACCGGCGGTATCGCTCTTGTCGACATCTGTGAGTCCAGGAACGGCTTGCTGTGGATCTTTCTCTACCGCTCCCGAATTCAGCCAGAGAATCGTTACGATAATTGCTGCCGCGGCCATGTAAGCTGCAGGGAATACCCAGCGCTTGGAAAGCAGCCTCTTCCATCCGGAAGGCTTGACAGCGGAAGACGATTCCGCAACCGACTTGGTAGACTCTTCGATCTTGCGTGGAGTTTTGTTACCTTCATTCATTATTATCATCACCTCAGTAAGCCATTCTTACCAGGTGACGGGGTTTTATACCTGTTTTAGTTGAAAGATTACAATTTTTGTAGCGAAAAGATATTTAGAGACGTTTTCCGGACCGATTCAGAAGCTTCGAAACTTTCTCTATGAGGGTGCCCGTATAGTAATGTTGCACGATTTGGCGGGCGGACATACCTGCTTGTGCCATGCCTTGCGCCCCCCACTGGCTCATGCCGACACCATGTCCGCTTCCGAAGACTGTCATGACCACTTTGTCCTTGCGAACAACCCACTCGAAAGATGCCGAACGCAGGCCCAGCTTATTACGCACCTGCTCGCCGGTTAAAATTGTTCCGCCGGCTGAAAGTAGTTTCACTCGATGACCTGCCGTTCGTTCGACAATGCGGATCGTTGGCTGACGGATCACACCGGCGCCGGCCGAGAGGGAGCGCACTCCGAGCTTTTGATAGAAATCGGTCAAGGGCATCTCCACCGTTTCCGCCGCTCGTGGTGAGCCCTCTTTATCCCAAGGACTTGCAACCGATCTGAGGTACGGGAGTTTAGCCGGAAATACTTCTTCCGAATTTTCCGTATATCCGTTGCTGGTAGAAAAGAAAAGCGCCTCAATCGGCTCGCCTCGATAAGAGATAACTTGTCCGGCGGTATCCTTTACCGCCTTTTGAACCTTTCGCCATCCCGCTTGGTCAATTGCTGCCAGCCGTTTCATTTCGGAAGACGATCGGTATACTTGATGAGTTTGCGTATCGGTCACATCCGCTCCCGGCACCGGCACACCTGATTTGTCATTCAGCCAAAGTTTCCGAACAATATAAGTTCTTGCGGCCAGCGCCTGAGCTTCAAGAGCTGCCGGCTCAAAATCGACCGGCATCTCGGCTGCCACCACTCCAGCGACATAGGTTTCGAGCTGCACCGATTCTACTCTTTTATCCTCCATTAAATATACTCGTATGTTGATCCTCGGCTCAGAATCAGCTTCGTCTGCACCCTTAGCGCCCAAGGTTGGTGCACCGTCTGCATCCAGGGGGCCGGCTACATTGTCGACTGTTTCGATATTCTTCGTACCTTGCGAGCCTTCGTTGTCCTCAAAAACACCCTGCGAAACTAAATCAGCCTGCGCCCCATTATCCGAATGGAGATGCAGCCACGATAATACCGCGAATGCGACACCCATGGAAAATGCCAGCCATAAATTCAAAGTCGCTTTGGAACTCGTACCGGTCAGCCATTTTTCATTTTGCTTGCGATCCATGGGAATGGCTCACCTGCCAAACATTATTTTCAGCAATCTATCGCAGACTCTCTATTTAAGATTCACAGCTTGTCTGCGTTCGCCGATGCTTTCAAAATATGCAGGCAATCCGATAGGTAGAACAACAATGCTAGACAGTGTGCTTCCTCCTGTACAGTTTGCTCGTGCACATCAGATGTCCCTGCAACTTCACTTATGGCCACTATCCCCTTCATGCAGGAGGCTTTGTGTGTTGGATCCCTTATGTCCACTATCCCGCTCGTGCAGGACGTTCTCTCAATTGACTCCTTTTGGCCTCTATCCCGCTCGTGCAGGACCATTTCAGTTTTTTTGCTTTTAACCGTTATCACTTTCTTGAAGGAACCCTGAAAAAGCAAATAAAACTTCCAGTTGCGAAAAAATTTTGATTGCTAGACGATTGATTTTTTGGTAAATTATATATAGAACACATGTTCTTATTTTGGAGGAATAATAGTGGTGGAATCTCTGGGCTTTGAGGAGTTTTGTGAGCGCTTTGAGCAGGAGGATGTTTGCAGGGCTGCTTTGTATGAAGCGAGATGGCCGGACGGATTCCGCTGCCCGCGGTGTGACGATCAGCATGCATACGTCATCCGCAGTCGTAAGCTGCCGCTGTATGAATGCAGTTCATGCAGACACCAGACATCGCATATTGCCGGTACGATTTTCGAGGGTAGCCGTACCCCGTTGAGATTGTGGTTTCAAGCTCTGTATCTCCACGCTCAGCCTGGCGGTATCAGTGCGCTGCGGTTAGCTTCCATTATCGACACAACTTACAAAACAGCCTGGCTCATCTGTCATAAAATCCGCCATGCCATGAGAGAAGCTGACAAAAGTGAATTGCTCACCGGCCTGGTTCGAATCAATTGGGGGCAATATGGCGGACCATATAACCCCACCGTCTATCTACATCCGCAAGAACACATTCTTCTTATGGCCGCCTCCATCGAGGAGACTGGGGAATTGGCTCAAGTCAAAATCAAGCAAGTGCCCCAGGATCATCTTAATGAAGGCTACATCGTCAGCTTCGGAAAACGACAATTTATTAAAGAACATGTGGCTCCTGATGCCTATGAAGTGATCGTTGAAACACGCAAATTCCGTGCTAATAAATTTCAACCTTTGTTTCAGATGTGCAAGAAGCTTAACTGTTGGCTGAACTTTACATTTCATGGGATCGGCGGAAAACATCTGCAAGCTTATTTGGATCAGTACTGCTTTGGAATGAACATGCAGCTGCGTCGACAGCCGATTCTTACTAAACTATTAGAACTTTCTGCTAGTACCCCTACTTTGACCTATCCTGTGTTGATCCGTGACAAAACAGCAAGGAGAAAGTCCAGACCCTTGTCCTTTTTCCGCGTAAGAGCAGCAGCAAGTTAAGATTTTTTCAATATTCGTTTGCGCAACATTTTGGATGAATGACGAGTCTAATATGTAAACGGTATCATTTTAATGAAGTTACAATTTTGCTGATCCGGTTCCTGAGCAATCTCTATATCGATTTGAGTATCACCTGAGTGACGGGGATAGTGCCCATAAGGACTTGAAAGGGAGTAATGCAGCGCCGGCACCAATCCGAAAAATGAAAAATCCCTCAAACCCGCGAAGGCTTGAGGGACTTGTATAAGTATGCGATGAGTGCGGTGAATTTCGGGAAAAAAGCAGCTTATGCCAGTGTGGCTTGAACGTTCAGCACACCGACATCCGCTTTTGCGGCTGGGCGCTGTGGTTGCTGCTGCTGTTGTTCCAGATGCTGAAGCAGATTCGCAGGTTGCAGTTGTGCTTGCTCGGCCTCTTCCAAAAGCTCTTCCGGAGAAGGCGCACGCAATATGTCGGCTCCGAGTACGGCCAATTTGCTGACAATATCCACATAGCCGCGTTCGATATGGTGAAGTCCGGTTACTTCCGTGCTTCCCTCAGCTGCAAGGGCTGCACAGATGAGTGCGGCGCCTGCACGCAGATCAGTTGCGCATACGCTGGCACCGGAGATCTTGGCATTACCGGTCACAATTGCTGTGCGGCCATCCACCTTGATCTCGGCACCCATTTTTATCAATTCATCGACATGCATGAAACGATTTTCAAAAACGGTCTCAGTAACAATGCTTGTTCCATCCGCGACCAAGAGCAGTGTCATCATCTGAGCCTGCATATCGGTCGGGAATCCGGGGTACGGCAATGTCTTGACGTCAACGGCACGAAGAGGATGGCTCGCTCTGACACGAATGCCGTTCTCGTCGCAGTCGATGACTGCACCCATTTCCTCGAGCTTTGCAACGACAGGACCGAGATGGTCGCGAATAGCGCCTTCAACATATACATCTCCGCCGGTAATGGCAGCTGCGATCATATAAGTGC
Source organism: Cohnella kolymensis (assembly GCF_000829465.1). Classification (GTDB taxonomy): domain Bacteria; phylum Bacillota; class Bacilli; order Paenibacillales; family Paenibacillaceae; genus Cohnella; species Cohnella kolymensis. The sequence continues at coordinate 105,710 of NZ_JXAL01000006.1, read as the reverse complement.
CCGCTTCGACGCGGTCGGGAATGACATGATGCTCCACGCCATGCAAACGCTCAACACCCTCAATGCGAATGACACCTGTACCCGCACCGCGGACTATGGCGCCCATGGCATTGAGATAGTTCGCCAGGTCGACGATTTCCGGTTCTTTGGCGGCATTTTCGATGGTCGTTGTGCCGTCTGCCGTTGCAGCAGCCATCATGATATTCTCTGTGGCTCCAACGCTGGCAACGTCTAAGTAAATTCTGGCTCCGCGCAATTTCCCGTTAACAGTGGCTTCAATGGCGCCTTGGCCGAAGCCGATCTCTGCTCCCATTGCTTCGAAACCCTTCAGATGTTGATCGATGGGACGCGTTCCGATCGCACAACCCCCGGGAAGCGAAATTTTCACTTTACCCAGTCGTGCCAACAGTGGTCCCATAACCAAGAACGATGCACGCATTTTTCTTACTAACTCGTAAGGTGCTTCATGTGAAGTCAGCGATTCAGCTTGCAGACGGACACTTCCGTCACTTTGCTGTGCGTGAACCCCCAAAGCCGCCAGCACTTGCAGGATGTTCTTTACATCGTCAAGGGCGGGAACGTCATGAATGACGCTGGATCCTTCTTCTGCTAACAGTGCAGCCGCCAGGATCGGGAGGACTGAATTTTTGGCGCCGTGTACGCGAACTGTTCCCTTCAGGGTACGTCCGCCGCGGACGATGATTTTGCTCATGGGTGGTTCCCTCCGCGAATAATAGATTTTTTCCGGGCTGCAGGCGATCGCCTTACCCTGAAAAACCCAAATTTCATAATACCACCGAGCCCAACTTTGGCACAAGCGGCAACTTTTGGCGTTTTTCGATCGTTTCTCGACATTTTTCTTTCGTTATTTCCCTGTCCCATCCCGTTGCACACTTATTACCCATTGTTTTCATTCCGACACACCCTTATGCGGCCGGCCGTTATCCGGAACGGAACAGCCAATTGATCGCACGAGTCCATGTCCAATAGTCCAAGACGAACCGGGCGACCAGGTGTCCCAGGGCAATTGCCGTCAGCAATTGCAGCAATCGGGCACGTGCACTTCGGGGATTCCGGACGAGTTTATCGAAATTGAGCTCTTGAAGTATTACCCAAGAAAAGGCGATACAGCCAAGCGTCACGATTATGGCAAGTAATCCTTCCCAGCCGGCCAACGCGAGCACTGATCCATCCATCTTCAAGCATTCCTCCCGCGCAAGTTCAATGTTGTGACGGTTGATGGTGTTCGGTCATTGCCAGGAATTTGGGAAAGCCATTGTAACGCATAGGACCACATCGTAACATCTGTTGCTTTCAGGAACAATAGGGCGTTTTTACCCCCTGCCGACAAAAACGATTCATATGCCCACAATTGTGGTGATATATCTGTGTGCCGTAATTTCTGAATAGACCGCTGTTCGAGGCCGGTCCAAAGCGCGGAAAAACCGGCAAAGGCCATGTTAACCGACTCCGTACGCATTTCCAGTAAATAACTTCGATTCCCCGCAATGGGATCCGCCGTTAGTGTTAAGTAATAAGTGCCCGGCGGCAGCAGCGCTTCGGCTTGAATCGAAGTGCGGCCATGGGATTTACTCCATTTTTTTAAGGTTTGCAGCTTTCTATCCCTTAATACAAGAGATGTGCCCGCTGAGCCGGGCAAACGGGTTAGCTGCAGCTTTACTTTCTGTTTGCCATTAATGGTCAGATGGAACCAATCCTGGTCCTTCCCCGTAGGCAAAAGCCCAGTATAAACGTTATCGGACGACAATGGGGTGGCCGTTAACGGTCCCTCATTAGGTTCATTCGGATCTACGTATTGGGTAATATATTCCAAAGAGACTGTATACGTCCCGATTACAGGTTCAGGTCTTGGTGAGGAAGCGTTTCTGACCTTGATATAAAATTTGCCGGCTTTCACTTGTTGTAAAGTCAGGTGTTCGCTGTCCCCGTCTCCCCGTTCGTCTGCAACAGTCGCGGTGCCACCCGCAGGCTGGACCAGAAGCTCCGGGTCTATGCGTGTGGTGTCAGTAGTTACCGAAATTTTGACCATTCCGTCTTTCGGCAAACTGATGACCGCCCAATCCTCATCTCCAGCCTGATGAAACGATCCCGTCCATTGCTGGCTGCGAGAAGGAATGGTCATCGCCGACGCAGGAGTGTCATTCGGCTCGCTGGCGTCGGGGCGCATCTCGAAGTGCGAGGTAAAGTGATAATCCCGGGATCCATTCGAGTTGTTTCGCGGCTTCACCGCTTTAAGCCAATAAAGGCCTTTTGCAACGCGCCACTTCCCGATTACCCCAGGTGAGTCATCCTGCTCCGATTCCACCAGCGCGTTCTCGTCATACAACGACAGCTGCGCTTGATCTCCCAGAACGGAATAATATCCGTCATAAGGGATTTCAATGGAATACCAATCGTTATCGCTCTTACTTCCCCATGCAGCGGTCACTTCTTTGCCCACAGGAAATGGAGCTGCCTCAGCCTTGGAGTTATTCGGTTCACGCCAATCCTCACGCGCATCCGCCGCAACTGCTTTGTCCACAGACAAAAAACCGTAGCCGGTGTTTGAATTCCAGCCCTTCGGATTTTTCTTCAAGGCTGTCATTCTTAACGCTTCCCGCAGACGTGATGGCGCCCAGTCGGGATGTACCGCCTTCAGCATCGCCGCAGCTGCTGCGACCTGAGGCGCTCCCATAGAAGTTCCTTCCATCTGGGTGATGCCGCCGCCGACAGCCAATGTCTGCACACGCCAAGCAGCGCTCAAATCGACTTCAGGACCGGATGTGGATTTCAGCACAGGTTGTAAGCCTTCGGACCCTGACACGCCGAGTACAGTCGGATATGCGGCCGGATATTGGACGGCTGCTTTCGCACCGTGGAGAACCGCATCATTACCGCTGGCGGCGATGAGGAGCACTCCTTTGCTCTCGGCCCAGGCTACCGCTTCCCGTAAATCCGGGGCGTCACGCCTTAGTCCAAGCGAGAGCACGACAATATCGGCACCCTGTTCCACCGCATAACGAAGACCGTTCGTCAACCTCTCTTCGGTGCCGGAACCCTGATCATCGAGTGCCTTGACGGGTAACAGCTTTCCTTTCCAACGGGGCTTACCTGAGCTTTGCCCCGCCTTCGCCGCTTCAGCGATAATTCCGGCCACGGCAGTACCATGTCCGTTGTCATCCTGAGGCGGCTTGCGTTCGTCGATCAAGTTCTTCCCCTTAAGCAGGAAAGGCCTCAGTTCAGGGTGATTGAAATCGACACCTGTATCCACAATCGCAATGGTTGATGTTACATCTTCTGTTAATGCAGCCCAAGCACGCGGAATCCCGATGCTGTTCAAAAAAGCTGGGGACGACGAAATACCCGGTTGTGCAGCAACCCGAGCTTGCGACGATGCGGCAATCCTCACCTCATCCGAGGAGAGGCGGTACTCTCGCGGGGATAGGAAAGACGTCAGCAGCGGCGCCGCACAAATGAGGGAAATGGCGGCTATGGAAAGGATTATTCGCAATCGGCGAGTAACCTTTCTTCTTCTGTTAACGATATCTCTTATCCGAACCACGCCTTTATGAACTTCTTTATTCTAAAGATATCTTTTCGAGTTTCGACAGCGATTTCCTTCTTTCGTGCAAAAAATACTTCTTTGGTCGCAATCTGTCGAATGCTTCAGGTGTCTGCAGACATGCTTTAACCTTGTTTACTCAACAAAAAACCGTTCAAAACAGATGGGATCTGTTTTGAACGGCTGCGATATGTCAGTTGGACAACTCTACCCTTGCATCAGTAAATCGACCGGTACGGAGAAGATCTGATCTATCCAATCCAATATCGGCATCGGCAGGAAGCCGAGCAGCAAAGTTGCCGCCGTGCAGAGCCAAACGGTGACTGCAGCCGGTACCGGCAGCCGAAGCTCGGAGTCCGAAGAACCGCTTCTCATATACATTTGCCGGATAAACGCGAAATACACGGCATAAGAGATGACCGTTGTCACCAGCAGGATGGCCGCCAGCCAGTACTGCTTCGTCTCGATCGTACCGAAAAGGATAAACAGCTTCCCGAAAAATCCTCCGGTTACCGGAAGCCCCGCTAATGAACAAAGAAGTACGGTCATTGCGCCTGCGGTCCACGGAGCCCGGTAATACAGCCCGGCGAAGCTGCTAACGAATGGTTATCCGAGTCTCTTGTGAGCATCGTAAGCACTGAAAATGCGCCGACATTCATGAACGCATACGCGATTAAATAATAAATGAATTCAGAGAACAGCGACGTATGCACGTTAGTGATGTCGAGTGTCAACGGGATCAAAAGGATCCCCGCGTTCGCGACGCCGGATAATGCCAGGAGCCGTTTCACATTTTTTTGGCGCAATGCGCCGACTGTACCTATGATCATCGCAGCCGCCGCCAGCACGGCCAGGGCGAGGAAGATATCTTTATGCATGGTGCCGTCTTCACCGAACGTGAAAAACGCCGAATTCATAAAGACGCGGTACAACATCGCAAATGCCGCACCTTTGGCGACAACGGCTAAAAATGCAGTGACCGGCGTGGGCGCTCCTTGATACACATCGGCTGCCCAGGCGTGAAACGGAGCTAAAGCCAGCTTAACGGCAAATCCCGCGATCATCAGGAAAAAACTGATGTACAGCAGCTCGGTAAGGGGCTCCATTGCAGGCTCCACGCCTTTTACAATCTGCACCAGCTGCGTGCTGCCCGTCACTCCGTACAGGAAGGACATGCCATATAGAACAAATGCGGAGGCCACTCCTCCGGTAATGACATACTTGAAAGCCGCCTCGCTTGAAAGCCGGTCTCTTTTGCGCGCGCCAACCAAGATATATGTGGTTATGCTGAGCAGCTCCAGACCGACAAACAACGTGAGCAAATCTCCGGATGAGGCCATCACCATGGCACCCAATACTGCCGGAAGGATCAAGTAATAGAACTCGCCTTTTATCGCCATATCTTTATCGCGTATCGTTCCCAGGGAGGATAATACGATGAACGCCGACGCGGCAAGGAACACGAGCTTCAACAAATTGCCGAAGTCATCGACACGATAGCTTCCGCCTAGCAGGTTATAGACCTGAGGCGAACTGCCCGTCGGTGTAGCTCCTTGCAGCATGATAATATGCAGGACAACAAATACGCCTGCGGTCACCAAACCGGCAAGAGTGAGCCAGCCGATCAGGTCGCGGTTTGTGCGCTTGGGCAGCAAAAGGTCCAGAACGGCAAGCACAACGGTGAACACCGACACAACGAGTTCGGGGGCTAGAAGCCAAGCGTCGCTCCATTGTAATGTCAATGGTTCCATGTTATCCCCCCATCCTCGTCTGTAGTTGTTCCAGCAAGCCGTCAAATCCATGCTGCATAAGGTCCGTCAAGATCGACGGGTAAACACCGAGCAGCACAATCAGCGCCGCCAGCGTGACCATCGGCAGCGCCTCGATGAATCTCGCATCCTTCATGCCCGTAAAGCGCTCAGGCATCGGTCCGTACGTGATATTCAGTACACTGCGAAGCACATATACGGCTGCGAACAACATGCCGAGCACCCCGATCGCGGTCAGCCACTTCATCGAACCGAACAATCCGAGGAAGGACAGGAACTCTCCGACGAATCCCGACAGTCCCGGCAAACCGAGAGAAGCAAGACCCGCGAGCAGCAGAATTCCCGACATAAAAGGAACCGCCCTCGCCAACCCGCCGAGTTCATCCAGCTGCGTCGTATTTGTCCGCTCATATAAGCTTCCTACGATGAGGAAGAGTAAAGCGGAGATGAGCCCATGGGAAACGGACTGATAAATGGCTCCCTGCAGTCCCGCTTCTTCAAGCGAAGCAATACCGAGAAGCACGATGCCCATATGGCTGATGCTGGAGTAAGCGAGAACGAGCTTGAACTCTTTTTGCACACACGCCAGAATGGCTCCGTACAGAATGTTGATCACCCCGAGCACCGCCAACACCGTCGACCACGAGCTGAGCTGCTGCGGAAACAGGAACGCTCCGAATCGAATGAGACCATATACGCCCATTTTGAGCAAAATCCCTGAATGGATCATAACGATGGACGGAGGTGCTTCCGTATGTACCTTCAGCATCCACGTATGGAACGGGAATATCGGAATCTTGATGCCGAACGCCACAAGCAGCAAGATAAACGCCGTCCATTTCATTTCATCCGTAAAAAACACATGAAGACTGAACTGGCTCTCTGCAATATTGGCCGCAGCGCCCGGGTCCGTCAAATTCTGCAGCAGAACATCATAGTTACCGGTGAAAATCCAAGGACCTGCGGCACCGGGTTCAGCCACACTGAGACCTAAAGTAGCGATAAGGATCAGAAAAGCGAACAGCATGGCGGCGGACCCAAGCCCGTTGTAGATCAGAAACTTGACAGCCGCTTTTTCGCGTCCGAAATATCCCCATATGCCAATGAGGAAAAACATCGGAATGAGCGTGATTTCAAAGAAAATGAAGAATAAGACCAAATCCCGCGCCAGAAACACGCCGTACATCCCGGTCAACAGAAGCAAAAACAGGAAGTAGTAGGTCTTCCATCTTTTGCGGATGAAGACGGAAGCCAGTGCGGCCATCGTCGATACGATGCCGGTCAGCAGCAGCAGCGGCAAAGAGATGCCGTCTACGGCCAGATGGTAATCAAAAACGAGTGACAATGTAGAGGCTCTGGCCTCGTACTCATTGTTCAGCGGAATGGATAGCCAAGTATATTGTTCCGTGAAGCCGCCCGCGTTCATTGAAGTTTGATAGGATATGAACAGCCACACGGCAAGAAGCAGCGGAATCACGGTAAATACGATTCCGGTTATACGGAGCCACTGGCTTTGCTCTTTCGGGAGCAGCAGCACGATTATAGCCCCGAGCAAAGGCATTAACGTTATGAGCGACAAAAACGGTATGTTCTCAGGCATTACCAGAACCTCCTTCCCGCGATAGCCAGCAGCAGAATGACGATTCCGATCAATGCGGTAAGCGCGTAAGACTGAACTTGCCCGTTCTGAAGCCTGGTGTTCAACCGGCCGAGAGCGTTAGCGGCTCGCCCCGTCAGGCGGACGGCACCGTCTACGACGTATTCGTCAAAAGCTTCAAGCAGCTTGCCTGCCGCGTAGAGAGGCTTGACAAAGATCAGATGGTAGAGCTCGTCGATATAGTACTTGCGCTCCAATACCATGACTAAGCCCGGCATCCGGGAGGAAACGATATCGCGGCTGATTGTGCCTTTGACATATATCAACCAGCCCAGATAGACGCCCAGCAGCCCTACGGCAACCGATACGACCATGACCAGACCGCTTCCGTGATGATCCGCGGTCTCGCCTGTGAGCCATTCCCCGAACCAGCCGTTGAACGGCGTCTCCACGAATCCGGCAAATAAAGACAGCACCGCAAGCACAATGAGCGGAATCGTCATCACCGGAGGCGACTCGTGCGCATGGCCGTCTTGGCGGGGCTTGCCCGCAAATACGAGAAAGTACAGCCGCGCCATGTACAATGCTGTGAAAAACGCGGCAACAACACCGACAATGAATAAGATCGGAGACTTATTGAGTGCCTCAGTCAATACGGCATCTTTGGACCAGAACCCGGCGAACGGCGGGATCCCGGACAGCGCCAAGGCGCCGATGCCGAATGTCCATGCCGTGATTTTCATCCGGCTGCCGAGCCCGCCCATTTCGCGGATGTCCTGCGTATGTACGCTGTGAATGACGCTGCCCGCGCCAAGGAACAGCAGCGCTTTGAAAAATGCATGAGTGAACAGATGGAACATCGCGGCCGTTACGGAGCCGACGCCGAGCGCCAGCATCATGTAACCCAGTTGACTGATCGTCGAGTACGCAAGTATCCGCTTGATGTCGTTCTGCGCAATGCCGATCGTCGCTGCGAAGATGGCGGTGAAAGCGCCGACGATCGCGACCGTGGTCATCGCCGCCGGTGAAGCTTCAAAAACCGGGAACGTTCTCGCAACCAGGAAGACGCCGGCAGCAACCATCGTTGCGGCATGGATTAAAGCGCTGATCGGCGTAGGGCCTTCCATCGCATCCGGCAGCCACACATGAAGCGGGAACTGACCGGATTTACCTACCGCTCCGACGAAGATGAGCAGAGCAATCAATGTGGTGATTCCTGTCGCAATCACACCGCCCTGGGTACCGAAGACATTATGGATACTGGAGAAGTCGAGCGCATTCCCCGGCATATACCAGAACAGCAGGAGAAGAGCGATGAACAGCCCCAGATCCCCGATTCTCGTCACGATGAATGCTTTCTTCGCGGCTGCTTTGGCCTCCGGCTTCTGATACCAGAATCCGACGAGCAGGAACGAACAAACGCCTACGAGCTCCCAGAAAATATAGAAAGTCAGCAGATTGTCGGACAGCACCAGTCCAAGCATCGAACTGGTAAACAGCGCGACATAAGCAAAAAACGTCGAGATTCTGTCATCCTCGCGCATGTAACCTTGAGAATATAGATTGACGAGAAAGCTGACCAATGTGACCACGACCAGCATGAGCGAGGTCAAGTTCGTCACCTCAAAGCCCGCCGTCAAAGTCATTTCGCCGACCTGAAGCCAGTCGATCTGACGGATGTAGTCCGTTGATGTGCCGGACAGCCGCTCGACCGCGATACATATCGACAAAACCAAAGACAAGAACGTGGCAGCCGTGCCGATCCAGGCTCCGGCCCGCTTCGCGCCTCTGCCCGTCGCCGTCAGTATCGCAAACGCAATCAGAGGGAAAAGCGGGACGAGCCAAGCGTATTCCGCAAAGAAGGTGCTCATAGATGTTACCTCCTCAACTCGTCGAATTCATCCACGTTCACCGTTGCGCGGCTGCGGTACAACACAACCAATATCGCGACGCCGACCGCGGCTTCCGCAGCTGCGACCGTGATGGTGAACAGGGTGAAGATTTGCCCGGCCAGCGACGGGTTGACCCCGTATTTGGAAAAGGCGATAAGATTCAGGTTGACCGCGTTCAGCATCAGCTCAACGGACAGAAGTACGATTATGGCGTTGCGTTTGGTCAATACTCCGTACAGCCCGACACAGAACAGGACGGCCGCCAAGGTTAAGTATGAGGACAGGATCGTCATTGCGGGTCCTCCTCTCGCTTGGCCAGCGCCACTGCGCCGATGAAGGCTACGGTCAGCAGCACCGAAACGAGCTCAAACGGGATCGCGTACTGCGTGAACAGGAGCTTACCGATTTCCAGCGTGTTGTCCGCCGGTAACGAGGCTGCCTCGGCAGGAAATTCTGCGCTTCGTATTCCGTAGAATAGAATGCCGAACAGGCAAAGGCAGCCGATCGCCGCCAGTGTCTCAAGGAGCGGGCGCGCCGGCTCTTGGCCTTCGCCATCGTGTTTGGTCATCATAATGCCGAAGATCATAAGAATCGTAATGGCGCCTACATAGAGCAGCACCTGTACGAACGCTACGAACTCTGCGCCAAGCAGTACATAGAGCCCGGCGAGTGAAATGAACGTGAAAGCAAGCGATAAGGCCATATGGACCACTTTCGTGAAGTTAATGGCCAGCACGGCTCCAACGATCGCACATACGGCCAGCAGGAAAAAGGCCACAAACTCGCCGGTAAATTCGATGTTGAAATTAAACACGGCTTATTTGGCGCCTCCTTTCGGGGAACCGATGTTGTTGTTATCTTCGCGAACGTTGGTGTTGTTTCCGAACAGCCAGTCCTTATCCTTGAACAGTTCATCCCGGCTGTAGGACGCCAGTTCGAAATTATTCGTCATCACAACGGCTTCCGTGGGACAAACTTCGGTACATAGATCGCATAAAATACAAATCTCGAAGTTGATATCATAAGTATCGATCACTTTCCCTTTTTTCTCGGGATCCGGATTGGCTTTGCCGGTAAGTGTGATACATTCGGTCGGGCAAATTCGTACGCATTGGTTGCACACGATACATTTGTCCGGATCGAAATATTGAATTCCGCGAAAACGGTCGGGCATGTCAATCGGAACGTCCGGATATGCCAGCGTTACCTTTTTCGAGCCCAGTGTTTTCATTGTTACGCCCAGCCCTTTGAGCATTCCTTTCATGGCGTCAGCCCCCCGATCATCTCATCAATTCGATGCCTATTGCCGTCAAGAAAATATTGAGAATCGCCAGCGGCAGCAGCACCTTCCAAGCCAAACCCATCAATTGGTCGACCCGAAGCCGCGGGAAAGTGGCCCGAATCCAGAATAGGCTGAACACAATGAACGCAAACTTAACAAAAAACCATAGAATTCCGGGGATGAAATCCAGCTGCGGCGCAGGCGCATTCCATCCTCCCAGGAACAGCAGCGTGGTGAGCGCGGCGATGGCATAGACGTAAACGTATTCAGTCAGCATGAAGAAGGCGAACCGGAAACCGCTGTACTCGACGTGATAACCGGCGACCAGTTCGGATTCAGCTTCCGGCAAGTCGAACGGTGTGCGGTTCAACTCCGATACGGCGGCGACGAGGAATACGGCGAAGCCGATGATCTGCGGAATGAAGTTCCATTGCCAGAAATAGCCCGCCTGCGACTCGACGATCTCCCGCAAATTCAAGCTGCCCGACAGCATGACGCAGCCGACTACAGAGATAACCAGCGGAACTTCATAGCTGATCATCTGCGCGGCGGAGCGCATGCCTCCGAGCAAGGCGTATTTGTTATTGGACGCCCAACCGCCGACGACAATGGCGATTGTGGTTATGCCCGATAATGCGATGTAATACAGAAAACCGACGTTCAGGTCGGCAAACTGTAAATTCATGCTGTACGGAATCATTGCCAGTACGGCAAAAGAAGGAACAAACGCAAGTACAGGCGCCAGCACGAACAGCCCTTTGTCGGCTTTTTTCGGAATTGTATCTTCCTTCAGCAGCAGCTTGGCTACGTCGGCCACCGACTGGAGCAATCCCAACGGTCCCGTCCGGTTAGGTCCTTTGCGGTATTGCATCCATCCGATGACTTTGCGTTCGAAGTAAATGGCATAGGTCACGAAAAAGAGTACAAAAGCCAGTACGCCCACCGCCCCTGCTGCGAAGATGGCCGCCGTTCCCCAGCTCAAAGGCTGATCCCAGAAATGCTGCATCAGCAGTCGACCTCCCCGAGCACGATGTCAATGCCGCCCAAGATCGTAACCAAGTTCGTCATGCTTTCTCCGACCAGCAGCTTGGGCAGAATCTGGAGGTTAACAAAGGACGGCCGGCGGAATTTCAACCGATAGGGCTCGGCTTTTCCTTTGGACACGATGTGACAGCCGATTTCGCCGCGAGGCGACTCGATGCGCACATAGATCTCCCCTGCCGGAGGACGTATGGCGCGCGGTACCTTGCCCATCGTATCGCCTTCTCCGGGGAACTGTTCCAACGCTTGATCCAGAATCCGCAAGCTCTGCGTTATCTCTTCCATGCGGCAGAGATAACGGTCATAGCAATCGCCGTTCTTGCCCACCGGCACATCGAACTCAAAGCGGTCATACAAGCTGTACGGCTCGGTTTTGCGCAAGTCCCACTGCACGCCTGTGCTGCGCAGGTTCGCGCCGGACAACCCGTAATCAATGGCCGTCTGCGCGTCATATTGGCCTACGCCTTTGATCCGGGAGAGGAATATCTCGTTGCCGCTCACAAGATTGTGATATTCGTCGAGACGGAAGTGCATATCCTTCACGAACGTCTTCACACGGTCGATCCAACCGTCCGGCGCGTCCCATTTGACGCCTCCGACCCTCATATAGTTGTAGGTCAGCCGGGCCCCGCACAGCTCGTTAAACAGCTGCAGAATGCGTTCCCGGTCGCTGAAGGCGTACAAGAACGGGCTCATGGCGCCGATGTCGAGCAAATATGTACCCCACCAGACGAGATGGCTGGCCACCCGCTGCATCTCCATCACGATCAGACGAAGAAATTCAGCGCGTTCCGGAATCTCGAGGCCCATCATTTTCTCGACCGAATGGCAGAGAACGTAGTTGTTCGTCATGGCCGATACGTAATCCATACGATCGGTATAAGGTATGATTTGAGTAAAATTCAGGTTTTCAGCCAGCTTCTCGGTTCCCCGATGCAGGTAGCCCATGACGGGAGTCGCTTCCGTTATGATCTCTCCGTCCAATTTCACCACGATCCGGAACACGCCATGGGTACTGGGGTGTTGCGGACCGACGTTGAGCAGCAGTTCTTCTGTACGAATCACGCGTGCTTTACACCTCCGGGTCGAGCGGAACGTAGTCTTTGCGGAGCGGGTGACCGACCCAGTCGTCCGGCATCATGATGCGCCGAAGGTCGGGATGGCCGGGAAAATCTATACCTAGCAAGTCATAAATTTCGCGCTCGTTCCAGTTGGCGGTCTCCCATATGGGAGTGACGGACGCCACGGAAGCATTCTCGCGGTCGGCTTTAACCTTCACGCAGTAAACGTGCCGGCTCTCCAAGCTGAGCGGATAATACACAACTTCCATGTGGGTTTCGTAGTCCACGCCGGACACGTTGCGCAAGTAATTGCAGCCGAGCTCGGCATGATTGCGGAACAGTCCAGCCGCTTGAAGCCAGCGGTCGTTCTTCACAACCAATGTAGGAAGGTGATCGTTCGGTTCGTTAATATAAGCTTCCTCGACGGCGTCTTCCGCTACAAGTTCACGCAGCAGAGCGACAACACGATCCAGGCGAGGCTGATTAGGCGATGGCGGCTTGGGCGGGTCTTGCGGCTCGGAGCCTTCGGCGGAATCGCCGGCGGCGCCTGCAGTCTGAGCGGTTTGAGCCGCCTGCGCCGCCGCTTGAGCCGCTGCCGCTTTGGCGGCTTCACGGGCTTCTAGCGCCGCTTTGCGGCGGGCTGCCTTCTCTTCGTCCGTCTCTTTTCTTTTGGGCGGTGCCGCATCGCCTTCAGCGGCTGGGGCCGGTGCGGCCGGTGTGTCGCCGGCTGCCGGTGCGGGAGCGGCGCTATCTTCCTCGCGCTTGTTGTCGTCGCTCATGCTTCGGTCACCTGCTTCCCGGTCTTCGCCTCATACCGGATCTTCTCCTGAAGCTTGTTGATTCCATAGATAAGCGCCGCCGGATTAGGCGGGCAGCCCGGAATATAGACATCCACCGGAACGATCTGATCCACGCCTTTGATGACTGAATAGGACTTGATATAAGGTCCTCCCGCAGTTGCGCAGGAGCCCATGGCGATGACCCATTTCGGCTCGGGCATCTGGTCGTACAGCCGCTTAAGCAGCGGTCCCATCTTCTTGGTCACGGTTCCGGATACGATCATCACATCCGCTTGCCGCGGCGAAGTGCGGAACATAACGCCGAAACGGTCAAGGTCGTAATGCGCGCCGCCGGCCGCCATCATCTCGATTGCGCAGCATGCGAGACCGAAAGTGAGCGGCCATAATGAGTTGCTGCGGGCCCAGCCTTTGAGCTGATCGATTGTACCGAAGAAAACGTTCTTTTCGATTTCCTGCCGCTCTTCCGGCGACACTTTCGCTAAATCGAGTTCCATTGCAGCACCTTCTTCTTCCAGGCATAGATGAGTCCTATCAACAATAATCCCGCAAAAATGACCATCTCCATCAACGCAAACAGCCCGAGCTGCTTATACGCCACGGCCCAGGGATAGAGGAAGACGGTTTCCACATCGAAAACTACAAACATAAGCGCGTACAAATAATAGCGAACGTTAAAGCGGATCTGGCTGTCTCCCACGGGGTCGTTCCCGCTCTCGTACGTCGTCTCCTTGGCTGTCGTCGGCTTGTGCGGGCGCAGTATTCTTCCGAGGCTGAGCACCAATATCGGAAAAGCGATGCCCAGAACCAGGAAGATGGTTACAATGACGTATGAATTGATGTAGTTCTCCACATCTTCGCCTCCGCGATCTCTATGATGAAAACAGCGCTGTGCGGAAGCCCCGCAGCAGGCAAATTTCCCCCACAATTATAGCAAATGCTCCCAGCCAAGTCCACGAAAAAAGCGGTTTCAGAGTTACTTACTTGATTTCGGCCGCCGCAGCAGCTAGTACGCACTCGGAATGAAAACAATTGCGAAACTAGCGGAAACAAAACAGCAGTGCCTCAAAAGAGGCACCGCCGTTGTATCGCGCCACATCAGCGTCAGTTCAGCCCAATGTCGCTTTCAGCATCCAGATTTGTTTCTGGAGCTCTTCGACTTGTCCGGTAATCAGATCTGCTGTTGCGGCGTCTTCCGCCTCTTCCTCGGCTATTTTTGCGGTCTGCTGCAGACCTTCGACCAAAGCGCTCAAGTCCTTGATCGTTGCGGAAAGCATATCTTCTTCCGTCGGGTTCTTGCTGCCTTCTTTGATCGTGCTTAGATCAAGATATTCTTTCATCGTTGAGGCCGGGCGCCCGCCAATGGCCAGAAGCCGTTCCGCGAGTTCGTCCAGCTTTAACGCGCACATATCATACAGCTCTTCGAATTTCGCATGTAGTACAGGAAAATGCGGGCCTTTCACATACCAGTGGAAGTGATGCAGCTTCACATACATAACCGTCCAGTTCGATAGCTGCACGTTCATCGCGTCATGCAATTTTTTCATATGAGATCCCTCCTACGACTTGTCTTTCTCCGTCATACTTTACCCTGAACAGCCGCTGTTAAATCAAAAGCGATTCGTCTAGCTGCAAGCTCCCAGCTTACTGTGAGCCCGCTGAACCGCCTGAATTTATCGGCTCGGCCGGCGAGCTGTAAGGCGGAAAAACCGTCTTACAGAGAGAAATCAGCTCGACCGGCGAGCTGTAAGGCGGAAAAATCGTCTTACAGTGAGGAATCGGCTCGGCCGGCGAGTTGTAAGTCTGGCCACCGAACTTGCACGCACAAACTGAGCCCGCGAAGTATGCTCTAAGTCCGATAACCGGCCTTACACGGGCCAAACTGCTTGACGCAACGCCTGTAAGTCCGCCAACCGGCCTTACAGCGACAATCGATTGATCCAAAGCCGCGGAACAGGATGCAAAACAAAAAAAACACCCTTGCCGGATCGCATAGGATCCAACAAGGGTGTAATGACAGCTGTTATTCTCCGGCAATGTCCAAACGGTTCATCGCGCGCTGCAGCGCCAATTCAGCGCGTTCAGCGTCATAATCGGATTGTTTCTGTGCCAGACGTCGCTCTGCGCGTTCCTTCGCCAACCGTGCACGGGATACATCGATATCCGAGCCCAGCTCGGCGGCTTCCGCGAGGATGACGACTTTGTCTTTACGCACTTCCATGAAACCGCCGTGAACGGCGATAAACTCATCGTTATTGCCGATCTTGGCTTTAACCGGAGCGATCTTCAATGGAGTAACAAGTGGTATGTGATTAGGTAAAATCCCCAGTTCACCAGCTACACCTTTGACGACGACCATGTTTACGTCTTTCTCGTAAACCTTGCGCTCAGGAGTGACGATTTCCAATCGTAAGGTGCTCATTTCGATACCTCCAAACCGGCGGCTGATTAAACCGCAGCAGCGAGTTTCTTCGCTTTCTCGACGGCCTCTTCAATTGTGCCGACATTGTGGAATGCCGGTTCCGGAAGATCGTCATGTTTCCCATCAAGAATCTCTTTGAAGCTGCGTACCGTTTCTTTAACCGGCACATAGACGCCCGGAATCCCGTTGAACGCCTCTGCAACGTGAAGGGGCTGAGATAGGAACAATTGCACCCGGCGAGCGCGATGCACGATCAATTTGTCTTCCTCGGACAACTCGTCCATACCCAGGATCGCGATGATGTCCAGAAGCTCTTTGTAACGCTGAAGCAATTTCTTAACGCCTTGAGCGACTTGGTAATGCTCTTCTCCAAGCGTCTCAGGGGTCAGGATACGAGAAGAGGACGCCAGTGGATCAACCGCTGGGAAAATCCCCATTGCCGCGATGTTCCGGTCCAAGTTGGTCGTCGCGTCAAGATGCGCGAAAGCCGTGGCAGGAGCCGGGTCGGTATAGTCATCCGCAGGCACGTAGATCGCCTGGATGGAAGTTACGGAACCTTTTTTCGTTGAAGTAATACGCTCTTGAAGCTGACCCATCTCCGTTGCCAATGTCGGCTGGTAACCAACCGCAGAAGGCATACGGCCCAGCAAGGCGGAAACCTCGGAGCCCGCTTGTGTAAAGCGGAAAATGTTGTCGACGAACAGAAGCACGTCGCGGCCTTCTTCATCGCGGAAATATTCGGCCATCGTCAAGCCGGTCAAGGCAACGCGCAGACGCGCGCCCGGTGGTTCATTCATCTGTCCGAACACCATCGCCAGCTTGGCGATAACGCCGGTTTCGCTCATTTCATGATAAAGGTCGTTACCTTCGCGAGTACGTTCACCCACACCGGCAAAGACGGAGATTCCGCCGTGTTCCGAAGCGATGTTGTGGATAAGCTCTTGCATCAGAACGGTTTTGCCTACGCCGCTCCGCCGAACAGGCCGATTTTACCGCCTTTTGTATAAGGAGCGATGAGATCGACGACCTTGATGCCCGTCTCCAGCATGTCCGTGCTAGTCGCCAGATCTTCGAATAATGGGGCTGCACGGTGAATCGGATAGGCCAGCGAACGATCTGCAGGACCCTTGTTGTCGATCGGTTCACCCAGCACGTTATATACCCGTCCCAATGTCGCCGGTCCGACAGGAACCGTAATCGGCGCGCCGCTATCGATGGCATCCGCGCCTCTTACGAGGCCGTCTGTTGAAGACATAGCAACTGCGCGAACCAAGTTGTCGCCCATGTGTTGAGCAACCTCAACCGTAAGGCTGATATCGCGGCCGTTTGCGTTCTCTGCTTTGCTTACAATTGTAATCGCATTGTGAATGTCAGGCAGGTGGCCATGGTCGAATTCGATATCGACGACCGGTCCCAGTACCTGGACAACGCGTCCCTTGCTCATGGACTGTTACCTCCTATAAGTGCGGCCGACAGCGAGATCCTTCAGATCCCGCCCGCCGTCACTAAGTTTATTGCTGTGCACTTGCTCCGCCGACGATCTCTGCAATTTCCTGTGTGATGGCTGCTTGACGCGCACGGTTATAGGTAAGCGTCAGATCCGCAATCATTTTGGTAGCATTCTTCGTAGCGTTACCCATAGCGGTCATCCGTGCGCCGAACTCACTCGCTTTGCCTTCCAACAGCGCGCTGAATACAAGAGTCTCAGCGTATCTGGGCAGAAGCACGCTGAGTACGTCTTCCGGAGACGGCTCGTACTCGTAATCCGATTTTGCCCCTGACATTTGCTCCTGATTCAAAGGAAGCAGGCGCTTCAGTACAGGCACTTGCGTGATCGCATTGTGGAATTCGTTATAAGCGAGATAAAGTTCGTCGTACACGCCGTCTTCATAGCCTTTAACAGCTGCTGAGGCGATTTGTTTGACATCGGAAAACTTCGGAGAATCGGACAAACCCGTAATCTCATCAGCCAAGGCGATATTCCGTCTCTTGAAGAAGTCACGGCCTTTGCGCCCGATCACCAGCACTGCGTATTCATCTGCAGATTGATGATTCTCACGAATCGTCATTAGAACCTTACGAAGGATGTTGGCGTTATAACCGCCGGCCAAGCCGCGGTCAGATGTGATTACCAGGTAAGCCGTTCTCTTAACAGAGCGGCTCTGAAGCATAGGATGCTTGCTGTTTCCAGATCCGGAAGCGATACTGGCTACCACTTCTCTCAGCTTATCCGTATAGGGACGGGAGGCCACCGCCGCTTCCTGGGCTCTTCTAAGCTTAGAAGCTGCGACCATTTCCATCGCCTTCGTAATCTGCTTCGTATTCTGTTTACTCTTAATTGAGCGCTTGATTTCGCGCATCCCTTTAGCCAATCATTGTCACCACCTTATCGCCGGACTTCCTCTCGGAAAGCCCGGCTCAAGCTTTATGGTAAGGTTCGTTCACCACAAACCTATTTAGATTGCTTTTATTACGCGTTCGTTGTTGCAAAGCCTTTTTTGAAGGCACCCACTGCATCTACCAATGCTTTGTCGGTATCGGCAGTCAGATCCTTCGTATCGCGGATGGATGCGAAGATTTCCGGACGGTTCGCGTCCACATAGGACAGGAATTCCTGTTCAAAGCGGCGGATGTCCTGAACCGGAATATCGTCCACATGGCCTCTTGTTACGACGTACAAGGAAACAACTTGACGCTCTACAGACAGAGGCTGGTTAACGCCTTGCTTCAGAACTTCCAACGTACGCACACCGCGGTTCAGACGGGATTGCGTTACTTTATCAAGGTCGGAACCGAATTGCGCAAACGCAGCGAGCTCACGGTATTGAGCAAGGTCAAGCTTGAGCGTGCCCGCTACTTTCTTCATCGCTTTGATTTGCGCGGAGCTTCCTACACGGGATACGGAAATACCTACGTTAACCGCAGGACGCTGGCCGGAATAGAACAAGTCGGACTCCAGGAAGATCTGTCCGTCCGTGATGGAGATCACGTTCGTAGGGATATATGCGGATACGTCGCCCGCTTGCGTCTCGATGAACGGCAATGCGGTCATGGAACCGCCGCCCAGCTCCTCGTTCAGCTTCGCTGCGCGCTCCAGCAGACGGGAGTGCAGATAGAATACGTCACCCGGATACGCTTCGCGGCCCGGAGGACGGCGGAGCAGCAAGGAAAGCTCGCGGTATGCGGCAGCTTGCTTGGTGAGATCGTCATAGATTATCAGTACGTGTTTGCCGTTATACATGAACTCTTCGCCCATTGCGCAGCCGGCATAAGGCGCGATATACAGCAGCGGAGCCGGCTCGGATGCGCTGGCGCTGACGACGATGGTGTAATCCAAAGCGCCATGCTTACGCAGGGTTTCAACAACGCCTCGAACGGTCGATTGTTTTTGCCCGATCGCAACGTAGATACAAATAACGCCGTTGCCTTTTTGGTTCACGATCGCATCGATCGCGATCGCTGTTTTACCCGTTTGGCGGTCGCCGATGATCAATTCCCGCTGGCCGCGGCCGATCGGAATCATCGAGTCGATCGCTTTGATCCCGGTCTGCATCGGTTCATGAACCGATTTACGGGCCATGACGCCCGGTGCCGCAGATTCGATCGGACGGAATTTCGTCGTGTTGACCGGGCCGTTGCCGTCAACCGGCTGACCGAGCGCATTCACGACGCGGCCGAGCAATGCTTCTCCGACCGGAACTTCCATAATGCGACCGGTTCTCTTCACTTGGTCGCCTTCGCGGATTCCTGTATACGGACCCATGATAACGACACCGACGTTCGCTTCCTCTAGGTTGAGGGCCATGCCCATGACTCCGTTGGAGAACTCGAGCAGCTCGCCGGCCATACATTTCTCCAAACCGTGTACGCGGGCAATTCCGTCACCGATCTGGATAACGGTGCCTACGTCGACGACTTGAATATCGGATTGATATTGTTGAATCTGCTGCTTAAGCAGCGTACTGATTTCCTCAGGTCGGATACTCAATTCGTTTCACCCCTGTCTTATTGCTTTAACTAGATTGCCGCTGTTTGCAGCTCTTTTTCCAAACGTTCGAGTTTTCCCCGCAGCTGCCGTCATACAGCGTATCGCCGATCCGAACGGTTACGCCGCCAAGAAGCTCGGGATTCACGGTGTTGGTAACGCGCACTGTCTTGCCGAGCAAAGTGCCGAACTTGTCCGCCAATTTCGTAATCTCTTGCTCCGTTAGAGGCTTCGCAGAGGTCACGTGCGCATCCGCGCGGCGCAGTACTCCGCCGGCTACTTGCAGATAAGCTTCCAATACTGCAGGCAGCTCACCTTCGCGTCCGCGTTCCAGCAGCAGGCTGACCGTATTGAGCACGATGGCCGAAGCCTTGTCGTTAAAAGCGGTGTTCAGCACCTTGAGCTTCGTGTCCAACGTGATGTTAGGCGCGGTCAGGAATGCGCGAACTTCCGCATCCGACTCGACGATATCGGCGATCAGCTTTAATTGGTTTTCCGTTTCAGTGACAAGCCCTTGCTCCAGCGCCAATTCGAACAGCGCCTTGGCATATCGCTTAGCTGCTCCTGTGCCGCGGCTCATGACTTGTTCCCTACCTCTTGCAGGTATTCATCAACCAATTGCTTCTGTGTTTGTTCGTCGACTTGTTTCTCGATGATCTTCGAAGCGATCAGGACGGACAATCCGCTGACCTGAGCTTTCAGTGAAGCCACCGCTTTGTTCTTCTCGGTCTCGATATCGCGAACCGCATCTTCTTTCAGGCGGTTGGACTCGTTACGAGCCGCGATAACAATGTCTTCCGCTTGCTTCGAGCCGGTAGATTTCGCCTGCTCGATAATATCGTAAGCCTCTTTGCGCGCTTGCTGCAGCGCTTGCTTCTGTTCTTCGATCAGACGCTCCGCGTCCGAACGGTTATTCGATGCGCTGTCCAATTGCTCTTGGATCGCCTGGCGGCGTTTCTCCATAATGCCGAGCAGAGGTCCGAACGCTTTTCTTTGAAGAAACCAGAACAGAAGGCCGAAGGATACCAATTGAATGACAAATGTCGTCCAGTTAAAGCTCACCGATCTTCACTCCTTTCACCCTACTGCGGTAAGTGCCTTTTACCCGTTGCATAACGAAGGCGAGGAGGCTGTTCTCTCCGCGCCTGACATAATAATGTACTCTCTTAGCGATTCATAAAGATGAAGGCGAGTACGAGGGAAATGATCGGAAGCGCCTCAACGAGACCAACCCCGATGAATGCCGTCGTCGTAAGCGTACCGCGAAGTTCGGGCTGACGGGAAATACCTTCTACCGTTTTGCTGAAGATCAGACCGTTACCGATACCTGCGCCGAGTGCGCCTAAACCGAATACAATTGCTGCTGCTACAAGTCCTGTCATTTGTGAAAATCCTCCTCGAAAATTTAAGTTGATTGAGTTAATGATCTTCTTCATGAATGCTGGCCTGGCCGATATAAACCATAGTCAGCATAGTGAATACGAATGCCTGGATGGCTCCTACGAACGTGCTGAACCCTTGCCATATGACCAAAGCTGGAATACCGTAGAAACCCATGTTCAAGATGACCCCGATCATGACTTCACCGGCAAAGATATTACCGTAGAGCCGCAATCCGAGAGTCAAAGGCTTGGCCGCAGTCTCGATCAGGTTGATCGGAAGGAATACCGGCCACGGTTGGAGATAGTGTTTCAGATAGTGCTTGCGGTTCTGGCGGAATCCTTGAATATGAGAGAGCGCGATTACCGTCAAGGCGAGTGCCATTGTGACCGCGGCATCGGCTGTCGGGGATTTCCACCATGAAAAATGAGCTTCCTCATGGCCGTCCATATCCAGCGGCAAACCGAGGAAATGAACCTGGCCGTGGGCTTCCGTAATAATACCAAATGGAAGACCGAGCAAGTTCCCAATAAAAATATAGATAATGAGGGTCAATCCAAGGCCGATATAAACCTTGCCCCGCTTGAAATCCGTAGCCATACCGATAATGCTGCTGACGAATTCGACAACCCACTCCATGAAATTCTGCAATTTACCCGGCTTATCGACGGATAGATTACGAGTTGCCATCGAAGCGAGTATCATTACAATGGCAGTCGTGATAACGATCATGAGAATGGCGGCTAAATCAAACGTAATTCCACCGATGTGTACTTTTGGCGCTAAATGATCCATTTAAGTGCTTTTCACCCCTTTCTTATACGGGATGGCCGTCGTCAAGAACGGCGTCTGGCAAATAAACTCAGTAGGAGTGTTGCCAACGGGGCTACAATTAAACCTGTCACCGTAGCCGCCAGATTAAACTCCATGTAACGAACCGATACAACCACGGCAAGCAGCGCAAGGGCAGCGCGGGTCAGGAAACCGAAACCCGAACGCGCTTTCCGTCCGGTTGTAATCACATCCCCTAGCCGCGAGGTCTTCCATGCGAGATGCCATGATCCCATAAGGCTTCCGATCGCCCCAAGCATAAAGCCGCCGAAAAAAGCTTTGTAATCCGGCCAAACGGCCCAGCCCAGGCAACCCATGGACAAAAAAAAAGAACGTGAAAGCGAGAAACGCCTCGAAGCAGAGCCGGCAATTGATCCATCACTTTCGTCCTGCCCCCGTATACTTGCGGATCAGCGCGATAACCGTCCCGATGCCCGCCGCCAATCCGACAAGCAATCCCACCAGGTAACCGTATCGGGTGCCTTGATGCTGGTCATAGTAACTGCCGATCCACCAACCCAAACCGAGCGTTATGCCTAAATCTACGCCGATGGCGCTGATGAGGCCTGCGGCCCGCCACGGATTGTCATCCGGCGGAAGCGGTGGGCGGTCTGGGGACTCTGACATGGATTTGACGCTCCTTCGACACGCGAATGGGATTTTCGAAGCCTCCTTATGAAAAGTAAGCCCTTTCTTTCCCCATTGTCACGTTTAATTGTATCGTTCAGTAACAACGTTTGTCAATTGATTGAAAATCAAACTTTGTGTGAACACGAAAGTGAAAAATCCTTGTCAGATCAACAATTCCGAGACTTTCCAACCATACAGTTAAACTGTATGCTGTATGTTCCGTCTGCCTGTCTGACAATGTCCGTTCCAACATAAAGCAGCTCGGTCTTGCCGTGCTAAAAATGACGGATTTCGGCGCATCGAAAAAATGCGGCAAATCCTTCCACTCTCTAAATATAAAACCGCTCGGCTAACGCCGAAACGGTTCCATTCGTTCCGCCTTACCGAAATGATGCAGAATCGCTCCGACAATCCTCTCCGAAGCTTTCCCGTCACCGTAAGGATTCGCGGACTGACTCATTTTGTCGTACAGCTGGGAATCCGTCAGCAGGGCGCGGGTACGGCTGTAGACCTGTTCCTCATCGGTTCCGACGAGCTCCAGCGTTCCCGCCTCGATTCCTTCCGGCCGTTCCGTCGTATCCCGAAGAACGAGTACCGGCACGCCGAACGAAGGCGCTTCTTCCTGCAGCCCGCCTGAATCCGTCAGAATCAGATGTGTGTGCGGATAGAAGTTGTGCAGCTCCACGACGTCAAGCGGGTCGATCAGCTTGATGCGCGGATGATCCCCAAGAATCGCTTGCGCAGGCTCCCTCACCGCAGGGCTCGGATGCACGGGATAGACGATCGCAATATCTTCGAATTCGTCGGCAATGCGCTTGACCGCTTGGAAGATCCGCCGATGCGGCTCGCCCTGCGCTTCGCGGCGGTGAGCCGTCATCAGAATGAGCCGTTTGCCGGCCGCCCATTCCAATACGGGATGGCGGAAGTCCTGCTTCACCGTGTATTGAAACACATCCGTTACCGTATTGCCGGTGATATAGATGTGATCCTCATTCTTGTTTTCTTTGCGGAGATTATTGGCGGACATATCGGTCGGGGCAAAATGCAAATCCGCCAGCACCCCGGTAAGCTGCCGGTTCATCTCCTCCGGGTACGGAGAAAGCTTGTTCCAGGTACGCAGCCCCGCTTCTACGTGGCCGACCTGAATTTGCTGCATGAATGAGGCGTAGCTTGCGAGGAAAGTCGTCAGCGTATCGCCATGCACGAGCACCAGGTCCGGCTTGGCCTCTTTAAGAACGGGTTCCAAACCTTGCAAGACGCGGATCGATATATCATTCAAAGTCTGCTGCTGCTGCATGATATCCAGATCGTAATCGGGCTTGATCCCGAACACTTCCAGCACCTGATCCAACATTTGGCGGTGCTGGGCCGTGACGCAGACAATCGGTTCGATCTGATCCGGATATTTCTGAAGCTCGAGAATGAGCGGAGCCATCTTGATGGCTTCCGGCCGCACTCCGAAAACGGTCATTACTTTAATCTTGCTCACGTAATTCGTCTCCTTATCATCCCGCTACTTCGTGCCGTACAGACGGTCGCCCGCGTCACCCAGACCCGGTACGATGTAGCCGTGTTCGTTCAGCTTCTCATCCAGCGCGGCCAAATAGATTTCGACGTCGGGATGCTTTTCCTGAACGGCCTTCACGCCTTCCGGAGCTGCAATAAGACACATCAGCTTCGTAGGGCGGCAGCCTTTCTTCTTGAGCAAATCCAAAGCTGCGTTCGCCGAGCCTCCGGTAGCCAGCATAGGGTCGATCACGATTAACTCGCGCTCCGTCACATCGGAAGGAAGACTGCAATAATATTCAACGGGCTGCAGCGTCTCATGGTCGCGATATAAACCGATATGGCCTACTTTTGCCGAAGGCATTATTTTTAATACACCGTCCACCATGCCGAGCCCTGCCCGAAGAATCGGGATCAAGCCCACCATTCTGCCGGCTATGATCTTCCCTTCCGCCGTGTCGACCGGTGTCTGTACCCGGACCGTGGACAGCGGCATGTCCCTCGTAATTTCGTAAGCCATCAGCATGGCCACTTCATCCACTAACTCGCGGAATTGCTTCGTATCTGTCATTTTGTCACGTATAAAAGTTACTTTGTGCTGGATCAGCGGATGATCGCAAATCACGAGTTTCCCCATGATTTTCCTCCCTTTCGTGCGACCGGCAAAAGCGCTGAGGCCAGCGGCCCGGTCGTCAACCTGTTTTCTTGCCCGATTCATTATATCATTGTCTCCGAGCACCTGCACAATCCCTGCTGCAACAACATGCTTTATGTCGAAAACAGGCCGAGTGCACCGGGGAACGGAACACGGACAAATGCATACTATACAGCAAGAAAAGAGGGAGGAATGCCTATGCTGACCGATGCTGCGCGGGACCCGAACGCGATCTACAAGGCGGATTCCCACTGGTGCGAGCAGGTGCGAAAAACCCGTCAGAAGCTTGCCGGAGCGTGCTCACACTGCTTACACCGCCGGGTACGGGTAGAAACGATAGACGGCAAATCCTACGAGGGAGTTATCGTCGGCCATGACAATACCTATCTGCATCTTGCGACCGGCCAGAACAGATTCTACGGGTACGGACCTTACTCTGCCGGATTCATCCTGCCTTTGGTGTTGTTCGATCTTCTAGCCATTACACTTCTTATTTAATTGCATGCGCAAAAAAAGACTGTCAGGGCTCCATTCACGGTGCCCCGACAGTCTTCTTTCCGTTACTTCGTGACTATAAGCGTAGAGGCGCTTGTCGCGGTTGCGCCGGCATTCGGCGTATGATCCGACATCGGCGTCACTTCGAATTTCAAGAATTTGCCTAAATCTTTCTCCGTTGGTGTGTAAGTGCGGGAGGAAGCATCCTTGATCTGTTTAAACTTACCGTGCTTCTCATCCGCTCTGTACCAGCGATAAATGCTGCCTTGCTCCTGATCGCCGTTGGCGTCGTAGAAATCATAGCTGCCATATACCGGCGAACCGACCACAGGCGGCTGTTCCTTCGTCAGGTCAATCTGCGACATTTTCAACACCTTGAAATTATCGATGTAAACCGTACCGGTCAGGTGCTTGTAAGCCGGTTCGATAAACAGCAGAATGCGCTGCACATCTCCAAGTTCATTTTTCAATGCGGAAATGTCCCAGGTGAGCGTCTCCCATTTGCCGTTCGTATCGCCCTGGAAGGAGTGTTCATGCTGGCCGCTGACCTCTTCAAACTTCAGAATAAAGTTGTATTTTCCGTTAACGTCAAAGGACAAAGTGTCTCCTGCAAAATAAGGCTGGGCGGGATCTACGGTACCTTTCAGGAATGCCCAGTCGTATAGGTCTTTATTATAATCGATCTTAAGAGCGTTGCTGCCGTCCGTTGTCACCGTGTTATCCAACGACAGTGTATATACCGAGTCGCCGGAATCCTTCCAGTCGGGATTGATTCCTTGGCCGTCGAAATTATCGATGATCGTTGCTGTTGTGCCTGGAACTGTAGTAATCGTTACGTTCCTGGCCGTCGGTTCCGCAACCTCCACCGCTTTGGTCGGATCGCTCGACAAGGCCTTTCCTGTTAATGACTCACCCGTATTCGGATCCGGTACCGACACCGGAGTGACTTCGAATTTCAGGTAGCTGCCGACATCCGAGCTCTGTACCGTGTACGTCTTGGATACGGCTCCGGCAATCGGCTCGAACGCGCCGTTCGGCTCTTGAGATTTCAGCCAGCGGTATCGGGAATCGCCTTCATTCAAGCCCTCAGGAGAAAAGTAATTGTAACTCGCCGTTAACGTTTCTCCGACGACCGGTTTCCCTTCAATCAGCAGATTGGATGCGGCAGGGCCTTTACCATTCACCTGCAGATCGTCCAAGTAAAAAGTGCCGCTCGCTTGATCGGTGCCCGGCGCCGCGAAAATGAGCAGCCTTTTGGCAGCTTGCAGCTTTTCTTTCTCCGCCGCGGTGAATATCCATTCGATCTCGTTCCAATGATCTCCGGTGACGGTAAACGTTTTTTCAATCGGCTGCGACGAGGTTTCGAATTTCAGCAGCAGAGTTGCGTTACCGTACACGGAAGCTTTGAATGAATCCGCCGAAGAGAAATTGTGGTCGCCGTCGAATGCTGCTGAGAAAGCAGCCCACGGATTACCGTTTTTATTGTAATCGATCTTTAGCGCGCCTGTTCCGGTGTGAGAGAGGCTGCTGTCCGGAGTAAGCGCATATACCCCGTCCCCGTTATCTTTCCAGCCGGTATGAATATGGTTTCCTTCGAAATCATCGATCACCGTGGAGCCCAGATTCACAAGACCCACCTTCTTCATGCCTGCTTGTACATACTTGTTCTTGTTCATCAGGTTCCACAGCAAGCCGGTCCGATAGTTCTCGATCATGACAAGCGTAATGCCTTTGTCGATGCCGATCACATCTTCTCCGTACCAACCTTCCGCGCTGACGTCCAGATTGTAGGCGTCCTTCAATCCATATTCGCCGATCAGGTTCGGATACGAATAGTAGTGGCGAAGAGCCGATATCACTTCATTAGGCGTGAAGACTATGGAACCCAGTGTGCCCGCAGGAGCCATGGTGCCGTCGATCCGGTGCTGGTCGTTGCCGAAACCGGATGGAGCGGAGCCGTATCTTCCCTCGTATCCGTACGGTCCATCCGAGGCGGTCAGTCCCCAGGAATCCGGACCGAACGTCTTGTACTTAGCGCTGTTGTCTATCGCAAATTGTCTGCTTGATTTGGTTGCGACAACGGAGTTGTTCCACCAGTTAACCCCTTCACGATCCACCATGTTCCTCATATCGAACCACGCGAATGAGAACTGGTGGGTGAAGATGGAGCCGAACCAGGAATGGATAAATTCCGGATAGCCGCCGTAAGAAGCCGGGCGCCTCATAAAGTCATAGAACATATCCGAGTTGACCGGATGCGTAGGAGACGCCGCACCTAGGAAATAGAGCATGAACTGCTCGGCGTAGAAATCCCAGTGTCCGGAAAAGCCGTGTTCAGGAGAGTAGCCCATATAGAATTGATTGAATCTCTCTCCCGGATTCGGATCACGGTACCATTCCCAATCCACGTTCTTATAGAGTTGGTCCGCCAACTCCTTAACCTCGCCGCCGAAATATTCTCCTGCGGACAATGCGCCGTTGATGGCAATACCCGTATCGATAATGGAAAGCTCGGTAGAGCCATACCGCTCCGCCGTCTGCATATTCAGAAAATGATAGAAGAAGCCGTTCTTTTGAGCCGCGTGGTGCAGCAGCGTATTCAGCGTGCCTCGAGCCCTTTCGAAGCCCTCTTCGCGAGTGATCCAGCCTCTGTCCGCCCCGATCACGATGGCGCTCAAACCGAACCCGACGGATGCGACGCTGCTCATATTCTGCGCGTTAAGTGCCGTGCCCGGCGCCCGGTCGCGGACCAAACCGTAACCCGCACTTGCAGTCGGTGTTCGCTTCCTTCCAGAAAAAATCGAAAGACTTATGGCTTTCATAATCC
Organism: Cohnella kolymensis; assembly: GCF_000829465.1. Classification (GTDB taxonomy): domain Bacteria; phylum Bacillota; class Bacilli; order Paenibacillales; family Paenibacillaceae; genus Cohnella; species Cohnella kolymensis. The sequence goes on along the minus strand of NZ_JXAL01000006.1, from coordinate 77,978 downwards.
AGAAGTTCATCGTCCGTCATGGAAGTAAAATCGGTTGCGGCATGTGCCTGTCCCTGTCGTAAAAACGCTGATGTAAATACCATTCCGGCCGCTAAAACCATCACAAGAGCCAGCTTGGAAACGTGAAGAAGCCTGCGGTTTACAGAACGCATAATTGCATTCTCCTCTCAAATATGTAACCTTGTAAGCGTAACCAATCGAAATTAGGTGAAACGTTTCGATTTTTGTCCAAAAAAAAGGTGTATGGTACTTTTAGCTAATAACAATTAAACAAATACCCTATAAATGAAACATTTACCGGCGCATTTGCTTTTTGCATGGCGCCTGCCGCCCATCACCCCTTTCAAGAAACCGCTCAGCTAGGTTCAAGTTTTGTGCATGCAGGAGTTCCGCTGTACCAATTCGGTACTCAGCTTGTACTGCTTATTTACAAATTCACCGCCGACGATCTGGAACAACAAGTGTGCCGCTAATGTGCCGACTTCATATTTGGGCTGTCGAACGGTACTGAGCTTCGGCGTAACATATTCACTCAGCGCTATATCGTCAAATCCGATGATGGAAACGTCCTGCGGAACGCGTACACGCTGTTCGTCGAACGCTTTCAATCCGCCGATCGCCATCTCGTCGTTCGCATAAAATATTGCGCTGGGCAGCTCGCCCTGCAAAAGCAGCATTTTTGTCGCAAGGTATCCGCTGTCCCGGGTAAAATTACCGGTTACATTCCACTTCGCATACTCCGCCAGGTTATTGGCAGCCAATGCCTTCTTGAATCCCACATAACGCATTTGACTGTCAAAAGAGTTCGCAGGGCCGCCGACAAATCCGATCTCGGTATGCCCCTGTTCGATAAGATGCTGTGTGGCAATGAACCCGCCATGTTCGTTATCGACGGTCACATTAACCAAATATTCCCCCACCAAGCCCCGCTCCAGCACGATAATCGGGAACCCTTCCCGGGCGGATTCCAGGATAACGTGATCGTCAATGTTATGAGCAAAAATAATGGCCCCGTCCACTCTTTTCTCTTTGAGGAAACGGATCGCGGTCGAATCGTTGCCGCCAACGGAGCTGCACGCAATGAGATCATAGCCTTTGGAGAGAGAAACATCCTGAACGCCTTTGATCAACTCGGAGTAAAAGGGGCCCGACAAATCGCTCAAGAAAAGCGCGATGGTGTTGGTGCGGGTTCTTTTTAAATCCATGGCGAAGCCGTTTTTCTGGTAATTAAGCTGTTTGGCAGCTTCCAGGACCTTGGCTTTCGTTTTGCTGCTTACCTTGGTGTCGCCGCTAAGAGCATAGGAGGCCGTTGAGACGGCAACGCCGGCAAGATGCGCCACATCTTTAATAGTTGCCATTCGCCTGACCTCCCGAGATTCTTGAAGTGAATTGCATGGAAACGTTTACCCGATGGTTGTATTCAGTATAAAAACCAAACTTCAAAACGTCAACATAATAAGCATCATCCTTAGAGTACTAGCGCAAATTAGCATTGTTAAGGGTGTTGTTTTAAAATAGGAAATGTATGTTATTTCATTTATTTTCCGAGGAGGACCTGTCAGCATGAGCCATTTGGGGCAACCGTACACTTTAAAAGGATTAACGCTGCGCAATCGGATCGTCATGAGCCCGATGTGTCAATATTCCGTGGATGCGCATGACGGAAAGCCGAATGACTGGCATTTCGTTCATTATACCTCTCGAGCGATCGGGGGAGCGGGACTGATCATTATGGAAATGACGGACGTCGAGCCGGACGGCCGAATCACCGACGGAGACCTTGGGATCTGGTCGGACGAGCATATACCGGCGTTCCGCCGGATCATTGATGAAGCTCACAAATACGGGGCGAAGATCGGCATCCAGATCGCCCACGCGGGACGTAAAGCCCAAGACGCCGAGACTCCGGTCGGTCCATCTGATGAAAAATGGGACGACAAGTACAAAAAGCCCCGCGCCCTGACGACGGAGGAAGCTTGGGAAATGATCGACAAGTATGGCCAGGCTGCGCGCCGCGCGGTAGAAGCCGGCGTGGACACGTTGGAGATTCACGGAGCGCACGGTTACCTGATCCATCAGTTCCAATCTCCAGGGATCAACAAACGCACGGATGAGTTCGGCCAAGATTATGCGAAATTCGGAGTCGAGGTCATAAAAGCGGTGAAAAAGGCGATCCCTGCCGATATGCCGCTGCTGTTCCGGATTTCTGCGGTCGAATATATGGATGGCGGGTACGGTCTAGATCACGCGGTGGAGCTGTGCCGCAAATATCGGGAAGCGGGCGTCGATCTGTTCGACGTATCGAGCGGCGGAGAAGGCCCTATCGGGAAGCGGAGACCGGGCAACTATCCCGGGTATCAAGTACCTTTCGCCCGGCGGATCAAGCAAGAGGTGGACGTGCCCGTCATGGCCCTGGGCATGCTGCATGATGCCAAGCTGGCGGAAAGCGTACTCGGCAACGGAGACGCCGATCTTATCGCAGTCGCCCGCGGAATGCTCGGCAATCCATACTGGGCGAATGATGCGCTGCGCGCTTTGGGCGATAAAGTCGAAGTCGTCAAACAGTACGAGCGCGGATTTTAAGGGTAGGCACTCTGCAGAGGGCTCTGCGCGTAGTAGCAGGAGGTCCGTCAACCATGCAGTGACGTAACTGCACATACTGATTAGAGATGGCTTGTCAGCCACGTAGTAACGTAATTGCACATACTGAATAATTAGCAATAGCCGGCCTATGGCCGGCTATTTTCTTAAAACTAACCAATTTGTTAATAAGGCTGCTGATCGGCGTTACAGAGTCGGAACTCCATACTTTATGCACTGTAGGGCGGCTAACCCGCCTTACACGGCAGCTACTTCCACAGAACACACGCTGTAGAGCGGCTAACCCGCCTTACACGGTGAAATTTGAGTCCGTCATTCGCTGTAAGACGGAAAAACCGTCTTAAAGCGTACAAGCGCGCCTCTTAATATTCCAATCCGGGATACAGCGGGTATTGCTTGGAGAGGTCGCTGACCATGGCGCGTGCTTTGTCCAGGGATGCGTCGTCTTTCGGATTTTTGAGCGTAAGCGCGATGCTTTCGCCATTGTTCTCATCGCTTCCGTGTCCATGCCGCGGGAGGTGACGGCCGGTGTTCCGATGCGAATGCCGCTGGTTACGAACGGGCTCGTAGGGTCGAATGGAATGGCGTTCTTATTGACGGTGATGCCTACGGAATCAAGCACGTGCTCGGCATCCTTACCGGAAATGTTCAGATTGCGTGTGTCGACCAGCATCAGGTGATTGTCCGTTCCGCCGGAAACGAGAGTCAACCCTTCCGCCATGAGACCTTCCGCCAGAGCTTTCGCGTTAACAACGATTTTCTTGCCGTATTCTTTGAAAGAAGGCTGCAAAGCTTCGCCCAGCGCGACTGCCTTAGCCGCGATAATGTGCATGAGCGGGCCGCCTTGGGAGCCTGGGAACACCGCTTTGTCGATGGCTTGCGCCCATGGTTGGCTGCATAGAATGAGTCCGCCGCGTGGACCGCGGAGCGTTTTGTGCGTTGTCGTCGTCACGAATTGGGCGTGCGGTACCGGGCTTGGATGTTCGCCTGCAGCGACAAGACCGGCGATGTGCGCCATATCCACCATGAACAGCGCACCTACGTCCCGCGCGATTTGGCCCATAGCAGCGAAATCGATGATCCGAGGATAAGCGCTGGCGCCTGCAACGATGAGACGCGGGCGATGCTTGAAGGCTGCTTTGCGGACTTCATCATAATCGATCGTGAAAGTCTGCTCATCGACCCCATACGCGACGAAGTTGTAGAGCAAGCCGGATGCGTTAACCGGGCTGCCATGCGTCAAATGCCCGCCGTGTGCCAGGTTCATGCCGAGAACGGTGTCGCCCGGTTTAATGGCGGCGAGGTAGACTGCCATATTGGCTTGCGCGCCGGAGTGCGGCTGTACGTTCGCATGATCTGCGCCGAACAGTTCTTTGGCGCGGCTGCGGGCGATCTCTTCCGGAATGTCCACGTACTCACAGCCGCCGTAGTAACGTTTGCCCGGATAACCTTCCGCATACTTATTCGTCAATACCGTACCCATCGCTTCAAGAACAGCGGGGCTAACGATATTTTCCGATGCGATTAACTCCAGATTGTCACGCTGACGCTTGAGCTCCTGGTTCAAAGCTTTTACAATTTCCGGGTCTTGATTGCGCAAATGTTCTAACATAATAGGCAGCCTCCTAAGTAATCTTCATGGAATCTATCATTAATCACAGTTATTCGTTAACGCTTCCGGGCCGCCCGGCGCAGGTTGATCTGCAGAATAAACCGCCCGCGAACCGCCGATCAGCTTCGGCCGGGTGACGGCCATCGTGACTCTCGCTTCGCCGATATATCGAATGGTGGGTCTGACGGGGACAGCAACCGGACGAAGATGCATACCGATCATCGTCTCCCCGATATCCGCTCCGGCATGCGCTTGCACATGTTCCACAAGACAGGGATCCTTCATGCGCCGGTATGCGTAAGCAGCCATAGAACCGCCCGCCTTAGGTACCGGAACGGCCGATACCTCCGTCCAGCCTTGTGCTTCCATAACCGCACGCTCCGTCACCAAAGACCGGTTCAGATGCTCGCAGCACTGCCATATCGCATGAAATCCGATCCGTTGTCGAACCCGCTCCACACCTTCGTGAATTTCCGAAGCGACCGACTCCGTGCCTGAAGTGCCGATCCGTTGTCCCACAACTTCACTCGTACTCACTCCGAACACCACAAGCTGGCCCGCACGCACGCTGCCGGCTGTCACCAATTCATTAACTATGATTTCGACTTGATCGGCGATCGACCGTGTATCCCGCACCATGGCAGGACCTCCTTTTATGGGTGAAGCGACTGGCTGGACTCCAAAGCCATCACTTTGTCGATACGCCTCTGATGACGCTCGCCATGGGAGAAAGGCGTTTCGATCCATATACGGGTAATTTCCTCTGCGAGGCCTGGGCCGATCACACGCTCACCCATAGCTAATACGTTCGTGTCGTTGTGCTCTCTCGTCGCTTTGGCGGAGAACATATCGTGTACAAGCGCGCAGCGTATGCCGGGTATCTTGTTCGCGGCGATCGACATCCCGATCCCCGTACCGCAAATGAGAATTCCCCGCTCCGCTTCTCCGCTCACAACTTGGTCACACACGGGAATGGAATAATCGGAATAATCGACGGAATCCGCGCAGTCGCAGCCCACATCGATTACTTCATGGCCTAACGACTTAAGCATAGGAACAATTTGATCCTTCAGCCGGTAACCGGCATGATCTGCACCAATCGCAATTTTCATGGAAAACCCTCCTGTACGAACGGAAAAACAAGTCGGCATATCTTAAGCTATTATACCTGATTTCCCTTGAACCAAACAGTTTGACAGGAAGGTGGGGTCGTCTAAACGCCTCTACCGCCTCCATTCTGCATTTATTCAAGTTTATAAAGACAAAAAAGAGCAAACGTGCATATGCACGCTGCTCTTCGCCCAGGCGACCGGCCGTCATTCCGATGCTCCACCGTGGTTTCTCCACTTCGCGTCGCCAGTTACATCGGAACCTTGAAATTGTAGCTTTATCATACCTAAGGAGACGGGAAAAATCAATCTTTCTTCTCCGTTTCCCCGTCAATCTTCTCCACAACGGTCAGCAGCGCATCCTCGATTTCATCCGCGCACTGCTCATAGAAGGCCAGCGGACCGCCGAACGGATCCGCGATATCGAAATCGGGTATTCTGCGCTGCAATTCAAACAAACGGGCGCGCTCGGCTTCCGTGAGGTCTTGCCCCAATGCCTGGCGCATCTGCCACTCGGAGTACAACCGCTCCGCCTCGGCCACATCGTCCATCGCCGCTTCGCCGCGCATGGCATATTCCTTCAGCGTAAAGGTCTTGGACACAGCTTGCGGGTGTCGCTCGAGTATGGCGCGTTTGTGGCCTGTCGTTAACGTTAAAATCAAATCCGCCCATTCGATGTCCTCGGCGGATAACATGGTGGATGGTCCGGGTACGGACAGATTGCGCTTTTTGAGCGCTTGCATGGCATGGGGAGAAACCGGAAGTCCGCTTACGGCTGCAACTCCTGCGGAACGCACTTCCAGCGTTTTCCCGTTACGCGCAGCTAAATCCTTGAGCATCGATTCGGCCATCGGACTGCGGCAGGTGTTCCCCGTGCATACGATCAGAATGCGTCGCATTTTCTCCCCTCCTCTATTGTCAATGATTCACCTACACTAAAAATAATAGACCAAATGAAAACAAAATAACACCGCCAAGCGCCTCTCCGTAACCGCCTAAGGAACGGCTCACCCTCCTGCCAAGCATTAAGCCGAGAACGCTCATGACACCGCCGAAAAATCCGAACATCAGTACCGTAAGCAGCAGATGTGCCGAGAACATCCCGAGCGATACACCCACGGAAAAAGAATCGATGCTCACGCTAAAAGAAAATACAAGCATGCCCCAGGCCGTCCGGTGATCGATGGAATCCACCGCATCCCCGCGCAGGGAGCTGTACACCATATGCCCGCCGAGCAGCAGCAGCAGCGCCCCCGCGGCAGAGGTGGCGATCCCGCCCAGCAGCCCGCTTACATATTGCCCCGTTATCATGCCGGCAAGCGGCATAATTACATGAAATAAAGCGATGATCGTGCTGAGCTTCACTATGTCCCGCAGCCGAACGCCCTTCAGGCCGATTCCGATTCCCAGTGAGAACGCGTCCATGCCCAAAGCGAGCGCCATCACGAGAATAGTAAGCAGCTGCCCGGTAGACGCGGACACATCGAACATAGATTTCCCCCCTTGTCCGGCGCAATCCTCTTCCCAACATATGCGGACAAGGGGGGGAACATGCTCCCGCGCTTGGACAAGGCTTTATCGTATCCCGGCATGAACGAATTAAACCGTCAATTCATTGCCTCCGGCCGCTTTACGCAAGCGATTCATAAGCGCGGTGCCGATGCCCGTCTCAGGGTATCCTTCGGCGACAATATAGTCTATATCGAGTTCATCGCATTCTCGCAGCAAAGAATAAAGAGAGTGTGCGGCGTCCTCCGGAGAATGCCGGGATCCATATTCCAGCACAGCATCGGCGTCGTACAAAGCGGCGTGTTCCGTACAGCACAGAACCGCAACTCGGCGATGTCGCTGTTTGGCCTCTGCCAGTTTGCCTTGCACAGCGGCTGCTATACCGCTGAAATCGCCGGTGACGAGCAGCATGTCGCCTTTGGGCGCGTAATGCGCATATTTCATCCCGGGTGCACGGGGAGTTTCCTGTTCAGGCGCTACCGCGTCTGAATTTGGCAGGTTAACCGTGATCACGATTTCCGCCGTGCCGCCTGCAGCCTCTCTCAATTGCTCCGAAGTCACGCCGCCCGGCCTGAGAATATGGATTCTGCCCTCCATTACCCGCACGACCGTCGACTCAAGCCCGACTCCTGTAGGCCCTCCATCCAGAACCCCGTCAATTCGGCCGTTCAAATCTTCCATCACGTGATCCGCAAGCGTCGGACTCGGACGGCCCGAACGATTGGCGCTCGGCGCGGCCAAAGGGCACCCGCATGCGTCAATAAGTTCGCGTGCCAGATCGTGCGCCGGAACTCTCACCGCTACCGTATCCAAGCCTGCCGTCACGAGAGGCGATACGGCGCCTTCGCGAACCGGAAGCACTAACGTTAACGGTCCCGGCCAAAACGCCGCCATCAATATAGATTCGATCTCGTTAACCGAGCCGACGATCCGGTGTACATGTTCCGCATGTGCCAAGTGTACGATGAGAGGATTGTCAGATGGCCTGCCCTTGGCGATAAATATACGCCGGACAGCCGATGTATTCCGCGCATCCGCGCCCAGACCGTAAACCGTCTCGGTCGGGAATGCAACAACGCCGCCTTCGGCCAATGCCGCGGCGGCTTCTTTCAACCCGGTACACCTCTCAGCCGCGGGCCAATATTTCGTTTCAGTCATTGCACAGTTCCATCCTCGACAAAATTAGCGGAGCCTGCTCCGAAATACAACATGATTTTGTCCTTATTATATCACAAAACCCCGGCACCGCCATGTGAGCGGAGCGCCCGCTCAGAACAGCGATTTTACAAAATCAAACAGCTTATCAAACATCTCCAGCACGAAAAATTTCGCTTCCGGCTTGGAATTCTGCGGTGCTTGCAGCCGGCTGACTTTATCCGCTTGCGCATCGTCATCCGGAGCAGCGGCTGCGGTAAGGCATAACGGCGGGAACAATACACACCACCAATTGCTGCCTTTCGCTTCGCCTAACGTAATTCTCAATGCTTCGTAATCACCGGCCGCATAATTTTGTCCGTCGAATATTTTCGCAGGAAAGGGAACGTTGGCAAGCACTGCTTCCGCGCTGTAATTGACGTTAAATTCCGATAGCGTGTCATTTGCCAGCTATGTATATCTTCTAAATGGGCTTCAATGAGTGTACGCGCCTCATCATGGGTTGTCGGCATAGCGCCCCACGAAGTGATCAGCTTAGCTGCGCGGTCGCGAATGAGTTGTTTAATCTCTTGATCATACTTGGAATCCGAATTTGCGATAATGCGGATACGTATGGCATCCTCCGGGATCTGTGCTGCCGTTCCGGCCGTGGCGGTTTTACCGGCGAGCGGCAAACCGGCAAGCAATAGAACGATACCGATCAAGACGATTCTAACAACCGCAGGGACTAACAAATGAAAGGAAAAAAGGGCATGAGGCCGAACATACTGAATCTGGCATTGACTACGCATAGTTAAACTCCTTCAGGCACCCGTCGGTGCTCCGCTATGCGTTCCGGAACGTCTTAGCCATCAGTATGTCCGATTGTGGAATCTATAAACCTATCAAATGGGTTTTATCGAATTGCTAACACATGCCTCTCGATCCCCGCGTAATCCGTTACAAAGCGAATTTCATCCCAGTCGGCCGCCGAACGCAGCAAATCCGCCGCTTGACGGGCTTGTCCCGCCCCATTTCCCAAGCGACAAGCCGAGGCAGCCGGGGAAGCAGACGGAGCTGAGATGCCATCTGGCGGTAGGGATTCAATCCGTCCTCTCCTCCGTCAAGCGCCAGCCGGGGTTCGTAATCCTTGACCTCACGCTGGAGTCCGGGGATGTCCGATGAAGGAATGTAAGGGGGATTCGAAACCAGAATATCGATTGGCGTCCCGCTCTCGGCAGCCGTAAACGGAGTCAGCAGATCTCCCCGCACGAAGCTGATCCGGTCACCCGTGTCATGGCTGCTTGCGTTGCGCTGCGCCATTAGCAGGGCATCCGTCGAGAGATCGGATGCGATTACTTTCCAGGAGGGCCGCTCCGCCGCGAAGGTGACGGCAAGAATTCCGCTGCCCGTTCCGACATCCAGAACGACAGGGTGTGCCCCGGCCTCCGGCCAAAGGCGATCCCCGATCTCCAGCACGGCCTCGGCAAGCAGCTCCGTTTCCGGCCGGGGAATCAGAACGGCGGGAGACACTTCAAACGCCCTGCCGTAAAAATACTGCCTGCCTGTAATATACTGTACCGGCTCTCCCGCTTGTTTGCGCGCCAGCAGTTGAAGCCATGCTTCCTGCTTACTCGCGGGAAAAGGTTCGCGCCAATCGCGCAGCAGTTCCGTTTTGCTTATTCCAAGCAAATAAAGAAGAAGAAGCTCCGCATCCGCGTCCGCTTCTTCTATTCCGGCCTGCCGCAAAAGCTGCGCTCCTTCACGCCAAACACTTCCAAGCGTCTCATGCCTATTCCCGCTAGTCTCGTGTTTTCCGTTCAAGTCAAGCGCCTCCCGGCTCAGCCCATATTCTCGCGTTCCAATATTTCCGCTTGCTCAGCAACCGTTAACGCGTTGACGATCTCGTCCATGTCGCCGTTCAGCACATACTCTAAGCGATGAAGCGTCAAACCGATGCGGTGATCCGTTACCCGGCTTTGCGGGAAATTATAGGTGCGGATCCGCTCGCTGCGGTCGCCCGTACCGATTTTCTCCCGGCGTTCGCCGGAGATCTTCGCTTCCTCTTCTTGACGTCTAACGTCCATGATACGAGTCCTCAGCACCTGCAGCGCCTTATCCTTGTTATCGTTCTGCGATTTGCCGTCTTGGCAGGTGGCGACAATACCTGTCGGAACATGCGTCACCCGAACCGCGGACTTGGTCGTATTGACCGATTGACCGCCGGCTCCGCTCGAGCAGAAGGTGTCGACACGGATATCTTTGTCGTGAATGGCAATGTCCAATTCTTCGGCTTCCGGCATGACGACTACCGTAGACGTCGAAGTATGAATACGGCCGCCGGACTCCGTTTCCGGAACCCGCTGCACGCGGTGGGCTCCGCTTTCATATTTCATCTTGCGATAAGCATCCTGCCCGCTGATTGTAAAAATAACTTCCTTGAAGCCGCCCAAATCGCTTACGTTCGCTTCCAGCAGCTCGGTACGCCAGCCTTGGCTGTCCGCATACTTCGCATACATCCGGTACAGCTCGGCCGCGAACAGGTTCGCTTCCGCGCCGCCGGCGGCGCCGCGGATCTCCACAACCACATTCTTGCCGTCGTTCGGATCTTTAGGCAGCAGGAGCAGACGAACTTTCTCTTCCAGCTCGATTCGGCGGGCTTCGAGTTCATCGATCTCCAGCTTCACCATATCGCGAAGCTCATCGTCCAGCTTGTCGGCCAGCATGACCTTGGCGTCCTGCAGCTGGGTTAATACGACTTTATATTCTTCATACGCGCGATAAGCGTCCTCGAGCCCGGATTGCTCCTTGGCGTAAGTACGCAGACGCGCGGAATCACTGACCACATCAGGATCGCTAAGCAGCTCGTTAAGCTTCTCATATCGATCCGCCAAAGCTTGCAGACGGTCCAGCACTTCTCCTCAACCTCCGTTGCCATAATCGGCTTACTTGCATAAGACATACTGAAAATATTATATCACATGACGCAGATTTCGTGTGTGTACAGACCGTTACAACGCTTTCGGGGATAGCAAAAAAACAGCGAAAAGCGCACTCCATCGAAATGAAGTGCGCTCGCCGGTGAACTCAGGTCAATCAATCAGTATCTAGCAAAATAGCCGACTACTTTCATAGTCGCGGGGTCGATGACGACCGTCAGAGGTCCGAGCAGCGCATCTTGATCCGTATTGTAAGTTACGGTGACCAGTTGCACGCTGCGATCCTTGATGCCGGCCAGGAATTGCTTCTGTTCATCGGTAAGCCCGACAATCATTGCACCCTGAGAGTCGATCAAAGAAACGTTTGCCTGCTCTTTTGATGTCTTCAAATGTGATTTTTCAGTCTCAGGCACGTTGCTCCAAGCGAGATCCAGAAACTTAAGCGTGACTTGCTCTCTCAGCAGCTCCGGCATGACTACAATGAGTTCCGCGGTACTTTGTGCAGGAATACTCTTGGTGACTGCTGGACCATAGTAAGCACGAACTCTGGTGCCCGGTGCCAGCTTCGTTACCTCGACCGGTTCTCCTTGGGCGGTTTGGACAGTCGCGTCTTTGCCGACGTTCAAGATCGTTGTGACAGGTGTGGTGCTGAGCTTGCCCGGTCCGATGTGCACCTGCCAGCCGTCGTCAGTTGGACGGACCTCTTGGACGAATTGTTCTGAAATCAGCCGCTGTTCCCCGACCACAATATTGGCGGCATGTGAAGTACTTGGGAAGCTCATCTGCACCATCGGCCCATAATCTGCGGTAATGTGCATGCCGGCCTTAAGATCCGCGACCGCAAAAGCTCGGCCGTTCTCATCTGTCAGAACCGTTTCTTTGTCGGCATACAGGATCAACCAAGAATACGCGGCTGTCGGACCTTTGCCCATCAGTTCGATCCTGTGCCTGCCATTGTCCTCACGAACATCCACGATCACGCCGGCAGCCTTCATGTATTGCACAGGCTCTTCCGCTTGCGGGGGATTTTTCTGCTGCAATTCGATCTCCCTGCCCTTTGAATTCCAATTCAAGTCATATCCGAGAGCCGACGCGGCATCGCGTGCAGGCAGGTAAGCCTTGCCGTTAATGTAAACGGGCTTCATCGACGTATCCGTGCCGTTAACGGAGATGACGACGTCTTTACGTAACAGTCCGCTTACCTTGTCCACCATGCCGGCAGCGCCTGCCGCAGCCGTTGTTCCGAGCAATCCTGCAGCCGTTACAAGTACGATCCACTTTTGCTTGTTCATAATAATGCCCCTTTCCTTGTTGGGTATTGTTTCCACTCTCACAGACGCAATCCGGTTGAAAAAGGTTACAGCAAAATTTAGTGAGTATCCGTCAAAAATCGTTCCCTGCAGCTGCAGCCGCAAAATAAAATGGCGAGCCCCAGGGCTCGCCATCTGCGTTGATAAGCTATTGTTACACGTTGAAACGGAAATGCATGACATCGCCGTCGGCCACGACATACTCTTTGCCTTCGAGGCGCAGCTGCCCTTTTTCTTTGGCGGCGTTCATCGACCCCGCGGCAACCAGATCCGCATAGGAAACGACTTCGGCCCGTATGAAGCCGCGCTCGAAATCCGTGTGGATGACAGCGGCCGCTTGAGGCGCTTTCGTGCCTTTGCGGATCGTCCATGCTCTCACTTCCTGCACGCCTGCGGTGAAGTACGTATACAATCCGAGCAGCTTGTAGGCGGCACTGATGAGCCGGTCGAGTCCGGACTCGGTCAAACCGAGCTCTTCCAGGAACAGATCCTTGTCCTCGCCTTCCAATTCGGCGATTTCGGACTCCACTTTGGCGCTGATCGGCACCACTTCGGAACCTTCGGCATCAGCAAATTCGCGCACCTGCTGTACAAAAGGGTTGCCGTCCGCGTTGGCCGCTTCGCTTTCGCTCACGTTCGCAGCGTACAGCACCGGCTTCATCGTCAGCAAATGAAGATCGCGCACAAGCAGCTTCTCTTCGTCGCTGAGCTCGACGCTTCTGGCCGGCTTTTCTTCCAGCAATGCCGCATGAATGCGTTCCAGCGCCGCGAGCTCTTGAGCCGGCTTCTTGTCGCCGCCCTTCAGGCTTTTGCGTGTGCGATCCATCCGTTTCTCGACCGAATCGATGTCCGCCAGAATGAGCTCAAGATTGATGATCTCGATATCGTGAATCGGGTTCACTTTACCGGAGACGTGCGTGATATTCTCGTCTTCAAAGCAGCGTACGACATGGACGATCGCGTCGACTTCGCGAATATTGGCAAGGAATTTGTTGCCCAGGCCTTCACCGCGGCTCGCGCCTTTCACCAAGCCGGCAATATCGACAAACTCGAACGCTGTCGGGACGATCCGGTTCGGATTCACGATGTCGGCCAGCTTTTGCAGGCGCTCATCCGGAACTTCCACAACACCCACATTCGGATCAATCGTGCAAAAAGGATAGTTAGCGGACTCCGCGCCCGCTTGCGTGATTGCGTTAAATAACGTCGACTTCCCTACGTTGGGCAGTCCGACAATTCCACATGACAGTGCCATTGATCGAACACTCCTGACCTTAAATTCTCACGCAATTATAACGGAAGTGGAAGGGAACGTCCACAGCGCCGTTACAGCGGGCCGGAACCGTCTTCTTCCGGCATTTGATCCGGGTCGATCGCTTCTTTGGCTTCTTTAGGCACGGTGACGGCGGCAGAGGCGTTATGTTTGCTGTAGGTGCCTGCTATCGTCTGATGGATGGAAGACTTTTTTCCAGGTTCAAATTCAAGCGTCATCGTCGACTCTATTCGATAGGAAAGAGGCCAATGCTTAACCGCATCCAGCGTCACGGACACGTTCAGTTGTTGAATGTCAAGAGTGTCCCGGACACTCTTGTCGAAGCTCGACAGTCCCATCGCGCTTTCCAGCACACCTTCCAGATAGGCTTTGCCTTCGGGGCCGGCGCCGTCATATTTAACGGTCACAGCTTGTCCGGTCTTTTCATCCTTCAACGAATTGCCGAGCGATTGAATGTCTTTCAGCGCTTTTTCGGGATTCACCTGGAAATCGGACAGCGTCTTTATATTGTCCTCCGCATCGGTTTTCGAAAGCTTGCTCCATTCCTCGAAGTCCTGCATGTACATGTAGTAGGCTCCAGGAACAATCAACGATCGCAAGGTCGAGACTTCTCCGTTATCATCGTTTTTTATCGTCTGATCCAGTTTAAGAGGATCCCGTTCCACGCGGCCGACCATGTCGACTTTGAAATAAGCGTTGTCGGCTTCGGTGGCACCGGTAACTTTCTGAGTCATTTGCAGCTGAAACCCATACTTCTTCATCGTTCGTGTGGCGGCTTGCGCTTCCGTCAGAAGCGCTGCTGCCGGATTGTCAGCCGGTTTAACTTGGGATGGCGCGCCGGCTTCCGGAGTTTCGGATGAACACCCGGAAATGCCGATGGCTGCGGACAATAAGAAAGCCAGTAAAACGATTCTGCGATCATAAAACATTTTTGACGAAAACATAATGAACCCCCTTGCGGATAAAGTTACGAACAATAGTCAGGCTTTGATCCAAGCGTCGTTATCGTAACCCCGCACCTCCCAATACCCGATATGTTCCTCTTCGACGAGTTCGATGCGCTCCAACCATTTTACCGATTTATAAGCGTACATGGCAGGCACAATTAACCGGACCGGACCGCCGTAATCGCGATGGATCGGATTCCCGTCATGCAGAACAGCCACCATCACGTCCTTCATGCCGGCTTGTTCCAAAGATATCGCATCGGTATAAACGCCGTCCCCGGAGTAAAATTTCACAAACCTCGCGTTCGGCTTCACACCGGCTTGCTGCAGCAATGCGGACAGCGGGATTCCTTCCCACGTATTTTTATACACCGACCATCCCGTTACGCAGTGAAAATCACTTACCTGTACGGCGCGGGACAGGGCGAGGAACTGCTCCCAATTCCACTTGCCGGGGTTGTCGACCAGCCCATTCACCGTGAAACTCCAACTGTTCGAATCAAATTTAGGAAAACGAGTAACGGTATACGGACGAAAATAACCTTGGGCGCCCCCGCCGATTACGTTGACGGAGTCCGGGAGCGGCACAGGATCAGGCAGCATCATGTTCGGATTCGCATCGGTTCCCATCACATCGCGTGTTGAAGTGAACCCGCTGCCGGCTTTCGCCAGCCACCGGAAAAACGGCGGAGCTGCGGTTACCGCGATAACGGCACCGATCGACCATTTCAAGAACTGCCTGCGGTTTATCCATGGAGCAGGCTCCTCATAAGGCCGGCGGCGGTCCGGGTCTGATGATTCCGGGGAAGCGGCCGGTGCTGTCTTGATTGCGCGGCGTTCGGGCTGCTTCATCCACCGGATACGGGTGACCGAATGAAAGACGAGATAAGGTACCGCAACCCAAGTGAGCAAATCATGCACCAGAAGCGCGGCATTCGCCCATACAGGCGGGAATAACCTAAGCTGCCAAAGGACGATTCCAGATAGAAACCAGCCGACAAGCAGCACGAGCACAAAAGCCAGATTACCTTTCTGACGCGGGCGCTGCCTGATTTGTTTCAAATGGCGCCGCATCAGCGGAGTATAGAGCACAATGAGAACCGCGGAAAGAACGCCCAGCGCGATGTGAAGCTGTTTGATCGGATTTCTGGCTTCACCGTTCAACCATCCGCGCACGACATCCCATGCCAATAGTAACCCTGTCACTGCAAGAATGACTGTAATCCAAGCGTTCCATCGATGCAAATCGCCCAGCTGCTTCCCGAACCCCGGCTTCTTACCGCCCATTTTACGCCCTCCCGTTGAAAAAACTTGATTCCTTGCATTTTCCAGCGGAACATCTCGGCTTGTTTTGCGTCTAAATGAGTACTTACAAGCAAGGAGGTATGATAATGCGCAGAGTCTACCCGCTTTTGTCTGCGGCCCTTCTCGCGCTCTTGCTGGCCGGCTGCGGATCGAATGCGAGCGACAGCGGAACAACCGATGTTCCGATGGCAACTCCGGAATCACCCAGCGCTACGGTGATTACGCCGACAGACGTGCCGAGCAACGAACCGTCACCCATATCCAGCGGAGTCGGATCGTCGGACGGCGGCTCTAAGGAACCGTCTGAGAATGCCGAAACCCAATTAATGAACGCGGCTCAAGAAGTCGTCGAATACCTGCGTGAGAGGGACTTGAAATCACTTTCCGAAACGATTGACCCCGAATTAGGCCTGCGGTTCTCGCCCTATTACCATATCAATCCCGAGTCTGACTTGGTGTTCAAGCCGGATGAGCTTCCTGCCTTCAAAGATTCGATGAAGCTTAAGTGGGGGGTTTTTGACGGCAGCGGCGATCCGATCGAGTTGTCTTTCCGGGATTACTTCGAAAAGTTCGTCTACAGCCAGGATTTCGCAGAAGCGCCTGAAGTGAACGCGGGCAAAATCAAAGCAACCGGGAACGTGAAGTTTAACGGCACAGACGTGTATCCGAAAGCATCGTATGTTGAATTCTATTTTCCTGGCTTTGATAAAAAGTATAAAGGACAGGACTGGCAAAGTCTTGTGCTAATGTTCGTGAAATCCGGATCGGAGTGGAAGCTGTGTGCTGTCGTGCACGGCCAATGGACGATCTGAAAATGAAGATAGAGCGCCTTGAGCCGCGTCATCGGCTTGGCGCTTTTTATTTTGGCCGGTGCCCGGGTAGTTCTGATGTATGTATATGTGTGTTTGTTAGCTTATGAGCGATATCCCGTTCGGTCAGGCGAGGCGGCGCCAGCCTCCATGAACCGGAATTTCACCAGAAACCCTGACGGAAAGGGATAGTGTGCAAAAGGCACGGCGCGCGTGGGCACAAAAAAAGCACGACACCTCACAGGTATCGTGCTCTTACAAGTTACATTTGGTTTTGAATTTTGTTTTTGAGCGATTCTTTGCTTTGCAGGCCGACGAGTTTGTCAACCGGCTGTCCGTCTTTGAAGAGGATCAATGTAGGGATACTCATTACACCGAATTGGCTGGCCAGTTCAGGCTGCTCGTCAACGTTGACTTTGGCGATGGTCGCTTTGCCTTTCAACTCTTCAGACAGCTCTTCCACGATCGGAAGCTGCATTTTGCAAGGTCCGCACCAAGGTGCCCAGAAGTCCAGCAAGGAAACGCCCTGTGAGACGGTTTCGTTGAAATTGTCTTTGGTAACTGCAACTGCCATGGAACATCTCTCCTTATCCGCATTAAAAAATGTATTAAAAAACCTATGATGATCGGGTACTCGTAATATACCCGCTCCATCCGTCCGCTAAGCTCTGGCTTTCGCGTTAATCCGTGACAGCATCTGTCCGATGGTGATCGTCTCGAAATACATTTCGAGCTGACGATCGGCTCCGCAAAAAACAGAGTTCATCACGTCCGCCATGTTGGATGCCACCACACAGTCCATTTCCGGATCGCCGCTGCACCAGGTGGGAGCAAGCGAACCGGCGGCCAAAGCCCGGTAAACATCGGCCAACGTCACATCATCGGGTTCCCGTGACAGCTTATAGCCTCCGCCGGAACCTTCTCTCGTGTCAACGAAACCATTTTTGCGAAGACAGCTCATGACCTTGCGGACACGAACCGGATTCGTGCAAACATTGGACGCGATTTCTTCGCTCGACGCCATTCCGTCGGGACGATGCGCCAGGAGAACAAGGCTGTGGACAGCTATAACGAATTCACTGTTCATGTAAGGCGCCTCCCCGGTGGTTACTGTAATAATATCAGTTACAGTTGGCGCTGTCAAGGGTCCCCATCGTCCTGTATTATTTGGTGCCTACATATCTTTTATCCTTAAGGAACAACCGCCAAAACAGGACAAAGCCGGGAAACAGTACAGCGGCCATGATAGCATACCCGGTCAAAAGCCACCAGAACATTGAAGGGTTTGTCGCTCCCTCGTACACGGTCATCAAAGGATAAACGATGTAAGGCATGTGCGCCGTTCCATAGGCTAAGCTGGCGATGGCATACTGCAGCACGACTCCGATAACAGCCGCCCTTATATAACCGTTACGCCCTCCAGGGCGAGGCCAAGACAGCAGCAAATACGAAACGATGAACACGATCAGCGACAGCAGGAAATACGGCCATCTCTCCTGGATCCGATTCACAATCCACTGCGCCTCCGGTTCCATTGTGATGACCGCCATCGCGCCGAACGCAAAAGCAATGGGCCCAAATGTCATGGCCTGCCGCCTAAACACTCGGGAAGTCGGCTCGTCCCCTCCTTCCCGCGCATAATCCGCAAGAAAGATCGAGGAGAGGAAAAGCTCGCTGGAAAGACCAAAACCCAAATGCGCATATTCCGTCGGACGGGTGAACAGCCTGGCGAACTCCAGCTGCGGATAGCCGTTCTCCATGCTGATAAAGCCGCCAAGAGTAACCGGCAGCACGCTTAACAACAAACCTGGAATCAGAACTCCGGTCACGCCGGACACAATCCGCAGCACTCGAATGAATCTTTGCGCAGAGCTCGAGTAGGCGAACACCATCATGGCGCTTCTTATCGTGAGCAGAAGCAGCACCAGCCCGACAGGCAGCAGCAGAACCGATCCCAATAAAGCGGCCGCATGCGGGAACAAGCCGATGGTCGCCACAACCAAAAGAACGAGAAAAGTATTCGTCAGCTCCCAAGTCGGCGAAAGGTAGCGGTTAGCCGTTTGCGCCGGACGGTTCTCCCGCTCTCCGCCGTAAATCATGGACCAGTAACCCGCCCCCAGATCGATAGACCCCAATATCGCATATCCGAACAAAAACACCCAAACGACGGCGATTCCGATTTCCGGTTCATTCATGACTGCAGCTCACACCCCTTTGGATTCCGTCCGCGGGACATTTCTCTTGTTTAAATCCTCAATAACCGGGTGCTTGCGGAAATAATAACGAAGCACCAAACCCGTAGCTACGAGAAGAAACACATATAAAGCGGTGAACATCACAAACAGTAAATCCACATTTGCCGTACGGGTAGCGGCTTCGGCAGTCCTCATCACGTGGTAAATCGTCCACGGCTGCCTTCCGCTGCAGCTGAAAATCCAGCCGAATTCAATCGCCAGTAACGCCAATGGCCCGGTGAAAACGAGAATGGTCAACAGCCAGCGCGGATACTTACGAGGGCCAAATTTCCTGAGCAGCAGGGATAGTGCCGATATGGCCAGCAGAAAGCTTCCGATCATCACCATCAGGTCAAAAAGATAGTGCGTGAAAAGCGGCGGCCAGTCCTCCCGCGGAAAGTCGTTCAGCCCTCTAACCACACCGGTGAAAGTATTCGTGGCCAGAAAGCTGAGCGCCCAAGGAATCTCAATACCTCCGACGACACGCTGCTGCTCCGCATCCGGTATACCGCCCACCACCAGCGGGGCGTGGCTTGTCGTTTCGAACAAGCCTTCCGCTGCGGCCAACTTTTCAGGCAAATATTCGTGCAGCATTTGAGCAGTCTCGTGACCGTTGAGAGCTGTGGCCAATGAGACGACCAGTCCGACGATCAAGCCGAGGGTGAGCCCTTTCAGGTAGTATCTGCGCACCTGTTCTTCCAGGTTTCGGCGAAGCAGCTTTACAGCGGCAATGGTAACGACGACGAATGCACCCGCGGTAAATGCGGACAAAGAGACATGAATAGCGGTAACTTTAATGCTGGGGTTGAACACCGCAGCCCAAGGATCGACATTCATAATTTTTCCGTCGATCCTGTCGAACCCTCTCGGCGTATTCATCCATGCATGCGCATCGGTAATGAGCACGGCAGACGCCGTACCGCCCAACCAGACAAACGCGACACTGAGCAAGCGCATGTTAGGGCTGAGCCTGTCGGCTCCATATACGTAAATGGACAGGAACAACGCTTCAAGGAAAAACGCCCACATTTCGACTTGAAAAGGTACTGCGATCACTTGACCGACGATCTCCATGAATCCCGGCCACAACAACGCAAGCATCGTCCCTACGATCGTCCCGGAAGGGATGGCCACTCCGAGATTGATGGCGAAGCCTTTGGTCATTCTTCTGGCCATGAGGGCGAAATCCGCGTCGGGCTTGAATCGATTGATCAGCTCCGCGCACAGGATCATGAACGGGATGCCTACCCCCATCGTCGCGAAAATAATGTGGAACGCCATGGAAACTCCGAATAAAGACCGCGCCATGTTGACGGTATGCATGATTACGGTCAGCCCCTTTCCATAATGTGCAAAAGTTTCCTGTTAGTATGTCTGTTCCACCGGGGCGCTATGCGGTAGCTGTGAAGACGCAAAAAACCGGACCCCGTCAGGAGTCCGGCCGCTTACACCATTATTTTAGAAATCGAAGTTGTCCGGATCCGCACCGAAGCGGTGGTCCCGGTTCAGCGCATCGATACGATTCATATCCTCCGGCTCGAGCTCGAAATCGAACACGTCCGCATTTTCACGAATCCGTTCTTCCCTCACCGACTTGGGGATGGTAACAACGCCGAGCTGCAAGTGCCAACGCACAACGACCTGCGCCGGAGTTTTGCCGTACTTGGCAGATAGCTCCGCGAGCAGCGGAAGATCGAGATTGCCTTGCATCAGCGGGCGCCACGATTCAAGCTGAATGCCTTCCTTGCGGCAGAATGCCAGCAGCTTTTTCTGCGTGAGCATCGGATGGAACTCCACCTGGTTCACCATCGGCTTAATCCGGCAGTGAGCCATCAGATCTTCCAGATGACCGATCGTAAAGTTGCTGACGCCGATCGCCCTGATCCGGCCTTGGTCGTACAGCTCCTCGAGCGCACGGTATGTATCTATGTATTTGCCTTTCACCGGCCAATGGACCAAATACATGTCGACATAGTCCATCCCCAGCCGATCCAAACTGCTTTGAAAAGCTTTAAGAGTAGAGTCGTAGCCTTGATCATCGTTCCACACTTTTGTCGTTATGAACACCTGATCGCGCGGGATACCGGATGCCCGTACTGCGCGCCCCACATCTTGTTCATTCTTATATAACGAGGCCGTGTCGATGCTGCGGTAGCCGGCCTTCAAAGCTGCCGAGACCGCATTCTCCGTCTCTTCCCCCTCCTGCGTACGCCACACGCCCAGACCGAGCCGAGGCATCGTAACCCCATTCAAAAGCTCCACCGTCGAGGTGATTGATAGCTGCATCCGAATTCCTCCCTTGATTGGTAAAACCGCCTATTTGCTATTTTAACATTTACATATCTGTTCCCGCACATTGTGTGCCGCCATCCGGTCTGCCATACTAGGGAAAACAAAGTACGGAGAGGTGATTCGGATGAAAATCGATGTTTATTCGGATATGGTGTGCCCGTGGTGCCGCATAGGCAAGAAAAATATGAACGACGCTTTACTGGCGTGGAGCCAGGAAAGCGACGCGACGATCGAAGTGAATTATCATGCGTACCAGCTTGATCCGAGTCTTCCACCGGAGGGACTGCCTTTTAACGATGCGATGGAGAAAAAAATGGGTGGAGCGGAGCGTTTGCGGCCTATGCTGGAGCGGGTTACCGAGGCTGGTGCGGCGGTCGGCGTAACTTTTCGATTCGATGAGGTCCCCCGTATGCCGAACACTGTTCTGGCTCACAGAATGACAGCGCTGGTGCCTGAAGATCGGCAACCGGAATGGGTGGAGGCCGTAATGAGGGCTTATTTTGAAGAAGGCAGGGACATTGCGGTGAAGCAAGTCCTGCTGGACATTGCCGCAGAATTAAAGATCGACGCCGAGGATCTCGGCCGGCGCATCGACGCCGGTGAGGGGTCCGACTCCGTGCAGAAGGATATCGAGACCGCGCAAGGGCTGGGCCTAACCGGGGTACCGTTCTTTATCATTAACAATAAATATGCGTTGTCGGGCGCTTATCCGGCCGCGCAATTTCTCGAAGCGTTTCGCAAAATCGAGCGGCAAGGCTAGGAGAGGCCGGATTTGGTAGGGTCCGCTGAACTGCGAGCGGCTCGATAGGCTGGATTGGGCGGAGTCCGCAGAAGTGCAGCAGGCTCGATAGGCCCATTTTGTCCGTATTCGCGTGAGTTGTGCATGTGAGTCTAGATTTTACGGACATTTTGGGCGTATCGGTGAGCGTCGGCATGTGTTGTACGGCAAAATGCCGGCTCATATGCCCTTTTTGTCCTTATGCCAGCGAATCCAGCGTGGAGACAGACTTGTTACGGATGTTTTGGGCTTATGAGTTGGCTGTAGCGATCTTTTTCATCATTGTGGAGTAGTTGCAATGGCTGCTGCGGCTGATTAACGATGTTTTTCATCGTTAATCTCGCTTCCCTCACCCTTTGAACCCCATTTGCGCAGCGAAGTACGATGTTTTGCACCGTTGTTCGGGTCGGTCAGCGACGAGAAAGCGCATTAGCGATGTTTGGCATCGTTAATGCGCTTTTTGTTTCAGACGAGCGTATCGGTAATTGCACGCGCGATCCAGACGCCGGCAGCGCCGGCTTGCGCCAGGCCGCGGGTGACACCGGCGCCGTCGCCGCCGCAATAGAGGCCGGCGATCTCCGTCTCCAGCGTTGCACTCAGCTTGGGTCGCGCCGAATAGAATTTGGCTTCCACGCCGTAGAACAACGTATGCTCGGAGGCAATCCCCGGCGTTACCTTATCAAGCGCTTCGACCATCTCGATCAAGCTTCTCATCGTATTGTACGGAAGCACCAACCCGAGATCTCCAGGAACCGCCTCTTTCAGCGTGGGTTCGAGGAATCCCTCTTTGATCCGGCCGCCGGTGGAACGCCTTCCCCGCAGGATATCGCCGTATTTCTGCACAATGACGCCTCCGCTGGATAAATCGTTCGCCCTTTTACAAATTTCGCGAGCATACTCATTAGGTTTATCGAAAGGTTCGGTGAATTTGTGCGAAACAAGAAGCGCAAAATTCGTATTCGTGGATCCGAGCGCCGGATCCTTGTACGCATGTCCGTTGGCGGCCATGACGCCGCTGTGATTCTCCACCACTACATGCCCCGATGGGTTGCTGCAGAATGTGCGGACGCGTGTGCCTACCGAGGTGTTGTAGACGAATTTGCCCTCATACAAATGCTCGTTGATCTCCCTCATGACCACGTCGGATGTTTCGACGCGGACACCGACGTCCACCTGATTATTGGACATCCGCAGACGCCGGCGCTTCAACACTTCGCTCAGCCAAGCGGAGCCGTCCCGGCCGGGAGCGACCACCACCCGGGAAGCCTGCAGCTCCTCCCCATTCTTTAGCACGATTCCCCGCACCCGATGGCTGCCGTCCACTTTGTCGGTCAGCAAATCAGCGACCTCAGTCTTGAACCGCATTTCAATCCTTGTATCCAAATACGCGAAAATAGATTTCAATATCTGAAGATTCTGCTCCGTCCCCAAATGGCGAACTTGCGCGCGCAGCAGCTTTAAACCCGCCGCGAAGCCCCGGTGCTCGATGTTTTTCACCACTTCGGTGGTCGGATCGGTCAAGTTGATTGTTGCGCCATGCTCAAGATTGATTTCATCGACATAGCGGATGAGGCTCATCACTTGGGTGGGTGCCAGATAGTCCGTCAGCCAGCCGCCGAATTCAGTCGTAATATTGAACTTTCCATCGCTGTAGGCGCCTGCTCCGCCGAAACCCGCGGTTATGGAACAGGCGGGCAGACAGCCGGCGAAGTCCTTTCTGCCGGAAGGCGGCGGACAAAGCGCGATTTTGTTCTCCAGAATGGGACAGCGGCGGTAATGAATATCGTGTCCTTTATCAACTAAGAGCACCTTAAGGGATGGCGCTTTTCTTGTCAGCTCATAGCATGTGAAAATACCGGCCGGCCCCGCACCGACGACGATCACATCATAGTGGTTCATGTTGTGTGCTCCTCCCGAGTAACTTGCGCGTGTCCGTAAGAACGGAAAAATCCCGACTGCCGAAGGGTGTGGGTGTCCCACATCCTTCGTAGTCAGGAATTTGCGGCTCCTGGTAGAGACTCTCGGCCCATATTGCCGAGGATATACGATGGATGAATTCATTCGTTTATGATCATGCCATTCCGTAGAGTAAACCATTTATACGCACAAGTCAAGGGTACTTTCATTCAAATGTTCGTTTTTTACTCATACAATAATGGTATTGTTCTGCATTATTAAATAAATTTTATTATATTTCCGAACATTTAGTGTACTGCAAATGCAATGAAAAACGCTGCCGAATTACCGGCAGCGTGCTGATGAATGAAGATGATGGAGAGGATGGCCTGTGCGGAGTACACTTCTTACTGAGCAAATTGATGTTAAAACATGTTAAGATAAACAAGTATTCACGCCAACGCATCGTAGTCTTACACTATGTATTATGAAGGGAATGCTATATTTACAATGCTAAATCCTATTGCGATCGCAGTTGGCCCTCTTGAAGTTCATTGGTATGGAATCATAATCGCTATTGGTGCTTTGCTTGGTCTTTTACTGGCAATTCGTGAAGGCAAGCGGTTTGGCATTTCTCAAGATTTCTTTTTTGACTTACTTTTGATTGGACTACCATCCGCTCTCATTGGTG
Source organism: Cohnella kolymensis (assembly GCF_000829465.1). Lineage (GTDB taxonomy): Bacteria > Bacillota > Bacilli > Paenibacillales > Paenibacillaceae > Cohnella > Cohnella kolymensis. The sequence goes on along the minus strand of NZ_JXAL01000006.1, from coordinate 53,539 downwards.
CCCGGCTCTATTATGTTGCTTTTGAGTGGGAGCAGTATCGTCATAATCCCATTGAAATCATACAGATCTGGCATGGTGGAATCGCTATTTATGGAGCTTTAATTGGAGCGATATTGGCTGGGATAATCTATACTCGTCGTAAAGGGCATTCTTTCTTACGAATCGCCGATATTTGTGCACCGGGGCTCATTGCAGGGCAAATGATGGGTCGTTGGGGCAATTTTGTGAATCAGGAGGCACCAAGAATATAAGAATTTCGCAGCTATTAGCAATTTGCATTATCTTAGTAGCGGTTATTGTTATCATCATGCGAAGAAAAACGATTAAGAATCCAGTTTATTATCGCGACCCAGTATTGAATGAAAAGGTGAGTATAGGCTCTGTGAGGCAGGAAGTTAGGGGAGTAAATTAACGCAAATTAAAAGCAGTTCCAACTGGGAACTGCTTTTTTGATTATGAAAAATGATCATAGGGGAGATCGCTTTTGTTATCCTCATATACAATTCTAACCCCTAGTGAATAATAGCTTTCTTCTTTATAATGACCATTGGGACACACTTTGGAACAGCATATAACATCATTTGTCGCGGACAAGAGCTCTTTGCAAATAGGACATCTATTTTCAAATAACTTTTTCAAAATGTTAAGCATAGTTTATCACCTTATAACCGATAAAATTACTTGGATTTATTATAACTTACTCTTCAGTCTAAGTATAGGGTTGTAAGGTTAATTATTTTCCATGATTGAGGCAAGGAGAGAGTTATGGACATATTCCTGTATTTTATTATGGTTCTTTTAGGGCTTATTGGTTCGTTTTTCTCAGGATTATTAGGCATAGGGGGGGCGATCATTAATTATCCTTTGCTCTTATTTGTTCCTCCGATTCTGGGATTTATTCCGTTCAGTTCACATGAGGTTTCCTCCATTAGTATGTTCCAAGTCTTTTTTTGCCTCAGCAGCAGGTTTCTTCGCAATGTTCAGGAAGGGGAAAAACAGCCGTTTCATTCACAAAGAACTAATCATCTACATGGGAACCAGTAGCTTATTTGGCAGTCTCATTGGAGGATTTGGTTCAGGCTACGTGCATGGACATGTTATTAACATCATTTATGGAATACTGGCGATCATCGCCGCCACCTTAATGCTGATTCCTAATAAGGCAAGAGAGGATAACACTTTTTCCCGTATCACCTTTAGCAAAGGAGTCGCTATCGTGTCAGCTTTTTTGGTTGGCATAGTATCTGGTGTAGTCGGGGCTGGTGGAGGGTTCATTCTCATTCCAATCATGTTAACGGTGTTGAAAATTCCCGCCAGGATCACCATAGTATCCTCGCTTCCTATCGTATTCATCTCCGCTATTGGTGGTGTGATCGGGAAACTGACGACAGACCATTTACCGATTTTACCTATTGTTTTTACCGTGGTCGGCAGTCTGTTCGGAGCTTATATTGGACTGAAAGTAAGTTCCAGAATAAACGTAAAAGTGCTGCGGTATGGTTTGTTTATCTTAACATCAATAATTGCAATTAAAATTTGGATATCTATTTTGGTTTCAACCTTCAATGATTGAAATATGAATATACAAAACGGATATCCTCTTGGCTCGAGAATATCCGCTGTTTTTATCTGCTTTTAATTAGTAGTTCGATGGCTTCAGCAACATCAAAGCATTTCGCCCGCGTTTGGCTTTGTGGCGAGACCGCCTATCTTATCCCAGTTTCTCTAGAATCTTGGTCAAATCGGTTTCACCGCGTGTTCGCATTTCACCGGCACCCTATGTTACAATGAAACGAACGGATTCGCGTACTCGAAGAGAGTGTGGTAATCATACATGAACTCATATCCCGCACAAGCATGCATTATATCGAAAACAGGCTTTCAACCCAAGGGTTGAGAGCCTGTTTTATTTTTTGCGCGGAGTAAACTTTGTTTGAAGGGGTAATCATTGTGGCGGTTAGGAATCATTCCGGATTATTAGCGATATGGATCAGCTTGGTCAGCAATATCATATTGACTGTTGTGAAGCTGGCAGCGGGGCTGCTGTTGGCCAGCCCTGTTCTTCTCGCCGACGGCGTGCACAACGCAGGGGACATCATCGCCTCCGGAGCGGCGCTGACTTCTTCTTTGGTATCTCAAAAACCGGCGGACGAAGACCATCCGTACGGTCATGGGAAAGCGGAAGTCGTGGCTTCGGCGTTCGTTGCGGTTATTCTGGTTCTGGCCGCTTTCTGGATCGGCGCGCAGTCCGTCCGCTCATTGTTCGAGCCGCCGGGTCAGGAAAGCTGGCTGGCACTGTGGGCGGCCGTGTTATCCTTGGTATGGAAACAAGCTCTGTACATTTACACCATCCGAGTGGGACATGCGACCAAGAGCAAAAGCGTGTTAGCCACGGCCTTGGATCATCTAGCCGATGTGTATGCGTCTCTCGCTGCGGTCATCGGGATTGGGCTGGGGCTGCTCGGCCACCATTTCGGTTGGTGGTGGGCTGCATACGGGGATCCCGTGGCCGGCATTATCGTGTCGCTTTTAGTGTTGAAATTGGCCTATGAAATGGGACGCGACGCTGTCGACATTCTGATGGAACACAATGTGGCGTTCGAGAAAATTTCCCGTTATGAGGATCTGATCTCCGGGCAGACGGAAATCAAGAGGATCGACAGGGTTAGAGCCCGCGAACACGGCCATTATATTACGGTTGACGTTCGTGTGGGCATACCCGGCGAATACACGATACAGCAAGGCCATGATATCAGCAGGGAGCTGAAAAAGAGGATCATGGAGGATGACTTGGACGTCGTCGAGGTCATGGTTCATTTGAATCCCTGGTATGTAGACGATACGCAGCGGGATAACTAGCAAAAGAGCCGTTCAAGGCGAACTGCGCCTCGAACGGCTCTTTTACATATATCAACAGTTAATGAGCAACCGTGTTGTACGTCATAATCCAGATCGAACCGATCACGATCGTTAAGAGGATGAAAATACCCAGTATCAACGCCATAAGATTCCAGCGGGGTTTCTGTTCCTCCCTCAGATGCATGAAGAAGATGAGCTGAACGACGAACTGTAAGACCGCGGTTACCAGAAGCACGACCATCGCCGCGGTTCCTTCCACCATGTCATTCAGTACAACAACGAGCGGAATGATCGTAAGAACAAGCGATAGTACGAAACCGATAACGTAAGATTTCAGTGAGCCATGGGATTCATGCGAATCATGGTTGTCATGAGCCGTATGCTGGGCCATCTTACATCACCCCCATCAAATAGACGATCGTGAAGACGAAGATCCATACGACGTCAAGAAAGTGCCAATAAAGGCTGATTACGTTCACTTTACGGCGAGTAACCGAAGTAATACCGCGCTTGCTCAGTTGAATCATGAGCGCGATCATCCAACACAAGCCGATGGACACGTGCAGACCGTGAGTTCCGACCAAGGTATAGAAAGCGGATAGGAAAGCACTTGTGCCGATCGTCGCGCCTTCATGCACCATGTGCACGAATTCAGTTACTTCCAGTGTAATAAAGTAAGCCCCGAGAAGTGCTGTGACGGCCAGCCAGCCGATGAGCCCTTTACGGTTGCCTTGGTTCATAGATAGTACCGCCAAACCGCTCGTGAAGCTGCTCGTCAAGAGAATGAACGTCTCTGCGATGACACCCGGCATTGCGAATAATTCTTGCGCCGTCGGGCCTCCGTTGGTGTTGCCGTGAAGCACCACGTAAGTGGCAAACAAAGTTCCGAATAGAATACAGTCCGTGATGAGGAAGAGCCAGAAGCCCATTAACCGCAACGACTCGAGGTCGTGATGGCCCTCATGCGCTTGTTGGTGTGCCATTAGCGAGCATCCCCCTTTGCAGCGGCTTCCGTACGTTCAATCTCGTCAACCGGAATATAGTAATCCGTATCGTAATTAAAGGAATGCGCCAGCATAGACAGAGCGATTCCGATAAAGCCCGGAATGGCCAGCCATAGCCAGTTGAATACAAGTCCGAAGCCTGCGGCAAACCAGAATGCGGATTTGATGATCGGTATGCCGGAGTTCTTCGGCATATGAATCGGCTCCAGCGGAGGCAGCGGTTTAGGCGCCTCGCCTTGCGCGCGTCTTTGCTTCTCTTCCCACCAGGCATCGCGTTCTTCTACATGCGGTATAGTGGCAAAGTTATACATTGGCGCCGGCGATGGAATGGACCATTCAAGCGTACGTCCGTTCCAAGGATCCGCAGGTGCTTTTTGCATGAACTTGATGCTGTGAAGAATCTGCCAGATTTGAAACAGGAAGCCGATTCCCATAAGGAAGGCTCCGATGGTGGATACGAAGTTCAGCTCCCACCAGCCGGTATCCCATCCGTAAGTGTTGACGCGGCGGGTCATCCCCATCAAGCCAAGCACGTACTGAGGCATGAAGCAGATATAGAAGCCGGCATTCCAGAACCAGAACGCCCATTTGCCGATCTTCTCGTTCAAGGTGAAGCCGAACACCTTCGGCCACCAGTAGTACAGTCCTGCGAAGAATCCGAACACAACGCCGCCAATGATGACCTGATGGAAGTGAGCAATCAGGAAATAGCTGTTGTGGAATTGGAAGTCAGCAGGCGCTACGGACAGCAGAACCCCGGTCATACCCCCGACGACAAAGCAGGGAATGAACGCGATTGCCCAGAGCATCGGTGTCTCGAAGGAAATTTTCCCCCTGAACATTGTGAACAACCAGTTAAACACTTTTACGCCGGTCGGGATCGCAATCGCCATTGTCGTAAGCGCGAAGAACGCGTTGACGTCGGCTCCCGAACCCATGGTGAAAAAGTGGTGCGCCCAGGTGAAGAACGAAAAGGCGCTGATGCTCATCAAAGCGAATACCATCGATTTGTAGCCGAACAGTCTTTTTCTGGAGAACGTGGCCACAATCTCGGAGAACACACCGAAAGCAGGAAGCACGATAATGTACACTTCAGGGTGTCCCCACATCCAAATTAAGTTGATGTACATCATTGGATTGCCGCCGCCGTCCAAGGTGAAGAAATGAGCACCCAAGTAACGGTCGATGAACAGCAAAGCCAAAGTAATCGTCAAAATCGGGAATGCCAGAATAATAGTGATGCAGCTCGACAACACGGACCAGCTGAACATCGGCATTTTCATCAGCTTCATGCCGGGCGCCCGCATTTTCAGAATCGTGACAATGAAGTTAATCCCGGTCATCAAGCTCCCGATCCCGGAAATTTGAATACCCCAGATATAGAAGTCCTGACCGACTCCAGAGCTGAACATCTTCTCGGAGAGCGGCGGATAAGACAGCCAACCGGCATCCGGCGAACCGCCGATGACGAATGAAATGTTGAACAGCATCGCTCCCATGAAGAACAACCAGAAGCTGAGGGAGTTCAAGAAAGGAAACGCAACGTCGCGCGCGCCGATTTGCAGCGGTACGACGAGGTTGAACAAACCGAACATAAACGGCATGGCCATGAACAAAATCATGATGACACCGTGTGTGGTGAATATCGCGTTATAGTGTTCCGGTGAAAGGAAGTCCATATTCGGAACGGCCAGCTGTGTGCGCATAAGAAGCGCATCGACGCCGCCGCGGAACAACATCAATATAGATGCAATGATATACATGATACCGATTTTTTTATGGTCGACCGTTGTCAGCCATTCCGTCCATAACCAGTTCCATTTTTTGAAATAGGTTAGTGCGGCTACGACAGCGATCATCGTTAATCCGATGGAAACGTCAGCGCCGTAAATAAGAGGATCGCCGGTAACGAAAAATTCGGAGGCGAATTTCTTAATGCTGTCCCACATGATTGTACCCCCCTTGCTTTTTGTATTAGTGATTCATATGATCCATTTGATGTTCTTGGTCAGTGGCAGCTTGATTGGTCCCTGCAGCATCCGGCGCATTTCCATGCTCGTGGCCGGCAGCTTCGCCGGAAGAGCCATGGTGATGACCGGAACCGGATTTCTGATATTTGTTGACGATCTGTTGGAACAAACCTTCAGGAATTGCGGAGTACGTGACATTCTCGGACAACCCCGGTTTGGCCAGCTGTTTATAGCCGTCCATTGTAAGCGCCGGTGAGGAGCCCTTAATATCGGACACCCATTTATCAAATTCTTCTTGAGAAGTGGCTTTTGCCTCAAATCTCATTTTGGCGAAATCTTTGCCGCTGAAGTTCGCACCGGAACCGAAATAAGTGCCGGGTTCGTCCGCGATCAAATGAAGCGTCATCGCCATACCGGACATGGTGTAAACCTGTCCGCCAAGCTGCGGAATCCAGAAGGAGTTCATCGGCGCATCCGAGGTCAGCTCGAAGCGAACCGGTACATCCTCAGGAAACTGTACATAGTTCACTGTTGCGATCCCCTGTTCAGGGTATTGGAACAACCATTTCCAGTCGAGCGAAGTCACCTGAATCACAATCGGTTTAGCTTCGTGCTCGATCGGTTTAGAAGGCTCCAGTGCATACGTATAACGAACCGTAATTGCAGCCAGAATCACAATGATAATAATAGGTACGGACCACCAGATGGTTTCCAGCTTCGTGCTATGCTCCCATTCAGGTTGATATTTGGCCTTGCGGTCCGGCCTTTGGCGATAACGCCAGACGATCACAAACGTGAGAACCAATACCGGCACGATAATTACCAAACAAAGTATTGTGGATATGATCATTAAATCCAGCTGCTGTTGGCCGATGGAACCTTTCGGATCCAGCACGAGAAACTTATCGCTGCAGCCGGCGGTGAATAGCATAATGAATACGAATGAGATCGCTGCGGACAGACGCCGTATTCCTTTCTTCATCTTCATCTCCCCCATCTCGTTACTTCAGAAAAATTACCCTTAGAAACGTGTCGAAAATCATAATTGACCCTTATGTACTCACCTTAACAGAAAGCTGAGGAAGGTTCCGTACAGTTAACAAATGCGTCAAATATACGTCAAAAATCTGCAATACAATGTTCACTGCTTAGACACATTGTGAAAAAAAGAACATAGTCACTCACAACAAAAAGACTGCTCCGGCAGAAGTTTCCTTCCGCTCGAGCAGTCTTGAGCGTATTCCGTAAGTATTTTAAACCGGTTCCTTGGCCGTCTGGACCGATTCGGAAGATTCCTGGTTTTTCTGCATCAGAGGCGCGATGACACCGAAAAGCATAATCTGACTGCCGCCGACGAGAAAACCGATCCCAACCATTAACCCGAGGTTGCGGTCGTTGAATTCCGCGAGATTAAACATACAGCAGAGGATGCCTACTCCGATCACCATTAAGGCTACCCATTTCAGCATGCGGGCCATTTCACGATTCTTCATGACGTTCCACCCTTCCATGATGAGCAATATGTGAATATTTTAGCACAGAATTGTGACGATTTGAAGACATTAATTGTGAATGCGGCAGATGACAGCAACCTATTTATAAAATACCCCGTTCAGGTGAATATCGAACATCGGCTAAGACTTTAGTCGAGGAAACGTTTGACCTCCCGGCGGATTCCAAATGAACAGCGCTGAGCTAAAATGAGGTCATGGAGCAGCAGTTGCTCAGAAATGTGGAGAGGAAGAACTTAACGATGAGAGAATTAAGAGTGTTGACAGGAATTGTACTTATTTTATTCGGCCTCGGCGCTTTGGCCTTTTACAGCTTCGCCCACCAGGATAAATTATCGGACTACGAGAAAAAAATGGACCTTCAACGCACAAGAGTTACATGAACTGAACGTGGTCAGCGATTACAATATGGATGTCTCTTTTGTGAAGAGCGGCAATGGCACCAATTCGGTGTTGTTACAAGGAAAAGGCACCCCGAAAATGATCGAGGATACAACGAAAACCGAAATTTCCGAACAGAGTCTGCAACTCGCCTTAACACGGGAGGGCAGAGGCTTCAACCTTTTTAATTTCAATTTGAGCGACTCCACACAACATCTGACGATTTCCGTCACCGACGATGCCGTATGGGAGAAACTGAATCTCGAGCTGGATTCAGGAAATGTGAGAGTAAACGATGCCGCCGTGACTAAGCTGCTTGATGCGAAAATCACAGTGGATTCCGGCAACATCTCAATCAAGAACTTCAAATCGGAACAGCTGAACTTCCAAGTGGATTCCGGAAATGTAACGGCGGAGGATGTTCAAGCCAATCTGACCGGTGCCACCGATTCCGGCAACATCCAGATCAGGAACTTCGCCGGCGATTCCAAGCTGTCCGTCGATTCCGGCAACATCAAGCTTTACAAGCAGGACATTGGGGAGACCGATCTCTCCGCCGATTCCGGCAACGTCTATGTACAGATGCCTTCCTCGTTTGCAGGATTTTATGATTTGCAAGCGGACTCGGGCAGCGTGCGCGCGCCGGATTCGAAACGCGAGACCAACGATTACGTAAAGGTCCGCACAGACAGCGGGAATATAACAGTGGAACAGAAATAAGACGGGGTTGCTGTGGAGGTTATTTCTTATGAACGAAATAATTGCAAAGCTTGAACTCGGCTGCGCATTACTATTGTTGATTCTTGCCTGGAAAGCGGGCAGCAAGGCCGCACACTTGTCGCAAGGCGGTTCAGTCGAAAGGCTGAACCGCAAAACACGGAAGATGTTGTTCTGGTCGCTGTATGTGACCCTGCCGGCTTGCGCCATGATCGTTGTAATGTTCAGCTCCCTTCCGTCATTGGAACCCGTATTGTGGGAAGAACGTGTATTGCTTCATATCCCGCTGGTGGCCGCTCCGTTGCTGGCCGTACTGCTGCTGGCTGTCCCCAGACTATGGATATTGTGGCGCGAAACCGGTTTATCGACCGGTGCCCCGCTGCCGTCCTACATTTTCCAACAAGCTGCGCACCCGTCGGTGATCGTGCCGTTCCAAATGACCGCACTCGGCGCTGTCACCGTATTTTATTTCACACTCGCGTCTCCCGCCCCGCTCAGCATAACCAAAGCCATTGTTCCTATTGTAGTTTGGTTTTTTGTTTCCGCCGGCTTGTGGATCATCTACGAGCGCCGCTGGAAACAGGCCGCGAAGCCCGATACGAAAGCCGTGCCTTCCTCAGTCTAAAGCCGCGGTCACCCCGAACCTTTCTATTCCATTCTCCCACCCTGAATGATGTAAGCTTCGAGTCCAACGTTCCGCCGGGAAATACTTTAAACCGCTCCCAGCGGCTTACTGAGTGCGAAACGCGGGTTTCTCTCCATTTAAACCGCTCCCAGCGGTGAACAAGGTCAAGAGATACTCGCCCTGCACGCCGCTCCGCAGAAGTGGATTATTCGTCAGCCCCCGTATTCATCCACGCAACTTGTCCATCGCAGCATACAATGCGAGTAAGAACATCAGGGCAAGGGGTGGTGATGATGTCCGGGCAACCTGTGGCCTTAACGCTATTGGGCAGCAGCGGGGGACTTGCCAAAGCGGTGCTGGCAATACTCAATCGGTCTGTTCAGGATGCGGCCGATCCGATTCACTCCATTATTCAACACTCAACCCTACATCTTATAGATATCAAACAGAAAGATCCCGCTTATTACGCGGATCTGTATCCCCACTTATTTTCCCGGCTTAGTTTGCATCAATTGGACTTAATGGATGTGGAAGCATTCCGCGAACATCTCATAAACAGCGGCACGAAGGCGGTTATTGACGTCTCTTGGGCCGACACGCTCCACATGCTGGGATGCTGCAACGAGATGGGAATTGCCTATGTAAACACAGCATTGGAAAACAGCGAGGTGGACGACGATGCCAGCCTCTACGGCTTTCCTCTAGCGGAACGCTATGAACGATTCGAACGCCAAAAAGATACGTTCAACAACAGCACGTCCGTTATCTGTTCAGGCATGAATCCCGGCATCGTGCAATGGATGGCGATGAAACTGCGACAAGAAAATCCCCAAGTTAACCCGCTCGCCTGTTACATCATTGAGCACGACAATTCCTTTTACTCGGACCAGTCGGTTGTTCAACCTGAAACCGTGTATACGTCGTGGTCCGTAGAATGCTTTCTGGATGAGGCGATTCATAGCTATCCGATGTTCGTTCGGCACAGAATTCCATTGTATCTGTATGAGGATGTTTATTCGGCGGAATACCGCGTGTCTCTAGGCGACAAGACTTTTTACGGGTGCCTCATGCCGCATGAAGAAGTGATGACCATGGGTAAAATGTGGGACTGCGAAATCGGGTTTATCTACCGGGTCAGCGAGGCTACAACGGAAGTGATCCGAGCCCATTTGGATGATACCGATGTTCTTTGGGACTGGAAGCAGCAGATCATTGAACCGTCCGTTTCCGATGTGGAAGGACAGGACCTCGTCGGGGTGTTGATGGTTTACGAAAATGAAGAGAAGTATATGTATAACACACTGAGCAGCAGAGATATTTTCCCTAAATACCGGACAAATGCGACTTATTTCCAAGTTGCTTGCGGAGTTTACGCCGCCTTATCCAGTATTCTGTTAGATCCCTTGCCAAAAGGCGCGCATTATGTGGAAGAGCTGCTGCAGACAGGAAAAAGCAAGTATGAGAACTATTTGACCTATTACATGAAGGACTTTGTTCGAGGCACGAACCCTCGCTCGGACGGGCTGCTGCACCAAAGAAGAAGGGAAGCCTAATACGCTTCCCTTACGATGTCTATGAGGACGCGGTTGGTATCCGTCTGAATTCTCGCATCCTTATCAATGCTGGAAAAGTAAAGCGGCATGTGAAACATATCTTTCAGCCGTTCCTCCGTCAAATGTCGGGTTTCAACCTTCATTTTTAAGTCCTTGCTCTCAATCAGGGCTTCTGTCGCAAGGCATAATGCCCAATCCTCTCCACTGTCCACAATGTAATCCAGATGATATGGCAGCGAGTGAAAGCCGGCTTTCCTGAGAGTAGCCTGAATGCAGCCGAAATATTCGGGCATCCAGGATGAAGCGGAGCAGGCCACGGCCACCGCTCCCCCCGGCTTTAAACTGCGCCTCAAAAGCATGTAAAACTCGAGGCTGAAAAGACGAGAGAGACTAGGACACCGCTCCGTCGGTTCGGGCAGGTCGACAATAATGACATCCCATTGCCTATTTCTTTTTTCCACGAATTCTCTGCCGTCTGCAATAACCGTCTCAACTTTCGAATGGTTCAAGGCTCCTTGATTAAATCGAACAAGCCCCTCAACCTTTTTGCCGAAGTTCATCATAATTTCATCGATATCAACGACAGTGACAGATTCCACTTCAGGATATTTTAAGGCTTCGCGTGTCGTCACACCGCCTCCTCCGCCAATGATCAGCACATGTTGAACCTTTCGAGCTGCTGACATCGGAACATGCACAAGCGCCTCGGCATACATATTCTCATCCTCTGTCGTACTGAACATAAGCTCCCCATTGCTGTAAACCCATGTTTCTCCTTGACGCTCCACGAGTGCGATTTTCTGTGTCGGGGTTTTTATTTTGCGGACAATCCGGTAAGCTCCTTCCGGCTTCTCTCTGTCATAAATGTAAGCATGAGGAGATCCCTCACCCCACCGGCGCCAATACAACTTGTACAGAATTTGTGCACCAACGATTGCTCCGGCCCCAAGAAGAAATGTGAACAGGTTGTCCAATTTGTCATCACTCCCAGCTGCTCATATGCTGCTAGGGTCATCTTATTCCGTTTTTAATCGGACGTGCCTAAATTCCGCGATAGACCAGTCGGTTCTTAACAAGGAAAATTTCACCACTTGTCGAAGTAGGTAACAACAATCGATTGAGGAGGAATTCCTTTGACGCCGATTTCCGTTGCCATTCAGGGTATCACCCAGCTGTCCATCCGCGTTCACGACGTTGCTTCAGCCGCACGATTCTACAATGAAACACTGGGACTGCCGCTCCTGTACTCAGAATCCAATATGGCGCTGCTCGACTGCGGCGGCATCCGACTGCTGTTAAGCGTCCCGGAGAAACCTGAATTCGATCATCCCGGTTCGACCGTTTATTTTCGGGTGGCGGATATAGAGTCCAGCTATCGAAGCCTGCTTGAGTCCGGAGTGGAATTTTCGGGCAAGCCTCACAATAGCTGAATTTAATGGTATGGCGGTCTGGATGGCTTTCTTCTACGATCCCGATAGAAATCAGCATGCGCTGACAAGTGAAGTGCCGATCGTGTAGTAAGCCCTGAAAATCAAAAGCCGATTCCGCAGTTCTGTCTCTCTGCTACGGAATCGGCTTTTTGCCTGTTAAATTTTCAATCGCAGACGTGTCAATTTGCGAATCAAGCTCAAGCCAAAGTAAATGCCTGCCAATAACCCTAAGTAATATTTCAACGCATCATTGACGACCGGGAACATACTTGTTAGAAAAGCACCGCATAACAGCGCGAAGCAAACAACAAAACCGATTTGAAGAATTCGTTCAAACAATGGCACATTGGCGACTTTGCCGTTGTTCTCCGTACGGTTATGCTCGTATGCTATCAATGCTCCAACAAAAGCAGCCGCCAGCAACAAGCACATCATGACTGCACGTCCGATTGATATTGAGCTATAAGAAGCATAAATATAAGTGGGCAGGTTTAATCTAGTGTCCCATCTATGCACTGCTTCAAGAGCCATCCAATTATTCATGTTGTGGATTCGCAAAAATTGTTCAATCAGCACCATCAACCCAGCCGGCAATATTAAAACCAAACCTGAGAATACAGTCTGCGATGCTATACTGCCGCTTACGGCACCTAAGAATAAAGCCAGTGTATAAACAGCGGCCACTGTAACCCAGGAATAGAGGGCCTCCTGTAAGTGATAGCCGACACTGAAATGGGCAGACACAGGTGAGCTGGCCATAACGATCATATCAATGATCGTATTTAAAACGATCGATCCCGTTAGCAGACCTGCACCGAACAGCCATTTGGAAAGGAAAATTTGACGTCTTGCATAGGGCATGGAGAACAGCATCTCTTGTGTACCATTGCGTCTCTCCCCTCCCATCTGAATCAAAGCGAGGATGAAGAATGAGATAGCGAGCACCATTCGCGCACCGGCCTCGAAGTTCCCGTAATTGTAGGCGGTCTCGACTGATTTCGCCCACTGCGTATAAGCATCAATTGACTCCGGCGAATCCAGAAACCATCTTTGCAACCGAAAAAATCCCAAGGTGATAAAATGTGCGACGGGCACAATCCACAGCAGCGCTCTTGCCTGACGCATCTCTCTGAGAATAAGCGTTTTAACCCACACGGCTTCGACCTCCCAGCTTCCAGACAAACAAATCTTCCAGCTTCATCGGCAGGGGCTCCATGAGCATCGGATTCAACTGCGCCAACTCCTCCAGCGGTCCAGGCTTTCCTTCGATATCTACCAGGACGGTATACACACGGCCGACATGCTCCAATACATGCACGTTGGAAGAAGACAGCCAAGATTGCGGCGCTTCCTCTTGAAAAACCACCTGAAACTTGCGTATACTGCCGTCCGTCGTTTCTGTTATGCTGTGGCTGTCGATCCTGCCATCTTTCATCATTAATACCGTGTCTGCAATTCTTTCGAGCTCTTCGAGCAAATGGGATGAGATCACCAAGGTTGTCCCTTCCTCAGCCGCCTCGACCAGCAATTTTAACACTTGCTTCTTTGCAATAGGATCTATTCCGTTCGTCGGTTCATCGAGAAGCACAACCTGTGCTTTAGTTGAAAGGCCGAGGGCTGTCCCGAACATCATTCTCATCCCTTTAGAAAACTGCCTGACTTTACGGTGCATAGGGAGATCCAATTTCTTCATCGTGTCCAAGAAATACTTTCTATCGAATCGCGGATAGACCTTGCTGAACAAATGAGCGCTCTCAAAAGGCGTGTAGCCGAACAGCGCTTCCGGATTGTCCGGGACAAACACGATGTTGGTTTTTGATTGCGGGAATTTATGTACGGATAGTCCCTCGAATTCGACCGTTCCCTCATCGGGCACCATAATGCCGGCGATCGTTTTGAACAGCGTTGTTTTTCCTGCGCCGTTACGGCCGACAACACCCGCGACTTGTCCCTCATTCAGCGAAAAATCAATACTTTTCAGCACTTCGAGCTGCTCTATGGATTTACTTAAGTTCCGAACGGTCAGCATCGCTTTCCCCCCAATATCGTTCCGTTTCCTCTCCGATCAAAGCTGCGAACGATTCGCGTGTTAAACCGAGATGCCGGGCCTCGACGATCAGCCTTCTCAATTGCTCACGCAGCTGCTCGCCCCTCTCCCGCTCCATCCCCGGAGAAGCGGCAGGCTTGCATACAAAGGTCCCTTTACCGCGAGCTGTCGCAATGACACCCTGACGCTCCAACTCCTGATAGGATTTGGCAACCGTGTTCGGATTGATCAGCAGCGTGGCGGAAAGCTCGCGCACGGAGGGTACTTTATCCCCTTCGCGCAGCACGCCTTTGACAATGAGCTCTTTCATCTGATTGACGATTTGTTCATAGATCGGCAGTAAACTCCGCTCGTTGATCTGTAGCATGCGACAGCGGTCACTCCCTTCCGACACTTCTTAGTGTATCACTTAACATAGTACACATAATACAATCCATTGAAAATTATTGCAACGCTTAATTTGAGGTCTACAAAAAAATAGAACCCCCCGTTAGGAAGGTTCCAATTTGACACTGCTAGTTGCCTAACAACTGCTCGACTTTCTTCTGTGCATTATCAAGAGCTGTCTGCGCATCTGCGCTGCCGAGCTTCGCTTTGTCCAGCTCTTCTCCTACGGCACCCGTCAGCTCGTTCCATTTTTCAGGTTTTGGGCCAACCGGCGGCAATACGAGCGAATCCAGCGCTTCCGTCACGATCTTCTTCGACTCCGGAGGCGTCTGCTTATAGTAAGCGTCCATTACCGCATCATCATTAACGGCAGGAACGCTCCAGCCTGCCTCAATGCGTTTGTTTACCGCCGCAGAATCACTGGTCATGAACTTGATGAACTTCCAGGCGGCATCCGCGTGCTCGGTGTTCTTGGAAGCGACAAGGCCGTCCGCGAAGAAATGGTGCGCTTTCTGCGTGTTGCCGGGCTCGAGCGCGATATCCCATTTGACGGTCGCATCCGCAAACCTGCCGAAGTTCCAGATTCCTGCGCGCAGCATGGCAAGCTTGCGTCTTTGAACGCATTCAAATCCGCATCCGGTTGATTGAAAGTATCATCGTTCAGGGCCGGAGAAACTTTATGCTTGCCGGCTTTGTCGAGCATCCACTGCAGCGCTTCCACATTCTCTTTGCTGTTGACCGTCGGCTTGCCGTCCTTGTCGAAGACGCCTCCGCCGTTTTGCGCGATCGTTTTGTAGAACTCCCAGAATTGAATCGGCGCATAAGTGCCCCAGATGCCGGCTTTCGCATCCGTCAGCTTCTGAGCGGCTTCCAGCTCCTCTTTCCAAGTCCAGGACGCTTCCGGATATTTCACTTGCTTGGCATCGAACAAGTCTTTGTTATAGAAAAGGACCACATCGGAGAAGCTTTCCGTGACACCCATTTGCTTGCCGTTATAATTAAACGCGTCATAGGCGAGCTTCTTATAAACATCCGGTTTGAAGCTTGCGTCCGATTGAATGACAGGACTCAAGTCGAGCAATTGATCTTTGACCGCGTAAGTCATGAAGTTCTCATAGCCGACTTCAAAAACGTCAGGCGCCGCGCCGCTGCCCAGCAGGGTGTTCAGCTTCGTATAGTAGTTTGCGAATTCGACCACTTCGACTTCTACTTTGATATCTTTGTTCGCTTCTTCGAATGCCTTGACCATGGCTTCCAATGTCGCTTCCTGCGAACCGCTGGCGGTATAGTTCATGAACTTGATCGTCACCGGCTCTTTGCTTGCTTCCGGTTGTTGACTGCTTGCATCAGGTGTCTGGCCGGCTGTCTGACTGGCTGTCTGAGAGCCGCCCGCGTTACTGTTATTTCCTCCGCAGGCACTCAGCAGCACCATACTTAGCATTAATAGAATAGCCCCGCTCTTCTTAAACAAAAGTACCCTCTCCTTTGATGGTCTCATTCGACATTCTCTTACGCTGTAACCTAATCGCCGGCATTTTGCCCTTGGCTCAACACCTCCCGCATCAGTGAACTCGGTCTATTTGATACCGCTCATCGTCATCCCTTTAATGAAATAGCGTTGAGCGAATAGATACACGAGAAAAATCGGAACGAAGCTGACCACATTGCCTGCCATCAGAATGTTCCATTCCGTAGCCCAGCGGCCTTGCAGCTTGCTGAGCCCGAGCGGCAGCGTCATCACATCTTTGCTGCTGGTGACGATTAACGGCCAGAGAAAGCTGTTCCAGGAACTCATGAAAGCGAATATCGTTAAAGCGGCCAATGTCGGCTTGATCAGCGGAAGGATTAATTGCCAGAACACCCGATAGTAGGATGCGCCGTCCATAAAGGCCGCTTCGATCAGGTCATTGGGAATGGTCATCATGTGCTGGCGAAGCAAGAACGTGCCGTAAGCGCTGAAAATACCGGGAAGGATCAATCCCGTGAACGTATCGATGAGATTCGCTTTCTGAAAAAGAATAAATAAAGGCGTTAAAGTGACCTGCATGGGAACCATCATCGTAATGAGGAACAACATAAATACCGCGCCGCGTCCTTTGAACGGAATTTTCGCAAACACATACGCCGCCATTGTGCATACGAGAAGCTGCAACAAAGTGGTAACGCCGGCTGTCAATACGCTGTTCAACAGAAACTTGTAAATCGGAAAATACTTTTCAATCTCCGTAAAGTTATCGAACTTCCAATTCGACGGAATGAGCTGCGGCGGCATTTTGACGACTTCAAGGCTGTCTTTGAAAGCTCCCGAGAGCATCCACACGAAAGGAAATCCCAGAACGACGGTGGCAGCGAGCAGGATGATATGCGTAAGTATGCTTTTGACTGTCCAACGTTTATCTTTCATAGACGACCCACCTTTTTTGAAGCCATTGCTGAAGGAACGTGACCGCGAAAATGATGACAAACAGCACCCAGGACTGTGCGGACGCAAATCCCATTTTGTTAAATTGGAACGCATTCTTATATACTTGCTCCACAATAGTGCTCGTGCTGCCTGCGGGACCGCCATTGGTCATGATCAGCACCTGGTCAAACAGCTGGAAGGAATTGATCAACGAAATGGTCATTACGAAAAATAAGGAAGGTGTAAGCATCGGCAATGTAATGTTGCGGAACTTGTTCCATGCAGAAGCTCCATCCAATTCGGAGGCCTCATAGTAGTCATCTGAGATATCCTGTAAACCGGCCAACAGAATGATCGAAACAAATCCGACGTCCTTCCATACCGTGACCGCTATTACGGCCGCCATCGCCCAGGTCGGATCCTGAAGCCAAACCGGACCCTGGATTCCCACCAGTGACAGCAGGTAGTTGACGATTCCGCTCTGTCCGTTCAGCAGCCACCTCCACACGATGGAAACAGCTACCCAAGAGGTGATGACGGGTACGAATATCGCAGCGCGGTAAAATTTCACACCTCTGATGTTCCGGTTCAACAGCACCGCAAACAAAACCCCGAACACCATCACAAGCGGCATATAGCCGATGAGAAAAACAAACACGTTAAGAAGAGAGGTATACGACTTCTCATCTTTGAATACTTGAGTGTAATTGTCCCAGCCGACGAAATTCGCCTGCTTCCAATTCGTCAGCAGATCCCAATCCGTGAAGCTGATCACAATGGAAGCAATCATAGGGACCAACTGTAACAGCATCAGTCCGAGTATAGCCGGTAACAAAAAGAGAAAAGCCGCAGTTCGACGGTTCCATTTGCGCTGTCCTGCCATATGCATGTGTCCTTTCCGTCTTATTGGGCCTGCCGGATTAAAGCTTTCTTACGGTCTGGCGGACTGCGAGCTCAAGCGGCATAAGAATGGGCTGATCGGTGCGATGCTCGGCATTCTGGATTGCGGACAACAGGCGCTCAGCCGCCATAGCGCCCCGAGCTGTAATATTTTGTTTCACTGTTGTGAGCGGTGGAGTAGACATTCTCGCATAGAAAATATCGTCAAACCCGATAATCGACACATCGTAAGGCACCTTCCTCCCCCCCTCGCTAAGGCCGCGCATAACACCCAAGGCAACAAGGTCGCTGGTGGCAAAAACGGCGGTAATCTCAGGGTGTTTGTCCGCGATGATACGGCCCGCTTGTTCGCCGTACTCGTAGCTGACGGAGTGCTCGAACACATAATCCGCGTTGTAGAAAAGATTTGCTTCTTTCAGAGCTCTTTTATAGCCGAGGAAACGCTTCTCAATGACTCCATCCTTGCGGATCATCCCGGTGACAAGAGCAATGTTGACATGCCCGTTGTCGATCAGGTGTTTCACTGCCAAATAGCCGCCTTCTTCGTCATCCAGTCCGATCACATTGAAGTAGCTGTCGTTGATGTAGCTGTCAATGAGAACGATCGGCATGCTCACTTTTTTTAACTCTTCATAAAAGCTTTCCTGATAGATTCCCATGATAATGGCTCCATCCAGGTTGCGCTGCATCGATGTATCCAGATATCCGGCTCCTTTATCGACCCCTGACAATATCATGTGGTATCCCGATTGCCGAAGCTTTCCCTCAATTCCGCATACCAGTTCGCTGTAAAAAGGGTTTTGCAGCAGCAGCTGGGATTGATCCTCCGTTTGCGGGATGACAACTCCGATCAGCTTTGACTTGTTGTTAGCCAGACTCCGGGCTGAAAAATCGGGAATATAGTTCAATTCCTTAACCGCGCTGTGCACTTTATCCACGGTTTCCGGCGACACTTTGCCTTCCCGTCCATTGAGTACATAAGATACGGCCGCGGTCGATACGCCCGCTCTTTCCGAAACATCTTTCAGAGTGACACGCTTCAATTTTTCCACCTGCCGACGTTGATTAGGTTGCCGCAATACTTACTTAAGCGCTTAACCTTTTGAAATCATTATAAAGGCACAATAAAGCGATTTCAATCCTTTATTTTCTAAAAATTTATTTATAATATGTGATTATTGTATTAACCGCTTAACCTATTTGGGCGATTACTTTGAAAATAAGTGTAGTGCCGCGAAAAATTCCAGCTTGAATCCGAACCCCATTTTTCTCTATCATTAGGGTATTAAAAGCGGCGGTTTGAAGGGAGAACGGGGAAATGAAAATATTAGTTGTGGGTGCGGGTGCGATCGGCGGTTTTCTGGCTGCTCGCATGTTGGAAGCGGGGCTCCATGTCACTCTGTTAGTGCGTGAAGCAAGGAAGCGGCAGCTGCTAGAAACAGGGCTGGTCGTGGTAAGCCCTGCGGGAGACTTCAATGGCCGGCCGACGATGCTCGTCAGCGGGGAATCCGCAGAGCCATTCGATCTTGTCATTATGGCTTGCAAGTCATACGCGCTTGACGCGGTATTGAACGATATCAACCTTACTTGCATGAGCAAACGGTACTCCTTCCCTTCTTGAACGGAATGCGGCATATGCACAAGATTGCGAAAATGTATCCTGAACAGCCTTTGCTAGGCGGTGTCGCCCGAGCCGAGTCCACGTTGGATGAGCAGGGACGGATCATTCATCTGACACCCTTTAACCGTTTCACCTACGGCAATTACGGTCAAATTCCCGATGAGCTGTATAACAAAATCAAATCCCTATTTTCAAAAGTAGCGGCATTAGTGGAGAAGGAAAATATCAAGCAGGATCTATGGGAGAAATATTCCTATATCAGCGCCTTAGCCGGATTGACCACGCTATTTCGAGGAACGGTCGGCGACATTCGTGATACTCCGGGCGGTCTGGATTGGTTCCGCCGTGCGTTCACGGAAACAGCAGAGGTCATTCGACATGCCGGCGGACAGCTGGCTGACGATCTAGTAGATCGTTATATGAAAGGAATTCCAGACATGTTGCCGGACAGCACCTCTTCCATGCACCGGGAT
This sequence comes from Cohnella kolymensis, assembly GCF_000829465.1. Taxonomy (GTDB): domain Bacteria; phylum Bacillota; class Bacilli; order Paenibacillales; family Paenibacillaceae; genus Cohnella; species Cohnella kolymensis. The sequence continues at coordinate 33,657 of NZ_JXAL01000006.1, read as the reverse complement.
ATGCAAAAAGGCCTGCCCACCGAACACGACATGCATGGTTATTTAGTAGAGCTGGCACATGATCATGGCGTGCAGGCACCTCTGTTGGAAGTTATCTTTCAAAACCTCGAAATTTATGAAAACAAGCGCAGATAAATGAAAAGGGGCGGAACTCTGCAGCGTGTCATCATCTGCAGGGTTCCGCCCCAAAGTTTACTTGATTCGAACCTTATACGGCTGACTGATATAATTCGGATAGTTCCACACTTTAAAGGTTAAGGGTTGATTGTAGTCTTTGATGTTCAAGTAATGATAGCTTTCTGATGTGGCAGTGCCTTCGCCCCTAAATGAGCGTGTGGAGGACACGACATTTGCTACGTCGGCCATCTTGTACGTGTTCCCTTCCCCATCCTTGAAAGCCTGTTCCAAGAACGAGTAACCCATATTGTCCTCTTCATTGTCCACAACATAGGCGAGGGTCATTTTTAGAAATCCGTTCACTTCGGCAACTTCCTTCAGCCTAAGTTTGTCGTCCGGTGCTTTGATCATTTTCTTCGCGTCGGTATCGATTACGACTTCCATCTTGTCCTTCTCCACCGCACGGAACCATTTCCCTTCCACGTACAGCTCTTTTGGCTTATCAAAGAAATTGCTCTCGAAATAGATGGTGTTGCCCGTCGCCAGATACGAGTTCCAAACCGTGCCCTTATCGTCTGTCAGGTGAATGTCCCCCGGGCCGAAAATGTGCTTCAGGTTTTTCTCGTCATAGGCAAGCTCGACCGCGATGCGGAGGGGGTGAACCGTTGCTTTTAAAATATGGATCCGCTGCCCTTCGACTTCGATTGTCTTATTCAACGGATATTCCTCTTTCATTCCCGCAAACTTGGCATGATCGACCGGTATCGTAACTTGATAGACCGGTCGATCGTCCGGCACTTCGGCAACTCTCGGTTGAGGGATGTCCGAGATTCTGGCGTCAACCGGAGCGAGGCTGTTATCATACAGTTTTATTTTTGTCGACAACACAAGTTCCTTGGGAATGGCTTGCCCAACCATTTGCATATCAATGGTGCCTCTATACACATTCGCACGGCCATCTTGCTCCGAATCCGAAGGATCCCCATAACTATATGATGCAGGCAAAGATTTGCCATGGATGTCCTTTACAGCAGGATTGTCGATTCGAGCATCCGCCTCCCAATTTGCAGCCTCTATGGCGTAGAAAATCACCAACCGGGTTTCATCCGCAAGTATCCCCTCCACCGTAAACCGGACGCCATCGTGCTCATCGGACACCCCGACCGGCTGAATGAAGTCGTTGTCCACCGCCAGCTGCAGTCCGCGATCCTGGTTGCGAATCAAATCCACAAAGGCCTCCATACCGGGTATATCGCGAACCATGGATGCGAAGACGGGCGATATGCGGATGCTGAACACGCAGCAAATGAGCAGCAGGCAGACAGCCGCACTCGACCCTATTTTGCGGCGGAAGCTCCTGCGCCTGACATCACGCTCGGCACGTCCTTTCTCGATCCCTTGCAGAATATGAAAGTCCACGCTGTCTGGAATCGGTGAGTGCGCTCCTCGATTTCCCGCTTTGCTCAACTCATTTTCTAAGAAATCCATTTCAGGCAAATTCCCCACACCCTTCCGGACCAATATGGGTTCGCAGTTGTTTCAGGGCTTTGTTCAGCCAGGTCTTCACGGTGCCTTCAGGCTTCTCCAGCAGGCGGGCGATTTCGGTAAGCGTCATGTCCTGATAATATTTCAAAATAATAATGTGCCGGTAATGCGGTGCGAGACGGTCGATGGCCCCTTCCAAGCTCAATTTGTCGTCCGATGGCGGAGAGTCGGCTTTCCTCTCGGGAAATTCAGTAAGGATGACCACTTTCCGCTTGCGTTTCTGCTCATCGATACAGTAGTGAATCAGAATGCGGATCAGCCATGTCGCGAAATATCGGGGCTCTTTTATTTTACGAAGCTTCACATATGCCCTGCAGGTTATCTCTTGAATGGCCTCCAAGGCGTCACTCTCATTCTTTAAATAAGCGAATGCAATTCGATATAAGCGTTCTTTCTCGGCGCTGACCAGCTGGAAGAAAGCTTCATCATCACCTTGCTGCGCCGCCAGAACAAGCTGTTCGATCGTCATGAAGCTTCCCCCTTTCCTGATTAGACTGATGAGAACGCCAAACGGTTTTATGCGGATTACAAAAAATAAGGGCAAAGCCGAATTACCGACTTAACCCGATGTCATCAAGCATCGCTTTTCCCGGTCCACCGTCAAAATACAAAGTGAGCTTCGTCCAGTTGGAAGGATCGAACCGGGCATTTGCATCATGAAATTTGTGAAGCGGAAGTTCATAGGTTTGAAAAACCGGCTCGGAAGGCTCTTTGTACCTGTCTTTCAGCAGAATGGATTCCTTGCCCGGCAGCCAAGTATAATCCGTCACCGGCAGAGGCTGAATGTCCATGAATTGTGCCAGCGGCAAGCGTACGGCGACCCCCGCGGCATCTTCCGCTTCCACTTCTATAGAAATGTCGGCTAGAGTGCTCCGGGCAGACAGGTCATGTCCGTAATCGGCCATAGCGAAAGATACGACAGAATCGTCTGTCGGATCGAAGTCGCCGGAAATCACGCTGACCTCATACGAAGCGCTCTGCTTCCATTCGAGGATGACTCCCTTGTTTCCTTTGGCTTCGCGCTGCCGATTGACGGCTTGCACGTGCCGCCATTGAGACATGTTAACCGCCTGAGCCATCGTGGATGACGATAATTTCGCACGATCGTCCGCCTCGTAATCCGCAATCCGTTGAAAGCTGCCGTTCTGGTATCTGTTGTAATAGCGGCTTGCGGGCAGCAGTTGCAATGCGGTGCGATAATCTCGAAACAGATTGTGAAATTCCGACGATCCTTTTAACACAGTTTCAAGAAATGCTGACACATACACTTCGGCAATATGCCTCTGTTCCTCTGCCTTAAGCTGTCCTGCCGGTGTTATAAAGAGACGTGTCGGGAGAGCAGCATCGGATTGCCATTCGGTGTTAAACTGGCTGTGATTGGCATCCGCGATATAGAGGGACGTCTTGAACCCATTGGCGTTGTGAGGAAAAAGTGTCCTTCCGTAGAGCCGATCCCCGTGAAAATCTACCAAGTCCGAATCCTTCGCACCGTGAATCGTTAAAAAGCTAATATCTTTGAGTTCCGCCTGCTTACCGTCCACTAATGTATCGGTTGGGGCAAGTGCGACCACGCCCTGTACCGAGTAGCTGTCAGCGCGCGGCAGAGCGCTGTCTTCCTTAAACCATTTGTCCCGGTCCGCAGCCATAGCGGCCGCCTGAGCTCCGCGGGAGTGCCCGAGGAGGGCGATGCGCCCGAAGTCGATCCGGCCATGGAACGGAGAGCTTTGGTCCCTGCTAAAGGTCTGGATCTGCTCAATGTGCTTGAGCAACAGCCAGGTCCGCACCTTCATATCCGCCTCAGGGAGGTCCGACCATACGGAATAATTCAAGAAATTCTCGTCTATGGAAATAGCCGCGATCCCTCTGCCGGCCAGCAATTCGCCGAGATAGCCATATCCTTCATCCGAGAACTGTTCCATCAGATGATTGCCGTGAAGCATAAGGACAAGGGGATATGGCCCTGGCCCCTCCGGCAGCCAGACCCTTCCGTTAAGAGGAAGCTTCTTCTGGTCGAAGCCCCAGAACATCGTGCGGAGCCATCGCCAATCTTTGATATAGGCCGATGCGTCAACGGATGTCGACAACTGCCGGACTTCTTTGCCGTATTCGGGACGGTGCCGGTCTTGCCCGCTTCCATATGTAAAATAGCTGAAGGCGTGGTCACCGGGTATCGACGGGTCAACAGATAGAGGATTAACGGCTGAAACTGCCGCAGAAATGCCGGCATCGTTCTGATCTGAAAGGATAGAAGTGAAAAAGACAGTGCAAACCACAATCAATCCTGCCGCAGCCGCCAGCTTTGAGGCAGTGCTCGTTTCTTTAACCCAGCCGGCAAGCCATGCTCCTGCCACCGGCAAGAGAGCCGCCGCTCCGGTAATGAGGACCGCCAACACGATGGAGGCTGGCAAATTAAACTCTGAGAAATAGAAGAGGACAGCCGTCAGTACGATGGAATAAAGGATACTCCCCGTGAAGAACCGGGGGATTCGCAGGCCGGACACCGCAAGCACGATCATTACGATCGCCGAGGCAATCCCAAGCGCAACGGTGTTCAAGACAATTCCGCCGAGCATATCGAATATGGCGCCTAAACCTGTCGGCATGCCTAATGCAGCGACAGCCGCAGCTAAGCAGGTAAATACCCAGACACCGGCTATGGCAAATCTCCATAAGCCGACATCGAACCGATGCATGCGGGATAACCTGTGCCTTATCCGGTTACGGACAGGCTTTAACCGTATATTTGTTACATTGCGTTCAAGGTTCATTAAAGTCGCCTCAGTCTGACATCAATTATCATTCATCCCACGGCGTTTCCCCGTCGTCCGCCTTGCGCGCATTCTGCTCCATACGCCGAAGAACGTCGCCCAGATCCTCGGGATGCAGCAGTTCAATCGGGGATACCCCTCTATCGAACTGAAAGGATTCTCCTTCAATCAACACCACATAACGGCCGTTCATGCGGGCGATATGAATGCTTTCGCCGTAATCGGCCATAAGCCCTTTCACAGCGACATCGCCCAGCTTGAACTTGAGCTCGAGCTCCGGCTGATGCTCGATAATTTGGGCAGCCGCTTCAAGCACATGCTCGTGCGCCCATTTTTCCTGCAGCTCCCTTTTTTCAGAAGCTGCCCAAACCTCCAATTGCTGCTCCTCCTGACGGCGCTCCTCCACCTGTGAATCCTGCCATTTGTCCTCCATGAACTGATGGACCAAACCCATGACCTGCTCGTTTACGATTTCCGGCTTTGATTTTTCATAGGTGACATATTTGAGAAACTCCTCGAAATACCGCGCATGCGAAGCTTGATGGATTTTCAGCTCCCACTCCTCCAGCATCCCTTCCTCAGGCATGTGGGGATATTGAATAGACTTGATGTTACGCGCGCTAATCGCCATCTCTACGTGTGAAATCAAGCTTTTCTCATCCGATATGCGGGCGATATTGGACTCGAAGTCACATTTCAGCAGAAACAGGAACGGCTCGTCGAACAATTCGTTCAGCTTTCCAAGCGCCAATATAAAAGCCCCGCCTCTGACCGCATTCGTATCCATATAGATTCGGAGCAGATCGTCAGCGGAATGATGAAATTCGTTCTTATCTGCAGCCGTTCTCAATCGCTGGAACAGATTATAGTTCGGATTGCTGGTCAGCTCGTGGCCCGGCTCCACAATAAAACGGCCGATCTTCGTCGGGACCTGTTCGGCAGCCGGATTGACCTCCGCTTTGCGCTTGGCGATTCTCTTAAACTCACTGTCCAGGAATGTTCTAAGCTCGCTGTCCTGGTACTCCTCGTGCGTTAACGTTTGATAATGCTTGTATTTTTTAGGGCCATCCGGGTCTGTGCCCTCGCTGCGAATAACAAAAAAAAGACAAATATTGAATGGAAAATTTCATAATGGCTCCCTGTTGGACAAGATGTAGTTGTGACGCGCGGCCGCTTCTTTCTATCGAAGTTTACCGCTGACAATCTGCTATGTAAAGCATATAATTCGGTTAATATACTCCCGGCAACAAACGAAAAAAGGCTCCCGTTCCGTCGCCGGAATGGGAGCCTTTCGGCTTGAAGCGAATCAGTGCTTCGTCGTCTGCACCATGCGCACAAGCATATGAGCCAATTTATGACGCTCTTCTTCAGTGCCTATTTTCCACAGCTCTTGGAGCAGCATCTCCTCGCTGTTGCGAGGCTCCTCATGGCTGGCCAGGTAATCGCCGACCTTCTGTCCAATGACAGCCATTTGCTCCTCGCCGAGACCGATGCTCTCCGCAAGTTTCATTCTCTTTCCGAGATAGCCTTTGAACTCCTCAAAGTCGCTTAAAATCCGATCTTTCTGCCCGGGGTCCATATTCGAGATTGCTTGTTCCACTTTGCCCGGTTCGACCTCGCCGTCTTTTCCGACAACATGGTTGTACTCCGCCATCCGAATTCCTCCTTGCATGGATTTGATTTCGCTCTAATTTTTAACCGTATCGCGGGGTTTTGAACCCTTGCGGGTTTTGCTTTCCGCTAAGTGGAAATGATAAACTCGATTCCGTAAAGCATAAGAGTGACGAGGAGGAGCCTATGAACAACTTCACTTTCTATAACCCTACACGGCTCGTGTTCGGCAAAGGAGTATTGGATCAGCTCCGCAGTCTGATTCCCGCATATGGGGGCAACAATATTCTGCTCGTATACGGCGGAGGCAGCATCAAGAAAAGCGGTCTGTACGATCAGGTGTTGGGCCATGTAGGCCCGAACGTACATGAACTGAGCGGCGTGGAGCCCAACCCGCGCTTGACGACGGTACAGCGGGGCATCGATATTTGCAAAAAGGAAGACATCGATTTTATTCTCGCCGTCGGGGGAGGCAGCGTCATCGACTGCGTCAAGGCCATCTCCATCGGCGCCAAATATGAGGGCGATGTGTGGGATATCATTACCCGCAAAGCGAAGCCGACATCTGCGGTACCCTTCGGAACCGTGCTGACTTTGGCCGCTACCGGTTCGGAAATGAACGCGGGCTCTGTCATCACCAATTGGGAAACGCAGGAGAAATACGGCTGGAGCAGTCCTCTTACCTTCCCGCGCTTCTCGATCCTTGATCCCCAGTTCACGTTCAGTGTTCCAAGAAACCAGACGATCTACGGCATGGTCGATATCATGTCGCATGTGTTCGAGCAATACTTCCACCACGGTGAGAATACGCAAGTACAGGATGAATTCTGCGAGGGTATCCTGCGGACGGTTATCCGGACAGCACCGAAGCTGCTCGAAAATCTGGAGAGCTACGAGCATCGCGCAACGGTATTGTACAGCGGCACCATGGCGTTGAACGGCATCCTGGCGATGGGAGTTCAGGGTGATTGGGCCACCCATAATATCGAGCACGCAGTGAGCGCTGTGTATGATATCCCGCACGGCGGCGGCCTGGCGATCCTGTTCCCCAACTGGATGGAATATGTACTGGATGAAGGGGTGCCCCGGTTCAAGAGACTTGCCGTGAACGTATTCGGTATCGATCCTGCCGGGAAATCCGATCGTGAGACGGCAATGGAAGGCATCCGGGCCGTGCGATCGTTCTGGAGTTCCATCGGCGCGCCAAGCCGATTGGCCGATTACGGTATCGGCGGCGACAAACTGGAAGTGATGGCGGACAAGGCGATGGTGTACGGTCCGTTCGGTCATTTCAAAAAGCTCGACCGTGACGACGTGCTTGCGATATATCGCAAGTCGCTCTAAAGACAAGCACAAAAAAAGCTGCAACCGATGCCTTACGGCGGTTGCAGCTTTTTTGTCAATTGCCGTTGCTTACAGGGACCTGTGTCTTGAGGAATTCATTAATTTCAATCGTCCGTTTGCCGTCCGATTTCTCCACCAGATTCATGAAGGCTTGAAGCTTTACGATAAGCTTGTTGCTGCTTCCGGCGTTAGCGGCAAGCAGTGTGTTATAAGCCGTGCGGGCATTCGGATTGATCTCCTTGGTGACAGGGTCGAATAAAGGGGTGTTATTCAAGCCGTAGAACATTTTAAGCTTATTGCCCTCGTAAAGTCCCGAAATTTCCCGTTTACGGTTCGATCCTTTGTAATTGTCCAAGAAATCCAGCTGCTTCGCCGTCCGTTCCGCCAATTCCGTCCACCCGATGATCAGCGCCCCATCTCTCGCGGATGGCCGGTCCCTCTCGATCATCATCACACCGACATAGTCACTGATATCTTTGGCCACAAAGGGCTGGTATTTCCGATAAATTCCATAATTCAATTCGAGGTAATACATGCCTTCGGATGTAACAACCTTCAAGCCCGCATCTCTTGCCTTCATCAGTAAGTTACGAACTTTATTGTCCTTGATCACGCTGAGGAGAGCCGTAAAAGTAGTGCCCTTCTTGCCGGCAGCCGGAACAATCACTTTCTGAACAGCCGGTTTGATCATTTCACTCTGAAGCTGAAAGAAAGCCCGGGTTTGAGCGGTTTCCAGATGGAGCACCATCAAAGTTGCTTGTCCGGCCGTCACTTCGTGAATGTGGTTGTTGAGATACTGAATCGTGTAGGCGAGCTTGGCAGGATTCTTCAGCGACTGTTCAAACTTGTTGTACACCATTGCTGCCTGAGCGGATTTCGACTGTGCGGCCGGCGCTGACGGCTTGGCTGCATAAGCAGCGGTCGCAGCTCCCGCTTGCAATGCAACGGCCAGTGCGACAATGGATGCTTTGCGGTACATACCCATATCATTTTTCCTCCTGTTATCCCTCGGATCGTTCCGACAGACTCAGTGGAAGATTTACCCGTTTCCGAACCCTGCGAAGCAAAAATCGACAGACTTTTAACGGCCTTGATTGGTCATTCTGATGACCTCCAGCAGGTTGATTTTGCTATGGGTCTGCTCCTGATAAAGCCATGGTTCTTGCACGTGGTCTACGAACAGGATTCCATGCAGATGATCCGCCTCATGCTGTATGCAGCGGGCGAGCAGCCCTGTTGCTTCCAGCACGACAGGTTCTCCTTGCCGATTCAGGTATTGAACCTTGACCTGGCTCGCCCTCTTGACGTAGCCGTAATATCCCGGAAAAGACAAACAGGCTTCGACGCCCTCCAGTTCCCCGCTTGATTCCACAATCTGCGGATTAATCAGCTCGATCAAGCCGTCTCCGACATCCATGACAATCACTTGCCGTATGATCCCGACCTGCGGGGCGGCGAGCCCCGCCCGCCCCGGCACGGCGTACAGTGTCTCGGCCATATCGTCAAGCAGCTTCAGTACTTTGGGTGTAATCGCATCGACGGGCTTCGCCTTCTTGCGCAGCACGGATTCTCCAAACGGTAAAATTTTTAGTACGGCCACGGTGACATAGCCCCTTTCCTTCATCTAACTCAAATATAACATGAAGAATTTTTCATGTGCATCCTGCAGCGTTTAACTTTGAAGCCAAGTTGGGTATTTACAGGAGAGCAATAAAACACATCCAGAATGAAAGAAGGGGATCTTCACATGGACAACCAAGCGAAGAAACGCAAACCGCTGACCCTGCTGCTCACCGCTGTGATGGGTATCACGCTGGTGTTCGGAGCCACGGCTTGCGGTGACAACAACGACAATAACGGTGTCGACGGCGGGAGCGTGGATGCAGGCGGCAGCACTCCATCTGCTACGACTCCGGCTGATCCGTCCGTGAGTCCGTCGGCCAGCCCATCTGCAAGTGCTTCCGCTTCGCAATAAGCGATAACGGAAAATAAACCGCGAGCTCAAGTGCTTAGGCACCCGGGCTCGCGGTTTTTGCTAATACCTCCTAATTAATGATTATCAGGTAAGATCACCTTAGGACCGCTCCATTCCTCAGGCATCAGCCGCCGGTAGCGGGGCTGAAGATACCGGTCATCGACGAGCACGAGAATTCCCCGGTCCTGTTCCGAGCGGATCAGCCTTCCTCCCGCCTGCATCACTTTGTTGATACCGGGGTACACGTAGGCATAATCGAATCCGTTCTTGCCTTCCCCGTCGAAATAATTTTTAATCAGGTCCCGTTCCATGCCGATCTGCGGCATTCCCACGCCAACGACCACAACACCGTTCAATCGGTTGCCGATCAGATCGATACCCTCGGAAAAAATGCCGCCCATAACGGCAAACGAGGCGAAAGCCTGCTCATTATCGGCATCGAACGCAAGAAGGAAGCTCTCGCGCTCGTCCTCTTTCATTTCAGAGGTCTGAAGCTGGGTTCTGACAGTGCCCTTCTCAGCGGCGAACGCTTCGTATACATTGTTCATAAATTCGTAGGACGGAAAAAAGAAAAGATAGTTTCCCGGGCGCTCATCAAGCAGCCGATGCAGCAGCCGCACCAAAGGCGCTATGCTGCGCTCACGATCGCGATAACGGGTCGATATCGGCATGACGGACACTTCCCACTGGTCAGCGGAAAACGGAGAGGCGATGGAGACGCTGTAATCGTCCGGATCCGCCCCGAGCATGTCCATATAATAACGAAGTGGAGAAAGTGTGGCGGAAAAATAAATATGGGAGCGGTAACCCTTTCCTGTCTGGCGCAGCAGATGAGCCGGGTTGCGGCAGAACAGCTTCAGCCGCACGTCGCTTCGCGACACTTCGACGAAGGTGACATACCGTTCATCGTAGAGCTTTGCAATTCTTAGAAAGGTTTGAACGGCAAAGTAAACGTCAAGAAGCCGCTCAATCGCCTGGCCCGCCCCGTTGATTGCCAGCTCCCTCTCCGCTTGCCCGCTGAATGCCTCCGCCAACTCCCTCAATTCTGCCGGCTGATCCTCCAGAACGAGCGATTGATGCTCGCTCTGTTTGCGCAGCTTGATGAAGAAGTCGTTGATCGCCTTCACCGCCGCGTAAATTTCCGAACGCCTCCCCTTAAACTCGCGCTGCAGCTCCAGAAACTCCCTCTTGTCCAATGTGGCGGAAAACATCTCTCTAGCCCGGTCAATCAGATTGTGCGCCTCATCCACGAGCAGAACGGTGCTGCCTTTATGCTCGGCGGACAACCGTTTGAAGGATACGCGAGGGTCGAATATGTAATTGTAATCGCAAATTACGGCATCTGCGGCATATGCGGCATCAAGCGAGAATTCGAACGGGCACACCTTGTGCTTCCGCGCATATTGTTCGATCACCTGACGGCTGATGCGGGTTTCGTTGGATAACAAGTCAAGCATAGCGCCGTTAATGCGGTCATAGTAACCGTCCGCGAATTCACATTGCCCGCTTCCGCAGAGGCCGGTATCTGCATGAAAACAAATCTTGTCCTTCGCGGTGACCGTAACGACATGCATGTGAAGCCCCTTGCCCGCCATTTGAGCGAAAGCTTCTTCTGCCGCAGTCCTCGTTATGGTTTTGGCTGTGAGGTAGAAAAGACTGTCCGCCGTTCCCTGCCCGATCGCTTTCACGGAAGGAAACAGGGTAGAGATCGTTTTGCCGATGCCGGTTGGGGCTCTGGCGAACAATTTCCGGCCCTCTTCGATTGTTTTGTATACCGAGCCTGCAAGCTTTCTCTGCCCCTCCCGATACGTCTCGAAAGGGAATTCCAGCCTCGCGATGCTCTCGTTTCTCTTCCTTCTGTGTCGATAAATCATCCGGGCATAAGGAGCGTAGCGCTCAATCACATCGCCCATAAAATGCTCCAGTTCCTCGAGAGAAGCCTTTTGCTCAAACCTCTTCTGTTTTTCCGTGTCGATCTGAACGTATGTCAATCGGATTCGCATGCCCGATATATCATTCTTCTTGGCGTACATATAGGCGTAACACTTGGCCTGCGCCCAATGAACGGGATAAAGGTCTTCCGTTATATGCTCAAGGTCCAGTACCGTGGATTTGATCTCATCAATCAACAGGCCGTCTTCAGTCTGCAGCAGGCCGTCGCAGCGCCCGTCAATGACAAATAAGAGATCGCCGTGAACGATCTCCGAGCTTAAATAGACTTCCTTCTGATCCTGCTCACCGTATTGCTTCTGGATTTTCTGGTGCGCCTTACTGCCTTCCGTGAGGCTGGCAGCTGTACGGAATCCGGTATCCAGACTGCCGCTCCGGAACACATGCTCGACCAGGCTTCTTACGGATAAAGCAACCGTTTCAGACATAATCCGCTCCCATTTATTTCCGGGTAAAACCTTCTTCCTTCAAGTAATCGAAAGCTTCTTGATACGTTTCGAACGCCGCATCCAGGTTAAGGCCTGCGAAAATGTACCACATGTCGTCCTCGTATTTCACGCTAAGCGATGAACCGTTGGGGCCGGTCCAATTCTCTTCTTCCCCATCCTGCAGCTCGGGAGACGCTTCCCCGGTCAATGAACGGATCGACTCTGCCACAAGGGTGCGGAGCTGCTCAGCATTGTAATCGCGAACGTTGACGAATCCCTTGTCATCCGTCTCATAACCTTCAAACCGGCCTGCAAATATAAACCCATTTCCATTGGGATGGAAGTGAAAGCCGACCATTTTCTTGTCAAATGCACTTTGCTCATAGTGGTAATTGACGCGTCCGAGCGACACATCTTTCCGCTGCAGCTCCGGGAACGAGTCCATTACGGCAATCTTTTCTTCAAAACTTAGCATTCGCCGCGCCTCCGTATTCTTGTTCGTGATAAATATAATTGTAACATACATACCAAATTTTGCTTGTAAAATGAACTGAGTGTCATTATTATAAATGACATGAGATTCATTTATTTTATGAAGGAGCATTTTCATGTCCCCTAAAGTATCGGATGAGCACAGAGAGCAGCGAATAAGGCAAATTCTCGAAGCGGCGGAACGCGTTTTCGCCCGTAAAGGTTATGAACCGGTCACGATGAAGGATATCGTAGAGGAAGCGCAAATGAGCCGGGGCTGGATTTATCTTTATTTCCAGAGCAAAGAGGAAATATTCGAAGCCTTCATGGAGAAGAAAGATGAAGAAAGCGGCCGAGAAATGCAGACAAAGTTGTCCGGAACTTCCTCAGTGTGGGATGCAATCCGGTTAATGTTCAGCCAAGTCAAAACCGATTTGGCTTCGTCGGACAACAACACGGATCTCGCTTTTTATGAATTTTACATCTCAGGTTACCGCAATGAAGCAAGAAGGGCCTTGTTCACCCGCAGGTATGACCAGGCGATTGCCCGCATAGTGCCTCTCATACAGCTCGGGATTGACCGCGGTGAGTTGAGCCCCATCCTCCCTGTTGAATTAGCTGTGAAGATCGCTTCCTCGCATCTGGACGGTATTCTTATACATCAGCTGGCAGTTGGGCCGGAGAAGACGGAATCGGTTAAGCAAATCGATGCCCTAATTGAGTACTTGAGACATTTGCTGGGGGTGAAAGTGCAATGATGCAGCTTTTCAGAAACATGACCTTCACCAAGCTGTTCATCGCCAATTTCACTTCACAGCTGGGCAGTATTGTCGGGAGTATGGCCTTTGCCTTTTACATGTTGGACCGATTCAGTTCCCAGCCCTATTACACAACACTGGCTGAGCTCATGTATGCTTTGCCGGTCTTGCTTGTTTTTCCGTTCGTCGGTGTGCTCGCCGACCGTCTGGACCGCAAGCGTATTGCGGCAACTGCGATTGGATCCGTGCCGGTTTAACTGCAATGCTTCTGCTCGCCATACATCAGGACTGGATAGTTGCGGCGTTTGCTATACTCTTCCTTCGCAGCGCAGCAGCGAAGTTTTTCGGGCCTGCCGAAATGGGCTTGATGCAGGGCACATTGAGCAGCGAGCAATATGTGCGGGCCGCCGGTATGAACCAGATGGTCATGGGGATGTTCATGCTTTTCGGGATGGGGCTTGGCGCCGCATCTTACCGTTATTTCGGAATTGAAGGAGCCATCATCATTGACGGCGTCAGCTTTGTGATCTCCGGTATTTTGGTGTTGTCGTGCCGGTTTGCCCTAGAGATCCGGCTCCCGAATGGCAAAGCCCGTTTGAAAGACATCGGCGTCCGCTCAATATTCTCTGATTTTCGTGAAGGGTTTCGTTACATCCGCAATCACAGATTACTGCTCGCCATTCTTTCGGGATATTTCATGTTCGGAATTATTGACGGGGTGTTCGCGATTCTCCCGGTTTTTACAATGAAATACAAACTCAGTCCGCAGGAATACGAGACTTACTCTCCCCTGGTCATGGTGTTCCTCGGTATCGGGTTTATGATCGGCAGCGCGCTGTCCTCCGCAATGATCAAAAGATTCTCGGCGACTGCCGTATTGATTGCGGGTATGTTCTCATCCGGAATACTAATCGTTCTATTCTCGGGCATCACGAGTGTTTGGCTTTATTTAATCCTTATACTCATTGTCGGCATCCTGGTCTCGCCCATTAATGTCGTGTTAGGGGGCTGGATCCCCGAGCTCGTGGAGCCAAGTAAGATGGGGCGAGTCGTCGCTTGGTTCGAACCTGTCATCATGCTCGCTCAATCTCTGACTCTTGGCTTGATTGCAATCGCGTTTCCATCCTTTGTTTCCATTGGTGCGCTTTATATTGTGGCAGGATTATGCCTGTTGACTGCCAGTGTGTATTACCGGCTCGTACTGCCCAGGCTTTTCCGCGATCATCATCCGTCTGCCGCTCCCTCTTCAAGGTCTACGGTTGAATTCGGGGCGTAGAGGGTAATAAATACTGCGTTCGAAATTGTACAAAGGAGTGATTCCAATGGACAACAACGTATTTAAAGGCAAGTGGAAGCAGCTGAAGGGGGAAACCCAGAAGCAATGGGGGAAACTTACGAACGACGACTTGGACGTTATTGACGGCGAGCGGGAAAAGCTTGTCGGCAAGCTTCAAGAGCGTTATGGTTTCGCAAAAGACAGGGCAGAGAAAGAATATGATGACTGGTCTGCCACCCACCGCAACTAAACCTACAACCGTGCACATAAGAAGCCAGGAAGCTCCAAGGAGATGGAGCTCCTGGCTTTCGTCATGTCCGGGCCGTCCGTGTCCGTCTACTCTTTATCAATCGGATTTTCGATGTCATGCCTGTAAAGATCGATATAGAGTTTGCCATCGGATCCTTGTACGGCGTAAAAGACATCTTCAGTCCTCTTATTCATTTTCTTTATTTGATGCTGTACATTTCTTTTTGAAATATGATTTTCATGAAGATTTTTTTCGACGAACTTACCGTCTATGATCAGCTCAATGGGAAAGTTCGAATCGGAAGAATGAAGCTTCAAATCTTTTTTTCGTCACGGTCTTATATTCATCCTTCTTCATGACAGCCAGCTCCCCGTTAACCTCCAACACAGCGTATTCAACTTCGCGGATATCGAATACTCCCTTTTGTCTTAAGGATTGATTCAAGGAATCTATCGTGTATTTAATCTTGCTCATATTTTTCTCGAGAATTTTCCCCCGTTCAATCACAATCGTCGGCGTACCCGATAACCAGACTCTTGATTTTCTGAATTTCATTGTTATTACGGTTACCAAGAAGGATACGGCCATAAAGGCAACAAGAGATAATACCAGATCTATCGCTTTAATCTTGACGTTAAACGCAAGATTAGCCGCAATGGCTCCGATTGTAATTCCGGTTACGAAATCGTGAAACGTCATATTTGAAACAACCTCTTTACCAAGAATTCTCGCAAAGACCATAAGGATGATGAAGGTCAAAACCGTTCGCCATAATATTTCAATATAAGTGTGCATTTTCAATCCCTCCACAAATCATTATGGGGGAAAGAACATACTCATATACCACCTGAACTGACAGCGAAGCCAATGCATTTGCAGCAGAATGGGATAGGTATATAATGAGTAAAGTCCGCAGATGTAAAAGTATCGGAGATAAATCGTATGATCAAAACACAAAAACGCATACTCGTGATTACTGCCGTTGCGGCTGAGAGAGATGCCATAATGCGCGGTGTACGCGGCGACGACCGGTTTGAGGTTATTGCGGCAGGAGTCGGCACGGCTGTGGCAGCAGCCCAAACCGCGAAAGTTTTAACCGCCGGCAATTACGGGTTAGTCATCAGCGCGGGGATTGGCGGCGGCTTCGCCGGGCGGGCTGCAATCGGGACCGTTGTTGTAGCGGACGAAATTGTCGCCGCCGACTTGGGAGCCGAGACCCCAGAGGGCTTTATCAGTTTGGACGAGTTGGGTTTCGGATCCGCGCGTATCAAGATCGATAGAGAATTGGCGGCCAAAGTGACGGACAAGCTGTCTGCGGCCGGGATAACATCCCGCTTCGGCACCGTCCTCACCGTGTCGACCGCAACCGGGACCAGCGAGACTGCCGAGCGATTAGCCGCACGAGTGCCCGAAGCTGCGGCCGAGGCCATGGAAGGCTATGGTGTTGCAGTTGCAGCCCGACTGTACGGCGTACCTGTCCTTGAAATCCGTGCCATATCCAACCCGGTCGGTCCGAGAGACCGCGCCGCATGGCGAATCGGAGAAGCGCTGGAGTCGCTTCAAGCAGCAAGTTCTATTTTACCGGAGGTGCTTTAGTTGAATATTGCCTTTTCCCCTTGTCCTAACGATACATTTGTGTTCCACGCATGGGTACACGGACTTGTGCCCGGAGCGCCGAAGCTGAACGTTACTTATGCAGATATCGATATAACCAATAAATTAGCGACTACCGCCAGTGGCGGGGACATTCTTAAAATATCCTACGCGGCATTGCCATGGGTGCTGTCCGAATATGCGCTGCTTCCTTGCGGAGGGGCACTGGGCAGAGGATGCGGACCGCTGGTATTGACGGCCGGCAACACGGGAAATGCACAAGATCCTGCGGTACTCACGGGCAAGCGGGTGGCTGTACCGAGTGAACGCTCGACTGCGTATTTGCTGTTCCGGTTGTGGGCAGCTCAGCAGGTGCCTGGTGGAGTAGGGGAAATTGTGGTGATGCCTTTTCATGAAATCATGCCGGCGGTGCGCGATGGCAGCATCGACGCAGGCCTGGTCATCCATGAAGCGCGCTTTACGTATCCCTCGTATGGGCTCAGCATGCTGACCGACCTCGGAAGCTGGTGGGAGTCGGATACCGGCCTGCCGATTCCACTCGGAGCGATCATCGCCCGGCGGTCACTGGATTTGGACGCAATCAGCCGGTGGGCGCGGGCATCCGTCGAATATGCGTGGCTCATCCGGACGTGTCCAGCGAGTATGTCATGCAGCACGCGCAGGAAATGTCACCGGAAGTGGCGCAAGCGCATATCGCGCTATATGTGAATGACTTTACTGCAAATTTGGGCGACGCCGGCTACGCCGCTGTCAACGCTTTGCTCAGCCGGGCTTCAGAGGCAGGGTTGGTACCGGCTTTCGATCCGGCAATGCTGCGGTAAGTGTCTGTACACTTCCAGCCTAGCAGATACATGTCTTTTTCTTTGTTCCAAGCTTCGCGGCGGCTGCGACTTTTCGGATATAATCCGCCGCAAGCGGTACTTTGCACGCGGTTCGGCCGACGTCGACATGAACTTTTCCGATGGCAGCGGCTGTTTCCATGGCTACTTCGTGAAGAGATTCAACTGAGGAGCCTGTGACAATGACAAAACTGTTCATCACATATCTGACGCGGTTTCTTTCTTCATGTATTGTCGCTTCAATGCGCTTGAGGAGACCGCGTATTTCGTTGATGTCCAATTGTTCATTCGATGTTATGGATATGTAGTTTGCATAAGTGCTCCAGCCGCATGCCGCAATCCATTCCTGATCGGATTCGATCCATTCCCGGGCCAATTCTAACGCGAATCGGCTCTCGGCAGCGGCGCCTGCAACGGTATACTCAGACAGCATGTACCAGTTTGCTTGCTGCGCCCAAGTGAGCAGGGTTTCTTTTGACATTGTCTGGGGGTTTACCGTAAGTCCAGCCAAGTACATCGCATCGCTGTTACCGGTTTCGTACAGCGCCAAAGCCAAGTTTTGATCCTTTTTCACAGGTTTGACCAGCTTCTTCAAATAGCCGACTTTAACGCCGAACAAAGGCTCTTGCGCGCCATGGCGGATAAACGTTTGCTTCGTCTGTTCCGTGCCCATTTCCTGCAGACTTTTCATTACTTCCCCCAGTGTCATAGCCGCACCATCCCACAATAGAAATCTTGCACAATCTATCATATACGATGAGCATGGCCTGTAAAAGCGTATTTCCGTATTGCTCTACTGCTGCGGCGGTTTCGCCAGACGTTCCTGCGCCATGCGAATCATCTCGCGGACCATCGTTCCGCCGATTTTGCCGCCTACTTTACCGGCGTCTTCGGTTTCGAGCCGTCCGTTGTAAACGGGATTTAGCGGCACTCCCATGTCTTTGGCGACTTCGTATTTGACGTCCGATGGCCGATTTGGGTCAACCGCGTAACCTTCCCGCCGCATGACCTCTCCTTTAAAAACATTAAGCGCGTCTCCTGCGCCGGGTACCAAATGCTTTCTGCGTCCCCTTCTCGACATACCTAGCACCGTCTTTCTGTACGATTTGATGTGTCCCCATAACATGCCTCATTGGATTCACTTTATGTGCTTCGCAAACAGGAACAGCAATCACCGATGTTGAGGTAACAGCCTCTTGCGCATGAACACCCAGCTGAGGATCGGAGCACTCCCCACAAACAGAAGCATGCAGTTGATCACTAGCGGCTCCCGGCTCACGTATACGGTCGTGATGAAAATGATCATACCGGTGATTCTCCCGACATTGAGCGCCAGCTCTCTCATCACCACATACTCAACCCGCTCCTTGACGCTGTCTTCAGCCGTTCCGATCATATCGAATACCGCAGATGTCATGGGAATGGTGTAAAGCGGAATAAACAAAGCGGCCCCGATGCCGAAGATCAATAAATTCGTATAGTTCACGCCAAAAAACAGCGGGATGATCACAAGCGTCATCACAATGGTCCCGACCAACATAGCCGGAGGGCGCCAGGCAGGCTTCAACCATCTTCCGGTCGCATAAAAGCTGACGAATCCTACCGCTGAGGTAATAAGCGCAAAATTACCCAGCTGCATCTCACTGCCGGTGTGGATGAATACCAGCAGCCCGATCATCACCCCGAACACACTTTCACGCAGTCCTTGTGCGGCAAGCGCTCCAAAGATCGGCCGCCACGGGGTTCCCCGCTTCTTCATAATCCGGAAAGGCAGCAGCCAATGGTAATTGCCTTCCATCCTCCGGTTCCGCAAAAAGAAGCTGACCGCCACACACGCCACAAAGATGCCCAGCGAGATCATGAACACAATTCGGTACCCTTTCTCATCCGCTAACCTGGAAATCAAATACCCCGAGCACCACGGTGCGATCATGCCCACGACAGAGCCCATGACCCCCGTCCATCCGTTGAATCGGTCTCGATTGCCTGCATTGGTCACTTCGAAATAGATCACGTTGAAGGACAGCCAGAAGAAACCGATCGATAATCCTTGAATGATGCCAAGCAGCCAAATATAATGAAAAGCGTTTTTGCCGAGCAGAAGCACAGTGGCGTAGAACACCGCAGACACAGCGGTACCGATCCGCAGACATATCATTTTGTTACCTTCTTTCACCCAGTTGCCTGCGATCCAGAAAGTCACGGCCATGAACACATTGGTGAGCAGCGTGAACCATCCGAGTACGGTAAAGTTATTGCTTTCTTTCCATATGTAAACGCCGAGAAATGTGCCGGACAGAGCATTTGCCGTTATATAAAGGCCATTGACGATAAGCAGCAGCCAAGTCTGTTTATCCAGGCTGCCTCTATGATGAGCAGGTTTATGGCTTTCGTGCATGAGCATCTCCTCTTAGAGCAGTGAAATCCAAATACCGTTTTAACCTGCCCAAAAGTAATAACAAAAACGCCCAATTTTTCTGGAAAATCTGTATACTTATTCTCATAGAAGTGATCTGGGGAGGCGGACGCAATGTTAAAATTATTCGAGTACAATTGGCAGGTTCGCAACGAATGGTTGGACTGGTGCGAATCGGTTACCGAAGAAGAACTGCTGAAGAAACGGACCGGTGGACCTGGAGGCATTCTCTACACTCTTTTTCACATTGTGGATGTCGAGTACAGTTGGATCTCCTGGTTGCAAGGGAAAGTTCCGCCGCACGAACCTCCGTTCGAGGAGTATGCAACCGTGCAAAAACTGAGAGCGTTCTCGGAACGCTGCCATTCGGAAATTGCGCCTTTCGTGTACGGCTGGAACAGCGATATGGAGCGAAAGATTTTAGAGGACGAAAATTCCGATGGTGAGGCTGAAAACTTCAAGTATGGAGAGGTTATGCGGCATGTGATCGCCCATGAAATTCACCATATCGGCCAGCTGTCGGTGTGGTCACGCGAACTCGGCAAGCAGCCCGTTACAGCAAACTTGATTCGCAGAGGCTTGTTTGATGAATAGAAATTGCAGCTTACGTACGCGGCTGTTTCGGTAACCCGGAACGGCCGTTTTTCATTTGAGATGCATGAAAATATGGAAATGGAGGGAATATAAAGTCAAATACATTCCCGAGGTCTTACTATGCCCCTGTTTAATCGGCTGAAAAAATGGCTCGTCAGACAGCTCGCGAATCCCCCTTCCGACGCTGCATCTGCAGATATTACCAACTCACAGGAACACTCGCATCAAGAAGCAGCCGATCTCGACTCACGTGTTAAATCATTAAAAAAACACCTCGAGCACTGCTCGGATGTCATCTACCACAAGTTCACCGCAGGCCCTGATGTTCCATGTACCCTTGTCTATATGAAAGGGATGGTGGATCTCAAAACAGTGGAGCAAAGCATACTCAAGGAACTCATGTCCTTTGACTCTGCTGAATCTGCGAACCAATTCCGCATACTGATATTCGAGTATAAGCAGATTCCTGTCGCTCAGCAAAAAATACACTTCTCCGTGAAGGATACAGTCCAGGACATCTTGGACGGCAATGCGGTGCTGTTGGTCGACGGGGAGCCGCGAATCCTTTCCCTCACCGCAGTCGGTTACGAGAAACGGGCGATCACGGAAGCACCGAATGAATCCGTCATTCGAGGTCCCCGGGACGCCTTCGTGGAAGACTTGGACACGAACCTTACGTTACTTCGACGGAGGCTTAAGTCTTCATCCTTCAAGGTTGACATGATGATGCTGGGAACAGAAAGCCATACTCAGCTCGCAGTCGCTTATTTGGAAGGCAAAGCCAGGCACGAAGTTGTAGACGAAGTGAAAAAACGTATAAAGGACATCAAAGTAGACGCCATTCTCGGTGCCGGTTATGTGGAGGAACTGATTGAGGATCATCCCTACTCGCCCTTCCCCCAAATGCAGTATACCGAGCGGCCGGACACCGTTACGGCGTCCCTGCTTGAAGGCCGCGTAGCCATACTGATCAACGGGACACCCGACGTTCTTCTTGCGCCGGTGACCCTCTTTACACTCTTGCAATCGGCGGAAGACTACTATCAACGCTACATAGCCGCCACTTGGATTCGTTGGATCCGGTACCTTTTTCTTTTCGTATGCTTCTTACTGCCTTCTCTCTACATTGCGATCACAACATTTCACCCCGATATTATACCCGAGAGATTGCTGGTCACCATTGCTTCTTCAAGGGAAATCGTTCCGTTTCCTACAATGGTGGAAGCCTTTATGATGGAGTTCATCTTTGAAGCGCTGCGGGAGGCTTCCCTGCGTATTCCGAAAGCCATCGGGCAGGCCGTATCGATTATCGGCGCTCTCATCATTGGAACCGCCGCTGTTGAAGCGGGCATTGTGTCGCCCTTTATGGTGATCATCGTCTCCTTAACCGGAATAGCTTCCTTCATTATTCCTCATTACGATTTAGGACTTGCCTTCCGGCTGATCCGGTTTCCCATCATGATTCTGGCCGCCACCTTCGGATTATTCGGAGTTGCCTGCGGACTGATCATGCTCTACCTGCATTTAGTGGAGCTTCGCTCATTCGGGGTACCGTATATGATGCCGATGACTCCGATCAGACCTAACGATCTTAAGGATGTCTTGGTAAGAGCGCCTTGGTGGGCTATGAAAACCCGTCCCTCATTCACCAGCATTGATCTCAGAAGGCAGCGAAAAGTTTCCCGACAATGGACAAGAGAACTTGATGAACCGGAGTGATCCGATAGGATGAGATACTTGTCAAAGCTCCCGCTCTTGGTTCTATTATGTACTCCACTATTGATTCTCGGCGGCTGCTGGTCTTCTGAGGAATTGCATGACCGGGCGTTTGCCAGGGTGATGCTTCTTGATAAAGCGGACAACGGTATTGAGCTCACTCTCGGATTTCCTCTCCCGAATCGCATGTCGTCCGGGAAGGCGGGTGGAGGGGATGCGGGAGGCGCATCTGCCAAGCCTTTTACCTTTGTTACGAAAACAGGCAAAGATATCGGCGATGCTTACCGGCAAATTCAATCGGATGTCCCCCGAAGAATTACATTCGGTCAATTGAGGAACGTTCTGATCGGGAAGAAGCTGGCTCAAGAAGGTGTTCAGCCGATAGCCGATTTTGCCGCGCGCGAGCCCTCTATCCATGTTAACGCCAATCTCTTTGTTACCGAGGGTAAAGTAAAGGATTTCGCCGACATACCCGTTGTCTTCGAAAGATTTCCAACGGATATCTTAACTGCCTATGCGGAAACAAAAATTATCGTCCCGGTCACCATCAAGGACCTGTTGATGTCCGTGTATATCGGCGGGGATCTGGTGCTTCCAAGGCTTGTCTTTAGCAGAAAGGGGGCTGAGTTTGAAGAAAACGGCAATAAATGGATGGGAACGGATGGTTCGGTCATTTTGAGGCAAGGAAAAATGGCAGGTGTTTTGAGTACTCCCGAGACGAGAGCCGCTCTATGGATCTAGGGGAACGTGGAGAATTCGGAATTCAGCGTTCCCTCTCCGAAAGATGGGAAAGATGTCGATTTTCTCGTTTGGGGAGCGAAAAACAAAATAAAACCGCATGTCAATGGAAGCCGGATTAGTTTTACCGTTACATGTAACGCTAGCGCAAGCTACTCGCGACCAAATCCACGATCAATGTCACCGATGTCGAGAGCCTGAATGCGTTGGAAAAAAGTCTTGAGAATCAGCTTGCGGATCGAATCAGCAGCGCCTTTGACGCAACAAAAAGGATGAAATCCGATGCATTCCAACTTGGGAACTACCTGAAATGGCGGTATCCTCAAACATGGAACCGCAATAAAACGGAGTGGAGACAGTTATATGCGGAAAGAGTCATTGTGGAGCCGGATGTAAATATTACTATCAAGTGGTACGGCACGGCGGAGAAGCCGGAATGGAACCGGATCCTGTCTGCGAAGGAGAAGTCCGAATGATCACGATCCTGATTATCTTTTCTCTAATCGCCTATTTCGACTGGCGTTATCTACAACAGAATAAGCGAACGAAACGCGCCGTGATTCGGGTGATGGCGGTGGCCTGTGTTCTTACTCTCGGCATGGAAGCGATCTATCTGCTCAGAGACCGCTGGACGGTAGGCATGCTCATCGAGTCGATATTTTTCCCCTTACAAAAGCTGATCTTCGTGGAGACGCATGAGTAACGTGAAGAGCTCGGGAAGAATTACGCCGCTGCAGGTATATATGTTTTATTCCCAGTTTTTATTTTCCAGCATTATCGGGTTTTTCGTCGCCCCTCTGCTCAGGAACGCCCAATATATGGCTTGGGTTTCCGTTGTTTTGGGAGCAGTCATCGGCCTGATCATCGGTTATTTGTCTTATCGATTATCAATGAAACGGCCGAACAAGCTATTCTGGCAATACGGCCATGAGATCGTGGGCAAATGGATTCATCGTGTGATCAGTTTAATCTTGGTCTTAGTCAGCTTATATGCCGGGGCATTCGTCTTACGGCAGTTGACCGATTTTATGGTACAGATTTACTTGCCGGACACTCCCAACTGGGCGGTTGCGTGGTGTTCGGAATTTGCTTGGCGCGCGGCGTGCGTTCGGGTATAACCACCCTGTTCCGCAGCGCCCAGGGTGTTTTTTTCTTCAGCATCATTTCTGTCGCTTTATTTCCGCTGTTCGCCACTAAAGAATTCAGGATGGATATGGCGATTGGCCTGTTAACAAACGTTAATCTACGCGGCACCTGGAATGGTGCGATGATGGTTGCGGCCATATTCGGCGAGATCGCTTTCGTTGCTTATTTCTTCGCTTATTTTGCTCATCAGCCCAAATTGAAAAAATCGTTGTTTTGGGCAGTGTGCACAGCGGCGGCAGTGATATTGTCCGACGTTATTGCAACCACGTTATTGTTCGGTCCCGAATTGGGTGCAAATTTCACTTACCCGATCCTGGAATTGATCCGTTATGTACATACGGGAGCTTTCCTTGAGAATCTGGATCCGCTCCTGCTCGTCTTTTGGCTGTACAGCATGTTTCTCAAGATCAGCTTCTTGTTATTAACCTCTGTTACAGGTCTGACATACACGCTGGGTCTGAACGACCACAAGCCTTTCGCTTATACGTTAACTGCCTTCGCGGTGGGCTTATCCTTGTTCATGTTCGAATCTACCGCAAATGTAGAGGAAATCACGCGTCACGGGGAATCCGCGTTTCTCCTGCTGATCGATCTCGTCCCCGCGATCTACTTACTTGTAGACTGGCTGCGGTCCATGGGCAGGAAGAAAGATCAATCGCAATCCGCACAGGCAGTTTCATCAAAATAAAATGGATAGAGCAGCAAGTCTTTGCTGGCCTATCCATTCTGCAAGCCCGCCGTGTTAAATGACACACTCCGTATTGCAGACATAGCTAACGGCAGAGCGAGAGCCTAAAGGAATAATCTCATAAAGATAACGCTGGATAAGTTCCTGTTCAATATCTGTAACCCGTGTCGTGGTGCGTATATCAAAATGAAAAGTACCCGTATTGATTTCATATCGGGTAAAAGTGATTTCACCGGTTGAGAGCATGCTATTCATTACTGCAATAATGCCATACTGATCCAGGTTTCTATTGAGGGCCGTTTGTACGATGAGATCCGGTACTTCAAACACTTCAGGAACCCGGTCCTCCCTAATGAAGGGGTAAGCCTTTACTTTAAAGCTGACGTACGGAGCTAAATACCCGGCAGCAAACCGTTGTAAAGAAGCAGCATCTCCTTCCTGCAGCCGCAGCTCCTCGTCCCATGCATAGATCGTCGCCGTATTCCTGGCCGTAGTATGTATTCTTAAGTATCTAAGGTGTGGGTTATGTTGTTTGATCATGTACTCCGATAACAACCGAGTCCCCATGGCCATCACCCCGTGCCCGATATATAAATGTAGAGCTTCCGGTTAACCGCTGATAACCGAAAGCTCTACCTTGCAACCTCTTTGCTATTCAATTGTATGCTTACACTCCCATCTTCAGATTAGACTTGCACGAAATGTCCGTCATGCAATCGGTTCATATTCCAATGAGTTGAACTGCGTCCCCGCATATCCCTTCGGCGAATCATTCACGCCGTGTACCGGCATTCGGATATGCTTCGCTTACCTGGTTCAATGGACTATCCCCTTTCGCTTTGTTGGTTCTCATTATACAATGACGTCCCGAATTGCTCAAATATTCAGAATATTTAATTATCGGAGAAATACTGCGTTTCCCCGGATTTCCGCCGTGTAAGCGTTATCTATCTCCTTTATTCTGCCAATTGCTCCATGGAAGCCGCTTTTACAGTGCGCGGTTTTCTGCCGGCTATAAAAACGCCTCCCAGCACGATGAACAATCCCGTTATTAAGCTCCATGTAATTTCCTCGTTCAACAAGCTGTACCCCCAGATCAGGGCTGTGCACGGAACCAGATAAGTCACCATTGTGGCAAACTCGGCGCTGCCGTTCTGAATGATATAATAAAAGAGGATGTAGGCAATGCCCGATCCGAAAGCGCCCAGTCCAATAATCATCGGAATATTGCTTACAGAGATAAGGTCCGAGTAAGAGACCGTTTCCGTTGCGAAAGCCATGCTTCCGCTGGAGATCATACAGGTCAGCAGGGTTCCGAACGTAATCTGATACATCGAATACCCGGAGAGAAGACGCTTGGACAGCTGGGATCCGATACCATAACAAAGGCTGGCGGTAAGCATGCCGATAAAGCCGATCACATCTACCGAAATGATGGTCTCGGAATTTACTCCAAGCAGAACGATCAGGCCGAACGAGGCGATGCTGATGCCCAGCCACTGCATCTTCGTCGAGACATTTTTGAAAAACAGCATCCCTATAAAAATCGTCCACACCGGTGTCGTAGCATTGAGGATCGAAGCCATACTGCTCGTTAACCGGGTTTCACTGAATCCGATGAACGCCCACGGAATAGCCGTATTGATGAGAGCCATCGCGGCCATCGGAATCCACGGAATCATACGGAGATTGAAGGGCTTGCGGAAAGCGAGCATAATAACAACAACGACAACCAAACCGGCACCCGAACGCAGAAACGCGATCGTCCACGGGCCGAAATCGTTAAGGAGCACCTTGATAAAATAAAAAAGAACCGCCCCAAATGAGACTGAGCAAAATGAGAGCAAAATAAACGAGACGCGGCACGATGAACCTTCTTCCTGATATGAAGTCTGCTCGATAGAAAACATATTCTGTTCCAGCAACATAATTCTAGTATAACCTTTGACGATTTTCATTTAAAATAATTTTCAAGGAGATGTGATCACGTTGAGAGAAGAGCTTCTGAAAAGGTTCACCGCATATGTACAAGTGGACACGCAGTCCGATGAGGACAGCGAGTCATGCCCGTCCACGCCCGGGCAGCTAACGTTGGCCAAGATGCTGGTGGAAGAGCTGCAGTCCATCGGCATGAAGGAAGTCACCATGGACGACAACGGTTATGTGATGGCGACGCTTCCGTCGAATACGGACAAGGACGTGCCGACGATCGGCTTCCTTGCGCACGTCGATACCGCGACGGATCTCAGCGGCGCAGGCGTTAACCCGCAAGTCGTCGACAACTACGACGGCGGCGATATCGTTCTGAACAAGGAGCAGAAAATTGTTCTGTCGCCTGCGGACTTCCCTCAATTGGCCGGATATAAGGGTCAGACCATGATCACCACGGACGGCACGACACTGCTTGGCGCCGACGATAAAGCCGGAGTCGCGGAGATCATGACCGCTATGGAGTATCTCATTCAGCATCCGGAGATCAAACACGGTAAAGTGCGGGTGGCTTTTACTCCCGATGAAGAGATCGGCAGAGGGCCTCACCGGTTCGATGTGGCTGCTTTCAACGCAAAGTACGCATACACGATGGATGGCGGCCCGCTTGGCGAACTGGAGTACGAGAGCTTTAACGCCGCATCGGTGCGCATTACGATTAAAGGTAAGAATATCCACCCCGGATACGCAAAAGGCAAAATGATCAACTCCGGTAAAATTGCGCTGGAGCTCAATCGCAGACTGCCTGCAGACGAAGCGCCGGAACACACCGAAGGTACCAGGGCTTCTATCATTTGCAATCGATTAACGGCAATGTGGAAGAGACCAAGATGAGCTACCTGATTCGGGATTTCGACCGGGAAAATTTCGAGGCGCGCAAAGCGAACATGGCCCGTATCGTCGAAGAGCTGCAAGCAGAATACGGCAAAGATCGCATCATCCTTGATATGAAAGATCAGTACTACAATATGCGCGAAAAGGTCGAGCCGGTGAAAGAAGTGATTGACGTTGCGCATACTGCGATGCTCAATTTGGGCATTCAGCCGGTAGTTAAGGCGATTCGCGGCGGTACGGACGGTGCGCAGCTGTCTTATATGGGACTGCCTACGCCGAATATTTTCGCCGGCGGTGAGAACTTCCACGGGCGGTATGAATTCGTGTCGCTGGATACGATGGAGAAAGCCGTCAATGTCATCGTTGAAATCATTCGGTTGTTCGAACAGAGAAAATAAAATGAAAAGAGCTAACCCTTAAGTTATGCGGGTTAGCTTTTTTCGTTAAACAGATTATTTCTTAGTCAGCCGTTTTAACAAACCAAACGCCGACTTGATTCTTGATCTTCGCAAATTTTCTCGCACATACCGATAATCCGTTAAGATAACCCCCGCATCCCGCATTGCATAAGCAAAATCCTCATCCAGCGCCAACCGGTATTCCCACACTCTTTTCTCCCATGAAGGGATCAGCCTTCGCATCTCCGCATCATCAACTCCGGGATGGATATAGGTCTCGCACACACCCTCAGGCAGATTATAGATCTTATGGATGAGCGACTGTTTAAAAGTGTCGTATGTTTCGCCGTGCTCGACATGGAACGGATGGGACAAAAGATAGTCAGGCATCCCAACCCCAAGAGTGTCGGCAAGCGCCGTCAGTTTGGCGAGGATTTCATCGATTCCGGGAACGGCGGCAAGCATGGTGTCGTTCGGATCCACTTTACGGAACAGTCGAAAAGGCAGCCTTCTGATAGAACACTGCCACAGCACGTACGGAAGGTGACTTCGACCGGTCTCAATACCGTACAGGCTGCCCATATGATTGTCGACGTGCGTGATGTTCAATCCGGCGTCTCTTACGGCTTGGAACTGGGCCGCGATTTCCGCCCTTACATCTTGTGTTTGCGCCTTCTTTTCGAACTCGAGCACCGTCTTGTGCATATAGCCCGTGTCGTCATGGAGTGACTTCCGGCCCGTAAGGCTCCTCCAACGAAGCGCGCTGAATTCGCTGGTCAGAGTCAGATGAAGCCCCACTTTCCCTTCACCTTTGCTGCGCGCCCATGCGGCAGCCTCCTGAAATGCCGGAGCGGGAGGCATAATCGTAGCTGATGATACTTTCCCTTCTTCGAGCAAATGCATAATTGCCGCGTTGGCCGCCTTGCTTTGACCAAAGTCATCGCAGTTCAAGATCAAATATCGCTTCATATCGGCATGCCGGTATCCTGCTTACGATCTGCACTCGGCGTGATCTTCAGAAATAGTGAGGTGACAAAGGAAACGACCAGCAGGCAGCAAGGCACCACGCTGATCAAGTATTTGAAGGTCGCTTCAGGGTTAGGGCCGGGGTTATCCCCGCTTACATAGCCGAAAATCATACCGACCACCCAAAAGGCCAAAGCGGAGATCAATCCGCTCGAGCGCGTGATAAAGCCGGCGACCGCCGTATACATTCCTTCTCTTCTGCGGCCGGTCCTCTCCGCATCCCGGTCAATAATCTGCCCGCTCAGCACAGCCGGCGTTACGAGGAAACCTGCCAGCCCGAACCCGGTAATGACGCCTGCAATTATCCCGCTGTTTAGATCTTGGCCGAACCACAGCGGAATGACCGCGAGCGCATAGAACCCGAGTGACAGCCGCCAACCTGTCACCCCGCCGAATTTCCTTACAATCAGAAACCATAGCGCCACAAGAGGAATGACGGAGACAAATACGGATGCAAACAGTATGGGTACCTGCGACTCCTCTATTTTCAGAACATATTTGGCGTAAAAAGGAATGATGGAACTTAGTAGTCCATTCACGGTTTGAGCAAAGGAATTAGCGATATTGAAAATCCAAAAATCCCTGTTTTTCAACGTTTCACGGAACGCATCTCTGAGCTTTAGCGGCTCATCTTTCCTGGCGTCCTCCTTCTCCCTCACACTTGCCATGCACATCCACATGAACACAGCAAAGACAAGCCCGTAGATGAGCGCCATATTACCGAAACCGAACGCCTTGAAAAGGACGGCAGTCAGCGTGGAACCGATCAGCAGCGCGACAATCTGAAATGCCTGCTGAATGGCCGAAGCCTTGGCTCTCACTTTGTCCCCCCGGAATAATTCCGGAAACAGCGCGCCGTAGTTGACCCATAGAATCGTCGATACGGTTTCATAGAGGATCAATGCGGCGAGGAACCAGATGAAAAGACTCATCCCGCTCATACCTTCCGGTACGGCGAAGATCATCACAAATGTGAGAATGAAAAAGGGCATCGCGGAATAAATCCACGGCTTCCTGCGTCCCCATCGCGTTCTCGTTCTGTCCGACAGGTAGCCGAAAATCGGTTGGTTGACCGCATCCCAAATGAGATAGATGGTTCGCGCGAGTGTGGCCAGACCGACACCAAGTCCAAGTTTCTCAATATAATAGTAGCTGTAATAGGTGCTGAACGCCTGTACGGGGATCATCATGGCCAGCATGCCGAGCGCATAAGTCATCGGGGAATTCAGAAGCGTTTTTTTCATCTGATAATACCCTCCGTACAACCGTCCGTCACCAATGAGGCATTGTCCGGTCATCGGTGACAAGGTCGTCAATATAGTTGCTTGATTTTTCCATATTATCACAAGAGCCTATAAAATAGAACAAGCCGACGCCGTTTCGGCGCCAGCTTGCAATCGTGTGAATCCAGAGTTTATTTTTGCACTTTTACGGTAGTTTGTCCTACAACTAAGTAACCGTTAGCGTAACCGCGGAACTGAAGGACCACTTCAGATCCGGTCCATTTGAAATCGGAACGCTCAAACTTGAATTGTCCGTTTTTCGCTTGGTTGTAGTACCCGTTGTTGCTGCTCAGCGCCTTCACTCCGTTAAGTGTCGCTTTGTTCAAGTCAAAGCCTTGAGTGCTGAACCCGTCAGGCAGATCTACACGCACTGTGAATACGCCGTTATTGCCTTTAATGACTTTAGGTGTGACTTCAATAGTCGCCGCAATGTATACGGTAAGCTGTTTCTTGATCGTAGTCGTTAGTCCGGCTCCATTCGTCACGGTGACAATGATGTTATAGATTCCCGGTTTATCCGGTTTAAACGCGCCGCCGTTAGCGACAACAGTATCCGCGCCGGACTGCGGACCGGAAACCGTCATTTTTTCAACTGCGATCCCTGACAGGTTATCTGTCGCAGTATAAGTCAGTGTTAAGCTCTCGCCTAGACTGTATTCGCCGTTCAAGTTCATCGACACAATCGGGGCTGTTTCATCAATCTTTACGTCAGCTGAGCTGGCCGCTTCGATGTTGCCGGCTTCGTCAATGGAATAGAAGGTTAATTTGTGCACGCCTTCCCCGGTAACTTGGACAGCAGTACCTGCTGCATACTCCGATCCATCGACCGAGTAATACGTTTGTTTTACACCGCTCAGTGCATCCGATGCTTTCAAGCTCACCATGACATCTTCTTTGGACCAGCCTTCAGGTGCATTCGAGGCAGTCACAGGTGCGGTGCTGTCGATTTTCACTTCGGCGGATTGAGCTTTTTCGCTATTGCCCGCTGCGTCCACGGAATAGAAGGAGACTTGGTTTACGCCTTCTTTGTCGATCGTGAATGAAGTGCCTTCCACAAACTCCGATCCGTTGATGGAGTAGAATGTTTTGTCTGTGCCGCTGTGTTCATCCGTTGCGGCAAGCGTTACGAAAGCAGCTTGCTTCGTCCAGCCTGCCGGTGCTTTGAAAGCTGTAACCGGCGCGGTACGGTCGATTTTGACTTCGATGGTTTGAGCTTGTTCGGAATTGCCTGCCGCGTCTACGGAGTAGAAGGTAACTTGACTGATGCCTTCTGCGTCAATCGTGAACGATGTGCCTTCCAAATATGCAGATCCGTTAACGGAATAGAGCGTTTTGACAACGCCGCTGTGTGCATCCGTTGCGCTCAAGCTGACCGTAACATCCTCTTGAGTCCAGCCTTGCAGCGCATTGGAGATCGTCACAGGGGCCACGGCATCGATTTTTACTTCAATCGTTTGAGCTTCTTCCGAATTGCCTGCTGTATCGACTGAGTAGAAAGAGATTCGGTTAACTCCCGCTTGTTCCAGCTTGATCGAAGTTCCTTCAACATAATCCGAACCATTGACAGAGTATAACGTCTTGGCCACACCGCTATGTGTATCCTCAACACTCAACTGCACAATTGCTGCTTTCGACCATTCAGCGGTTTCGCTTGCCCGAGTCACAGGTGCACTTTTGTCAATTTTAACGTCAATCGATTTCACTGCTTCTTTGTTGCCGACTTTATCAACGGAATAGAAGGAGACTTTCGTAACACCCTCTTCAGTAACCGTTAATGAAGTGCCGGCAGTGTACTCTTGGTCATTCACAGCATAATACGTTTCCTTTACACCGGTTTCATCGTCGGTTGCGGTCAAAGTAACGACAGCGTCTTGATTCGTCCAAGCGGCCGGTGCATTCGCGGCTGTGACCGGTGCTGTTGTGTCGATAATCAGTCTTGCCAGAACAATGTTGGACTTGTCAGACTCACCGAATGAGTTGCTGTACGAAGTGACCACATATTCATGATCCGCATAAGTCAGATTCGTCAGCGTGTAGGACAAGTTATTCAAATTCTCGACGAGCAATACGGGTTTTCCATCAACAATCTCATATACGTTGTATCCATTGGCGTAAGTTACAAAGCCCCACGAGATTCGTGCACTCGTATCGCTAAGCAGCTTCAGGCTTGCCACTGGCGGCTGCATGACCGGATAAACGATTGTCTCACTGTAGCGGTTAGAAGCCGCCGATTCACCGAAACGCGTGTTGAAAGCCGTTAATTCGTAATGGTGAGTATCCTCGCTGAGATTGTAAACTTTGTAAGTCAGCGCATTTCCCTTATAAACCAGCGTACGTGTATTGCCGGTGACTTCGTATAGGCGATACTCAGTCGCCCAAGTCACTGTTTTCCATGTAAATGTAATGTTGTTGGCGTTAAAGACAGCGCCCGCCAGCACCGGCGGTTGAACGACCGGCCAGGTGAGGTTGAAATTTACTACAGCAGGGGCAGGAGATTCTCCAAAACGAGTGCTATAGGAATGAATCTCGTAGCTGTAATCTCCTTCCGGCATATTGGTGAAGCTGACAGAAATGCCGGTTTGCGTCTTGACTAACAGTTTTTGTCCTGCGACAACTTGATACACATTATAGCCGGTTGCGTAAGTAGAAGCAGTCCATCTCAACGTGATATCGTTGCCATTCGTGATGGTCGACGTCGGATTAGCCGGCGCTTGCATGATCGGGAACACTAGGGAGAGGCTGACTTCGCTGACTTCAGCGGACTCGCCGAAACGATCGCTGAATGAGCGAACCTCGTATTTATAATCTCCTTCAGGCGAATTGGTAAAAGTCGCTGAAGTGCCGTTCACGGTGGTCTTAAGTACAGGAGCACCATCGATGATCTGGTACACGTTATATTTGTTTGCGTAAGTCGCTGCAGTCCATCTCAAAGTAATGTCATTCCCGTTCGTGACCGACTGTGTCAGATTAGCCGGAGCTTGCATTATCGGGAACACCAATGAGAACGTCAGCTCACTGCCGGAAGATTCTCCGAAGCGGTCACTGAAAGAGTGAACCTCGTAAATATAATCTCCTTCAGGCAAATTAATAAATGTTTTAGAGGTCGTTGTCACCGTGCTTTTCAGGATTGGCTCGCCATCGACGATCTGGTATATCTTGTACGCCGTTGCGTACGTTACGGAATTCCACTTCAACGTGACATCGTTACCGTTCGCAATGGTATGCGTGAAATTAGCCAGGAGAATATAGCTTTGAAGTTCATTCTTACTCAAGCCGTTTCGGCGAGTCCGCAGACGGAGCGAAGCTGACGTTCACTATGGACGGACAAGTCATGCCGGCACCGGCGAGCCTGACGCAAACGATTGCAAACGGCAATGATGTAACATTGAAATGGGCGGCTGTACAATATGCGACAAAATATATTGTGTACCAGGTCATTGACGGAAACAAAGTTCTGAAAAGCTCGCCGACCGGCACTTCTCTTTCTCTGCCAAACCAGGCGGCAGGACAATATACGTTCGTCGTCCATTCCTTCTCCACGCTGTTAGGCGAATCACCGGCCGGCGCGGAAGTCACTTTTGATCTGGTATATCCGACCATACTGGCTCCAGCCAATGTGACATCCAGGATTGTCAATGGCAATGATGTGGTGTTGACTTGGACAGGAGCAGCATACGCCGCTAGTTACAAAGTGTATGAGCTTGCAGGTGATGAAAAAATCCTGAGAAGCACCGTCTCAGCTCTAAGTGCAACATTGCCTAAGCAAGCGGAAGGCGATCACATCTATCTCGTTCACACCGTGAGCACCCGATTCGGAGAGTCTTCGGAAGGAGCCCGGATCCAGGTTACGATAGATCAACAGACTATGCACTCGCTACGTTAC
>NZ_JXAL01000005.1 GCF_000829465.1 Cohnella kolymensis | reverse complement strand
CTCTAGCCCTCAGTTAGTCTATTTTCCATACTATCTCCGCCGTCTGCCCCTCCTCTAGCCCTCAGTTAGTCTATTTTTTAGACTATCTCCGCCATTTTCCCTTACTCTAGACCCGCGTTAGTCTATTTTTTGTATTATTTCCGCCATCTGCCCCTCCTATCTCCCCCTCCTCTAGCTGTCCGTCTTTCCAAAATAAAAAACCGCGTCAGCGGCTGCAAAAAAAACGGCGCACTGTCACGGTTTAGATGGCTTGTACATGCCAATAAAGTATTGCGTTAACACTTTGCGAAAAACATTCGGCCACACATAGTTTTCAAAATCATCCGGTCCGACCCATTGATAATGCGGCGGCAAGATCGCACTCTCTTCAGCCTGAAGCACGGCACTCATCACCCGGATGTTCCAGTGCAGGTGAGTGAACGTATGCTGCGCATCGCCTATATGATCCACAGCCTTTATCATTAAGCCTTCCTGCGCGAATTCCTGCTCAAGCCACGAACAGCCGGATTCCACCGAGTCCCACACGGACTGACCGGGAGCTTCCAGATGAGGCAATTCCCACATCCGTGCTAAAAGTCCGGTCTTAGGACGCTGCCTGACAAGAACTTTACCGGATCGGATGCCCGTTCCCTCCACTAACGCAGCTAGTCTAAGTACGAATTTAGGCGGCTTCGCTTTTGTTTTTACCGGCAGTTCCGACTGGCGCCCCTGCAATCTCGCCGAGCACATTTCCCGTACAGGGCAGGTCGGGCATGCTGGAGACTTCGGAGTACAGATCATGGCTCCTAGTTCCATCAAGGCTTGGTTGAAATCCGCAGCTTTGCCATGGGGAATAAGCTCTTTTGCCACCCCCTCGATGCGGACGCGCGTGGCCGGGCGGGCGATGTCATCTTCCAGTCCAAAAAACCTGGAAAGAACCCGCATCACATTCCCATCCACCGCAGGCTCCGGCTGATCAAATGCAATGCTTAAAATCGCGCCCGCGGTGTAAGGTCCGACCCCTTTTAAACCCGATACTTCTTCTTTCAGTCTGGGAACTTCGCCTCCGTACCGGTCCACCACTTCCCGCACGGCAGATTGCAGGTTGCGCGCCCGGGAGTAGTAGCCCAATCCTTCCCAATGCTTGAGCACCTCTTCTTCGGGCGCTTCGGCCAATTGCCGGACGGAAGGAAACCGGTCGACAAAACGGTTGAAATAAGGAATGACCGTATCCACACGAGTCTGTTGCAGCATGATTTCGGACACCCAGATATGGTATGGGTCCCGTGTCCGCCGCCAAGGCAGATCCCGGCGCTCCTTCTCGTACCAACGAACGAGCTCGCTGCTGAAATAATGCTTGTTGTTACTCACTTAAGGCCGCTCCCTCCCTTAAGCTGAGCGCCGGAAGAGCCGGCTGCCGCCTGTTTGCGGTATCGGCTGGGTGTCAATCCGGTCTGGGCTTTGAACATGCGCGAAAAATAATAGATTTGCATACCCACCCGACACGCGACGTCAGACACATTACACTCCGGCTGCAAAAGCAGAGCCTTGGCTGTTTCCATCCGCCGCTGGTTCACATACTGTATCGGTGAGCAGCCCAAAATCCCCTTGAAGAACACGATGAAGTAGTTCGGATGCAGAAAAACCTGTTTAGCCAAATCTTCCACCGTAATGTTATCCGCCAAATGCTCGTCTATATATTTAAGTACAATATCAATCTTTTGCAAATCCTGGGTCGGAGATCCTTCCTGAATAATACCGGGCAAATGCTCCAAAAACACGCTGACCAGCTCCAGCATGCAGGCTTTGATACGCAGCCTTGAAGTTAAGTGATCCCGCGCCATCTGCTCGATTAACTGGTCGAAGAGCGCCGAAGTTGATTGAAAATCGGACACCTGAAGGTAAAATGGAATCTTCAGCGTGCGGTACAAGTCGCGATCCCCGTATGTTCCCCGAAAATGACACCATTGTATCGTCAGCGAAGCATCCGGTTCTACGGAAATTCGATGTGACATTCCGGACAGCAGAATACAGAACATTCCCTTCACGAGAGGAATCTCCTTACCCTGCACGATCAAGCGCCCTTCTCCTTCTCTGACGAAAAGAAACCGGTCGCAATCATATGTAATTTCGCGTTCTTTCAGAGAGGAGCGGCTGACCTGCGTTTCAGAAGCAGCTGCAACTTCAATCTGCATGTGCTCCAAATGTTTCATCATGATAGTCAAATAAGTCGTCGTCATGTAGAGTGCTCCCCGTGTTCTTGCGAGAAATAACGTTTCCCATATACCATCCATTATACGTTAGTAGACCTACAAGCGTAAATTTGCAAAAAGATATTTTGTTATCCAAATTATGTATATACAAAAAGCCCGATTGGTTGGCTCTCTATGCGGGCTGGCGAGACTATGACTCGATGATCGCGGTGGCCGCGGCCAAAGAGCGTTCGTGACTGATGGCTACGTGTATATGAAATGTTTTGTCCGTCCATTGCAGCCTGCTGACGGCTGCTTCGGACAAGGTGCAGTGCGGTTTACCTTGACGATCAGATAACAACTCAATGTCTTGAAAACCGACGACTCTGCCAATGCCGCATCCTAAAGCTTTAGCGGCAGCTTCTTTGGCGGCGAACCTGCCGGCGATAAACTCCAATGCGCGGCGCGCAGGCAGCGCCGACCATCTGGAACGTTCCTGCACCGTCAGTATTCTGGCCGCGAAGCGTTCCTTGCTTGGCCCTGCCATTATGCCCGCGATGCGCTCCAACTCGACGACGTCCAACCCGACTCCGACAATCATACCGTCTTAAATGCCGGGGATAGGCACGCGCTTATGCTGTGTACGTCGGTAATGTTTCTCCAAAGTTTCGCGCGCCTTCGGATCGATTTCTTTACCTTCCAAATAATCGCTGTTGTCGTCATAGCTGACTCCCAATTCGCCTTCATCCGTTTGGCCTTCCCACAACCCGGCAGTCGGCGCTTTATTGAGTACTGACTCGGGAACGCCAAGGCGCTTGCCGATCTGGCTGATTTGACGTTTGTTCAAGCTGCTCAGCGGCGTGATGTCGACAGCTCCGTCACCCCATTTGGTGAAGAAACCGGTCAACGCTTCAGATGCATGGTCGGTGCCCACTACCAGCAGATTCAGGTCAAAAGCCAGCGCATATTGAACGACCATCCGAGTGCGCGCTTTTACATTGCCCTTGCCTCCACGGCTTAGGTGGCGCGACATATCCATTGCTTTGAATGCGTACTCCGTTTCCAGCACAATCTCATCCACCGCTTCAGCGATGTTCGTTTCCACTTTATATTTCAGATCGAACGCATCCGCGACGGCATAGCTATGTTCGATATCCTCTTGCTCTTCATAGGGCTGGAAGACACCGAGCGTCATATATTCCTTACCGGTTTCCTGCGACAGCTCGTCCGTCGCCCGCTTGCATAATCCGGTGGCCACAGCGCTGTCGAGGCCTCCGCTTATCGCAATCAGCAGCCCTGATGTACCTGATTGCTTGATATAATCCTTAAGGAAGTCCACCCGCCGCTTGATCTCCTCATCCACATCGATCGTCGGCTTGACACCCAGCTTTGCAATAATTTCCTGCTGCAAAGACATCTCTCATTCCTCCTATGGTTGCGGGGGCAAGATGCTGTTGAGCCCCTCTTATATTTACGTATGTAAGGCGGTTTTGCAGCCTTACAGCTCGGTTCGCGAGCGGTTTGCATCCTGTAAGGCTGATAGTTAGCCTTACAGCTCGGTTCGCGAGCGGTTTGCAGCCTGTAAGGCGGTTCTGCCGCCTTACAGCTCGCTGCGCGGAGCGATTTCCCTGTGTAAGGCGGTTCTGTCGCCTTACAGCTCACCSCGCGGAGYGAYTTSCCCGTGTAAGGCGGTTTCGTCGCCTTACAGCTCGCCGGGCAGAGCGATTTGTTCGTGTAAGGCGGTTTTGTAGCCTTACAGCTCGCTTTCGAGGCAATCGATTACTCCTGAGCCGACGGGATATCGGCAAAAGGCGCCGGTTACCAGCCTTGCAGCTAGTCGAATTGCCAGACATTGAGGCTGAGCGAGCCCAGCTGATAGTCCTGGAATAGCCTCTTTGCCCGACGGCCTTCATCGGCGGCGCCCATGGCGTAGATGAGCGGAACGAAGTGTTCCGCGCCGCCGCGCGGCACGGCGTTGTCGGCTTGAGGCGCCAGTTCGCGGTACCGGAATATCGCATCTACATTCCAGTTCTCCAACCGTTCGGCAATCCACGCGTCAAATGCTTGTGCCCAGTCCACGGGCTGAACGGCATCCCAGGCAATTTTGCGCAAATTATGGACGATGCCGCCGCTGGCGATGATCAGCACTCCCTCCTCACGAAGGGATGACAAAAGCCGCCCGATTTCATACTGGTTCTCAGGCGGCAAATTCGGAATGACGGACAACGGAACGATCGGCACATCCGCATCCGGCCACATCAGCTTAAGTGGACACCAAGCGCCGTGATCCAAGCCGTGGCGTTCGTCCAGCCGCGCTTCGATACCTACATCGTTCAACCGGCTCACAATGTTGCGCGCAATGTCCTCATTGCCCGGTGCGGGATATTTCAGAGTATACATTTCCGGTGGAAATCCATGGAAATCATAAATAGTAGAGAATCGCTCCGAGGCGCCTGCAAGTTGTACATCGCTCTCCCAATGCGCACTCCAGATCACGATTGCCTTAGGCGCGGGCAGCTGCTCGGGAAGCGTCGTAAAAAACGCCGTATAGTCTGTTTTCTCAATAACCAGAGTCGGCGCTCCATGCGCCACAAATAACACCGGCATTCTAACTTCCGTCATCGCCCAATCAGCTCCAATAATTTGTTCAGTGCCTGCCCCCGATGGCTGATGCGGTTCTTCTCCTCAACGGTCAATTCAGCCATACTCCGGTTGAAGGATGGGAGCCAGAACAGCGGATCGTATCCGAACCCCCCGGATCCGCGAGGCTCGCGAAGGATCAGGCCTTCCACCTGTGCCTCCGCAGTCAAGCGGCTGCCGTCTTGAGGGTCATAAAGAACCAGCGATGACACAAACTGGGCTGGACTCAGCACCTCAGGTTCAGTTACATCGATGCCGACCGTCCGCAATCCCGCGTCCAGCTCCCGAAGTAGCTTCGCGTTGTTATCGGCATCATTGGCGTGTTCCCCGGCGTAACGCGCGGAATATACGCCCGGCTCACCGTTCAGAGCGTCTACACACAAACCGGAATCATCGGCGAGCACCGGCAAACCGACAATATCGGCGACCGTTTTCGCCTTAATAAACGCGTTCTCTTCAAATGTCGTGCCGGTTTCCTCGATCTCCGGTATTCCTTCCACGTCGCCCAAATCCTTGACGGTTACGCCGAATTTACGAAAGGCTTCGCGAAATTCCGCCGTTTTGCCATGGTTGCGCGTGGCAACAAGCAGCGTGCCGCCCGCCGTGATCATGGCTGGACACCGCCGATCCGTGCGCCGGCCGCTCCCAGCGTATTTTTTTGCAGCTGAATCAGCTGAAGTATGGCCTCTTCCGCGAGCGAAAGCATTCCGTCGAGCTCAGTACGCGTGAAAGGAGCTTCTTCGCCCGTTCCCTGAACTTCAACAAACGCCCGAGCGCCCGTCATGACCACGTTCATATCGACTTTTGCCCGCGAATCTTCCTCATAGTTCAAATCCACGACCGGTTGATCCTGTATCACGCCTACGCTTATGGATGCTAAGTAATCGGTAAGCGGGTATTTCGCAAAAGAGACATTTCCCGAAAGTTTGTGTATCGCTAAAGCCAGCGCGATAAACGCGCCGGTAATGGAGGTCGTTCTAGTCCCTCCGTCTGCCTGAAGCACATCG
Source organism: Cohnella kolymensis (assembly GCF_000829465.1). GTDB lineage: Bacteria > Bacillota > Bacilli > Paenibacillales > Paenibacillaceae > Cohnella > Cohnella kolymensis. The sequence continues at coordinate 54,858 of NZ_JXAL01000005.1, read as the reverse complement.
CAGTCCAAAGTAATCGTCCGTTCGCCAAGCGCGTTAAGATTGACGACGGAACGAAGCGAGCGGCCGATCAGCCTTTGAATCTCCATCGTCCTTCCGGTCAGCTTGCCTTTGATGGCTTCTCTTTGATTGCGCGAGTGTGTCGCTCTCGGCAGCATCGAATATTCCGCCGTTATCCAGCCTTTCCCTTGGCCCTTCAGGAATGGGGGCACCTTTTCGTCAATCGTGGCCGTACAAAGCACCTTGGTGTCACCGGCCTCTATGAGTACGGAACCTTCCGCGTATTTATTAGGATGTAAAGTGACTGCGAATGGCCGCAAGTCACGGGGCTGTCTGCCGTCTGATCTCATTTTTTTGCCTCCCGGATATGAATCTTCACCATTTTACCAAAGTATCCGGGTAAAAGCACCTTATCCGTGTACCGTATGAACGTACATGAAACGGGCAATTAATGGGAAATGCCGGGTTACATGACCGTCGACAGAACAGCCTCTCCGGCTCAATGTCGGGGAGGCTGCTCATAGAATTATCGTTTTAAGGCGTTGATCGCAGTCGGGCGGCTCACAGGCTGAGAATAAGATCGTTGATCGGAATCGATTAAGGAGTCACTGCCGTTCATGACGAGCCGAACTTGAGGTGCGCCCGTCACTTCTGTCATTGTCAGAACAAGCGCCTCCATCATGTCCGCAGGCAGCGGTTTTTGTTCCGTCCATTCGCTGTCGTTCAGGGATACCTTCACGGTGTTTTCAAGCTGTGACAGCTGTTCAACGGAAACTTTGTCGGAGGTCAATACGGGCTGAAGATTTGTCGTATCGAGCGGTCCTTGAATCAGCTGCTCCAGCGCGGCCCGGGCACGATCCGGACTCCGGTCGATCAACCGGGTCACCGGGACGAAATAACCGTCTCCAGAGGCGGACCGTGCCGAGAAATACAGCGTCACACCCATCGTACGATTGACCTGCACCCCTTTCGCATGCTCCAGATTGATGCCCATTGACCGGGTCAACACTGCGCCCACAGGCATCCCGGATGCGGGCAGCTTTTCAAGCGTTTTACCCGCTACGGTCAGCTTCAGCTTCTCGATTCCCGGGAATTCCGTCATTGTCCATACAAGAGCTTCGAGCATTTTGCGTTCGTGAGCCGGATTCATCGTCGGAAAAGGAGCTGCGAAATCGATGGTGATGCTTTTGTCGTCCGTATCTTGCTTCACCGAGTTGATTTTCGTTCCTTCGGGCAAAATGGGTGAGAACCCGGGCGGCAGCTGATCCGCCAACTGTTGGTCCGCAGTCATCCAGGCAACGGCGACTTCCGCGGCGGAGCGCTGGGACTTTGCGTCCGGCTTGTTGACCAAAGTCATCGGGGCGACATACCCGTTACGATCCAAAAGATAGACGGTAATTCCGTCTTTGACTTCAGTGCCTTCGGCTTCCCGAAGCATCGTATCTTCAAACTCGGCCGGCGGCGGATCGATCGCCGACGCACCGGAATTCGTGCCCGTATTCTGACTGCAGGCTGATAGAAGGGGGAGCAGCAACAGAGCGGATGCCAGCATCTTTCGACGAACGACTCGATTCGATTTATCTTTCATTACCAATTCCTCCCGCCTAAGGGGCCGACGTTACATCGACTTCCTTTTTGTAGTACTATGTATACGAGCCCGCGGGACAAATATGTATGTTTGTCCTCACAGGCGATCAACTTTATGGCGCAGGCTATTAGCATCGGAAAGAGGTGTTGTTGTTCATGTCCCAACCGAATATGTACCGTCTTAACAGCAAAGCAGTGGCAAACGCGACCCAAGAGTGGCTGACCAAACGCGGAGTGACCAAAGCACAGATCGGCCAGCTGGTCATGCTGCTGCAAAAGGAGTATTTCCCCGAGCTCACCCTTGACGAATGTATCGTTAACGTAGAAGCTGTATTGTCCAAGCGGGAAGTGCAGAACGCAATTTTAACCGGTATCCAATTGGATATTCTCGCAGAGGAAGGCAAGCTGATGCAGCCCCTGCAAGATATGATTTTATATGATGAAGGGCTTTACGGATGCGATGAGGTGCTGGCACTCAGTATCGTCAATGTTTACGGAAGCATCGGCTTCACAAACTTCGGTTATATCGACAAATTCAAGCCCGGCGTACTTAAAAAATTAAACGACAAAAATGACGGCCAGATCCACACGTTTCTAGACGATATCGTAGGCGCAATTGCAGCTTCGGCATCCAGCCGCATCGCCCACCGCAAGCAAGCCGAACGCGAAGCGATGGAAGAAGCGCTCGACCAAAACGGACAATAAACAAAACCGGATTAGCTGCGTGAAAGCAGCTTAATCCGGTTTTTTGTTAGAGGGCGGGAGCGGGTTCCGCCGCCGGTATCGGATAAGTTCAGCTGAATCCGTCTCCACACGAACGAGAGTCCCCCGCCGCTCCAAATGCAGCAGATGGGCGATCGTCTCGGCCAGCGCGAATCTCAATTGATGCGGGTTATCCCGATAGCGGCTGCCGAACACCAGTTCACAAACCTCGAATGCTGTCAGGGTATGGCTGCCGATCAATTCCATCATTTTCAGCAAACGGCGTTCGTGATGATCCAGCAGCTCCTGGACACGCTTCTGAAATTCCGCGAAAGGTGCCCGGTGACCCGGAAACGCCGTCTCCACTCGCAGCGGCAGCAGTTCACGCAAACTCCCAAGATAGGAACCTAACGGGTCAGGGTCGCCTCCCGGCATCCAGCCGATATTCGGTGAAATATCCGGCAGCACCTGGTCGGCGCAGATTAATCTGCCGCTCTCGGCATGGTAGAAGGAAAGATGTCCCGGCGCGTGGCCCTCACCGCCAATCGTCTCCCAACTGAGTCCCCCCATTCGAAAGTCAACACCCGCTTCTAGAAATGTCACATCCCGAGGATGCGGTGATACCCTGACGTGAAATCCCAGCAAATTCTCGTTCATGTTCTCCGCCAACTCCGGAAGCATCCCATTCTGAAGGAAAGCCTCGGTCAATTCGCCGGAGAACATCTCATCGTCCCCCCAGAGCCTGTGAGCAGCCTCGTAAGCAGTCTGCGACATGAAAACCGGCGCTCCGGTGCGCTCCTGGAACCATCCTGCCAAGCCGTAATGGTCCGGGTGATGATGAGTGACGACCACACGCTTGATGTCTTCCCAGCGTATGGAGTTAACCGCCAAAGCCGTAGTCCAGAAGCTTTCCGTGGCGGGAGTACGAAGCCCGGGATCGATAAGCGTCCAGCCTATTTGTTCCGGCAAAAGATAAGAGTTGACCCATTTCAAAGAAAATGGAACCGGCACTTTTAACTGCAGCCACCCGTCGGTAAGCTTAATAACGTTGTTCGGATTAATTTCCATCTGATCCGCGAGCTCCTTCTCGAAACATAAATATAGGCTTCGTTCATTGTAAGTGCTCTACGGCCGATCGATCAACCGGTCGGTGGATCGGAGCGCCTCTATATCTCCTGCTCCGATAGCGAACATCGCGGCTTTCAGTTCAAGCTCAACCCGTTCGAGCCGCAGTGCCACGTCTTCACCCGTAGCAGCATCCCGAAGAAGAGCCCGTCCATAACCGGCCATATCGGCTCCTAAGGCGATCGCTTTGGCAGCATGGACGCCGTTAGACAATCCGCCGCTCGCAATGAGCGGGAAGTCGGGCAGCTGCATCCTGATTTCACGAACACATTCGGCAGTCGGAATCCCCCAGTCGGCGAACGCGTCGGCAGCCTGATACCGAAGCGGGTCGTTATTGCGGTACTTTTCCACCTGGCTCCACGACGTCCCCCCGGCACCGGCTGCATCCACAAATGCGGCACCGGCGTCCTTCAGCCTTCTCGCGGTATCCGCGTCTATTCCCCAGCCGACTTCTTTCACGCCTACCGGCACCGGCAGCTTCCGGCAAACCTCTTCCATCCGGCGGAGCAGGCCTTTGAAATTCGTGTCGCCCTCCGGCTGAAACAATTCCTGGAGAGCATTGAGATGAAACACCAAAGCATCGGCTTGCGCCAGCTCGACCGCCCTCCGGCAATCATCCGGCCCCATTCCGTAATTCAATTGCACGGCTCCCAGGTTGGCTAAAAGGAACGCGGTCGGAGCTTCACGCCGAACGTTAAACGTCGCCGAAAGCTGCTCTTGTTCCAGGGCGGCTCGCATAGAGCCGAGTCCCATCGCCCAGCCGCGGGACTCCGCGGCTTTCGCCAGATGGCGGTTGATCTGTCCGGCTTGCGCCGTGCCGCCGGTCATGCTGCTGATCAGAAGAGGCACTGCCATTCTGCGTTTGAGGAAGCTCGTTTCCAGAGAAATCTCCGAGAAATCCAGTTCAGGCAGCGCCTTATGTCGAAAGCGATAGCATTCCAAACCGCTCGTTATCCCGCGCCCCTGCACGTCTTCCTCCAGACTGATGCGGATATGATCCGCTTTTCGACCCGACGTCGGGCTGCTATGATCCGTTATTTTCGCCGACTCCCTTCCGAATTCCCCCGCAGCTCATTGCCGCACGATATTCGCAGTATGTACGCCGTTCCTCTGTAGTTATCTCCCAACTCAACTCCGGGCAAAAGAAAAAGCTTTGCAAGCCCGTCAAGACTCGCAAGGCGGCTTCCGCACTATTTCGGATCTCCAACGATATCCCGAAGCGCCTCGCTCAGAATCCGGTTCACATCTTCAAACTGAAGGCTCAGCCTCCGTTCGGCGTCCATCACCCGGCGCACAGCCGGATTGAGGTTTATCACCTCATATAATTTATTCATTCTATCCATATCTTCCGATGAAGGCTCCTTGCCTTCCATCATCGCCTGCTGGAAACCCATTTGGCGTTCGCGGAAGTCATCCAGCATCCTCTTGGCGTCGGCATCTCGAGAGACAGCAGAGTTGGCGGCCTTCCATTCTGCAGCTTCCGGACCCGCCTTCAATGCTTTGGCCAGTTCATAGGCTGTATCATAAACATTCATGCGATGTTCTCACCCTCCGAATTTATCATCTTACTCTTATCATAACATCAATCATGCTTGTATGAGACCAACATTCCGCCGATGAGCAAAAGTCCCAAACCCGGAAGGGCGAATCACCGATAGATAGATGTCCTCATATGATGGAGTATTGTCGCAAGCCCCCGGAAGAAGCCCGCATAAGCCTTAACTATGACACACGAATCGGTGGAAGGAGTACGAAACATGTCCACCCCGAAAATCGCACTCCAAGTCATCAGTTCCGGCATCTTGCCCGACGACGTCCTGATGCTCGGAGAATCGCTGATGAAGCAGTCGAAAATACCGGCGCAGCAGCAGTTGACCCTTCAATTCGGATCGTTTCGGCACTCGGTCACGATCGTCCCGGTCCCGCGTTATCAAGGAATGCGGGTCAGCCAAACGCTCGCGCGCAGAATGGGCATATTCGGCGGAATTCGCCTTCGCGTTCAATACCGTTCGGCAGCACGAACGGTCGCGCTCGGCCCTCTGATCGGCGTGCTTGTCAGCCGGGTCATGCCGGAACACCCGGATAAGCCGTTTGGGGATATCACGATGTTCTGCCGGGAGGTAACGGAGGCTTGCCGGAGCCAGGGCGCTCACGTTTACTTTTTTACCCCTGCTGCGATCCGGCCGAATGTGTCCGCTGTGGAAGGCTGGGTGTATACAAAGGGCTGGCAGCGCTTGACGCTCCCCGCGCCGGATGTCATGAATAACCGGCTGACCACGCGCAAGCTGGAGAACCAGCCGGAGGTGCAGCAGTTCATGAGGGACATCAAAACCCGCTATGGCGCCAAGGTTTTTAATGAAAAATTTCTGGACAAATCCGAAGTGTTCGATGCTTTGAAAAAAGACGGCTCTTTACAGAGATACTTACCCGAATCGCATTCTCTGAATAACTTTGCAATGTTGAAAAGCATGTGTTCCAAGTATGGCACGGTCTTTCTAAAACCCGTAACAGGCAGTTTGGGTAAAGGAATCATCCGTATTTCCCGCTTCGGCGACGGCTGGCAGGCCTCTCATGCTACGGTGAGCGGAACGAAAAGACAAATATTCAGCAGCCTGGCGAAGCTCTACTCGTCGATCGCCGAGAAGGTAAAATCCGTGCGCTATCAGATTCAGCAGGGCCTTAGTCTAATGGAGATCGGCGCTCGTCCCGTCGATTTCCGCGCTCTGACGCAAAAGGACGCCAAGGGCAATTGGGTGACAACCTCCATTGTCAGCCGCACCGCGAACACCGATCATTTCGTCTCGAACCTGGCAAGGGGCGGCACTCTATCCACGGTAAAGGCCACCGTCGCCAACTCCAACCTTCCGGCCATGATCCGGGCGGATGCTTTTCGGCGTTTGCGGGCCGCTGCGCTGGACATCGCTCGAGGAATCGATACTTATATCCCGGCGCACTTCGGCGAGCTGGGCATCGATTTGGCCCTGGATTCCTCAGGCCGCGTCTGGCTGCTCGAAGTCAACTCCAAGCCGTCCAAGAATGACAATACCCCATTACATGAAGGGAAAATCCGCCCGTCTGTGCGGACGATGATTCGATATGCCCGTTATATATCCGGTTTCTGAAACGACGCCTGTTCTTGGAATAGCCGTATGTGAACGTAACAAAACGCCCCCGTTCGCGGAAAGCCGCTACATCCGGCGTCTGATGGCGAAGGCTGCTGCGATGGGTTTGGATGTGTTTCCTTTTGCGCCTTGGACATGGGATGAACGGAGCGGCACCGTTAAAGGTTGGCAGTGGAACGATCGGGAACAGAGCTGGCAATCGTATGTGCGTAAACTGCCGGCCGTCGTTTACGACCGTTCATGGCCTGACAACGAAACGGAGAGACACCGGTTCCGCGCGGCCCTTTATCGGCTAACCGCTGAAAAAAAGCTGACGCTCCTCAACGGTCGACTGCCTAACAAAGCGGAAGTGCATGCCCTTTTGTCGCGGGATGCCGAGCTCAGCCCCTTGCTGCCCGAAACGGAGGTTTACCAAGATGCCTCAACACTCGCCTCCTGGCTGGCCCGGCACGTTAACGGGGTTTTTCTTAAACCGGTTGACGGAAGCCAAGGACGGCGAACCTTGTCCGTCACCCGCAGCTCCGACGGGACGGTGCTGCTCCAGGGCCGAACGGCACACAATCGATCCTTCCGTCTCTTGTGCCCTGAACAGCCGACAGCTCTAGAACGGCTGCACAAATGGATCGGCAAACGGACCTATATTATGCAGCCAACGCTGGATTTGCGGGGCCTCGCGGGGGAACCGTTCGATTTGCGTGCCTTGATGCAAAAGAACGGCCGGGGACACTGGGTTACAACCGGGATCGCAGCCCGGTGCGGCGCTCCGGGCACCGTAACCGCGAACCTGCATGGAGGCGGACACGCGGCGCCCGGCAATGAAGTTTTATCCGCACTCTTCGGCGAAGCCCATAGTGCAGATTTAATGCAGGACATACAAAAATTCGGCTTAATGATGGTTAACCGGTTAGAACAAAATTTTGGGCGATTCGCTGAAATCGGGTTGGACTTCGGTGTCGACCGGGCGGGCCGGTTATGGTTTCTGGAGGCAAACTCCAAACCCGGCCGCGGCGCAATGCATTGCGCCGGCGGCGAGGCCGCAGCACAAGCTGAGACATTGCCGCTTTTATATGCCCGATCTATCCTGCTTCGACCACCTGGGAGGGTAATTCATGAGTTTGACCATCTGTAACGTCCATTTCACACAGCAGCCGGAACGAATCGTATGGTTTTCCAGCCCGCTTGCCAAGCTGCTTAAGCTGGGCGGACGTAAATCGGTTAACGTCAAGCTCGGCCGTGATATCGTACCCGCCGCTGTAAGAACCATCAACCGCAAAGGCCATCATGTGTATATGTCTGCCGGGCTTCGGCGTTCCGTACGGATTCCCATCTCCGGCAACGTTTATTTGACCAAAGTAGCAGCGGAAGAAATAAAGCTCGGACCCTTGATCGGCATACTGACGGACAGCAGCCACAGTTCCTCCACTTCCCCGTTCGGGGAACGGACCGGCTTCGTCAAGCAGCTGCTGCATCTCGGAAAAAAAAGAGCTTACTTCTTCGGCTTCACACCTCGCGACATTAATTGGCATCAGGAGACCGTACACGGCTGGTTTCTCGACAATGCGGGCAACTGGATTCGCCGAATCGTTCCGCTGCCTGATGTCGTCTATAATCGACTTCCTAATCGAAGGGCCGAAAACGGAGTTGTAATTACAGCGCTGAGGGAACGTTTTATCAGAAAACAAATCCCGTTTTTCAACTGGAGCTTCTTCAACAAGTCCGACGTATACAAGCTGCTCGATAAAGATCCGGAGGCGCTGCGCCATCTCCCGGAATCCGTGGACAATCCGGATTCGGAAAGGATTAAAGAGCTCCTTGAGAAGCATCAATTTCTGTATTACAAACCCACAGCCGGCAGTCTTGGAATCGGAATCTACCGGCTTACCTATCATCCGCGCAAAGGTTATTTCATCCGTTACAGGCGAAACGGAAGCAATGTCCTGCTGCGTTTCAGCAATTTTGCCAGCTTGATGAGAATGCTACGCGCGCGTCATGGGAGCGATCTGAGTCATTATGTCGTCCAGCAGGGCATACGGTTGGTCGAGATCGACAACTGCCCGATCGACTTCCGTTTTCACATGCACAAGGATGGGCGCAATCAATGGGTCGTTGCCGGCATTGGAGCCAAAAAGGCCGGCCGGGGCAGCGTTACGACGCATATCAAAAACGGGGGATCGCTAATGACGCCGGAGCAGGCGTTGGGCCGAACGTTCGGTCCGCGTGCGAACGATGTGCTCCGGGAAGCGAAAGACATTGCGGTTAAGCTGTCGGAAGCCATTGAGCGCAATTACTCGCACGCCCTTGGCGAGCTTGGGCTGGATATCGGGATCGACAGGGAGGGCGGCGTATGGATGTTCGAAGCGAATGCGAAGCCCGGACGATCCATTTTCAAACATCCGGCATTAAAAGAGCAAGGAAAAGCCTCGCTTGAATATATACTGGATCACTGCCTGTATTTGAGTAAGTTCCGCAGGAGGGATGGATCTTGAGGATTCTTAAATCTCTTTTGCCACATTCCAGCGTTTCCGAGCCGGCAGTTGACAAACCAGTGGTCGCAATTCTTACCATTGAGGACGACACTCAGCTATTCCGCGGCAACCGGAGCAATTTCGTCGATTTGCTCCGCACCGGACAGCAGATGGGTATCGTGACCTACGTGGTTACGGTCAAAAGCATGAAGCTTAATGCTGCGCGCATCCAGGGCTTTACTGTACCGGAAAGCCACCGACTCCTGGGTTAAAACATGGTTTCCCAGGCCGACCATCATCTACAACCGGATTCCGCAGAGAGAGGACGAACGCCTTCCCCACGTCAAACGAAAGCTTGCGGCCATCGCGCGTGATCCGGATATCCGACTGTTCAACCGACGCTTTTTTAACAAATGGTCATTGTTCCAATGGCTCCATGAAAACAGCGCAACAAAAGCATATATACCCGAAACAAAGAAATTGACGGAACCGGAAGTTCTGTCCAAGCTTCTTACGAAACACCGTTTGCTGTACTTGAAACCGGTTCGCGGCAAAGCCGGCGTCGGGATCATGACCGTGAAGGTGCAGCCGGAGAAAAAGATGCCGTACCGCCTGCAAATTCAGGAGGAAAAAGGCAGCAAAACGTATCACTGTGCCAGCCTGAAGACCGTCTGGGCCAAGGTATCCAGCCAATCCGAAGCGCTTGGCGAGCCTTACATCGCACAGCAGGGCATTACGTTGGCTGCAGTGAACGAACGGCCTTTTGATTTGAGGGCGCTGGTCCAGAAAAACAGCCGCGGCAAATGGGAGCTGACCGGGTTTGGAGCCCGGGTGGCCGGCGACTCGAGCATAACGACGCATGTTCCGCGCGGAGGTTACATCGACGACCCGCAAAAACTTCTCGTATCGATCTTCGGCCAGGAAAAGGCTCGTAAGGTGCTGCGAAAAGTGAAAAACACCACACTCAAGGTCGCCCGCCAAATCGAACGTTCTTCCGACGGGAGCCTGTGCGAGATGTCCATGGATCTCGGTGTGGATCAGACCGGCCACGTCTGGTTTTTCGAAGCCAATTCCAAACCTATGAAATTTGATGAGCCTCATATCCGGAACAAATCGTTACAGAGAATTTTTCAATACAGCGTTTTTCTCCACCGTCACGGTTCCCGGCAAGAGCATAAGGGAGGTTTGCACCTTGAGCGCGACAAACGCATGGCGATTGCTGAGTCCCGATAAGCAGGGCCGTTGGCTAGCGGGAATCATTTACGCGGCAAACTTCGGTGAAGGCGCATGTATGGCTGCGATCCATCCGGCGCTGCCGACCGGGAGGTGACCGAGCGTGTCAAAGCCGGTTGTCGGTATTCTGACCCTGTATTTAAACGATCGCAAGGCGCTGGAGGAACGGCCGATTTACGAAAAAATGATAACTGCCGGCGCCAGGATGGGTATGAAGATTTTCGTGTATACCCCTGAAGATGTCGCCGAAGACGACCAACGCATCCGGGCTTTGATATACAAACCCGCAGCGAAACGATGGACCAAGCGGTGGGTACGGCCGCCTGAAATCATATACGATCGCTGCCGCTACCAAAAAAGCCGGCGTTTCGAGCAGCTGCTCGCTTACCGTAAACGTAATTCCCACCTTACTTTTCTGAACCGGCCGCTGCGAAATAAATGGACGGTGCATCGAACCCTCGCCGATGTCTCCGCTCTCAGGTCACATCTTCCCGAAACCCGGCTCTTTCAATCTCCGGATGATGTGAAGTCCTTGCTTAAGAAGTTCGTAACCGTCTACTTGAAACCCATTAACGGAACAGGCGGGCGCGGCATCTTGCGCATCGACAGGCAGAAGGACGGGACGCTGCTGCTGCAAGGACGTAATCATTCACGCAGTATCGTCCAGCCCAGACGGATATCACGGAGCAGCCTCGCAATCGTTCTGGGTGCCTGGGATATGCATGGGGACCATTATATCGTTCAGCAAGGTTTAAATATCAAGCTGCCCAACGGACGTATTCACGATTATCGCATGCTTGTGCAGAAGAACGGATCCGGGGAGTGGGAAGTGACCGGATGTGCGGGACGCGTGGGTCCGCTTCGGAGCGTCACTTCCAACCTCCACGGCGGAGGAGCGGCCGTTCCAATGAACAACTTGCTGCGGCAATGGATCGAGAGCGAGGAAACCATCAACGAGATCCGGACGAAAGCCGAATCGTTCGGCGTCAAGGTTGCCCGACATCTGGAATCCTCTTATGGCGCGCTGTGCGAGCTGGCACTGGATCTGGCAATAGACAGAAAGGGCCGGATCTGGCTCATCGAGGTAAATCCGAAACCGGCGCGTGAGGTGTTCATTAGAGCGGGAGAGAGCGAGGTTTATCAGAAGGCCATACTACGCCCCATCGAATACGCGCTTTGGGTACACCGGCAGCAGACTTCTAAGGCTCACAGTTTACAAGTATCCGACGATACGCCGGATAACTCGGGTGACCCCGGCAATCTCACCGAGCCTCAGGAAGCTTCACCTGACGGCAGCCAACATACGAACCTGCTAGGTGCCTCAGAATAAGCAATGCCGGCTAGCGGGCCTCAGGCCCGCTTTGTTGCTTAGGCATTAATGTCAGAAGCTCCGGGAACGATCGGATCACCGCGTCCGCCCCATCCAGTTCGCCGTCACGCCGAAATCCGGCATAATCACAGCCCACGACGTACAAGCCATTGCTTTTTCCGGCTTCGACATCCGATGACCGGTCTCCGACCATCCACGCTTGCTCAACCCTGTAGGTGTCGAGCAGCTTCCGTACCAGATCGACCTTGGAGGCGGTGGCATATTCGCCTGCGCTGTAAATGCCTTCGAACCAGGCCGCTATCCCGTTTACTGCCGGTACGCCTTTTACATATTCCTCTAGTCCGTTACTGGCGATGAACAGCCGCATACCGCGATTCCGCAGCTCAGTTAGCGTTTCGATTACGCCGGGGTACAAGCGCCCGCGCCCCCCTTCCAGCTCTTCCATCTCATAGAGCAGCAGCAGCTCGTTAGCGCGCGCATGAGCTTCCGGCGAACCGTCCGGCATCACCCTTTTCCAAATATCCGTAAGCAGCATCCCCAATGATCCCAGTAACCTATCGATCGGCGGTGTCGGCTTTATGTACAACCCCTCATTACGAAGCTGCCCGAACACCCTCTGATGTACGGTTTCCAGCAGCGTTTCGGTTTGAAACAAGGTACCGTCCAGATCGAAAATAACGGCTTGCGGCAGTGGTGGCGTATTATTCCGGCTCATGTACATCTCCTACAATTTTTCTCTCATCATACCGTAAATCAGTGTTGACCAAAAGGATGGGCCACGCCCATACGGAGTACGTGGTTACAGCTCCTTTGTTCGATATCCCCGTCGGTCAGGAAGGTATCCTTGCTAAACCTCTTTGTTCGGTATCCCCGCCAGTCAGGAAGGTATCCTTGCTGAACCTCTTTGTTCGGTATCCCCGTCGGTCAGGGTGGCATCCTTGCTCAAAGTCATTATCAACATCCCGCTGGCAAGGAATTTTTTTTCTACCCATACTTGAAATAAGAACATATGTTTGGTAAAATGTATTTACAGGAACATACGTTCGTTTAGTGAGGTGGTTGATTGTGTCTATGGATGAACTTACGTTTGAGGGTGTCTCCAGCCGCTTTGACAAGGAGGAGGTGTGTGCGGAATTCTTGTTCGACGCTAAGTGGCCGGATGGCTTCAGATGCCCGCGTTGCAATCATTCCCATGCTTATATCATCTCTACCCGAAGAATACCTCTTTACGAATGTGCAGCTTGCCGGGCGCAGACTTCCTTGATCAAAGGCACAGTTATGGAGGGCAGCCGCACACCTTTACGCCTTTGGTTCCAGGCTATCTTCCTGCATGCTCGGCCGGCGGGCATTAATGCGCTGCAATTATCCAGAATCATAGGCGTGACATACAAGACTGCTTGGCTGATCTGCCACAAAATTCGTCATACCATGAGTGAAGCGGATGTTCAAGAAATGTTGAGCGGGCTCGTGCGGATATCGGATGCGGTATATAGCAGCAGATACTCTCCTTTTTTCGACTGGCACAACCAGGAACAGCCTCTCATCATCGGAGCATCGGAGAACAAAGACAGGGAACTCATACATATTAAAATAAAAAAACAATGCAAGAAACAGCAGCGAAGCGTTTTTGCTTCATTTGACACTGCACCATTCATCCGCGACTTTGTGGATACTAATGCGGTTATCAAAACAGTCGTTACACGGCGTATCGGCAAAAGGGTAAACAGAACGCTGATGCGGATCTGTGAGGAGGCTGAACGTTGGCTTGCCTGGACTTTTAGAGGTATCGGACCTAAGCATTTACAAGTTTATCTCGACCATTATTGCTATATTTGGAACCGTCGCAAAAAGTCGATGTTTAACCTGCTTCTAAGAGATTGCTCTCTCATACCGGTCATAACCTATCCACAACTCACAAAACTCCCCGTAGCCCGTTCGGCAAGATTAGCACGTAATTCCGGTTTAATATCCCAAACCGCCAGTTGAGCTTCTTTGTAGTATGCTAGAATTTGTTTTTCCTCATGGCTTTGTTTTCGGACTTTGAAAACAAGTAAAGATATCCTGATATCGGCCTTATCATAAAACCTGAGCGAAAGGGATGCCGACAAAAGGGAGCCGCAGGTGCTGAGCTGCCAGGAGGCTGAACGGTGGCTTGCCTGGACTTTTCGAGGTCGGACCGAAAAGTGAAGCCGACTTCCGCGGATACGGAAATCGGCTTTGCACCCAGTGCTTATTAGATGTTGGACTCCCCGGATGTACCGGAGGTGATATCTTTTTTCATGGCCGTGTCGCCCTGCGCCAATCTTTTCAGCATTTGGTTTACGTCTACGCCTGTCAAGCGCCGACGGTTTCCGGCATTTTGGCGAGCAGGTCCGTAACGTAACCGGTCACCTTCCCTGCGCCGCCGCCTGTGCCGCTTCCGCCCCCGTCGACAATTACGATCTTCTCCGTTTTTGCCAGCGGCTCGGAGATGGCGCGGGCGATGTCCGGCAATTTCTGGATGATGAGTTCAATCACAGCGGCTTCCCCGTATTTGCGGAGCGCATCGGCAATTTTGTCTTTCGCCTCGGCTTCCGCAAGACCCTTCAGCCGGATCACGTCGGCTTCCGCGGTTCCTTCGGCGCGCTCCTTATCGGCATTCGCGTTACCCGCCAGCCGAACCGCTTCCGCTTCCGCCTTTGCTTTGGCTTCGATCTGGTAACGGTCGGCTTCAGCCTTCTGTTCCTGAGCAAAGCGCTCCGCCTCCGCCTGCTTCTTCACCGTCGCCACAAGCTCCCGCTCTCGCCGGTCGATCTCTTTGGCTTCCAGCTCGATCTGCTTCTCCCGTTCAATGACTTGAATTTGCATTTCTTCCGCCTTGACCAGCTGCATCGTGCGGGCTTCTTGCAGCTTATAAGCCTGGTCGGCTTCCGCTTTCCTCATGTCCTGCTCCTGCTTGAACTCCGCCTTTTTCACTTCCATCTCTTTATGCGCTTCCGAAATATTCGTCTCAGCCGTAAACTCGGCTTTTTTGCCGTCTTCCAGCGCCTTGGACTTCGCGACCTGCTCATCGCGGTATGCGTTTGCTTTCGCGATTTCCGCATCTCTTTTCACCGAGGCGATTTGCGGCTGACCGAGGGCTTCCAGATAACCGTTTTTGTCTCTGACGTCACGAATGGTGAAGGAAACGATTTGCAGACCCATTTTATTCAAGTCGCTTGCCGCCACCTCTTGCACATTCTTGGCGAACTCTTCCCGGTTGCGGTATACGTCTTCGACGGTCATCGTGCCCAATATGGCCCGAAGATGACCTTCCATGGTCTGGGTTGCGATCCCCTTGAGCTCCTCATCCGGTTTCCCGAGGAACTGCTCGGCGGCAGTGGAGATGGATTCCTGGTCCCCTTTGATTTTGATTTGCGCGACGCCGTCGACCATTACCGGAACGCCGTGCATCGTATAGACTTCGGGAGTATGTATATCAATTGTCTGTACTTGAAGCGAAAGAAAAGAAGCGCTTTGAACAACGGGCCAGAGAAATGTGCCGCCGGCTTTCACAATTTTCATACCGTCGCCCGTCAAAGCTCCCGTCACGATCATGGCCTCATCCGCCTTAACGGTACGGTAACGGGAAGCGAAAACAACGATAAGCAGAATAATGACGATGACAATACCTACCGGAATATAGACCGTTGCCAAATGAATTCTCCCTTTCATGGTTCGATTATGTAATCAGATTTCCTTCACCACGAACGTTCCTGCCATCTCGTCCAAGATCCGTACCTGGGAACCTTGCGGAATGAACGCGCCCTCCTCCGCCTTAGCAGGAGCACTGTGGCGCACGCCGCCCTGCTCATAGACGATTTCGCCCAAACGCTTCGCTTCAATAGAGGTGACGACTTTGGCTTCGCATCCGATCATCTTTTTTCGCGGAAAGCGCCTGTCCTTTCTGTGCGGCATAGAGCGGTATAACCACTAGGAACAGCACGGTACAAGATACTGCTAAAGCCGCCAAAAGCGACAAGCCTGCTGCCGGCAAAACGGGCAATCCTGTCGTGTGCAGCAGGATGTAGCCGATACCGCCGAACACAGTCAGAAACGCGGCAATAATTGTCGGTGACAGGTACGGCAATTCGCCTGCATGAAAATCGAGCCCGAACAAGCCGCCAAAAACTGCCGACAAAACCGCGTATCCGACTCCTATCGCAAAAAATGACAATCATTAACGTTTCCACTACATACCTCCTCTTCAAATTAAAATGGTATCTATGAACTAGTACGCAGGCAAGAATGGTAAGTTTCTCCTTTTTTTGTGAAAATAAATAACCCATTCCAAGAGATCGAGGAAGGGGTTATGTACAGTAAGCGGACCCGCTCAATAAACCTTTTTGTGCTCCCGGTCGGCCTTGAGAATCTCCACCGCTTCCTTAAAGCGCATGGAGTGAATGATTTCACGCTCCCGTAAAAACTTCAATCCATCCTGCAAATCGACATCGTCCGTCATATCTATCAACCATTGATAGGTGGCCCGGGCTTTCTCCTCGGCGGCTATGTCCTCGTATAGATCGGCGATCGGGTCTCCTTTGGCCTGGATGTAAGCCGCAGTCCACGGGAAGCCTTCCGGATCACGATAGATGAACGCATGATCGTGTCCGGCATAGTTCGCTCCGAGACCGGCCGCTTCCAGCTGTTCCACATTGGCGTCCTTCGTAAGTTTGTAAATCATGGTAGCAATCATCTCGAGATGAGCGAATTCTTCCGTGCCGATATCCGTCAACAAGCCGATCACTTTGTCCGGAATCGCGTAGCGCTGATTGAGATAGCGCAAAGCGGCTGAAAGTTCACCGTCAGCGCCGCCGTACTGCTCCAACAAATAACGGGCCATTCGGGGATCGCATTTGCTCACTTTTACCGGATACTGCAGCTTTTTCTCATAGATCCACATCTCTTCGCCCCCTCATTAAACCTGCCATGGCCAGGGGGTTTCAATCCACTGCCATGGATATCGGGTATAGCTGTGGCCGAAATGCATGAGAGGTCCATATTTCAGCTCGAATGCCGCGCACATTTGCAGACGCCGCTGCGCCAGCTGGTTGTATTGCTGCACGGCCTGCATATCCGCGGGATGGGTGTCCAGATACAAATTTAACTCTACCAGTGCGAAATCGACCTTTTGCAGTTCCATCAGTTCTCTCCGGTAAATTTCATCACCCCGGGCACGCTCTTCCGGGTTGACGGTGCCTTCCGCTTTGCCGGAGTCGGCGAGATCCTCCCTCACCTCATTGTCAGCCATTGACGGTCACTCCTTTTGGCGATCGCCGGGATGGATATGGACTGTAAAGCGCAGGCCAAAGCGTCCCTCGGAATAAAGCTTCATCTAACGAGAATTGCGGCAGATTCATCGGCTGATACGGAATATATTGGTTGGGGGGCACGATATACCTTTTGACCCGTACGGGAGGGCACGGATCGCAATGGCTGACATAAGGCCGCCACTCCCGCCACTGTGCGTCATACATGAGTGATTTCCTCCTTTGTTCGTTGTGCCGTAAAGAAAATACGTGCGATTGATCTCCGGTTTTATCCTATGCGTCTACCGATTGTCCTCAGACTGTCGAACATCCTGAAACGCAAACACCCCGGAAATCTCCATATCGGAGAATTCCGGGGCGCCGCGTCAGTCTGTATTCATTACTGAAACTTGATCTTGAAATCGAACAATCCGGCCTTGCGCATGGCCATGAACACAATGACCACGATAGGGCCCAGGAAAACACCGACGACGCCCACCAGCGCATAACCCACATACAGGCTAATTAAGGCGGAGAGGGCTCCGATCCCAACGGCGTCTCCAAGAATTTTGGGTTCCACCACCCTGCGCACAACCGTAATGACCAGGAACAACAGTATTAAACCCACACCGGTAAATACATCTCCAACAACAAGTTGATAGATTGCCCATGGAACCAGCACGGACCCCGTACCCAGGACGGGCAGAATATCAACGACGACAATCAGAAGCGCAATGGCCAGGGGATAGCCCGTACCGAGAATCAGCAATCCGGTGAACGATAAGATGTAGGTCAGCATGCTGAGCAGAAGCTGGGCGCGCAGAAAACCGAAAACGGATTTTCGCAGGCTTTCGAGAACTTGCTCTACTTGCTGACGGGATTTATCTTCAAACAGTGATAAAAACGATAATTTCATCATCGGCAGACTGAGAGTGAACAAATAGACGGCAACCAAGAACACGATGAAAAAGATGAACATATTCGGAATAGCGGATGCGAAGCCGAGAAAAGCTCGGGAAATGTTGCCCGCAAGCTGCGTTACAGCGCCTCCGATTCTGCCCAGCCAATCGGTCAGTTCGTCCGGATGCGGCGCCGCCCCGTCTTTGGAGTATGATTGTAATTGCTCCAGCAGATTTACAATGTAATTGTTCGCGTCTTCAAGCATCTGGGGCAGCTTGGAAAAGAAATTGCCCAGTTCGCTGACGATTTTCATTCCCAGCAATGACATTAATCCCACCAATATAAGAGTGAAACCCGTGCTGGAAATCGTGGAAGCCGCCAATCGGTTCATGCGCGTGCGCTTCATGAGGAATGTCGTTAACGGCTCAAGAAAAATAGCGGCAACCAAAGCAAGCAGGAACGGAGCTCCTACAGTAAACAGCAAGTACAAAAACCCAAGCGAAAATCCCATGAGCACAAGTGTGCGAATCGGCATCCGTCTACCCTCTCCCTAAAACGCGTACTACGCTACCGGTTATCCGGTTGTTCTTGATTCGGAGCCTGTTTCGCCGGTTCAGGCTTTTTACGGTAAATATGCACCCTTTGCACCCTTAAGCGCTCGGTCTCCGCGATTTCAAAAACATAGCCTTTGTAAATCACTTTCTGTCCTTTGGCGATATTTCCTTCCAGGTTGTTGAAAATCCAACCGCCGATCGTATCCACTTCTTCGTCTTCCATTTCCAGACCGAACAGATCGTTGACGTCCTCGATCAGCATGCGCCCTTCTACCGAGGTCACCTCGCCTTTAACGATAACATTGGGAAGTTCATCATCGAACTCGTCATGTATTTCGCCGACGATTTCCTCCATAATGCTCTCCGCGGTGAGCATCCCTGCCGTCCCGCCATATTCGTCAATGACAATGGCAAGCTGGGATTTCCTTTTCTGCATCATTTTCAGCACTTTGCCGATTTCCATCGACTCCGGCACGCTGAGAATCGGCCGTAAAAATTCCTTCAGGCTGTGTTCCTCATCAGGGTCCGACGTCAGGATGTCCGTGATATGTACAAACCCGATAATGTCATCTTTATCTTCTACGCAAACCGGGTAGCGAGTATGCTTTGTCTGATAAACGACCTTCATATTTTCTTCAAAAGAAAGGTTCGTGAACAAGCAGTCCATATCCGTTCGGGGAAGCATCACTTCCCGGGCCACCCGATCGGCGAACTCGAACACGTTATCGAACAACGTCATCTCGTCTTTGTCGATAATTCCGCTTTTGGCGCTTTCATCCATCAAAAGACGGATTTCTTCCTCGGTGTGCGCCGCCTCATGCTCGCCTACGGGCTCTACGCCAACCCACTTCAGCAGCTGTCGGGCCGCACCGTTCAACAGCCAGATTGCAGGAAGAAAAATCCGGTAGAACATCAGCAAAGGCCACGAGAGCCATAGCGATACGCCGACGGAGCGTTGAATGGCGAGAGACTTCGGCGCTAACTCCCCCAGAACGATATGCAAAAATGTGATGATACAGAAGCCTGTGATAAAAGCAATTGTGTGCACCACAGCGGGATCGCCCATGCCGGCGTTAGTCAATAAAGGTTGAACGATCAATTCGGCTATGGCCGGTTCTCCGACCCAACCCAAACCGAGAGAAGCCAAAGTGATGCCGAGTTGGGTTGCCGACAGATAGGCATCGAGCTTTTTTATTTACTTTTAACGCGTATTTGGCTTTTTTATTGCCTTCGTTGCTCAATTGGGTCAGACGGGATTGCCGCACCTTCACCAGCGCAAACTCCGACGCCACGAAAAAGCCGTTCATAAAAACGAGAAAAAAAAACAAGAAGAACATTCCAAAATATCGAACCCCATTCGAGCTCTACCAATTTGATTCCAACTCCTCCGTTTGTTCAAACCATGCTCGTCCTTAGTCTGTCTTGTCTCAGGGGAGTGCGCGTCTGTTTCTAAAATCGGTATCGCGGTAGTACATGTCCGACACCAATAAATTCGGGCCGCAGCAGCCGGCACCGGGACAATGACAGTTGACAGCCTGCTGCATCGGATGCTCCCGCCATCGGGCGAAAACATCGTCCAGCTTCTCATCCTTAACGTTGCCAAAAGACGGAATGGCCGCGAAGTCCGTTACATACACGTCCCCGCTAAATATATTTACATTTACCCGATTTCGTCCATCCGGATCATTTCTTACCGTAACATTAGTTTCCGCTGCGAGCCGTTTCACTAAACGGTGTTCCTCCGGATTTTCGCTGCAAGCGAAAAAAGGAAGGGTTCCGAAAAGCATCCAGATGTCAGGGTTTCGTTCATTAAGCAGGCTTGTCACCGCTTCCCGCATCTGATCGCGGCTGATCACAGGCAGATCGGATGCAAAAGAGCTGGGATACATCGGATGAACTTCATGCCGCTTGCAGCCCATTTCGTCGATCAGACGGTGGATCAGGGCTATCTTACCGTGCGTGCGGAAGTTGATCATCGACTCGGCGGAAACGAACAAGCCGCCTTCGGACAGCTTCCGGGCATTGTCCATCATGCGCTCGTACAATTTTTCGACAGCTTCATAGCGGATTTTGTTACCCGAGCGGGCGAATCCCACCCGGTGAAAATCTTCGGCCTCAGTGTAGTTAAATGAGATATGCATGACGTCCAAAAACGGCGCAATCCGTTCATAACGTTCGTAATCCAGCGTCACATTCGAATTAAGCTGAGAGCGGACGCCCCTCGCACGAGCGTATTTCAATATCGGAAGTAAAATGTTTCGTACCGTTTCCTCGCGCAAGGTCGGCTCCCCGCCCGTCAGACTGATCGTCTCCAGATGCTCAACCTCGTCCAGCCGCCGAAACAGCAGATCAAGGGGGATGTGGGGCGCTTCCGTCATCGTCAAGCTGTCACCTACGGCGCAATGCTCACACCGCATGTTACACAGATGGGTCACCGTTAATTCGACGCTGGTCAGTTCATGGCGTCCATACTGCTGCAACGAACGGATCGGATCCCACGGGTCGTACTCGGGAGATAAAGCTCTCCAGCCTGCCGGCGGTGCAAAAGGAGCCGCTGAGGCCGGAATCGTAAAACCTTGCATGTCAAATACTCCTGTCATCTCTAAAGTTACTATTTTATTGTACTTGTGAGCCGGCTTAAAAAGCAAACCAGCAAAAAAGGCCGCCCCCCAGCAGAGATTCTGCAAAGGGGCAGCCCGGACGGGTCACGCGGTCATCGGATTTACTGCGGTGCTCATCTGTACTTTCGTTATAACAATGCTCAGCTGCTTGGATAAATCCAGATCGAAAGGCTCAGAAAGCTCATGGCCTTCATGATCCGTAAGCACACGAACAATCGGGCGCTGCATATAAGAAGAGTTGATATCGACAACGACCGCAGTTTCTCCCGTACTCAGCTCCACGGTGACGCCGATCGGATATATCGCAACCTTGTCGCGGAACATCTTAAGCATATATGTATCGTATAAAGTGCCGCTGCCTGCGTATAAAGCTTCCACCGCCTGATGCGGAAGCATCGCATCCCGGTATACCCGCTGGCCGGTCATGGCTTCATAGGAATCTACGATTGCAATCCATTTGGCATACTCGTGAATCTCCGAACCCTTGATCCCGCGGGGATAACCGGACCCGTTCAGCCTTTCGTGGTGCTGATACGCGCAGTGAGCGGCCAGCAGGGGAATGTTGGGCTCATCCTTCAACAAATAGAAACCTCGTTCCGCGTGCCTCTTCATTTCTTCGAATTCATAAGAGGTCAACATTGCGGGCTTCAATAGAATCTGCATGGAAATTTGGGTTTTCCCAATATCGTGCAGCAATGCTCCCAGCCCCAAGGTGAGAAGCTGATCTTGATTGTACCCGTGAGCCATTCCGAGCAGCGTCGCATACACACATACGTTCAAAGAGTGTGCGTACAGGTAATGATCGACGGTTTGCAGATTCATCGTCATGATCATTGCATCCTTATTGCGGCTCAGATCATCGATTATGGAATGCATCACTTGCCTTAACGCGCGTCCTACGTAAGGATACGTAGTGGTTTTCCGTTTCGCGGGCTGATCGATGAATTCCCGGAAAACGGTACGGATCGTTTGAATGGAACGCTTCTGTGTCTCATCGCTTAAAATGTCAGGAATGATTACATCTGCAGTGCGTGGATCTTGAATGTATAAGAAGCTAATTCCGCATTCGCCCAATCGCCGGATCAGTGTCGAAGTCAATTCGACACCTTCCGCCAGGAGCACGACGCCATCATCGTTAAAGATTTTCTTAGCCAGCTTCATTCCCGGCCGACAAAGCGAAATCGGCATCATGCGCATCCGCTAAGCCCCCTCCTTCTCCATCCGGCGTGCAGTAAATCAGATGGCTCCGAAACCTCACATTATAGCACCTACTGCTAATGTAAGATATTTCCGGACGAAGGGCAAGGATTTTCGGCAATTATCCGACAAAATGCTTCATTTTCCGTACATTATCGTAAGATGAACAGGTAAAATATAGCAGCTAGTGCAAATCTGTACCAAGCAAAGTATTTGAGCTTAACTTTTTGCAATACCTTCAGGAACGCGACCACCACAATCCAGGCCACCACAAACGAGACAATAAAGCCGGTCACTAAAAATCCGACATCAATGGCGCCGGAGCGGAATTGATCGATGTTGGTAAGCAGCTCGTAGCCCGTGGCGGCGGTCATGATCGGGATTGCGATAAAGAACGAGAAGTCCGCGGAAGCCCGGTAGCTGAGGCCTGTAAGCATGCCGCCGGCAATGGTCGAGCCCGACCGGGAAAAGCCCGGCCACAAAGCGGATACGCACTGGATGAAGCCTATGATAAGAGCCTGCTTATACGTAATATCATCCATCGTCTCCGCGGTGCGCTTGATTTTGCCGGAGTCGTAAAGCACTTCCGATATCCACATATATATACCGCCGACGACAAGCGCCCACAGAACGGGCACGTAGTTAAAGCCGCCGCCTTTAATATAATCTCGGAATAAGAATGCCGCTACCAAAGGCGGAACGATTCCAAGCAGCACGTGAATCAGGTTCAACCGGCGGGTCGGCAAGGCGTCTACAGACAAGCCCTTCACCGTTTCCTTGCGCCCGAACCCTAGAACCTGGAATATTTTATCCCGGTATACGATTGCAATGGCCAGGATGGCTGCAAACTGAATGACGATTTCAAAAGTTTTGAGCTGTTCCGGTATATTGTCGCCATAACCGAGCAATTTGTTCGTCAATATCATATGCCCTGTAGAAGATACGGGCAGAAATTCCGTTAAGCCTTCGACAATACCTAGAATAATAGAATCAAACCAATCCAGCATGTGCGTTCACTCACTCCTGTTATGTGTTTAGTTGTGACCATCTTGTCCCTTCAGCCGCCAGCGCGGATTTCGGCAATCCGCCACAAGTGAGGGATCGTTAAGAGCGTCGATTAGAACGTCGCGGATAAACGCAGGCAGCAAGTAGCGGATGTCCCGCCCTTCTTTTAACCCGACATAGCCGGCGCCAAACGTGAACATATCCAAAGTGCCCACCCGATAATCTCTGTTTGCGGTGAGCGGTTCTCCATTAACCATGACTTGTATGATTTTATCATAATGGGGCCTGGATAGGTCTGCCACAATTTTCATACCGTCGATGCAAAGCGTACCGAGCATC
Organism: Cohnella kolymensis; assembly: GCF_000829465.1. Lineage (GTDB taxonomy): Bacteria > Bacillota > Bacilli > Paenibacillales > Paenibacillaceae > Cohnella > Cohnella kolymensis. Next base: position 31,414 of record NZ_JXAL01000005.1, on the reverse strand, counting down.
CGGCCGCGGAACCCGAATCCGCGGATTTCAAGCTTGTAGAATTCCGGCAGCAGGCTCTCTTCCAAAGCCCTAAGGATTAGTGCGCCTTGGAGTGTCATCGTGCACAGATTAATCGGTGACGGGCATATGGCGTGAATCGTTTCTTCCGTGACGGGACCCGCGGGAAGCCCCTGAAGCAGCTGCCCGGTATTGACGAGCCCGATTTCCGCCGAAGTCGTCTGCCTGACGGCGCAAGCAAGCAATGCAGCCAATGGAGATTCCTTGAATGGATGCCATTCCATCGGCTCAGCCAGCACGGCAATCTGCCTGCTCATCACTATCCGGGCTTGATTCCGAAACGAATCCACAAGCCGGCTTACGCCGGAATGCTCCGGAAAGTCATCCAGAGCTTCACAGCCGCCTGTTACCTTTAGCTCTCCATCACGCTGTGAGTACTGGAGTTCCAAATGGCCGATATGCCGGCCGAACTTGCCGGCAGCGGCAATCGTCGTTCCGCCTCTTGTCAGAGGCGTTTCCAACAGATGATGCGTATGCGCTCCAAGTATAATATCAATGCCTTCCACGGTTTCAGCCAGCTTCTCGTCATAGCGGATCCCCAAATGAGAGAGTACGACCAGCACGTCCACGTGCTTGCGGATCTTCTCCACCCAATGCTTCGCCGTCTCGAGCGGGTCGAGAGCAGTCCACCCTAATAATTGATAATAATCGTTAAAGGCAGCGGTTCAGCCCGATATAACCGACGCGCACGCCGGACTTCTCCATCGTGAAAGCCGGGACCATCCAATCGGGCCGCTGTACCGGACCTTGGCGTATCATATTGGCGCATACGACCGGAATAGGCATTCCGTCAAAAAGCGCATCCAACTGCTCAGGCGTATAGGTTAAGCCTTCGTTATTGCCGATCGTCACCGCATCGTAACCGATCGCTTCCAGCATCGCACGATTAGCCGCGCCTTGCGTGCCCTCGGTCTCGATCCTCACACGGTCCAGAAAATCTCCGCAATCGACAAGCATCAACCGGTCTGCGGGCACCTGGCGTCTTACCCCGGCGACATACTCCGCGATCTGCGCCGATGCCTCGAAATGGCTATGTAAATCATTCGTATGCAGCAGGGTCAAAGTTACGTAAGGTTCGGTGACGGACAAAGCTCTTCTCTCCTTACCGCAGATTTGCGGCATCCGCGGCTCTCCCGGCGTTACTGCCGGGCCGATGCGATGCTTCTCTAGCATAACATTTCCGGAAACGATATGGTATGCTTTGAACGATGACAAGATGGAGGTTCTTGGGAGGTAATTTACATATGACGACTACGAACAATTGGCATATATCGCTTTTTGCAGGGCTTGCCGAACGGCTTTCAACGCGCAGTTTGCAGCCTTCTTGGGAAGAGCCCCAGCTCACCGTTCGCCAGATCAAAGACCGGCTGATGAAGCAGTTTCCTGAACAAGCCGATCTTCTTAGCCTATGTTTTATGGCGCAAAATCAGTCATACGCCGACGATGAAGCTGTGGTGCTCAAAGACGATGAGCTCGCACTGCTTCCTCCCGTTTCCGGCGGTAGTGATGTGGACGTGACGGGAGAGCGGTCCCGGAAAGAAGGCAAACGATTTCTGATTACGGAGGAAAAGCTGGACATTGACAGTGTGGTGGCGCAAATCTCCCATCCGGATCACGGGGCCGCTTTGGCATTCGTCGGAACGACCCGGGAGTGGACCCGAGGCCAACGTACGATCACACTGCAATATGAAGCGTACATCCCGATGGCCGAGTCTGCGATGGAGCAGATCGGGGAAGAAATTGCGCGGAAATGGCCGTGTACGCTGTGCGCGATTGCTCATCGGATCGGAACGGTCGGCATTAATGAAATCAGCGTCGTAATCGCCGTATCATCGCCCCACCGCGCTGAAAGCTACGAGGCGAGCCGTTATGCCATCGAGAGACTGAAGCAGAAAGTTCCGATCTGGAAAAAGGAAGTGTACGAGGACGGAACGGAGTGGAAAGGGCATCAGCTTGGGCCTTGGAATCCGATGGCCGAGATCGACGGTTTCGGAGGATCGGCGAAATGAGTTCGAGTCGTTCCGATATCCGTTACGCCCGCCAAATCCGATACCCTGCCATCGGCCGCTCCGGACAAAACCGGCTTATGCAGGCGCATGCCGCTATTGTCGGTTTAGGGGCTTTAGGCTGTGTTATCGCCAACCATTTGGCACGGGCGGGTGTCGGCAAACTTACGCTGATCGACAGAGACATCGTGGATCATTCTAATCTGCAGCGGCAGCTGCTGTTCGATGAAGCGGACGCCGAAGCGGGCGCACCGAAAGCAGCCGCTGCAGCCAAACGTTTGGCCTCGGTGAACGGGGATATCGAGCTGTTACCCTATATTGCGGATTTATCTTCCTATAATGCCGAGAGCTTATTGTCCGGCGCGGATATAGTCTTGGACGGAAGCGACAATTTTAACGCCAGGTATCTGATGAACGAGTTCAGCGTGAAACATGGAATACCGTGGATCTACGGCGGCGCCGTCGCGTCTTCGGGCATGTCGATGACGATCCGTCCGGGAGTTACCCCTTGTTTCGCCTGCATGTTTCCCGACGCTCCGCCCGGAGGCGCTGTGGATACGTGCGAGACGGCAGGTGTGCTTGCTCCCATCGTCGATACGGTAGGTTCCGTGCAATCCATGGAAGCCATCAAGTTATTGACCGGCAGCGAGCAAGCTTTACATGGCTCGCTGCTGCAAATCGATTTGTGGACGAATCAATGGCATTCCATCGGTATTGCCAGCGCCAAGAAACCGGATTGCCCGGTTTGCGCCCGGCGGGAATTCGATTTATTAGAAGGAAGACGGGAAGAGACATTGACGGCATCGTTATGTGGACGCAATACCGTGCAGGTCAGCCCGTCCCAGACACAGGTGCTGGATTTGAGCCTTATTGCCGGCCGTTGGGATTCTCTAGGAAAAGTGGAAATCAACGCGTACCTTCTCCGGCTGCATCGGACGGACGGTCTTACCTTTGTCCTGTTTCCGGACGGGAGAGCTCTGGTTATGGGTACGGATGACAGCGTGACGGCCAGGCGCATATATACGGAATTAATGGGCGAGTAAAAAAGAAAGGGCATGCCTCAAGACTGCCACTCACTGATCCGTATCTCCCCGAGCAGCTGCCGGTGATCCGCCATACGCAAATCGCCGGCAATCGGTGACAACGCATTCGCACACCCTGCCGCAGCCGCATGCCTTAAACAATCCTGGGCGGACCATCTCCGCACATGGCCGTAGGCGAAGCCCGCAACGAAGGCATCCCCGCAGCCCACGGTGTTGACCGCTTGCAGAGCCGGTATTTGAACCCGGTATATCTTCCCGGCAATGCCGGCCACCGCCCCCTCGGCTCCAAGCGTGATAACCACATTCGGTATGCCTTTGGCCATTAAAGCTGTCACCGCTTTAACAAGATCCGGCGCTTCCCCGTCCGGCAGCCATGGACGCACTTCGTCCTCATTGGGCTTGATGAACGAAGGCTTGGCCTCCATCCCCTGCTCCAGCGGAGCGCCGCTTGCATCGAGGAAAACCCCGGCGCCGGCGGAATCGGCGAGTCGAATAAGATCCGCATACAAGCCGGAATCCAAACCTTGAGGGAGACTGCCTGAGAAAATAACAAGCTTCGAGCGGCCGGCTAACTCTTGCAGCCGCTCCTTCAGCAGGTCCAAATGTTCACCGTCGATTTGCGGGCCAGGTTCCAGCACTTCCGTTGTGGAATTGTCCGTGCGGTCAATGAAATTAAGACATAGACGCGACTCTCCCGGCACGGTTATAAATTCCGCGTCAATGCCCGTATCCATCACGTGGTCGACAATGAACCGCCCGTTATGCCCGGCAGCAAATCCTGCGGCAGCCACCTTCTCGTGACCCAGCTGCTTCAGCACGCGAGCCACATTGATTCCTTTTCCTCCGGCCGCGGCAAGCACCTTTTCCGCCCGCATCACCGTGCCCTTACATATTTCGTCCAAATAATAAGTCTTATCGATCGCGGCATTCAAGGCGACCGTGGTTATCAGTTCGCGCATCGTCGTCACTCCCGCGGCTCACGCTTTGCCGATCGAACCGCAAAGACGCATTTTTTCTATGGCTGCGGCTTTAAGAGCTTGTTTGGCCGGCACCATGTATTTGCGCGGATCGTTCTCGCCGGGATTCGCCGCGAACACTTGCTTGATCGCGTCCGAAAAGACGATGCGGAGCTCGGTTGCGACATTCATTTTGGACATGCCGAGCCCGACGCACCGCTTCACCTGATCTTCGGGTATACCGGAGCCTCCGTGCAGAACCAGAGGAATCGACACTTTGGAAGCAATCCGCCCGATACGGTCGAAATCGATATTCGGGTCTCCTTGATAAATGCCGTGTGCGGTACCGATGGCGGGTGCCAGCGTATGCACACCGGTAAGCTCCACAAATCGGGCGCACTCCTCCGGGTCCGCGAGAAGAGCATCTCTGTCGTCGACTGCAATATCATCCTCGACGCCGCCGACACGGCCCAGCTCCGCTTCGACGTTGACACCTACCGCGTCAGCCGCTTCCACGACTTTACGCGTTGCGGCCACATTCTCATCGAACGGATGATGAGACGCATCGATCATGACGGATGTATAACCGGCCCGGATACACTGCATGATGATGTTAAAATCAGAGCAATGATCCAAATGAAGAGCGATCGGCACTTGAGAGCGATTCGACGCGATTGTCGCAGCAGCCGCGATATAATCCGCCCCCAAATGCTTCACCGTACCGACGGTTGATTGAATGATCAGCGGGGACTTCGTTTCCTCCGCAGCTTCCACTACAGCCTGCAGCATCTCCAATGTGTGCACATTGAATGCCCCGATACAGTAGCCGCCCGCACGCGCGGCTTGAAGCAGCTTCGTTGATGAAATCAAAGCCATCGTATCATTCCCCCGATTGTCAGGATCTCGTAGTAAACCGCATTTCCGCGTACATTGCGCTTCCGATGATACCGGCATCGTCGTTGTGCTCCGCGGTGACAACCTTCAAGCCTTCACGATAATCCGGCAGCAGATTGTCATACAGTTCCCGGCGAAGAGGCGCCAAAATCCGTTCACCGGCGTTGGCCGCCCCCGCCGCCGATAATAATGATCTCAGGACTGATCAGCGTCGCCGCGCTGGCCAGTGCCCGGCCTAGCAGCATACCGGCTCGGCTTAATATAGCTGAGGCCACTGCGTCTCCGGCATCCATAGCGCGCGATAAATCGGCTGCCGTCAGCTGGTCGAGCCGCTCGCCCGGAAACCATTCCCGAAGAACGGAATGCTGTCCTTCAAGCAGTGCTTTCTTAGCTTGCCTCACCATGCCTGAAGCGGATGCGACGGTCTCCAAGCATCCCGTCAGACCGCATGCGCACGGTTCGCTGACACCTTCCATTCGCACATGCCCCAGTTCGCCCGCCATATGTTTAAAGCCGTAATGGAGCTGCCCATCATTCACAATCGCAGCGGCAATCCCTGTGCCGACCGTGACGCCAAGTACATGCCCGCATCCCCGTCCGGCCCCCCTCATGGCTTCGCCGTATATGTACATCCTCACGTCATTATCAATGTATACGGGAAGCCCGGTTCGTTTCGTCAACAGCTGGGCCACCGGCACGTTCCGCCATTTCAGGTTGCCTGCGAACCGCGATACGCCGGATTGCGGATCGACCAGTCCCGGAAGGCCCACACCGATACTTTCCGCAGGCAGCTGATCGCCCATTTCCTGCCGGATGTGCCCGACCATATCCGCCAAACGGTCCAGCACGGCTGCTTCACCCTGATGAGCTTCAGTGGGTCTTTTGGTCTTGAGGAGCACTTTGCCGCTGTCATCTACCGCACCGCATACAATGTTCGTTCCACCCACGTCCACGCCGATATGAATACTCATTGCTCAGTCCCTCCTGTCCATAACATTCGGACACCCGATTGTTCCGCTGATTGCCGCAAAGAGGCCGACGGTTCCTTGTCCGTCACGCAAGCGTAGAGTTCGGATAAATCAGCGACGTGAAAAAGAGAAGCCCTGCCGATTTTCGAATGATCGAATACGGCTACGGTTTTGGCCGACCGCCGCATGAGCAGCTTCGCAATGTTGGCCTCCAGCTCCGAATAAGTGCTTACTCCTTGCTCTGCGGTAATTCCGTCAAGGCCCATGAACATCGTATGGATATTGAGCGCGCTCACCGTTTGCTCCGCCAAAGGGCCGCACAGTTCGAAACTTTTGTTGCGCAGAACTCCTCCGGTTAATACCACTTGAACGGCATCGCTTTCTGAAAGCTCCATGGCAATGTTCACCGCGTTCGTAACTACTGTAATGTTCTTGCGTTTCTTTAACGCCTTGGCAATCAAAAAAGTGGTGGTTCCCCCGGTCAGTCCCACGACATCCCCTTCTTCAACCATGGATGCAGCTTTACGCGCAATAGCCTCTTTCTCGGCGTACAGAGCGTGCTGCTTTTCATAGAAAGAGATTTCCCTTCCCGTGAGATGACTCTCGTATTTAGCTCCTCCGCCTAAAGTACGAATGACCCGTCCGCTGCTTTCAAGCTCCTCCAAATCCCTGCGGGCCGTCGCTTCAGAGCATTCGAAGCGCTCTGTCATCTCCTGTAAGGAAATGCTGCCGTATCGCTCGAGGTACCCTAGCACTTGTTGCTGACGCTGTAATTTGTTGCGCGCCATGATTCTGCTCCTCTGAAATTCAGATTTTCACCACTTGCGTGAGATTTCTCGGATGATCCGGATCTACACCTTTGTTCATGGCCGTGTAGAAACCGAAATACTGAAGCACAGGCATATAGAGAACGGCGCGCGCTTCATCGCTGATCTCCCGGCCGCCGATTTCGAATACGGCGTCGGCGAAAGCCGTGTCCTCGCCTTTCGAAGCTGTTACAAGCAGCACGAATGCGCCGCAGCCTTTCATTTCTTCTGCGACTTTCAGCTCGTAGGACCTGGCTTGCTCGGACACAAGCACGCAAACGATCGTCCCCGGCTCGACAATCGATTTGGGACCATGCCGGAATTCAAGCGTTCCATAGCTCTCTGTCCATACGTAGGACATTTCCTTTAGCTTCAGGCATGCTTCAAGCGATAGTCCATAATAACTTCCCATTCCTAAATAGACGAACTTATTGAAAGTATGGGAATGTGCCAATTGTTCCGCGAATCCGTTCGCCCGGATGACATTGTCATTACTTAAACTCAGCGCAGCGTCCATCGCTTCGATCAGCTTGTCCCCGGCTGCTTGCGCGATAGCCGTCTGCATCATGTACGTCATGCTTGTGAAGGATTTCGTCATCACCGTGCTTTTCTCTTTACCCAAGGGCGAAATTAGACATTCGGTCATCTGGCCCAGCCGGCTTGTCTCATAGCAGGTGATCCCGCATGTCGTCCAGTTGGGAAGATCCTTCACAGAGTCCAGAGCGAGAAAAACCTCCGTAGATTCGCCGGAACGGGATACCCCGACAAGGAGCACCTTCCTGTTCCTGGCCACCGACTGATCGCGAAAGAGGAAAATGTCTGAAGATGGGAAAGCGCTGGCGCTGCGGCTCAGCCAAAGGCGGCAAGTAGAGGCCATAACCAGAGCTTGATAATAAGAAGATCCGGAACCGATGAATACGACTTCGTCATAATCAGAGCTCCCAAGATACTTTCGGATCCAGTCGAGCTGCTGCAGCAATTGATCGCGTGCCGCTTGCAGAGCTTCAGTCTGGCTGGAGATTTCGGGCAGCGTTAAGGCGCCTTTGGCCATTTCCATCACTCCCGTATAAATATTTTTCATAATAATGCAATTATATTTCAAATATTATGAAAATAACAGTCATCAAAAAGAAAATAATTCGACTAAAATTGGGACTATATACTTAATCTAGTGAATGATATTGCAAGTAACCGCTTTCCTTGGTAGCATAGGAAATAGGAAAAAAGTAGTGTCTCTGAGTAAATTTCCCGCAGAGGTGTCGCATGAGAGTCCATATAACCGACTTGAAAGCCGGGGATCGTCTTGCCGAAGATATTTATACTTCCGTTGGTCTTACAGTTTTTTCAAAAGGGGCGACTCTATATGAGAAAGAATTGTCCCGGCTGTATCAGCATCAAGTGGATTATGTAGAAATCGAGTGGAGACCGGACAGGGCCGCTGAAGAAACGCCGAAGCTGCTGTCTTCTTCCAATCCGGCGCTTAGACCCTTCTATTACGATGCGGTGGAAGGTGCGGAGAAGCTGTTCCAGCGCGCCCTTGAGGAGGGCAAGATTTACGACGAGGACGTGAAGGGAACCTTCCAGCCTCTCGTTGATAACTTTCGCACGGAACGTGACGTCGTATCTCTGCTGCTTCTGTTGAACACCCAGGATGACTATACCTATCAGCATTCCGTTCAAGTAGGCTTACTGAGCTACTATGCCGCACGCTGGATGGGCTGGGCTGAAGAAGAGACGGTTCGCGCCGGCAAAGCCGGGTTCCTGCACGATATAGGCAAATGCCGAATCCCGAAGGCCATTCTGGACAAACCGGATGTGCTCACCGATGAAGAATTCGCCGAAATCAAAAACCATACCAAATACGGTTACGACATCCTGCAGAACTCTTTCAACGACCCGGCGCTTTCTTGGGCCGCGTTGCAGCACCATGAACGAATGGACGGCTCAGGTTATCCGCTGGGGTTGAAACGGGACAATATTCATCCCCTGGCCAAGCTCATATCCGTGGCGGATGTTTACAGCGCAATGATCTCCACCAGGGTGTACCGCGGCAAACGTGATTTACTCATGGTGTTAAAAGAAATGTACGACATGAGCTTCGACAAGCTCGATCCGGATATTACGCATACTTTTATCCGCCGCATGCTTCCCAACTTTATCGGCAAGAGAGTAGAGCTGTCTAACGGAGAAAGCGGCACCATCATATTAATTAACCAAACCGATTATTTCCGACCCCTGATCCAGATCGGGGAAAAGTTCGTCGACATGTCCATCCAAAGAAATTACGAAATCAGCAATGTCGTCATGTAAATGAAAGGGCAGCTTCCGCAGATGCGGGGCTGCCCTTTCGCATTCATTGCACATACCTTCTCGCATGCAGAAAGTTATTCTGCCAATAGCGGCTGTTGACGGGTGTAATCTGAACTCCGTTATCGCCTGCCGGAGAGGCGTGTATCATATTGCCTTCGCCCATATAAATACCGACATGGCCAACAGCTTGTCTGTTCTTAAATGTCCCGGGGACATTGAAAAACAACAGATCTCCCGGGATCAAGCTGCTGCTGCTGACAGGGGTGCCCCCTTGTGCCTGTTCCCTTGCCGTTCTCGGCATATCGATTCCGAAATGTCCGAATACATGCTGCACATAGGAGGAACAATCGAATTTTCCCGACTGTGCGTACGATCCGGCGCCGAAATCATAGTTAACGCCGAGAAAATTTTTCGCATAGGCGATCATATTGACAGTGGCGGTTGACTTAGCGGATACAGCATCGGAAAAATCGGCGCTCTCACGGTGCGCATCGATGTGTTTATCAGTCGTTCGGGGATAAAACTCGACATGACGGGACTCTACTTTAAAAATCGCCACATCCCCGAATAGAGACTGCAGCGCGGACAAGGGAATGTAGAGCTCGTCCCGTTCCTCTAGAGCAGGCGCAGCAAGCTCCCGCTGTTTCCCATCGACAGTTGCCTTTCTTTCGCCTGCTTGAAAAGACCATATCGGATCATGATCGCCGACTCCGTAAGAGCCGTCTTGCAGCCGGGCGCCCCGAAGACCCGTCGTTGACATAACATCTTGCAGCGACACATAGGGGGTGTTGTCTAAAGCTCGAATGCGGACCCTGCGCGCTTCCGCGAAAGGCTCCGGTGATTGTGCGGCATGATCTTCAGGCGAGGTCGTATATCTCTTCAGATCCTCTGCAAGCGGGGAATTGCTGCCGCACCCGGCAAGCATCGTTACTGCGAATATAGCTGGGCACAGCCATCGTATTTTCATGGGCTGATTTACGCCTCCCGGATAGATAGTTGACAGCCATTAGGATGACGCACCCCGATCGTGTTTATCCCTGTCTACGGTAATCGTGACTTAAGCCAAGCAGCCAAGCATATGACTTAGTTATCGAGAATCATGTTCCTTTGTCGCATTTTGGTCTATAATTTTCTCTATTATGCTAACAAGATCAGGTGAAGCGATGAACGATAACGGGTTCGGACTTCGAATCCGCCAGTTGGTGTCGCTGACAGGCAGCACCGTTAAGGTTGTTGTCGAAGAGCGGTTCCCGGGCGGCCGGTTGGTCGGCGGCAAATACAATCCGGCAACGCATACGATTACCTTATTTCGCGACTGCATCCGCGAGCAGTGCATCCAGCTGTTCGGAACCGAAAATGTTCTTGATCAATACGCGGCTATTATTCTCGCTCATGAACTGGGGCATGCTCAGGATCCCCAACTCGCGCAATTGGCAGAGCAATTGGCCAGCCCCGTTGCTTCAAAACGGGAGCAAAGAAAAATTGCGCTCAAGATTGAGAAGAATGCATGGAATTTTGCGTGCGCGCTGTTTCCCGAATGGAAACAGTCCGCCTTATGCCAAGAGATCGCGTATCAGTCTTTAGCCGATTACTATAAAGCGATGGCGCCGGATTTCGCGGAAGCCCGCAGCACACAAAAGCAACCGGCATCTGCCTAAGCAGAGCCGGTTGCTTTTTTTGTCATCCGTCAGTCGTTATCGCGTTGGCGCGCTCTGGCTTCGCCGCCCTTGCGTCCGGCTTCCTCGCGGCTCATCTTGCCGTCGCCGCCTTGACCGCCTCCGCGATTGCCGCGTCCGCCGTTGCCGTTATTGCCTGCTCCACGCGCTTCTCCGCCTTTTTCTCCGATTTCCTGATAGAACTCGCGGCCGTGAGACTCGGACGTCGCCTCTCCGCCTTTTTGGCCGATTTCCTGATAGAATTCACGTCCATGAGACTCGGATGTCGCTTCGCCGCCTTTCCGACCAATCTCCTGGTAGAAATCCCGGTCGTGTTTGCTGGCTGTCGCCTCTCCTCCCATACGTCCTGCTTCTTCCCGGCTCATCTTCCCGTCGTTGTTACGTCCGTTGTTACGTGCCATTCTGAATCACTCCTTTATGGGATGGAACTGATGTCTCTCGACATGATACCTTTACCCTAGGGAGTCATGTAAATATCAATTGTTAGAAGTTTATAAGCAGTCCTGAAGGCTTTCCAATATGCGCTTAATACCGAAGCTCAGAATGTATTCGGCGCAAAAAAAACAAGGGCTCCCGGCTTAGCCGGAAGCCCTTGCTGCATAACGTTTAACCGATACTGCCTTCCATCTCGAACTTGATCAACCGGTTCATCTCTACGGCGTACTCCATCGGCAATTCTTTGGTGAACGGCTCGATGAAGCCCATGACGATCATTTGAGTCGCTTCCGCTTCCGTCATGCCCCGGCTCATCAGGTAGAACAGCTGATCCTCGGACACTTTGGAGACGGTCGCTTCATGCTCCAGCGTAATATTATCGTTCATAATTTCGTTATACGGAATCGTATCACTCGTGGACTGATCATCCATGATGAGCGTATCGCACTTGATGTTCGCTTTCGCACCTTCGGCATTACGACCGAAAGAAGCAAGTCCGCGATAAGTGACTTTACCGCCGTGTTTGGAAATGGATTTGGATATGATCGTCGAGCTCGTATCCGGTGCAAGGTGAAGCATTTTGGCGCCTGCGTCTTGATGCTGGCCTTTGCCGGCAACGGCGATGGATAACACCATGCCTTTGGCGCCGCGACCTTTAAGAATGACCGCAGGGTACTTCATCGTCAGCTTGGAGCCGATGTTGCCGTCAACCCATTCCATGGTCGCATTCTCTTCGGCAACCGCACGTTTGGTAACCAGGTTGAAGATGTTCGGCGCCCAGTTCTGGATTGTTGTGTAACGAACCCGGGCATCCTTCTTGACGATGATTTCCACGACTGCGCTGTGGAGGGAGTTGGTGCTGTAAATAGGCGCCGTACATCCTTCTACATAGTGCACGGAGCTTCCTTCATCGGCAATGATCAGAGTGCGCTCGAACTGACCCATGTTCTCGGAGTTAATGCGGAAATATGCTTGCAGCGGCACGTCGCATTTTACACCTTTAGGAACATAGATGAAGCTGCCGCCGGACCAAACTGCGCTGTTCAAAGCGGCGAATTTGTTGTCGGCAGGCGGGACAACCGTAGCGAAGTATTCTTTAAGAATTTCCGGGTGCTCGCGCAGCGCGGTGTCGGTATCCATAAAGATGACGCCTTGCTTTTCCAAATCCTCTTGCATGCTGTGATACACAACTTCGGACTCATATTGCGCGGAAACGCCTGCGAGAAACTTCTGTTCGGCTTCAGGAATACCCAGCTTATCGAAAGTCGCTTTAATTTCTTCGGGAACTTCTTCCCAAGTTTTCCCTTGTCCCTCAGATGGCTTAACATAGTACTGAATGTCTTCGAAATCCAGCTCATCCATGTTGCCGCCCCAACGAGGCATATCCATCTTGCGGAACTGCTCCAATGACTTCAATCGGAATTTGAGCATCCACTCCGGTTCGCCCTTCATCTGGGAAATCGTACGGACGATTTCTTCGGTAAGACCTTTACCCGATTGGAAAATCGCCTTGTGCTCGTCACGAAACCCATATTTATAAGCTTCCATTTCCGGCAATTGCTTAGCCATGGCGTCTAACCTCCTTCAATTATTGTTCCGTACCTTCGTGCTGCCCCTGCCCTTGCTCAACGCCTTTGCGGAGAGCATTCCAAGCGAGGGTTGCACATTTGATCCGAGCAGGAAATTTGTTCACTCCGGACAATGCTGCTATATCTTCGTATTCGTCAAAATCGACGGCTTCACCTTTCATCAGAGAGGAAAACTTATCCGCCAGCTTCAACGCTTCTTCGGCAGTTTTGCCTTTGACCGCGTCCGTCATCATCGAAGCCGACGACATGCTGATCGAGCAGCCTTCCCCGGTAAAACGGGCATTTCTTACCACTCCGTCTTCTAACTGCAGCTGCAGAGAGATACGGTCGCCGCAGGTCGGGTTATTGAGATTGACGGTTACGGAGCCGTCATCCAGCTGTCCGCGGTTGCGCGGAGTTTTATAGTGATCCATAATGACACGGCGGTATAAATCATCTAATTGGCTCATAACCGAAAAACTCCTTTGTCTTAACCAACGAATCGGCCAGCCGGTCGATGTCTTCTTCGTTGTTGTATAAATAAAAGCTGGCTCTTGCCGTGGCGCTGACATTCAGCCATCTCATGAGCGGCTGTGCGCAGTGATGCCCGGCACGGACGGCGATGCCTTCCGTATCAAGCACAGTGGCGACATCGTGCGGATGCACATCTGCTAGATTAAACGTCACCAGCCCCGCCCGTTCTTCGCGCGGCCCGTATATCGTAATTCCGTCGATACGCGAAAGTCGGTCCATCGCGTAACGGGTCAGCTTCTTCTCATGTCTGTCGACGTTGTCCAGCCCCACCTGCTCCAGGAAATCGATGGCAGCCCCCAGGCCGACCGCTCCGGCAATAATCGGCGTCCCGCCTTCGAACTTCCAAGGCAGCTCTTTCCATGTGGAATCATAAAGTTCCACGAAATCGATCATTTCGCCGCCATATTCGACCGGCTCCATGCGCTCAAGCAGGCGGGTCTTGCCGTACAGAGCGCCAATGCCGGTAGGACCGAGCATTTTGTGTCCGGAGAAAGCGTAGAAATCCACATCCAGAGCCTGCACGTCCACTTTCATATGAGGTGTGCTTTGTGCTCCGTCTACGACGATGACGGCGCCTTTGCGATGGGCGATTTCAGTAATCTCTGCAATCGGGTTGATCGTGCCCAATACGTTAGACACATAGGTGATCGCCACGATCTTAGTTTGTTCAGTAACGGTGTTCTCAACATCCGCTAATTTAATTGTACCATCTGGCTGCAGCGGAATGTATTTTAATGTAGCGCCCGTTGCTTTCGCGGCTTGCTGCCATGGAATGAGGTTGCTGTGATGCTCCATAGGTGTAATGACGATTTCGTCGCCTTCACCGAGCAGATGACGGGCATAGCCCGAAGCAACAAGATTCAGGGCGGCAGTCGTTCCCCGGGTGAAAATGATTTCGCTGCTCGAGCCTGCGTTGATGAACTTCCTCACTTTGTCCCGAGCGCCTTCGTAGGCATCTGTCGCCCTCGACCCGAGTGTATGCACGCCGCGATGCACATTCGCATTGTCCCATTCGTAATAACGTTTGACGGCCTCGATGACCGCACGAGGCTTTTGCGTAGTGGCCGCATTATCCAGATATACGAGCGGATGTCCGTTAATATCCTGATGAAGGATCGGAAATTCCGCTTTAAGCGCTTTGGGATCCATAATCAGCCCAGCTTTCTTTCAAGGATGCGGTGCAGCTGCTCGCGCAACCCTTCCAGTGGAATTTCGGAAACGACGGGGTCCAGGAACCCGTGAATGATGAGGCGCTCCGCATCTTGGCGGGAAACTCCGCGAGACATCAAATAGTAAACTTGTTCCGCGTTGACCTGGCCCACGCTTGCGGCATGACCTGCCTTAACATCGTCTTCGTCGATCAACAGAATCGGATTCGCGTCTCCACGAGCTTTCGGGCTCAGCATCAGAACTTTCTCCGTTTGCTGTCCATTGGCCTTGGTTGCGCCCTTCTCGATCTTGGTGATCCCGTTGATAATCGCTGTGGCTTCTTCTTTCATAACGGCACGAGTCACCATGTCGCTCTCGGAAGAACGACCGATATGCACCGCTTGCGTTGTAAGGCTCATACGTTGGTTCTTCGTTCCTACGGAAATAATTTTGGAATCGGAGGTACTTCCGTGGCCCTTAAGCAACGATTTGGTATCCGTCAAAGTATTCCCATTGTGCAAGTCTCCGACAATCCATTCTATTCGGGAATCATTGTCTAGAACTGCACGTCTGTATGCAATATCTATTGCAGATGCATCCATATGATGCACTGCGGCATAACGAACGGTAGCGCCGGCTTTGGCGAAAACTTCAACTGCACTGTTGTGCAGAAGGGTTGCAGATGTTTCGCCCAGCGAAGAAGCGACTTGCTCGACAAAAGAAACGCTGCTGTTGCTTTCCGCAATGACGAGAATGTGCGGCATAAAAGTCGCTTCCGCGTCGTCAACGAACAGCAGTGCTTGAATCGGCTGCTCAATTTCGACATTGCGCGGCACATACAGGAACACGCCGCCGTTCCAGAGCGCGGCATGCACAGCGGACAGCTTATGCTCATCTCTGGCGTATGCGGTCATAAAATGTTTGCGAAGCAGCTCTTCGTGTGTACGAACCGCTTCTTCCATGCTGGTCAGCACCACGCCTTGAGCTTTCAATTCATCGGAAAGACCGGTGTATACTACGGAAGAATTGTGCTGCACGATGAGCGCGCCGGTGTGTTGCTCCGGCAGCAGTGCGGTAATAACGGCAGGCAGATCGGATACTGAAGAGACCTGCTGTCCGGGACGATGCGTTCCGTACTGATCCAAAGTCCATCTTGTCAGCGGCATTTTCTCCGGCCGCGGCAGTTCGAGCCGTACCGCGAGATCTCCTGCTTCTTCCCGCCAAGCGACAAGCCAAGCCGGCTCGTTCTTGCTGCGGGCGATCGCGGCTGCAGCTTCCCGGCCAAAAGAGGTGGTCGGTGTACTCATGATTGCTTAACCTCCCTTGTCTCTTTAAGCCTGGCCGACGGTCTCGTCGACAATGCCCAGTTCTTCTTTAACCCAGTCATAACCGTCGGCTTCCAGCCGCTCAGCCAGCTCAGGTCCCCCCGATTTCACGATGCGGCCTTGCATCATGACATGAACATGGTCCGGCTTCACATAATTAAGCAGGCGCTGATAGTGAGTGATGATCAGGAAGCCGCGATCTTCATTCCGCATAGCGTTAACGCCTTCAGCGACAATTCTCAGGGCGTCGATATCCAATCCGGAGTCGATCTCATCCAGAATAACGAGCTTCGGCTCAAGCAGCATCATTTGCAGAATTTCATTACGTTTCTTTTCACCGCCGGAAAAGCCTTCGTTCAAATAACGGTGCATGAACTCCGGATTCATTTCCAATTCTTTCATTTTTCCTTCCATTTGGCGGATGAATTTAATGAGGGAAATCTCATTGCCTTCGCCGCGGCGAGCGTTAATAGCGGTGCGCAGGAAGTCAGAGTTCGTGACGCCGGTAATTTCGCTCGGATATTGCATGGCAAGGAACAAGCCGGCACGCGCACGCTCGTCCACTCCCATCTCCAATACATCTTCGCCGTTCAGTGTCACTTCACCCTCAGTGACTTCGTATTTAGGATGGCCCATCAATGCGGAAGCCAGCGTACTTTTACCGGTACCGTTCGGACCCATGATGGCATGAACTTCGCCGCCTTGGATCTTCAGATCGATTCCTTTCAATATTTCTTTACCCTCAATGGACGATTTCAGTCCGCGAATTTCAAATTGAGTGGACATTGTCTTACCTCCAGGTCTCTATGAGAAAGTCGTTGATTGGCTTGTTATGGCGGCAATTCCGTTACACCAATCGCCAAAAAACGAATTCCTTATTTATAATCATTTTAAATTGATTCTCAGTGATTCTCAACACCAATTTTATGAAACTTACATGAAAAAAGCAAACCGGGCCTTTCCCCACTCGAGAAAAGGTCCGGAAATAAGTTATAGCTGTAAACCTTCTATGGCATTTCTGACTTGCCGGGCTTTCTTATTGAATTCATCGTCGCTGAGTACCGGGATTGCGCGCTCCGAGGCGATCTCATCCTCCAAGCGCAGCCAGGACTTGCAGCCTCCGTAATTTTCCCGCAGCGGCAGCACGGCCGGGGGCGTCAATTTGTACATTCTAAGCACAAGCACATGCAGGGGCTTTGTTCTTTTCCATTTCAACCGTTCTTCCGCGTAGTCTTCCGTCCAAATGTGGAGAGGATCCAACCTTTTTAAAATATCCGCATCCGTTATCTCTATATCTTCAAACACTTCCGCGAATGATGTGATGGTTACCGTATCGGGGTGACCGGCGGCTTCCGCCTGTGTCGTGACAACATCTTCTCTTGCCTCGTCTTTGACCAGATGCGGTTTCTGATGCTCAAAGGAAGGAAACAAATAAAATTGCGGACTTTCGAGCCTGAATTCTTTCGTTTCCTCGGCGATGCCGCCCTTACGCAGCACGATGACCTGACGGCCCTCCTCGAGCGCTTTGACCGCCGCCGCCCACTCCCTTAATGCGATCGGCTGCTCCATTTTTCGCCACCGACTCCTCTCCAACCCAGTTCCTCCATTATAACATACGAGTTACTGAGGGAGGTCGACTCGCATCTCCATGTCAGGGATGTAGGTGATCGGCGGAACCGGCCAAGTCAGGAAGGTAATTTTGTCATCAGGTGCGAATCTTCTGAACTCTTTTATATGTTCAGAGCCTGAATGATCAAGTGTTGTGGATGAGACCGCATACATAGATTCCCCGTTTTCGTCCTCAATAATTAAAATTGACTGAATCGACGGGTTGGATCCTTCCGTATGATAATGCACGATACACCGGTCTTCCAAATATTCTATGCTTGTAACCACAAGCTTGTTGCCGCCCGTTTGGGAGATGACGAATGGCTTGGCTGCCGTTGGAGGTTTTTGAAGCGTCTGGCGAATATACTGCGGGTTTTCGATTCTATAGATTCCCTCGTTGTCGTAGTAGTACGGCTTTAAAACAAGCTGCCGCGCTTTGGGGTTCAAATGACGGACATGCAACCGCCCATCGAAAAAGTATGAGGAGTCGTAAATATAGCCGGTATCATCCGTCACCTCTAACCCTACTACGATGTTTCCGGATGCATCCTGAAAGTCATAATCACCCCATATTTCCGTATTTAAAGGGGAAAAAATAATTTTATCCAGAGTTATAGATAACAGATCATTAATTTTATTCAGAGCAGGTTTAATAAACAGATCGGGGGTTGTGGTCACAGGCAGCGCAAAATCCCAATTGCCCGATGTTTCACCGACTTTCGTCACCTCCAGCTGCATATGAAAAGAGTCCGGACGATAGCGGTCCAGCTTGATCATGATTACCCCTTCATGATTCCGGCTGTCCAGTCGCCTGTCATTAATGTGAAGATAATGAACATACTTCGGGTCATTATCATACTTATTGATCAGCAGATCATCCACTTTTATTTTGAAATCCAAACCTGTTCCTTTCACTTCTTCGTCCGACTGAAGTGCGTAATCAATGGACATTGCAAATCCGTCATAGATGACGCGACTGATGCTGAAAGTGATGCCCTGGTCGGTCACACTTTGCCCAAGCTTGTCGTCGCCCTTGAACAACAGTGAACCGATAACCGGCACCCTGTTTAATGCCGACTTCATTTCCGGTGTTGAAAACATAGCGAGTACGGCAACCACCACTCCGAGGATTGCAACCGACACAGCAGAGAAACCCCATCTTCTCATCAGCAATCGCCGACGGGCTGCCTCCCGGTTCGGAAGCGTGTGCAGCGTTTGTTCGATGCGCTGCGATACTTTCGCTGGAATTGCCGCGCCCGGATTCGCCTGCTCACGCAGCAACCGATCCAATTCAACGTCGTTCATATCCCATCTTCCTTTCGTCTGGTATTGCCAGCCATTTCAGCAGCTGCCGTCTGGCCCGGTGAAGTCTTGATTTCAACGTGCCTTCCGACACGTTTAACATGACGGCGATCACATTCAGAGGCAGGTCCGCGTAATAATGAAGCTTGACGAGTGTTCGCAACGGTTCCCGCAAGCGGTTCACCGCTTCTCGCAAATCCATGTCCGCTCCCGCTGCGACTTCTCCGCTCTCCGGCAGGTTATCGAATGGTATGATCCTTTTCCGCCGCCGGTACGTCTGTTGGCATTCGCGGATCAGAATCCGGAACAGCCACGTGCGGAAATAAGCCGGCTCACGGAGACTCGGCAGGCTGCGATAAGCTTTCAGGATCGTTTCCTGAATCGCGTCCGCGCAATCTTCGTCTCTATGCAATAAGGACCATGCCAGCCGATACATCTCCTTCTCCATCGTGCGAATCAACCTGGCGAAAGCGTCCCGGTCACCCGCAACGGCAAGTTGCACATCCGTACTCCAAGACAGATCCGACAAGGGAACCCTCCTCTCATCCGTTGGTATTTCTTATTTCTATAGAGTTAGATGGCACAGCTTCCCAATCGGTTCGCATTGCGATATAATTTATTTATAAGTTGAAGGCCATGCTGCCCAACCTGACCGGTAAGGCACAACCTCGGAGCGCGTCGCGCAGGGGTTGTGCCTTTTTTAATGCCTCCGGTGCGAGAGCGGCCGTACACTTTCGAGGAGGAGATCTGTCCATGCTGAAAGAAGCGATTTATCATCGTCCGAAAAACAATTGGTCTTACGCGTATGACCGGAACACCGTTCACATCCGCATCCGTACGAAACGAGGAGACGTCGACCGGGTAGAGCTTCTGCACGGCGATAAGTACAACTGGCACGTGAAAGGCTATGATATTTGTGAAATGAAAATATTCGCTCAGGATGCGCTGTTCGACTATTGGCAAGGTCAGGTGCGTCCTGCTTTCCGACGGTTGAAATACGGTTTTCTTCTCCATGGAGGAGAGGAGCGTTTGTGGCTGAATGAGCAGGGACTGCAAGACAAGGAACCCATTCATTCGTTGTATTTCGAGTTCCCTTTCCTGAATCCTGCCGATGTGTTCGAACCGCCCGCCTGGGTAAAGGATGCGGTTTTTTATCAGATTTTTCCCGAACGATTCGCGAATGGAGATCCATTCAACGATCCGGTCGGCGTACTGCCCTGGGGCGGGGAGCCGACACCGAGCAACTTTTTCGGTGGAGATTTGCAGGGTGTCATCGATCATCTGGACCACCTGAAGCGTTTGGGAATCAATGCGATATATTTTAATCCGCTGTTCCAGGCAACGACGAACCATAAGTATGATACCGAGGATTATTTGAAGGTTGATTCGCACTTTGGTACCAATGAAAAGCTGAAGGAGCTGGTGGACAAGTGTCATGAACACGGGATCAAAGTGCTGCTGGATGCCGTATTCAATCACAGTGGCCGCACTTTTGCCCCTTTCGTAGACGTGTTGGAAAAAGGTGCGGATTCGCCCTATGCCGACTGGTTCCACGTGCGTGAATTTCCGTTGGAAGTGCGGGATGGCATTCCTACATACGATGCGTTTGCGTTCGAACCCCATATGCCTAAGTTGAACACGGAAAATTCCGAAGTCCAAAATTATTTACTCAAGGTGGCGCGCTATTGGATTGAAGAGATTGGCGTGGACGGCTGGCGCCTTGATGTGGCGAACGAGGTGGATCACCGTTTCTGGCGGCGTTTCCGCGACGTCGTGAAGGCGGCTAATCCGGAAGCATATATTCTGGGTGAGATCTGGCACGATTCCCAGCCCTGGCTCGGCGGAGATCAATTCGATGCCGTTATGAACTATCCGTTAACGGAAGCCATTCTCGATTACGCCGTGCGGGGCACACGCGATGCACGGGAGTTCGCCGATTTGACCGGTTATTTGCTGGCCGCCTATCCGCAGCAGGCTACGGAAGCTGCGTTTAACCTTCTGGGAAGCCACGACACGCCGAGATTGCTGACGCTTAGTAAAGGGGACAAGCGGCGGGTCCGGCTATCCTCCGCGATCCAGTTCACAATGCCGGGCACCCCGTGCATTTACTACGGGGATGAATTCGG
Organism: Cohnella kolymensis; assembly: GCF_000829465.1. Classification (GTDB taxonomy): domain Bacteria; phylum Bacillota; class Bacilli; order Paenibacillales; family Paenibacillaceae; genus Cohnella; species Cohnella kolymensis. The sequence continues at coordinate 10,651 of NZ_JXAL01000005.1, read as the reverse complement.
CATGGACGGTGATCATGATCCCGGATGCCGCAAGTGTATGGTATGGGATCCTGAGCAGCAGGATCATGAGATGTTCGAGTTTTTTGCAGGGCTCGTGACGCTGCGCTCCTCACACCGGGCGCTGCGGGACGGAAGCTTTAATGTGCTGTCCGCCGAAGCGGGCAGCCATCTATTGGCATACACGAGGGAAGCCGACGGGGAACGGCTCGTGGCGGTATTCAACGCGAGCAAACGTAAGAGCTCCATTTCGGTTGCGATGCCGAAGGACGTAAAACCGGCTTCCGTGACGACGGTGTTCGGCGAAGGAGAAGCGGAGCTTCGCGTCCGCAAACTCCACGTTTCACTGCCGCCATTGGGCTACGCCATCGTACGTTTGGTTTGAGGCTTGTCGATACACCAACTGCGGGAGTCAGCCGCCTTACAGCTCGACTTCGAGCAAAATTGCATCGTGCAAGGCCGGTCAGCCGACTTACAGTTCGACTTCGAGTAAATCCCGACCGTGTAAGGCGGTTCAGCAGACTTACAGTTCGACTTCGAGTAATTTTCCACCGTGTAAGGCAGTTAAACCGCCTTACAGCTCGACTTCCAGCAGATTTCCACCGTGTAAGGCGGTTCAGCCGACTTACAGTTTTGATTTCGAGTATGAAACGTAAAACCCCGATAACCGGAGGGGGTCCGGTTATCGGGGTTTGCTTGTCTTTATGGCTTCAGTACGACAGTTGTATAAGGCGGAAGTGTAAGTTCATCGTTAGCGAGCTCTGCCCTTTCATCGGTCGTAAAGACAATGTTCGCGTATTTAACAGGATTGCTCTTGCCGACCGCTAATGGAACGGTCTGCGGCTTGCCGGACAGATTATGCAGCACTAACCGTTGTTCCTCGCCTGCACTTCGAATGTAAACCATGACAGAAGTATTATCGACCTTGTACTCTCCGATGACGTTACTTCTCAGCGCAGCATCCATCTGCCTCCATGAAATCAGCATGCGGTAACGGTTCAGAAGAGAGCCGGGGGACTCGTCTTCCGCCTCAACCGATACGGAACCGTCTCCTCGGTATACGGCAGGTTCCCAAGTCGTTTCCTCCGGAGCGCCGGGGGTGCGCTTCCACGGGAACGGCTCACGAATGTTCTCATCAGGCTTGGTTCCATTCATGCCCAACTCCTCGCCGTAATAGATGAACGGATTGCCAGGCATTGTGAGAAGCATGGCCGCGGCCGTTTTCGCGTGATCGAGATTGTTGCTCAATGCCGTCATCACCCGAGTCTGATCATGATTCGACAGGAAGGGCGCTTCTACAAACTTGCCGTCCGACGATTTATTATAGAACTCATGTATGCGGGATAAAGTGAAGCCCAGGTTCGACGAATTCTCATTATGCGCGGCTCCGATCAGTGTGCTCGCCAAATCGAAATTGAACGCGGAATCCATTGTCTTCAAATAAGGCCCTACTCTTGCCGTCGCATCCCACACTTCGCCGACGATATAAACATCGGGCTTGGACTGCTGCATGGCTTGGCGGAATTCCAGCCACCAGGCCAGATTTTTGTCCATGCTCCTCTTGTTCTTGTCCGTCGCCAAATCCTCATAAATATGCTTGGCCGCATCAACCCGGAAACCGTCGATTCCATGATCGAGCCAGAACTTCCCGATCCGGATCATTTCCTTGCGGACTTCCGGCTCATCGAAATTCAGATCCGGCATACCGTCCCAGAAAATGCCCAGATAGTGGCTGCCGTTCTTCTGATGCCACGCCTCCGAGGCCCCTGCGGCGCTCGACCCGGTTGGTTCGCGACCTTGATCCTCGGCCCACATATACCAATTACGGCGGTTGTCCTTGCCTGCGGCAGAATCCAGAAACCAAGGATGCTGAGAACTGGTGTGGTTTACGACCAGATCCATGATGACCTTGATACCGCGCTTGTGCGCTTCTTCGGTCAGCTTCTTTAAATCTTCCAACGTACCGTAATCCGGATTGACCTTCTCATAATCACTTACGTCATAGCCATGGTAGGATGGCGATTCGTTGATCGGCATCAGCCAGATGCCGTCCACACCCAAATCGTTGCCCTTTGCCGGCTTTCCGTCATTCAAATAGTCCAGCTTCGCGGTAATGCCATTGAAATCACCGATGCCGTCACCGTTAGAATCAGCGAATGATCGAACGAAAATTTCATAGTAAACGTTCGACTCCGCCGATATTTCTTTGGCCTTAGAGCCCGAACAGGCACCAACAGCGGAAGCCAATGCGAGTACGCAAACAACCGAGACGATTCGTCTGAAACCACTCATCCTTTGGACGCACCTGCTGTTAATCCGTCAACCAGGAAACGCTGCGTGTACATAAACAATATTGTAATCGGGATTGCGACAAGTACACACCCTGCAGCAAATAAGGTGAATTCCGTGCTGTTGTAGGCATCGATGATATTCCATAAGCCCACTGCCAACGTCCACTGATCCGGGGTTCTAAGAATCGATCTGGCGAAAATAAAGTCCACCCACGCGCCTGCGAAAGTCGTAAGCGAGATATAAGTAATAATCGGTCTCGACAACGGCAGGATAATTCGGGTGAAAATCGTCATATGGCTTGCTCCATCGATTCGTGCCGCCTCTTCCAGGCTTCGCGGAATCGTATCGAAGAAACCTTTTGCCACGAACATGAACAACGCTGCTCCTGCGGAATAAACCAGAATAAGCGCCCAGTGGGTATCGAGCAAATTCAGCGTATTAAGGATAACGAAAATCGCCATGATGCTCAGAAAACCCGGGAACATACCCAGAATCAGAACAAATGTCATCAAAGTTTTGCGACCCTTGAAACGGAAACGGGAAAACGCATAAGCCGTCAACAACTGGAGCAGCGTTCCCAGCACCATGCTGGCCGTCGCAACCTTCAAGGTGTTCAAATACCACGTGGCATAAGGGATTGCTCTGTCGCTCCTGACAACAAACAGATCATGGTAATGCTCAAGCGTCCATTTCTTCGGGATGAAAGTATCGCTGAAAAGGGAGTTGCCCTCCCGGAAAGAAGACAGAACCGTCCATATGGCAGGATAAAAACAAGCCAATGCGATCAAGATCAACAGCAGATAACTGAATACCAAACGCGGTTTCATTGGATCATGTCCTCCTCCCGGAAAGATCTTGTTCTCGTATAAACCAGAATGGAGAGAGTGGCGATAAACAAGAAAATGAGAATCGACACAGCGGCCGCGATATTGTATTGATTGAAGTCAAGAGTCAGCTTGTACAGCCAGGTTACAAGGAGATCCGTTTCTCCCGCGTTGTTGTAAGCCATCGTGGCGGGATTCCCGCCGGTCAGCAGGAATATGACGTTAAAGTTGTTGATGTTGCCTGCGAACTGCGTAATTAATATCGGAGCGGTGGAAAACAGTACGAACGGCATCGTAATGTTGCGAAATTTCATCCAAGAGGATGCTCCGTCCACTTCAGCCGCTTCATACAAGTCCTTCGGTATGGTCGTCAGAATGCCCATGACCAATACCATCGTGACCGGAATCCCGAGCCACATATTGACAACGATAACCGATACTTTCGCCCAGAAAGGATCGTTCAGCCACGGAAGACCTTCAAGACCGAAAACGCGGAAATATTGATTGATTGGACCGAATTTCTCATTAAGCATGTTTCTCAAGATCAATAAAGAAACGAATTGGGGAATGGCATACGGGACGATAAACAGCATTCTCCATAAACCTTTGAATTTGATCCCCTGCTGATTAATGAGAAGTGCGACAAGTATGCCTCCGAAGTAGCAGGTCAGCGTTGCCGTGATGGCCCAAATCACCGTCCAGGTCAGAACTCCGCCAAACGTATTGCTCCAAACGTTCAGGTTAAAAAGTTTATCGAAGGTTGCAAGTCCGACCCAATCCACTAAATTCTTGGGAGGTATATGATTCGGCGATGCATAGTTGGTAAAGGCGATCAGAGAGGTAAACACGATCGGCATGATCGTGAAGAACAACACGCCGATGATCGGAAACGCCAAGAGCATCCAAGGAAACAAACTGTTTCCCAAGCTCTGCGGATCCCTGCCTTGCTCCCGTCTTCGGCCCACCTGAATGGCATCGCGGATATTCCGAACATAGAGAAATACGTAGAAAATAAGGAGAAGCGCGGCGAGAACCCCGTAAATCATCATGAAGACGGAATGGTCTCCCGGAACGTTCTTGAATACCTTGCCTACTTTTTCCAAATGCTGGCCTTTGTCCCCCAGGGTAACAAGACCTTTCAGATGGGGGATCAGTGTTGTTGTCATCAGGTAAATTCCGGCCGCATGGATAAGAAGGAACAGTGCTCCCTTGGCATACTGCCGGTTATACCACTGCCCTAATCCCATACACAATGCCGAAAGCCACCCCGCCACGGCTGCATGTCGCTTCAAGCTGATCCTTCTCCTTCCTTAAGCCATTACACCCGCCGTTAGCCGGCGGGTGAATGGTATATCTTTTGGTATAAAAATATTAATTATTTCGCTGTTGCGATGGAGTCTTTCATTTTCTTAGCCCAATCGTCCATTGTTTTCTGAGCATCGGCTTTGTCGTTCCAGAGGGAAGACAGCGCCGCTTCGTGTGTACCCCAGAAAGAGTTCATTTCAGCGATCTTAGGCATCGGAGTCGAGTTGTCAAACTGTTTCAGGAATACGCTGGCAAAAGGATCTGTGCTGACTTTTTTCGCTGGCAGCTACATTTTTTGTTGGAAGGCAGGCTTCCGAACAATTCGAAGTTTTTCATTTGGAGCTCTTCGGAAGAAGCGATTTGAGCGAACAGCTTTGCAGCGTTTGGAAATTTAGAATTCGCGTTAATCATGAAACCTTTAACACCGGAGAACGGCATCATCGGCTTTCCGTTCGGCAGAGCCGGATACTCAGCTACGCCGAGGTTTTTCACACTTTTCTTGAATTCGCCCGTCTGCCAAGGTCCACTGACGTTCATGGCCAGCTTGCTTTCGTTGAAGAGGCTGGTTTTGATGTCGGATTTGATGTCGGCCGCTTTGATCGGAAGGATGTCTTTCAGGCTTTGGAAGAACTTCGCCGCTTCAACGCCTCCTGCGCTATTCAGGCCGATATCTGTTCCGTCCGTTCCGTCTTTGCCGAATACGTATGCGTCGTATCCGCCGAAGAAGCCCCAGCTCCAGTAACCGTTGCCGACTTCCCACATATAAGCATATTTTTTAGCTTTTGTGTCGTTGAACGTTTTGGCAAACTTGATCACATCATCCCATGTTTTCGGAGCTTCCGGGATCAAGTCTTTATTGTAAAATACCGCGGTTGTTTCTACAGACAGAGGGTAACCGTACATCATACCGTCCATCGTCCAAGCCTCGACCGCCTTGTCGGAGTTGTTGGCTCTCGTTTCTTCTTCATGAATATCGTTCGGAAGAACGACACCGGCTTGAACAGCTGCACCGAGACGGTCATGAACCGCTAGGAATACGTCCGCTCCAACACCTGCCGGACCGTCGGTGATCATTTTCTCGATTGATTTGTCAGGACCGACATCTTGGTACTCAACGTCAACGCCATATTTTTCTTTCATGACTTTTGCAGCTTCGTCAATCAGCGCTTTCTCGCTTGCGGAGTACCATACAACCAACTTAGCGCCATCTTCAGGCTTAAATTCTTCTTCCGCCGGCGCAGAAGCAGATGCCGATGCAGAAGCAGACGGACTTTCGGCAGCAGGAGCGCTTGCGCTTGGGGAGGATTCGTTGTTACCTTTGCTGCCGCAAGCAGACAAAACGAATACCAGTGCTACCACTAGTGACAACATTAGAAATTTAGATTTTTGCATGAAACTTAAGAACCCCTCTCTGAAAGTAAATAGTTTTAAAGGCGCCACAATGATTCGAAATGCAACATTTACCGGTTTAACACACTGCGGCAAAATGTTGTGCAAACGTTTGTACAACATTTCATAAATCGGCATACATATTGCTGTTGTCCCGGTAAATACGAACTTCTTAAACGTTTGTAAGCGCTTTTTAACCTATTTCCATGATACTCCATTTGAACAATAAGTAAATCGTTTGCACAATCGATATCTGCTTATTTTTCCGAAAGTATTTGGTTTTATCTTCAAATTGCTTCCATTTTCAAATAATCGCTTCGCTTGTTACGAAGTGCCATGTGTGGCACAATGAAACCGAATTCATGAAAGGAACGATATATCCCTATGTCGGTAACCATTAAAGATGTAGCCAAAAAAGCCGGAGTTTCACCCTCCACTGTATCTAGAGTTATTGCGGAACACCCCCGTATCAGCGCTGAAACGAGTCGACGGGTACGTGAAGTAATGGAAGAGCTCGGTTATCATCCGAACATGATGGCCAAGAGTCTCGTTTCCAAAACAACCCGGACGATCGGCGTTATCCTGCCTCGACCTGCGGAGGAACTGCTGCTTAACTTCTTCTTTTATGAATTGATAAGAGGAGTGCTTGCCCAACTCACGCGGGCCGGGTATGACCTGCTGATGGCAGGAGGAAGCAATGAGCGGGAAGAATTGGATACCGTGAAGCGGCTTGTACGCGGCGGGCGCGTTGATGGGTTACTGCTTCTGTACTCTCGTTCATCCGACCCGGTCATTCATTTTCTGCGTGAAGAAAAAATGCCGTTTGTGTTGATCGGCCGAAGCCTGGATTATAAAAACGTCCCATCCGTGGATAATGACAATATTCAAGCCGCTTATGACGCAACCAATCATCTCATTGCCCAAGGCCAGAAACGAATCGGCTTCGTCAGCGGTCCGGCAAGTCTGGCGATGACGCAAGACAGGATGGCGGGTTATACCAAGGCGCTGTCCGAAGCTGGGCTTCCTTTTAAAACAGGATGGGTTGTTGAAGGGGAATTTCTGCTGGAGAGCGGTTATCGAGCAATGGCATCCATTATGTCGCAGCCCGAACCGCCGACAGCCTTGGTTGTAATCGATGATGTAGTGGCATTCGGGGTACTCAAAGGGTTGGCCGAGCTTGGCTATCGCATTCCGCACGATGTCGCCATTGTCAGCTTTAACAATATCGCACTCTCGGAACTGACCATGCCTCCGATTTCCAGTGTCGATGTCGGAACCTACCAACTGGGGTATACGGCATCCCAAATGGTACTTCGGATGATCCAACAGGAAGACATTACATCCCGGCAAATCATCCCCCATCGGCTTGTCGTACGGGAGTCCTCATTGCGCAGCGTATCTATACGATAAGAGATCCTTCTTAAACCCTGCTTTCCAACATGGAAAGCAGGGTTTTTGTACTACTTTTATCTCTAGTTGAATTGCTTTATACTATCGAAAGATACCCCGCCCCAAACGGGAGAAGTCATATACCCTCTACTGGAGGTAGATCAGCTTTGAGTCATTATCATCCTTTATCAGAGACAGAAGCCGTCGAGCTCGCCAAGTCAATTAAGGACGTTTTTACAACCGAAGATCCTTTGGCGTGCCGCGAGATCGGAGACGGCAATTTAAATCTAGTTTTTCGCGTTACCCAGCCGGCCACAGGAGCCGGGGTTATTATTAAGCAAGCTTTGCCTTATGCCAAAGTCGTCGGCGAATCTTGGCCGCTCACCTTGGATCGGGCACGGATCGAAAGCGAATCTTTGATTATACAAGGGAAGCTGGCTCCAGGGCTTGTCCCGCAAGTGTATAAGACCGACAATGATCTTGCGTTGACCGTGATGGAAGACCTCAGCGATCACGTCATCATGCGCCGAGGACTCATGGAAGGCGGGATCTATCCGAAGTTCGTGGAAGATATTTCGGAATTTATGGCCCGCACATTGTTCTTCACGTCGGATTTGGGTATGAATCAACAAGAAAAGAAAGGACTTGTGCGTTCTTTCTCCAATCCGGAGCTATGCAAAATCACTGAGGATTTGATCTTTGACGATCCTTACATCGATTCGCCGAATAACAGCTTTGATGAACATCTTCGTGAAGATGCCGCACAGCTTTGGAAGGATACTGAGCTTCATTTGGAAGCAGCTCTTCTGAGAGAAAAGTTTCTAACCCAAGCACAAGCGTTGCTGCATGGGGACTTGCATACAGGAAGTATCTTCATTACGCCGGAATCGACCAAAGTCATTGACCCCGAATTCGCTTATTATGGCCCGATGGGCTTTGATATCGGCGCCGTTCTTGCCAACCTGCTGCTTAATTATGCCGCGCAAGAGCACTGGTCAGAAGATGCCGCCGCCCGTAAAGAACGCAGAAATTATCTCATACAATCGGTACATGACATTTGGACTTCGTTCGAACGGAAATTCCGTACACTATGGAATGAGCATGGCGTCGATAGAATGTCGAAGACGCCCGGCTATCAAGATATTTATATTCATCGCTTGCTGCAAGACACATTCGGTTTCACAGGTGCCAAAATGATAAGACGTATCGTCGGATTGGCTCATGTTGCCGATATCGATAAAATACCAGATCCAGAGGTGCGTAAAAAAGCGCAGCGGATGGCGTTGTCTATCGGCAAAACTCTGATGATGAGCAACCGGAAAGCTATGTCCATTCAGGAAATGATTGATATTGCCGAATCCGCTGTCTTGGCTTGATTGTGGGCGGATTGAAAGGAGCCTCAGCATGAGCACAGAACAAGGTACTAATAAATCTGAAGTCCTGCAATCGCTCAGATGGTCGGAAGATTATTTATCTTTGCTTGACCAGAGGTTGCTGCCGGAGGAAACCGTATACCTGCGGCTTACCACACCGGCGGAAGTATGGGAAGCGATTCGGGAGCTTAAAGTTCGCGGAGCCCCTGCCATTGGAATTGCAGCAGCCTACGGTGTTGTGCTTGGCATTCTCGGATTTCAGGGAAACGTGGAGCAGCTCGCTGAGAAAGTCGTCAGCCACGCTGAATATTTGGCTACTTCCAGACCTACAGCCGTCAACTTATTCTGGGCGCTTGACCGTATGAAAGCACGAGCCCAATCATTCGCGGAAGCTGGCTTGACTGCAGAGGAGATCGTTCAAGCATTGCTCGAGGAAGCAAAGCAGATTCACGCTGAGGATGAGCAAACAAACCGTTTAATCGGCGAACATGCATTGACACTGTTCTCTGACGGTATGGGCGTTCTGACTCACTGTAATGCCGGAGGCTTAGCAACGGCGAAATACGGTACAGCGCTTGCCCCCTTCTATTTGGCGCTGGAACAAGGCATACAGCTGAAAGTATTCGCGGATGAAACCAGGCCCGTGCTGCAAGGCGCTCGGTTAACAGCTTTTGAACTGTATCAGGCGGGGGTAGATGTTACTTTGATCACCGACAGTATGGCCGGTCATGTCATGTCCAAAGGATGGGTACAGGCTGTGATCGTCGGTACCGATCGCGTGGCCGCTAACGGTGACGTCGCTAATAAAATCGGAACCTACAGTGTCGCGGTTTTGGCTAAAGCGCACAATATCCCTTTTTATGTGGCTTGTCCGCTTTCAACGATCGACTTGTCGACGCCCACGGGCGCCGACATTCCGATAGAAGAAAGGCATCCGGATGAAATCGCCCTTGGATTCGGTAAACGAACCGCACCTTTAGGGGTTTCCATTTACAATCCGGCATTCGATATCACGCCCAATGAGCTCGTTACAGCCATCATTACAGAAAAGGGTATCGTTAAGGGTCCTTACGCCGAAAAACTTAAGCAATTATTTAAATAATAAAGCTGTTTGTCCGATTAAGAAGCCGTCTCCGCCATGATGAGGATGGCTTCTCTTCCGCTCATGCCTGCAGCTATTCCTAAGGCTCGTGCGGCATCGGTGACGGATTCCAACGGCGCATTCAGCAATTGCTCGATAGTGCGCACCCCTACTGCGCGGCCTGCTATAATTTCACGGTCCTTAAGCCGTTCATTAAGCAACTGTACATCCAATGCGCCGCACATGATATAGCCTTCACCCGCTGTAATGGCTAATAGTGTGGTTTTCGGCAGAAGAACTTCGACACCGATTGCAGTACGGCCTTCGATTTGAAGCGGAATAACGCTTACCATGCTTACCACCTCCTTAACCGCTCTGCTCGGCGCAGGTATCTTGCGATATAAGATATGCTCCATATCCATTAATCTTCAGGGCTTTTTGCCTGATAGCGGCACATTGGGCTGCAAGCATATATTATTGCAATCATCACGATTAGGATCATGTTATTATGGAGGCTTGTTGCATGAAAAGGTTGAATACAACCGGCGGCCAGACGTCATCGGAATCGAGCTCTCTTGAGAACCGCTTTAACGCGTATATTATTAGTAAACAGCTCATTCGTTTAAGCGTAAACAAAGGTCGAGGCATCAAATTGAATATCCCTTGCAGATTGCTGAATTACGACGCCGATCTCGAATTGCTCAGCGTGTATCATGTAGACGAGAAGCAAGTTTATACTTTTAATTTGACGGAGATAGACGATTTGGTCGAATAAAATTCAAACGCCGCATGCTATTTACTTAGCTTGCGGCGTTTTCTGTAAGGCCGGTTTGTCGATTTACGCTGAGCTCGGGAGTGGATTTTTCTCTGTAAGGCGGTTCAGCCGCCTTACAGCTTGACTCGGGAGCGGATTTTCTCTGTAAGGCGGTTCAGCCGCCTTACAACTCGCCTCGGGAGCGGATTTTCTCTGTAAGGCGGTTCAGCCGCCTTACAGCCTCGAC
>NZ_JXAL01000004.1 GCF_000829465.1 Cohnella kolymensis | reverse complement strand
TTTTGGGATGATAGCTGTCCCGGCCGCCGCCCGGGTAAGCGGAAGCGAAGATATTGTCGCTGAGCCTGTTTACTGCTGCATTGACGACTCGCACGAGGTGGTTTTCGGGGATGTCTTCCTCAAGATCCATTGGCAGGGTAAGTTGGTCCATGGTATATTGAATGTACAAAGAAATCGCTCCTTTGGGGATGGTTGCTGGTACTTCCATTTTACCAAAATGCGGTTTCTTTTTGTTTTTCATGCGCAAAAAAAAGAAGGGCTATCTCTCAGGTCAGTTTATGACCTTTTGAGACAGCCCCTTTTGTATTAGCCGATAAACTGCTGTACCCAGCCGCCTTTGTAATAGGACATTCCGATATATTTGTAATGCTTGTTCATGATGTTAGCGCGATGACCGGGACTGTTCATCCATGCCGTAACGACCGCTTGGGGCGTCTTTTGCCCTCTGGCGATATTCTCACCGGCATAGTTATAGGTGATTCCGAAGGCTTTCATCATCTTGAACGGGGAACCGTATATCGGCGATATATGGTCAAAGTAGTCATTTGTGTATAAGTCGATCGCTTTGGCTTTCGCCACCGCGGAAAGTTTAGTGGAAAGGGTTACCGGCTTCAGACCTGCTTTTGCACGATTCCTGTTGACGAGAGTGACGACCTGCTTGGCATAGGTGGTTTGACTTTGCAACGTTTGCGTTGGAGAGCTTACTTTTACGCCGGCTGTGATTTGAATCGCAGGAGTCGAGGCGGAAGCTTGTCCACCGGATGTGAAGACTGCGGCCAATGACATGGATAACATTACTGCAAATAACGATTTCTTCATTTGTCCTCCCAGGGGGTAAATTCGTAACCGTGTGGTTACGTAGCACATAGTTATGAATTATAGGACTGGACCCTTCCTAATTGTGGATTATTAGGAAATCATAATCTAATTCTCATATTTTCGCCGATTCAAACAAAGGCCTGCTGGGTAAATAACTTCGGCCTCTGTTTTGTGTTGTAATAGACGGATACGTTCTGGGAGGGGTAGACAAGGTGAGAAAACGCCTGCATCGGATAGCAGGATTGCTGCTGCTGTTAGCAGCAGGATTGACGGCATGCAGCCCCGGGAACGAGCCCAGGCATCAGCTGCCGGCGGCAGCTGCGGAGGCCGCGGTCTCCAATGCCCAAGCGAAATCCCAAATGGCTTCAGTCGCGGTAAAGAAGCCCGGTTCAAAGGGGTTTTTATGGAAAATAACGGGCGGGCGCAATGCGGGGTATTTGCTGGGTACGATTCATGTGGCAACAGAAGAGATGTATCCTCTTGATTACGATCTGCAGCGGGCGATCGCCGAATCGGATCATGTCGCGTTGGAACTGGATTTGACCAAGGTTAACCAATTCAAAGCTATGAAGCTTGTAAATCAAGCTGCTCTATTGACAGACGGCAGTTCTTTAGAAGATCATGTATCGTCTGAGGATTATGTCAAGTTCGGTCAAGTGCTCAAAGAGAGGATGGGCGCAGGTACAGCGCTATTCGACAAATACGAGCCTTGGTATGCGGCGATGACATTGGAAGCTTTGCCGGCAATGAAGTATATGAATACAGACGGCATCGACAAATACATAGCCAAACAGGCGCACAAACACGGCAAAACCGTCATAGAGCTGGAGAGCGTGGAACAGCAGATCGGCCTCTTTGATCATTTCTCGAGTGAGCTGCAGAAGCTTTATTTTCATCAATCCATCGGCAATGCAGACCAGGCTGCCGAAGGGCTCGATCGGCTGCTGGACTTGTGGACAGCGGGGGAACCGGCGGAGCTGGATCAATTGCATGCGGAGTATGTGAAGCAAGGGAAGCAAACGATGGGCAAGCTGTTCAAAGATTTCGACAACAGCTTTCTCATCCGGCGCAACCGAGAGATCGCCGAAAAAATCGACGGCTTTTTATCGAATGGGGAAACGGGCACGTATATGGTAGCCGTCGGTGCCATGCACATGCCGGGCGAACAAGGATTGGTCTCTTTGTTGGAGGAAGCGGGTTATAAGTTAGAATTTATCATCTAAATTTGCATATCAAATAGGCCGCTGATCAGCTTTCGAATCAGCGGCCTTTCGCTTATCAATCATTTTTTACTTCAACCCAGCCCAAGCCGGCTCGTGAATTACTTTCCAGCGGTTGCGGATCATTTGGAAATCGCTGTCGCTAAGCTTGCCTTTGCCGGCGTACTCCATATTCTGCAGGAAATGCTCCTTGTCGGCGGTTCCCGTTAAGGCCATGTGAACATGAGGGAAGGAGAGCACAAAACGAAGGGAGATTTCGATCAGCTTATCCGAGCCTTCATTCATGAACGGATAGTCAAGCTTCTCGAGTCTTTTCACATAATCTTCCGGAGCATTCTCCGCGCCGCGGCGCTCCCAGACGACATTCGTGAGCGGGCGCTTGATCACGAGGCCCATATTTCGCTCTGCGGCCTTGTCCAAGAACAAGTCTGCCGACTCTTGGTCAGCCAGATTAAGAGACGTTTGCAGGACATCGAATACTCCCGTCCCGATCGCATAAAGCGCATCCGTACTGTCTCCGCTGTAACCGATATAACGGGTCAATCCTTGTTCTTTCAGTTTCTTTAATTCTTCAATCAACTCACCTTTCCGCAGTACCGCCTCCGAACAGCTATGAATGAACATGAGATCAACATAGTCCGTTTTCAAATCTCTCAAAGATCGCTCTATACTCGGCTGTACATTCCGCACATCCCAGTCCGGATAAGGAAGACCGCGGCTTTGCCCTTCTCCCAATTTGCTGAACAAATAAAAGTCCTTCCTCCGGTGAGACACGGTTTCGCCGATCATGGCTTCGCTGGCCAGGTAAGACGACGCCGTATCAATAACATTCATCCCGCGGTCCAAAGCCGTGTTAAGCAGCCATGACACATCTTCGTTGTTTTTGTTCTCGCCTTTCATTGCGATTTCATAACCGCCGAAGCCGACTACCGATACATCCATATCCGTTTTTCCGAGTCTGCGTTTTTCCATTATATGTTCCACCTCCATACGATTTACTTTTTATTACCCGTACGTGCAGCGAGTACTCGTGTGAAGGGATTAAGGAATACACATTTAGCCGGGTTATGGGCATTGACCGGCGGGTTGGTGTATATTGGACACAAAGGAATAGTAGAAGGAGGCTCCATGATGATTCTCGTCGGGTTGGCGGGATGGGGCGATCATGACTCTTTATATCCGCAGGGCACATCCCCGAAGGACAAGCTGCGCGAATACAGCATCCATTTTCCGGTTGTGGAGGTGGACAGCACCTTTTACGCGATACAAACACCGGACAGATTTGCCCGCTGGTCGGCGGAAACACCCGACAGCTTCCGCTTTATCGTCAAAGCTTTTCAGGGGATGACGGGTCATCAGAGAGGTGCGGTTAGTGCTGACAATGCTGACGCAATGTACGCTGCTTTCCGTGAATCGTTACGGCCGATTGTCGGGACAGGTAAATTAACCGCGGCGCTATTTCAATACCCGCCCTGGTTCGATTGCGCGAAGGAAAATGTTCGAACGCTTCGGGATACGAAAGAGCGGATGGACGGCATACCCTGCGCTTTGGAATTCCGGCATCAAAGCTGGTTTGCCCCCGAATACAGGGAGAAGACGTTGGCTTTCATGCAGGAGGAGGGATGGATTCACAGCATTTGCGACGAACCGCAGGCGGGAATCGGATCCGTACCGACAGTACTGCAGGCAACGGATCCTGAAGTGACAATCATTCGCATGCACGGGCGCAACGTGTCCGGTTGGAATCAAAGCAGCGCACCGAATTGGCGTGAAGTCCGCTATTTATATCAATACAACCAACAGGAGTTAACCGAGTGGACCGCGCACATCGACCAATTGAAGCAGCACACCAAACAAATCTGTGTAATTTTCAACAATAATTCAGGCGGCCATGCCGCCTGCAATGCCAAAGAGTTGATGACCATGCTAGGGCTCGAAACACCGGACATCGCACCGCCGCCGACGCAGTTGGATTTGTTTAGTCCTTAACTTCCCTTTGCTCGATATCCCATTCGCTCAGGCAGCGCATTTCAGGCCCTTTGCTCGATATCCCGCTCGCTCAGATTGATCTCAAACCAGCTAGCTGGCGTCTGAGCCTACGGGATATCGACAAAAGGTGGCGGAAACGAGCTAGCTCGCTTGCTGAGCGACGGGATATCGGCAAAAGGTACTGGACGACGAGCTGGCGTCTGAGCGACGGGATATCGACAAAAGGCGGATCAAAGGCAATGTGGATTATAATGGGTACATGACTATATTTCGATGAGCAGTTGGAAAGGAAGATTATGCAGATTATCAGATTCGGAGTTATTGGCACAAATTGGATTACTGAAGCCCTCATTGCAGCTGCTAGCGACTCGGGCGAATTCGCCCTGACGGCGGTGTACTCACGTACTGAGGAGCGGGCGCGGGAATTCGCGGCGAAGCACGGTATTCGGCATATTTTTACGGATTTGACGGAAATGGCGGCCAGCGCGGAGCTGGATGCCGTATATATTGCCAGCCCGAACTGTTATCACGCGGAGCAAGCGATCATCTTCATGGATCACGGTAAACACGTCTTATGCGAGAAGCCGATCGCTTCCAATACATACGAGCTCCGGATAATGATTGAAGCGGCCCGACGAAACGGGGTGCTGCTCATGGAAGCGTTAAAGTCCACGCTGCTTCCCAATTTCCGCGCAATCCAGGAAAACCTGCACAAGATCGGACCGATCCGGCGTTATTTTGCAAGCTATTGCCAATACTCTTCCCGCTATGACGCTTATAAAGAAGGCACTGTTCTCAACGCCTTCAATCCGAAGTTTTCTAACGGAGCTTTGATGGACCTGGGCGTCTATTGCATCTACCCCCTTGTCGTCCTGCTGGGAGAGCCGCATCGTATTCAGGCCAACGCCGTGATGCTTGACTCCGGTGTTGACGGTCAAGGAAGCGTACTTCTTCAATACGAACAGTTCGACGCGGCTGTCCTTTATTCGAAAATAGCGAATTCCTATTTGCCCGCTGAAATCCAAGGAGAGAACGGAACGATCCGGATTGATCGAATCAATATTCCGACAAAAGTAGAACTCCAATACCGTGATGGAACAATCGAGGATTTGACGAGAACGCAAGACAAGGACAGTATGTTTTACGAGGTTCAGGAGTTTATCGATCTCATCGGACGAGGACAAAAGGAATCTTCAACGAACTCCTGGGCAAACTCTCTCAAGGCAATGGCAATTATGGATGAGACTCGCAGGCAAATCAGGCTCGTATACCCGGCTGACGACCGCAACTGAGGTGCAAAAGTGACGAATTGCCCGATCTGCGGCCAAACGAACAACTGCGGAAATCTATCGGCCGACACGGAGCCATGTTGGTGCACCCAAGAGAATTTCCCGGAGAAGTTATTCGCTCTCGTCCCGCCCGAACTGCTTAACAAATCTTGCATTTGCAAAGCCTGCCTCGATCGACATAACCGCCAAGAAGTATCATCATCTGAAGCGTGACGGCAAATTCCCCATACTGATACTAGCCCGCTGCTCCATTGGGAGGCGGGCTTTATCTTGTTTATTTTACATATGATGGATGTAGTTATCCGTTTGCGGGGGGAGGAATTCTGTGTGCATGAAGTTGTTGCGGTTATCGGTAAAGGACGGCTAGCAGACCTTGTATATAAAGAGCTGTCAGAGCTGTCAGAGCTGTCAGAGCTGTCCGGTTCATATCAGCTGATACGCCGAAAGGGGATCAAATCTGGCATTCCTAGGGCGGCGAAAATTTGTTTGGTTCTGAATGAAGAGTATCGTCCGTCAGATCATCTGGAAGCTGAAAAAGTGTTGCGGCAAGCCGGCATTCCTTGGTTGAGCGGTACTGTTGTGAACAATGAAGGCATAGTCGGTCCGTTGGTCCGGCCGGGCAATCCGGGTTGCTCTCACTGCGCGGATATGAGACGCCTTATGGCAGAGCGAAACCGGGACATTAGTGTGGATCTGCAAATGAGTCTAATGAATGACGAGGTCATTAAACAAGATCGAGCGGCATCGCGTTGGGGATTGATTCAGATGAGCTGCTTGATCTGTGCTGAAGTGCGGAGAGTGTTCCAAGGCGCTCCGACTCATACGGAAGGGCGTATGTATTTTGTGGACCTCAATTCGTTGAACAGCTCACTGCATTCATTCCTGCCCGATCCGTTATGCGAAATATGCGGAGGAATACCCATCGATACGTCGGAAGCAGCCCGAATTTCGCTTAACCCAAGCCCGAAGATCGGTTCCGATACCTATCGCTGCCGGTCGATGGAAGGGTTGGCGGAAACATTGCTAAAAGACTACTGGGATGACAGGACCGGCCTGCTGAATACCAAAACGACTGATCCCTTATCTCCATTTTGTGATGTTCTTGTGAGTTTGCCATCGGTATTAGGCAATGAGCTGACGGCAGGTCGCTCGCATTCTTATAAACATAGTGAGTTCACCGCCGTATTGGAAGGACTCGAACGATACTGCGGAATGACGCCCCGAGGAAAGAGGGCCGGTATTTACGACTCTTATCAGAATCTTGCGGACAAAGCGCTTAACCCCGTCACGGTCGGGCTTTACTCTGCAGAACAGTATGCATTGCCTGATTTTCCGTTCGAACCTTTCGATGCTTGTGCTCCCATGAAATGGGTATGGGGTTACTCGTTCATGCAGGACCGTCCCATACTTGTGCCGGAGCAGCTCGCTTATTACAGCACAGGTTTCGGCGGCAGTTTTGTTGCCGAAGGTTCGAACGGCTGCGCGCTGGGCGGTAGCTTGGAGGAAGCCATATTTTACGGCATGCTGGAAGTGGTGGAGCGGGATTCCTTCTTGCTGACCTGGTATGCGCAGCTGCCGGTTCCCAGGCTTGACCCGTATTCCGCTCACGATTCGGAATTGCTCCTTATGATTCAGCGGCTGGAGGCAGTCGCCGGATATGAATTGTTTCTATTCAACACAACGATGGAAAACGGCATCCCAAGCATCTGGCATTGGCCAAAAACAAGAATTTGACGGGTGCCAACCTGATCTGTGCCGCCGGTGCTCACCTGGATCCGATACGAGCGGCCAAAGGCGCGATTTTCGAGTTGGCCGCCCACGCCAAGTACCTTGACTACATGTCTGCGAGCAATCGCGAGGAATATGTTCAAATGCTTGATGATCCGTATCTTGTAAGCGAGATGCCGGATCATGCCTTGTTGTACACGATGCCGGAAGCGGAGGAGCGGCTGCGATTTTTGCTGGAACCAAACCGGCCGCTTTGCACATTCGCCGGCGAGTTCGAACAACGAATCTGGAATTCGGATTTGACGGAAGACTTGAAGTCGCTTCTTCAGTTGTTCCACCGCTTAAATCTCGATGTTATTGTTGCCGATCAAACAACGGCGGAAACGAAAAGAAACGGATTGCATTGCGTGAAAGTCATTATCCCGGGAATGCTGCCGATGACGTTCGGGCATCACCTTAAACGCTTAGCAGGCTTGGGAAGGGTGCTCACAGTTCCAATGAAACTTGGATTTACGCAGCATTTGCTTTCAAGCGATGAACTCAATCCGCACCCGCATCCATTCCTGTAATCCCATCTTCGTTTCATGTGCAAGCCGGGCAAATGCCTGGCTTTTTCTTTTGTATCAGCGAGATTTATTGATTGAATTTACCTCGTACAGTGTAAAAAATGATATCTCGTCAAGGAGTTGGTACCGAATGAGCATCCGTCACAATCCGTACATGCCCACCATAAGCAAGCATGACATCTATAATCCGTCAAATGACAAAACCTACGAAACTCTTCTTCATTCAAATATGGGATATCAGTCCGCGGAGCAGCGACAATATGCGAGTGCGGAGGCTGTCTCTGACGGCAAGCCTTGGTCTAACCTATGTGGTGCATACGATAAACCGTTTGATTCATGGGATTCCGCCGGGAAAGGGGTATAACCTGCATGTCTATGACGAATATAAAGCAGCTGAAAATACTGCGGGAGCCCCGGCCGATTGATTTTGCAGAGACCGAACTCTCTCCGTATCTGGACAAGCAGCGTGGCGATGCCAAAGGGTTTAAGCAGTTCAAGCAAACGGCTGAGAAGCGCAAGGAATATAAAGACCGGGTGGACGCGGGATTCGGCAGTCTAAGCAAGTCCGCCGAACCTTATAACAGCGGCCATACTTCCGGTTGGGACGCCGGCCCATGGCCATGGCAGGTAATTCCCCAAACATAAGGGTGTATGACGGCAAGGAGGAAATTGCAATGGAACTATCGTTAAACAGTTGGTCGTTCGAGCGGCAGCTTGGACCTTTACGGCTGATCGAATGGGATACAGAGGCTAAGAGGAACTATGTGGAGATAGAACACAGACCGGAAGCGACAACGCTGCTCGGCTTGATCGTTAGAATGGGTATGGAATCTTATCAAGCGTTGGAGCTCGCGTATGTGCATCTTCGCGATATATCGGAAGATGCGCTGCGCGATCTTAAGAATGTCGCGGAAATTTCAGGAGTGCAGCCGGCGTCGCTGCTGCTCGATTTCGGCGACCTGTCGACGCCGGATCCGCTGCGCACACATGCCGATCTGCAGCTTTACAAGCAGTGGATCGACATTGCCGCTAAAGCAGGCTTTCAACGTGTCCGCATCCCGGCAGGCGAATCGGCGGCTCATGATGAAGCTGCCTTGAAGCAGGCCGCGGCCGGACTTTGCGAGCTTGCGGAGTACGGTGCAGACGCGGGGGTGCGCGTCGTGACGGAAAATCTGGGAGAGCTTCTGTCCACATCAGAGAACTGCCTGAAGCTGCTCGGCATGTGCCACGGCAAGATCGGCTTGACTGTGGATTTCGGCAACTTCAAGCGTAACAAGTATGAACAACTGGCCGAAATCATGCCATATGCGGAAACCGTTCATGCCAAAGCATCGGCCGACAAACATGGTATTATCGCGGAGGAAGATTTCCGCCGGTGTATCGAGCTGTGCAGGCAATCAGGCTTCAAGGGTCCGCTTTCTCTAACCTATCTCGGGTCGGGAAACACGTGGGAGAAGCTTGATGAAATGCAAAAATTAAGTGAGAGCGAGCCCGCTTTAATGGAGCGTTGAACTTATCCGGAAAAGCCAAAAATCTTTTCAACCGATCGCATCGGATGAAAAGATTTTTTGTTTGCGTTAGAATAACAAGATAGGTCTCATTGTCGAAGGAGTCGCATGGTGTCGATTATTTTGCGTTTGAAGGGCTTTAATTTTTTCTACTTCTCTCTATTCTCGCTTTTTATCTCTTTTCTGCCGATTTACGCTTCTCACGTCGGCATTGCCGAGACACACATCGGCTTCATGCTCGGCATGGGCAGCTTGATCAGCATCGTCTCCCAGCCGTTATGGGGAATGGTCAGCGACAAGTACCGTACGATCAAAAAAGTTCTGCTGATCATTCTGGCAGCGTCAGTGATCATAGGGACAGTCATGTATCAAACCTCTCACCTGTGGAGCTTGGTGGTCCTGGTAGCGCTTATGAACATTTTCTATCTTCCGACGGACCCCTTGGTGGAGAGTCTGAACTTTCAAACCACGCAGCGGGAAGGCGTGAGCTTCGGCTCGGTCCGGATGTTCGGGGCGATGGGCTTTGCCGTCACTTCGCTGCTCGCCGGTTATAGCATGCAGCACTTCGGGATGGGAAGCCTCTCGTGGATTTTCCTTGGATTCGGTACGACAGCGCTGCTGCTCTGTATGGGCCTCACGGACGTGAAAGCTTCCGCCAAACCGGCGCTGTTCGCTCATCTGAAGGAATTTTTTCTGCAATCGCATACGCTGACATTCTTCCTGATCGTGCTCATTGTGGCCATCCCGCATAAGATGAACGACACTTTTGTGGGCTTATATATGGAGCAACTCGGCGGCAATGTGCGGTTAACCGGTATATCCTGGTTCGTCATGACCATTACGGAAACGTTGTTCTTCGCTATAAGCTCCCGATTGATCAAGCCGGGCAGGGAAGGATTGCTCATGGCGTTCGCCGCGGGCATGTACGCGCTCCGTTTCCTGCTGTCGTCATTTGCGCAGCATCCTTACGAGCTTGTCGCCCTGCAGGTTTTTCAAGGCGTAACTTTCGTGCTGTTCTATGTCGGGGGTATGCAATATTTATATTCGATCGTACCGGAACAGTGGAAGTCTACCGGCCAGACGATGCTTACGGTTATGTTTTTCGGCGTATCGGGCATTATCGGCTCAACGGCCGGAGGCTGGTTAATCGAGGAATGGGGAGGCAGCGCCCTGTACAGGATTATGGCGATTGTCGCTGCGTTCGGTTTCCTGCTTAGTTTGAAATTGCTCAAAAGGAGGGCGTGAATATGGCGGATACACATGTTTATACGAGAAAAGAAGAAGTCGCCAACGCCATCACGCATGGGCTCGGGACTCTGCTCAGTATCGCCGGGTTAGTGTTGTTGATCGTGTTTGCCAGCATGGAGGGCACGGTATGGCACATCGTCAGTTTTACAATCTACGGAGTGACGATGCTGCTTCTCTATACCGCCTCTACTCTCGTTCACGCGTTTCCGGAAGGCAAAGTGAAGGACTTGTTCGAGACATTCGACCATTCCTGTATTTACTTGTTTATTGCGGGAACCTACACGCCGCTGCTGCTTGTTACGCTGCGGAGTCCGTTAGGCTGGACGTTGTTCGGGATTGTATGGGGGTTGGCGATCGCCGGAGTGGTGTTTAAAGCTTTTTTCACCAAAAAGTTTTTGGTGCTCTCGACCTTATTCTACGTGGCAATGGGCTGGCTGATCGTCTTCGCGTGGCAGCCGCTTCAAGTGCTGCTGATGCCGGAAGGCATTCGTCTGCTCATCATCGGAGGGCTTCTCTATACGGGCGGTGCGGTGTTCTATGTATGGCGGGGATTTCCGTATCATCATGCGGTATGGCATCTGTTCGTGCTGGCCGGCTCGGTGATGCATTTCTTCGCTATTTTGTTGTATGTTTTATAGGCTGTCAGCGTCATTATCCGGCCAAAATAAAATCAGCGCCGTCGCGGCTGCCTTTCCGGCGGCATTGCGTTCGGCGCTGTTCTCCGCGTGCTAGCGGACGAACATCGAAGGAGTGTCACTGTCATGCCTCACCTGCTGATCCGGGGAGTTACACCGGAACTAATCATTACAATCAGTAAGCCGTTGATTGAGGAACTCGCAAATGTATTCGAATGCCCTTCGGATCACATCTTGCTCGAGTGCCTTCATACAACCGCCATATTCGATGGGGCGTATGTCGCCTCTTACCCTTTTGTGGAAGTGAACTGGTTTGATCGGGGACGCCCGATCCGGGACCAAGCGGCTCAGTGCATTGACCGTCATTTGCGCTCGCTGGGCATACCCGAGATGGAAATCGCTTTTCGCACCTATGGAGAAATCGAAGCCCTAACAGCCGAGAACGCAAAGCTCAAGGACGAGCTCCGGAAAGCAAGAAAAGCGCTGCAGTTGAACTTGAACGGCTCAAGCGCCAACATGTCCAGCAAGCTGAGGGACGCATTGCGTGAGTAGAGTGGAGGCAGAAATTATAATGAACCGGTATCCGTTTGAATACGATCATGCCCGGCCTTTTCTTCAGCAGGTTGGAGAATGGGTCGCCGATGTTTTTTACGATATATTGCCGGAAGCCGGTTTCGAAGTGCGTGACGAACAGATCTATATGGCCTATCAGCTGGAGAGAGCGTTTGCCGAGAAGCAGACCATCTTCGCCGAAGCCGGAGTGGGAACGGGTAAAACGCTTGTCTATTTGTTGTATGCGATCTGTTACGCCAGGTACACCCGCAAACCGGCCGTAATCGCCTGTGCGGACGAATCGCTGATCGAACAATTGGCCAAGCCGGAAGGAGATCTGGCCAAGCTGGCTCGACATCTCAGTCTGGCTATTGACGCCAGAACGGCGAAATCGGCGGATCGTTACCTATGCTTGGTCAAGCTGGACAGCGCAACGCAGGGCGATGAGGATCCGGACCTTTACAGGACGCTGCACGAGGAACTGCCGGACTTTGTCCATCAATACCAAGGGCTGCAATCGTTCTACGCTTACGGAGATCGCAAGCAATATCCGCATTTGAACGATAATGAATGGAACAAGGTGAGCTGGGATCCTTTTCAGGATTGCTTCGCTTGCGAACAAAGACACCGCTGCGGTCAGACTTTATCCCGTGAACACTACAGGAAATCCGGCGATCTGATCATTTGCTCGCACGATTTTTATATGGAACATGTGTGGACATATGAGGGGCGCAAGCGTGAAGGCCAGATTCCGCTGCTGCCCGATCATTGCGCGGTCGTATTCGACGAAGGGCACTTGCTGGAAGGCGCTGCTCAGAAGGCGTTAACGTATCGGCTGAAGCATACGGTGTTTGAAGAATTGATAACCCGCTTGTTAAGGGGTGAAATACGCGAGTCGCTCGCCATGCGGATCGATGAGGCGATCGAACGCAGCGAATTGTTGTTCGAGACGTTATCCCGCCAAAGTAAGCCGATACCCGGCTCCGATCGCAAACAGATTATTTTGAACGATGCGCTGTTTGAACAGGTGCGCCTGTTCCGTCAGGTCATTGAGGCGATCGAAGAAGAGCTCGTTTTTGAGAGCGAACTGTACACCTTGAACGAATATCACCTTCGCATTGTCGAAGAGCACTTGGAAATGATTCAGAAGGCTCTCAGCCTGTTTCAAAATTCGGACACGTTGATCTGCTGGGCTGCCGAGAGCGATGACGGGCTCACTCTGGTCATCATGCCGAGGGCCGTTAAAGAGGTTCTGCGTGAAAGGGTATTCGCGCTGAATATGCCGGTCGTCTTTTCATCGGCAACATTATCCGTGAACGGATCATTCACGTATCTGGCCGAGAGCCTCGGCATCGAACGCTACGTATCCTTCAGCGTGGATTCTCCATATGATTATAGGAACCGGATGGAAGTTACGGCACCTGAATGGCCTTACGGCGCATCGTTCGCGGAGAAAATGAAAGCAGCCGTACGGCAGCTGGCACGAACGGAAGGCAGGGCGCTTATCTTATTTACCGGGAAAGAGCAGCTGCGCGGATTTAAAGAAGCAATTTCTTCTTTTGCGGAATGTGCGGACTTGCGCTTCTTGTTTGAAGGAGACGGCGAAATCAGCCACCTCATCGCCGCCTTCCAGAACGATGAAAGCAGCGTTCTTTGTGCGGTAAGCTTGTGGGAGGGTCTTGATATCCCGGGTCCGTCGCTATCGAACGTGATCATTTGGTCGCTTCCTTTTCCTCCTCAAGATCCGGTGTTTACGGCTAAACGTGAAGCGGCGGCCTCACCGTATGAAGAGGTGGATCTGCCTTATATGCTGCTTCGGCTGCAGCAAGGAATAGGGCGGTTGATTCGCACCCGCGAAGACCGCGGAATGATCGCCATTCTTAGCGAGGAAATTCATGAACAGCCCAAGCTGCGGAAGGTCATTGAGGACTTGATGCCGCAGGGGGTTCCCTTAAAAACCGACTAAAAGCTATCATATCGAGAGGTAACCCAATGAGTAAAAGCTTGCGATTTCGTGCGGATGGAAGCTTCACGATCGTGCAGTTTACAGATCTCCATTGGCAGGATGGTGGACGGCGCGATCTGAAAACCAGGGCTTTGATGGAAAAAGTATTGAAGCTTGAGCAGCCGGATCTCATCGTATTCACCGGTGACGTAATAGAGAGTCTGCACTGCAGCGATCCCCGCCGGTCTTTCCGTGAGGCGGTCGCCGTAGCGGAGCGAAGCGGGATACCCTGGGCGGTTGTGTTCGGGAATCACGATACCGAAGGCGCAGTCACAAGAGCGGATCTGATGAAGGTACAGCTGGAGCATAAAGGCACAATTGCCGAAACGGGGCCTCCAGAGCATCACGGAACCGGAAATTTCGTCGTGCCCCTGCTGGGCGGCGGGAATCGGCCGGCGGCTGCGCTTTTTTTTTCTCGACAGCGGGAGCTATTGCGAGATACCCAAAGTTAAAGGATACGATTGGATCCGAAAGGATCAGATCGACTGGTTCAGGCAGCAAACCCGTAAGCTGAAGGAAAAGAATAAAGGGCTGCCGGTGCCTGCTTTAGCGTTCTTTCATATTTCCATTCCCGAATACAAAGAAGTGTGGAGAACCAAAGTTTGCTACGGGCATCGGCTTGAAAGAGAGGGTTCGCCCCGGATCAACTCGGGAATGTTCGCGGCTATGATTGAAGAGGGCGGCATAATGGGTACGTTTGTCGGTCATGATCATTCGAATGATTACTGGGGAGAGCTTCACGGAATCCGCCTTTGTTACGGAAGGTCAACCGGCTATAATGCGTACGCGCCGTGGCTGTACCCCCGAGGCGCGCGGGTAATTCGTCTGCAAGAGAAAGAGAGCGGCCGCTTCACGACCTGGCTTCGGCTCGGTAACGGCAAAAAAATAGCCAAACAAAGAAAGCACTCGCCGTGGAATCCGGTAAGCCGCTTGCTGCGGATATTCGAACGCGATTAACTTTCGTTACTCCATGTCAGGCCATTCTTGGCAACTCTTCGGAGACGCAAGAATGGTCTTTTTACTTTGTCAACGATACAGCTTGTCTCACAAATTAAAATATTTTTCCAGTACCGAAACAAAACGTATCTGCCCCACGTCAAAAGAATAGCAACCCGCCGGTCGGAGCACGGACATACTCAAGGCGGATCATAATGAGGAGGTATCAAAATGAGAAGGACCGGCTTGTTTCTGCTTGCGCTGTTGTTATTGTTCAGTATCCCATTCACGGCCACCGCTGCCACGGACCTTACGACAGAGCAAAAATTCGAGGTTCTCAAGCAGAAGAACATCTTCACAGGATTCTCGGACGGAAGCTCGCGTTTGTATGAGTCCATGTCGCGGGAGCAGCTCGCCGCCGTTCTGTTTCGGCTGATGGAGCTGCCGGAGCAGGCATCATTCCCGAGCTACAACGATGTTCTCAGGTCCCGTTGGTCGTTCCAGGAAGTTGAGGCCGTGACCCGCGCCCGGCTGATGATGGGGGTTAAAACCCGGGCGTTCGATCCGGAGGGAACGGTGACGGTCGAGCAGCTCGCCGTAATTCTCATAAGAGCGTACGGCTTATCCGAAAGCGGCGGGGTTTTTGTTTCCGGCAAAGTGTCCAAATGGGCCAGAAGCGCGGTCAGCGCCGCACTGGAGCAAGGCTTGATTCCCAGACTGAATGATTACACCGAAGCCGCGACCCGCGGTCTGCTTGTGGAAGCCGCTTATGCCATTTATTCAGAGAACAATACAGAACCGCTCCGTGTCCGTTCAGTCGAGGCGCTCTCCTCCACAGCCTTGAAAGTGAACCTGGTCACGCCGGTAAATAACCTGGATAAGAACCAATTCACCTTAAGGGATGTCTATGGCAACAGGCTCACGATCCAACAAATCCTGTTAAGCGCCGACAGAGTGACGGTAACGTTATGGACCGACCGGCAAATCGGCGGAGTCGCTCACACCTTGTTTATTGACGGAACCGCTTGGAATTACATCTCCTTCTCGGAAGATACGACGAAACCGCAAGTTCAATCGTTTGTCAGCTCACCGAACGGCGTTATAACCGTCGTATTCTCCGAAGCTGTGGATTCGAGATCTGCGACGACGGCCGCCAACTATCAAATCAACGGCTTGAGCATTCGTAATCTTCAGCTTTCTGCAGACAATCGGACGGTTACCTTCACCACTTCGGAGCAAACACACGGCAAAACCTATCAGCTGATCGTCCGCAACGTTAAAGATCTGGCCGGCAATACCATGGATACGCGGAACGATTTGTATTTTACCGGCAATAACGACCATGCCAAACCGAAGGTAACGTTCTTCAAAATCAATGCGGATGCCTCGTTGACCGTAAGATTCAGCGAAAAATTAAATCCGCAAAGCGCGACTTCAACAGGAAACTACAGCATAGATAAAGGACTCGCGGTTCGCCAGGCTGTACTTGACGCTGACGGTGTCACGGTCACCTTGAGAACATCCGCTCAAGCGGACGCCACCTTGTACACGCTGACTGTGGCCAATGTTCGCGATACGGCCGGCAATGTCATGGATGCTTCCACACATTGGTTCGGCGGCATTGCCAATCCGGAAACTCCGGTTGACTTACAGAGCCTTCGTGCCATCGATCAGAACACAGTGGAAGTTACTTTCAGCCGCGCGATCAGCGATACCGATGTCGGAGCTTTACGCCTGACCGTCCTTACAGACAATGGTACAGCGGTGTCTACGGCGAATTGGCAGGCGTTTATACAGCGTAAAGCCGGAACCAACAATGTGGTCACCATACAGTTCCGTACGACCCAAAGTAATCCGAATTTATTCCAGGTGAGCCATGTGTACCTCGCCCGTGTATCGGGTGTGGTCGGCTTGACGACCGCCGGAGACAAGGATGAAATAGCTTTCGCAGGCACAGCGGTAGCGAACACCGTTCCAACAGTTTCGAATGTGGTGGTGTTATCTCGGAACTCGGTAAAAGTCCAGTTCAGTGAGCTTGTCAGTATTCAACCGGGTGCATTTGTTGTCAACGATGCAACGATCACCTCTGTTGTTCCGGATAGAGCAACGGGCCCTGCCAAGGAAGTTACTCTAAATTTCCGTGACGCGCTTACTGTCGGCCAAACCTATAAAATCACTTTCAAGGCCGGATTCATAAGGGACGCTGCAGGATGGAACAATCTCCAGACTACTGATATTGACTTTAAGCCTTAATCATCACAAGCCATAATAAAAATAAGTCCTTCCACCGTTACCGCGGGTGAAGGACTTATTTTTATGGAGTAGATGCGTTGACTGCCAATCCCCGACACTTTAAGATAGAAAGATTAAGTTTGAGTTCGGGAGGCAGAGGATGCGCTTTTATATCGGATATGCCGTTGTAATCAACGCGATCGCCATGTTTATGATGGCACATGACAAATCGCAAGCCCGCAAAGGCGGCAGAAGAGTGCGCGAGCGCACGCTGTTCATTCTGTCGGTGATAGGCGGGGCAATAGGCACCCTGCTGGGTATGAGAATCTGGCGGCACAAAACGAAACATCGTTCGTTTGTCATCGGTATTCCTCTGATTCTTGTCCTTCAGTGCATATGCCTGTATTGGCTGCTTATTGCGGTTTGACGGATTGCACGAGCTTTTCCAGCAGCTTGCGGGTTTCCGTCCATTTCTCATTCGCTGCCCGTACCGCAAGAATTTGTCGCTCGCCGTTCGTTTGAAGGCTCTTCAATGCCGGGCTTCCTGTAATATCTATTCCGTAAGGCTCTTCTTTGCTGTCTTCATCGGTGCGGATCGCTCGTATCCGATCCGGAGGCGCCTGAATGGACGACCATCCATCCAATGTGTCCAGCTTTTGAAAGAGATGCTGATTGACCAGTGACTTAAAGCTCGTTTCATCCAAAATATAGAGCTCCGACTTTTCGGTCATCAGGTTTAACACGCTCTTCTGCTGTAACGCCATATCCTGCTGGCTCAATATTTCCTTGGGAACGTAAGAAACGGTCGTTTTGATTCTTTTCCATTCCGGAACAAGCGCCAGCATATTTTTCTCGAGCACAGCCGGATCGGCCGCAAGGAAGCTGCCGAACGCGGTTACGGAGAGATTGGCCGGCGGCAGCTTCGCTTCTTCGTTTTTTTTGTCGATTGTTTGTTTTGTGAAAAAGCCTGCGACCAGAATGAGCAGGATCACCGCGATCACATGAAATTTATAGTAATAGAAAAAGTGAGAGATTTTACCTTGCTTGGCTTCCGTGCTGCCCTTTTCCGTTTCCACGCCGATAATCAGTTTATATGCCCGGTTAATGTCCCCAAGGTCAGGGGCACCTTCGCTCGCGTCGTTAGAATTGCTGCGATTCTGCTGGGCACGGGCTTTTTTCAAGAGCAGAAAATAGCGGTTCTCGACTTCTTCTCTGCTCGCATTCTCGGATAAGCCAAGTGTTTCATAAGCTTTTTTCAACTCTTCCATTTCCATCACTCCAGTTAGCGTGCCATTCTGTCTGCCTTTTAAGAATCATACACGAACGGCAGAACGGCGGCAATTACCGGAGCGGCCCTAAGCTACCAAGTTTTCAGCACAGATGCGGTACCGTCATCCGACGTTGCAGCGGCCCCGGACTCGAGATCCGTTTGTCCGTTTGCCGAATCGGCAGCGGCGGAAGAAGCTTTGGTTTCCATCTTGCTGGAGCCCTGGAAGACTCCGCCTGTTTCTATCGACAATTCAAGGGCCGACAAGTTACCGTGCAGTTGTCCGGAAGCCTTGATCGTCAGTTTGCCTTTGGCCGTTATATTGCCTGTTATACGTCCCGCCAAAATAACGTTGCGCGCTTTGATGTTGGAACGGGCGTCACCGTTCTCGCCGACCGTAACATCTCCCGCCGATTCAATATCCCCGATAATCCGGCCTTCCACGCGAATTCCGGCTTCGGATTTTATTTTCCCTTCGAACACGCTTCCTTCACCGATCAAGGTGTCCGTCATATTGGGATCGAATTTCGTTTTTTTGCCTTTGAACATATGGTCAACTGTCCCTTCTGGTTGCTTTGAGATATGGCTGCGGGTCGACCCTTTCGCCGTTCACGAAAACCTCGTAATGGAGATGGGGACCGGTGCTTCGGCCCGTAGAGCCGAGTTCGCCGATGATGTCGCCTTTTCTCACTTTGGCTCCGACCTCGGTCAATATTTTGCTTAAGTGGGAGTACCCTGTCTTGATTCCATTCGAATGGGCAATAACGACATGGTTTCCGTGAGCGGTTTCACGATCAGCCGTAACGACCGTGCCGTCGGCAGTGGCGTAGACCGGATCTCCGGTGTCGCCGCCAAGGTCCAGTCCGCCATGAAAGGTAGCCCGGCCCGTGAACGGATCCGTGCGAACGCCGAACAGGGAAGTGACCCTGCGGGAATCCGCCGGCCAGATGGTGGGCGTCATCCGCAGCAACTTCTGATGCTTCGCTACCGCTTGTTTCGTTCGCTCAAGCTCCGGCTGCAGCGCTTCAATCTGCTCCCCGATGGAGAGAAGGTCTTGGCGCGTTTGATCGACCAGCATCGCCATTTCGGGATCCGTAACCGGAAGCTCTTCACCGCCGGTTCCGCCGCCGTCCATGGACACATCTGCCGTGTCTCCGGCTTTGCCTTTGGAAGGGGAGGAGTCGCCGTCCTTAATGCCGACCATATCCTTTAATTGCGACTCCAGCTTCTTGATGTCGTTCATTCGACTGCCGATCGTTTTGGCTTGCTCGGAAAGTCCGGCGACTTCCGTTTGGAGCTCGTTAATATGCTCGTTTTTGTTTTTGAGGGTTTGTTCGTACTCGTCAGCAGCTGCGGAGAGCTGGCGCTGCAGCTTGCCGACTTCTCCGGTATTGCTCTGATAGAACAAGATTGCGGCTATCGCACCGACTGCCAAAACCGTCAATATTACCGCTCCGGCCGCGATAAGGCTCGCTGACAATTGAAACCGCATCACCGAGCTGTTCGCATCCGGGATCACCATGAAGGTGAACTTTTTTTGCTTCCATTTCATGACTTTCCTCCTGCTTGATACACGTTATCGTCCCGAGGTAATTCGACAAAATGGGTACATAATCCTTTTTTTCGGGAAAATTTGCAAGAATGCTTACAGTAAAAAGAGGAATTTGTCGTATAAAAGCGAATCGGTATCTAGTAGAGATTAGAATATTCTAATAAGCAGGATAGAGTCAGGAGGTTCCCTATGATCAGGTTAGCGGGTATCGATATCGGTAACGACAGCGTTAAATTGGTAGTCAACGGTTCGAACGAGCCTGTGATTATTCCTAGTATTGTGTCGCCGGGGTATGAACGCCATATTTTGCAGGAGGAAGACTCTCCTTTGAAGGCGCTCGATGTGATGGTTTACAGCCCTAAGTTGAAAAAGAAGAGCCAGCGCTACTTCGTCGGGCTTCTCGCCTCGGAGGATCAAGACAACGCGGAGCTGGAGGAGACGGACAACAAGGCGACGAGCGACCAGGCACTGATCGTTGCGCTTACGGCTTTGGCTTATGCCAGCGTGATGAACGTGGCTCATACGCTGCAGCCCGGACAATCGATCGACGAGGTGGAATATGTTATCGGCACCGGTTTGCCGGTTCGCACCTACGCCGGTTTCCATCAACTGTTCGAAGAGAGGCTGGTTGGGCAGCACGAAGTGACCTTCTTGTCGACGCCCAAGCTGAAAGGGCGCACCGTCCGCGTGAATATCCGCCGGGCGATCATATCCATTGAAGGTGCGGCGGCTTTGTTCAATATGGCGACTCACGAGAATTTGCAGGTGCGCGATGAAGAGCTCTATTACGGGTGCATAGGCATTTGTGAAATGGGAGCTTTGACGACCGATTTTCCGGTCGTGAAGCGGATGAGCATCGACAATCAATTCAGCACGGGAGAGCAGATGGGATTGGCTTCGTACCTCGATGCCATCATTCGGGACGTGGAGGACCAGTACGGCTATCGCTTCCCGAGCCGGACGAAGCTCATCCAGAGAATCCGCCGCAACGAATTCATCATTCAGCGGGTCGGCGAAGGCAGGCGGACATTCGGCCGATCGTGGACACCTATTTCAGCCGCGCCGCGCAGAAGATCGTCGATCTGATTCGCAAACGCTGGAAAAAGTATCCCGACATCCAGTGCTTCTATGTGCTCGGAGGCGGAGCTGCGGCTCTTAAGTCTTACATTCTGGAAGCTTCCGACAGTATGCGCCTTCGCTTCGTCGAAGACAGCGAGCTTCAGAACGTATACGGCTACCTCAAGCTGGCCAAGAATAAAACGACCCAATCCGAAGCGGTATAATAAAATGATAAAAACCCGTCCTGTGCAGGCAGGACGGGTTTTTGTCGTATTTCTAGCCTTTTGTCGATATCCCTTTGGCTCAGAAGAGGCGAATCACACCCTGTCAGGATTGAATCTCGCGTCCGCCGATCCATACTTTTTGCAATTCCAAAGCGTCGTTCAGGAGCAGAATGTCCGCTCTTTTGCCCGCTTCCAGCGTGCCGGTCTGATGGGCGATGCCCAGCTGGCGAGCGGGGTTGCTGCTGGCCATGCGGCTGGCCTGTTCGACCGGGACACCTACCTCCCGAACAAGGAAGCGCACAGCGCTGATCATGTTAAGCGTGCTGCCGGCCAAGCTGTCGCCTTCCTTCAGGCGGGCAACGCCACAAGTCATTCGCACCGGAAGACCGCCGAGATTGTAATCGCCATCCGGCATCCCCGCCGCAGCCATCGCATCGGTGACGAGAATGAGGTTGTCCGTTCCTTTGGCGGAATGAAGCAGCTTGATGCCTGCAGGATGCACATGGTGCCCGTCGGCGATAACCTCTGCGATAATCCGGTCATCGGTCAACACTGCGCCGACAGTTCCGGGTTCACGGTGATGGAAGATTTTCATCGCGTTAA
Source organism: Cohnella kolymensis (assembly GCF_000829465.1). GTDB lineage: Bacteria > Bacillota > Bacilli > Paenibacillales > Paenibacillaceae > Cohnella > Cohnella kolymensis. The sequence goes on along the minus strand of NZ_JXAL01000004.1, from coordinate 83,603 downwards.
AAGCATGTACGGCATGCCGCAAGCCCCGGTCCGCGGCCGCGGTGATCTGCTCATAAGTAGCGTCGGTATGGCCGCAGCTCGGAACGATTCCATGACGGGCAAGGCCTTCGATATAGTCGAGCGCTCCATCCGTTTCCGGCGCGAGCGTCTGTATTTTGATAATGCCGGGGAATCGGGCCGCCCAATCTTCCAACCAATCGAGCTGAGGCGGCACGATATGCGCAGGGTTTTGCGCTCCCTTCCATTTTTCGCTGATGAACGGGCCTTCAAAATGTACCCCGAGTACCTGAGCGTATGGCATCGGAGCCGACATGTAGGAGCTGATCCGTTCCAATACCCCGGTGAGATCGTCTCTGGATGCGGTAAGCGACGTCGCCAGAATGCCTGTCGTTCCGTGGGCGGCATGGAAGCGGGTGATTTCGTTCAGGCCTTCCACATCGGCATCCATGAAATCGTGACCTGCGCCGCCATGCACGTGGACATCGATGAAGCCGGGCAGCACCCAGCCGCCTTGAGCGTCAAGCACATGCGCAGTCCCGCGGTCTTCGTGTGCGGGGCTGCTGCCGATTTCCTCAATGATGCCGTCGTTAAAACGAATCCAACCTTTTTCGATCATGCCGTTAGGAGTTACGATTCGTCCGTTATGAATCAATAGTTGTCCGCTCATTTCATTCTCCTTGCCGCTGCCGAATCCAGCAGCACGATGAGATTCGGATGCGTCTGAAGCAGGGAGGCCGGACAATCCGTCGTGATGGGACCTTTCAGAGCGCGTTCCACAATTTCCGCTTTATCTTCGCCTTTCACGGCCAGCAGAATTTTCTTGGCCTTCAGAATCGTACCGACTCCTATCGTCAATGCCTGCCTGGGAACCTCGTCGATCGCGTCGAAATAACGGGCGTTCGCTTCCCGAGTCGCTTCAGCTAAATCCACGACATGCGTACCGCGGATAAGCGCATGGGCAGGCTCGTTAAAGCCGATGTGCCCGTTATGGCCGAGTCCGAGCAGCTGCAGGTCGATTTGACCCGCATTTTCGATCAACGCGTCGTAGCGCCGGCACTCCTCATGGAGATCGGGCGCATGGCCGTCGGGAATATGGCATTGGGAGGAAGGAATGTCGATATGATCGAACAAATGCTTTCTCATATAAGTATGATAGCTTTGTGAATGGTCGACCGGCAGTCCCACATATTCATCCAGGTTAAAAGTAGTTACACGGCGGAAGCTGAACATGTCTCTTTGGAACTCGCGCACGATTTCCTTATAGATTCCGACAGGCGTCCCTCCCGTAGCCAAACCGAGAACCGCCCGCGGAGTCGTTTGAATTTGGCCGATGATAATGTTCGCCGCCGCCTCGTTCAGCTTGTCATCCGAGTCAAAGGTAAGAATATTCATCGCAGTTTCCGCTCCTTTTTTCCTGTGTATCGTCTTACGGTTTGGAAGGACCGTTCGAGACGCGGGACGTATTCGTCGAAATGCTCGCTGACCAGGCCGGTGAACAAAATATCCACGACATGCAGCTGCGCCATGCGCGAGGCCATATCCCCCCGGCGCATACCGGCCTCCGAGGAAGACGTAAAGAGGCTGATGGAGGCATGCTTGGTGAGCGTACTCGACCCGAACCGGGAGATTGATAGAGTCACGGCACCTTGCTCGGCAGCAGAACGCAGGGCGTGGATCGTCTCCGGCGTTTCACCCGAGTAAGAGATTCCGACGGCTACATCTTCGGGAGTTAAGGAAGAAGCAGACGTGAGCTGCAGATGCGGATCGGAAAATGCGGCCGCCGCTTTACCGATGCGGATCAGCTTATGGAACAGATCCTGCGCGACCATTCCCGATGTGCCGGAGCCGTACAGATCGATTCGTTTGGCTTGATGGAGCATTGTAATCGCCAAGCGAAGCTGGTTCAGATCCAGAAGCTGTGTCGTGTCCGTCAACGAGCGCATATTGTTCGCCGTAATCGCGGCGACGATATCCGGCAAAGGATTGCCCGCCACAATGTCCTGATAATGAGTCGGGGCGGCGGCCGTCTGCTGGGCGAGCTCGGCTGCCAGCTTCCTTTTGAACTCGGGGAAGTTCTGGCAGTGGAGCGTTTTGCAGAATCGGGAGATCGTTGCCGTGCTGCTTCCGGAACGCTGGGCCAGCTCCGTTATCGTCATGGCCACAACATCCTGCGGCAGCTGCAGGATCATATCCGCAAGCGTTCGTTCCTTCGGATACGAGCTGTCCGTTTTCTCCTGTAAAGCATTCAGGATGCTCACATTAACACCCCTTTTTGACGAAAATTAGTTTCTCATATTCATGCCTAAAGAAGGTAATTATTTTCATATTTTATTTATACCACACGCGAACCCAAATTGACAGATTTTACCCGCACAATTATTGTCCAATCGGAAGAGAATTCGCATGTGGAATACGCCATCCCCGACAAAGCGGGGCGCCAACAAGTCCCGTCAACCTACCTCGAATCCATCGATGTAAAGGACACGAACAAGGTCAAACTGGAGCTCACAGACGGAAAAATCATACTCATTTCCCCAGAGAAAGCTTCATAATCATCATCAACGTCTCCATTTCCAGCGGATAGGAGACGTTGTTTTTTCCCCTTTTGTCGATATCCCCTTTGCTCAGCCAACCGGAGTGGTTGTTTCGGTCCTTTTGTCGATATCCCCTTCGCTTAGCAACCGGAGTGGTTGTTTCGATCCCTTTTGTCGATATCCCCTTCGCTCAGCCAATCCCAGGAATAGGTTGCAAAAATACACTTATTACAGCGGAACTGCAGTGAATGCTGGGAATAACAACGATATGCAGCTAATTCCGTCAGTTCTCGCGTTTATTGGACTACAGAGACGAAATAGTTGTATTTTTGCAATTATTCCGGTAAGTTGCACGAATTCAGAGAAAATAGTTGTAATTTCGCACTTATTCTCCCAAGCGACAGACGCACGCAGTAATGATGTAGACAGGTGGAGTTTGACACGTCAGATCAACTGGATGCAAAGCGATTTCGGCCATTTAAAGTCAACAATTTTCAAAAACACCTATCATTAATTAACGAAAATAAGTTCTGAACGACGGGGATATCGACAAAAGACTGGAAATGAGACTATGTGGTGCTGAGCGACGGGGATACCGTCAAAAGGTTGGAAAATGAGGCTACCTTCTTACTGAGCGGCGGGGATATCGACAAAAAGGGCGAGAAAGCGAATGCTTGCTCACCGTTTTCCGGCTGCCTCAATTAGGTTACTTAATCAGACAGGCCGTTGTTGACGGTGAACTGCTTTTGATAATTTGCTATTATTAAGTAGAAACTAGTTATTGCAATTTGATAATAAAGGAGGACTGGCTGTGGAGCGAATAGCGGCTGCCAGGGGAAACGAGCTTCGCTGCAAGGGCTGGAGACAGGAGCTCTGCTGCGGATGCTGGAGAATGTGCTGGAAAACGGAGAAAACCAAAAAGAGCTTACCGTATACGCCGCGTTGGCCAAAGCAGCCCGCAACTGGGATGCATACCACGCGATCGTGAACACGTTAAAAAACCTCGAAGAGAATGAAACGCTCGTCATCCAGTCGGGCAAACCGATCGGTGTGATGCGCACCCATAAGTTTGCCCCAATGGTCATCATGGCAAACTGCAACATGGTGGGAAGATGGGCAACGAGCGAAAACTTCTATAAATATCAGGAGCAGGGGCTTATCATTTGGGGCGGCTTAACGGCGGCGGCTTGGCAGTACATAGGGTCGCAGGGAGTCATCCAAGGCACATACGAAATTTTTCAATCGATTGCCAGAATGCATTTTGGCGGGGATTTGCGCGGCAGGTTTATTTTGACGGCTGGGCTCGGCGGTATGGGAGGCTCTCAGCCGTTGGCCGGAACAATGGCGGGTGCGGTAATCCTCTGCGTCGAAGTATCCGAGGCCCGCATCGACAAGAGGATTGAAGTCGGGTATTTGCAGAAGAAAACGGACAGTCTGGACGAAGCGCTCACCTGGGTGGAGGATGCCAAAAAAAATCGACAGAGCGTATCGATCGGTTTGAAAGGCAATGCGGCCGAAGTGTATCCCGAGCTGCTGCGGCGCGGAATTATTCCGGATATCGTAACGGACCAAACGTCGGCGCACGATCTTGTGTATGGCTACATACCGGCAGGACTCACATCTGAACAGGCGGTGGAGCTGCGCCAGACCGACGCGCGGCAGCTGCAAGCGATGTCCGGAGCCTCCATTGCCGAAGAAGTGAAGGCGATGCTGGAGTTCCAGCGCCAAGGCGCAATCGTGTTCGACAACGGGAACAACATCCGCTCGCAAGCCGCGCAATACGGCGTCGAGGATGCGTTTGACATCGTCGTGTTTACCGAAGGGTTTTTGCGTCCGCTGTTTGCCCGTGCAATCGGTCCGTTCCGTTGGGTCTCCTTAACCGGAGATGCGGAGGATATTCGCAAGATCGATCGTTATATTCTTGAAGAGTTCAAGGACAATGACATTGTGACGAACTGGATCCATTTGGCGAATAAGTACATACCGGTGGAGGGTCTTCCCGCGCGCATCGGCTGGTTCGGCCATGGCGACCGGACGAAACTTGCGCTGGCCGTCAATGAAATGGTGCGAAAAGGGGAGCTCAGCGGTCCGATCGCTTTCTCCAGGGATCATCTGGATGCGGGCGCAATGACCCATCCGAACATTATGACCGAAAATATGAAGGACGGCAGCGATGCGATCGCGGACTGGCCTTTGCTGAACGCCATGCTGAACTGTTCGTCTATGGCCGATCTGGTTGCCATTCACTCCGGGGGCGGCGGATACAGCGGCTATATGACGAGCGCAGGTGTGACGATTGTGGCGGACGGCAGCGAGGAAAGCGATCTGCGGCTTAAAACGACGCTCGATAACGACACGGGCATAGGCGTGCTACGTTATGCGGATGCCGGTTATGAAGAGTCGTTCGATGAAATCCGCGAAAAAGGAATTCGCCGCGTTGCGACGGAAGCGCAGCGCTGATTCGCTAAGACACATGGCGCACAGGAGCGTAATGAGAGGAGCTTATCTATATGCGTGAATTAACGATAGAAGATGTAAAAGCCGCCGTAAGAGGCGGCGCGGTATTCGCAGCAGGCGGCGGAGGCTGGGTGGATCATGGCTTGGAGATGGGAGGTGCAGCCGTCGCTGTCGGAAGACCGAAGCTTGTGTCGGTAGATGAACTGCCGGACGATGCCATAATCATCACATGTACCGCGATTGGCGCGCCTGCCGGAACCGAATGGGAAATGTGGGGCGTCGACTATATCAAGGCGGTTCAACTGTTGATGGAGCGTTTTGAAGGCAAAGTCGTGGGAGTAATGACTCCGCAGAACGGCATGTCCAGTACGACGAACGGTTGGCTTCCCGCAGCCGCGCTTGGATTGGTCGTCGTTGACGCTACAGGCGATATTCGGGCGCATCCGACAGGCAAGATGGGTTCGATGGGGCTTGCTTCCCGCACCGATTATGAGACGATCCAGGTTGTCGTCGGGGGCAGACGGGACACCGGCTCATACCTCGAACTGGTTGTCAAAGGCACTCCCGGCAAGACTTCCAACATTTTGCGCACCGCTTCCGACATGTCGGGCGGTTTTATCGCGTCGGCACGACATCCGATTCCTGCTTCGTATATCAAGCAGCATGCCGCGATTGGCGGCATTTCGATCGCGTTGGATCTCGGCAAAGCGATGATCGCAGCGGAAGCCGACGGACCTGAAGCGATTATGGACACGGTTTGCCGCGAGACAAAAGGCAGAATTCTCGGACGAGGTAAAGTTTTGAACAAAAACGTGAACTACTCCGGGGCTTTCGATATCGGTACGATCACGATGGAGGACGGCCAGGGCGGGACTCTTGTCCTGCACGTCATGAATGAGTATATGGCGGTCGACGATGGAAAGGGCAAGCGGTTAACGACTTTCCCGGATGTGATTACGACGTTCGACACGCAAACGGGGCTTCCAATAAGCGTTGGTTTTGTACGAGAAGATATGGAAATCGCTTTGTTCGCCATAGACAAACGGCACATCCCGCTGAGCTCCAGCGTGAAAGATCCGACCGTGTATCCTGAAGTGGAAAAGGCGATGGGTATTGAGCTGTCGAAATATGCTTTCGATGGGATGACAGCTCTGGAATTCTAATGGAGGGGACGGACGGGGGCATGATGGAGACGGACGGGGGCATGATGGAGTCGGTGGTATTGGACGGCCGTTCTTTAACGCTGGACAAGGTCGAGCGGATCGCAAAGCATGGCGCGCTTGTCTCGTTCGACCCCGGTGCGGAGGAGCACGTAGAACGGGCACATCGGGTCTTGAACGATCTTGCGGCGAAGGACATCCCGATTTACGGTTTGAACCGAGGCGTTGGCGTGAACAAGGACCGATTAATATCGGCAGATTTCTTTGAAGCTTACAATCGTAATTTGATTTACTCTCACAGCTCGGGTGCCCAGCCTCTGGCCGATGACGAGCAGGTGAGGGCGGTTATGGCCGTCCGGCTAAATACGCTGCTAAGCGGCGGCGCCGGCATTCAGCCGGCTGTCGTTCGCATGTACCGGGATTTTCTGAATAAAGGGGTGCATCCGGTTTTGCCGCTTCGCGGCTCTGTCGGAGCGGCGGATATCACGCTGCTGTCCCATATCGGACTGGCCATGATTGGGGCAGGCGACGTCCGATACGGCGGGGAAGTGATGAGCGCAGAGAAAGCGCTCATGCAGGCTGGGCTTCAGAAGTTGACGCTGGGCCCAAAAGACGCGCTTTCGATCGTCAGCTCCAACGCCTTATCGGCGGGAACCGGGGCGCTCGTGCTTCAAGATTGCCGCAAGCTGCTGGCGACGGCAGATGCCGTTTTTGCTCTGTCGCTGGAAGCATTCCAAGGCTCCACGGATCCATTGGATGAAGCCGTCCACAGGGTTCGGCCTTTTGAAGGCGCCTCGGACAGCGCGAGAGCGGTCCGCCTGCTTCTGCAGGGCAGCCAGCTGAGTGACGCCGATACGGCTGAGCGCATTCAAGATCCGCTGAGCTTTCGCAGTGCGTGCCAAGTGCACGGAGCTGCGAGAGATGCGCTCGCTTATGCCGAGCGCTTGATGCTGATCCAGCTGAACAGCCCGGACGATAATCCGTGTATTATCGAGGATGAGGGGCGCATCGTGCCGAACTCGAATTTCGATGTGACGACATGGGCGGTTGCTTTTGAGATGCTCGGCATTGCGCTCAGCCACGTGTCCAGAATTTCGTGCTACCGGAGCCTCAAGCTTGGAACGCCCGCTTTTACCGGGCTGGCGCGGTTTTTGACTCCGGATCCCGATCAAGCGATCGGCTTCGGAACGATCCAAAAAACTTTTACATCTCTGGATGCCGAGATCCGTCATCTTTCTAATCCGGTGTCTGCCGACTTTTACTCGCTTTCCGGCGACATGGAGGATCACGCCACCAATGCGCCGCTCGTGGTCAGAAAAACAGGCGAAATTATCCGTCTCCTCTATTACATATTGGGCATGGAAGCGATGCATGCAGCGCAGGCTGTCGACTTGCGTCAAGGGCTCAGGCTTGGCGAAGGAACACAGCATGCTTATTCCGCGATCCGGTCAGCCGTGTCATTCCTTTCCGCAGACCGGCCGTTGACGCCTGACATCGAAGCGGCGGCCGCACTTCTTGAAAGCGGAGCATTATCCCGCATTGTATTGGAACAGCAAGGGGGAACATCATATGCAAAGTAAATACGATTTAATTGTGTTCGGAGACGCAGTCCTGCCGGACGGTGTTTTATATGATCATGCCGTGTGGGTGCAACACGGAAAAATCGAGCGCATCACGAAGGCTGAAGCCGTAACGGCCGAAGATTTGGCGAATGCGGAACAAGTCATGCATGCGGAAGGCCGTTACGTTATGCCGGGTGCCATTGATGCCCATGTCCACTGTTACAGCGCCTTGAACGAAGGTTTTCTCAACGCCAGCCGGTCGGCGGCAGCGGGCGGTGTAACGACGATCATTGAAATGCCTTACGACGCAACCGGCATGATCTGCACTCTCGATGCATTCGAGGAAAAGAAGCAGCGGCTGGAAGCCGAATCGGTGGTCGATATGGCCATGCTCGTTACGATTCACAAGCAGGACGGATATGACGACATCCGCAGCTTGGCTGCCGCCGGAGCTTGCGGATTCAAGGTTTCCATGTTTAACACCGATTCCTTTCGATTCCCGCGCATTGATGACGGGCAGCTGTTCGACTCCTTTGCGGTAATCGCGGAGACCGGTGTGCCTGTGGGAGTGCATGCGGAAATCGACGAGATCGTCCGCCGGTACATTGACAAATTCAAGGATGAGGGGAGCGATCCCCGCGCCCATTCCTGGAGCCGGCCGAAGGTAAGCGAATCGGCCGCTGCGCTTACGGTACTGGAACTCGCTCATGCCACCGGTGTTAAGCTGCATTTGTACCACTGTACTTTTCCACGAGTATTCGAGCTGGTTGATTATTACCGTTCTCAAGGCGTTCAAGTGACGGCCGAAACCTGTACGCATTATTTGATGTTCAGTGAAGAAGACATGCCGAGGCTGAAAGGGCGGGGCAAAATCAATCCGCCGCTCCGCTCCCCGGAAGATGTAGAGGGACTATGGGAACTTGCGAAAAAAGGCTCGATCGACCTCATTACTTCCGACCACGCGCCGTGGCCGCTGGACAGAAAGAATGACGATTCGAACATTTTCAACAACGCTTCCGGAGCGCCCGGCGTCGAACAGCTCCTGCCGGTTCTGTACAGCGAAGGGGTTGCCAAGGGGCGGCTGTCAATGAACGATCTGGTTCGGCTGCTGTGCGAAAAACCGGCATCGGTGTTCGGACTCGGACACCGCAAAGGTAAAATACAGCCCGGTTATGATGCGGATCTCGTCGTCCTTGATCCGGCTGCAAGCGGAATACTGGACGAGCGTGAACTGCACTCCAGCGCCGGTTGGAGCCCTTATGACGGATTGGAAATGCGGGGCTGCGTGACGCACAGCATTGTCAGAGGAACTCTGGTCTATGACGCGGACAACGACAAATTCGCGGAAGCGGGGCATGGGCGATTTATCCCGGCGGTGCATCGGTCATGACGGACAGGAGGAACAACAAATGAGTACCCCTCCGCACACCTTGAAGCCGAACACGGATCGACTGGCCGAGGATCTCAAAGCATTATCACAGATTGTCGATACGACTAAGGCGGGTTGGACCCGACGCTCGTTTACCGAATGGTATGATCGCGGACGGGATTGGCTGAAGCAGCGGATGGCCGAAGCCGGACTCGAGGTCCGGGTCGACGCAGCATCCAACCTGATCGGAACACGACAGGGCGCTGATCCTACGCTTCCAACAATCATGATCGGTTCCCACACTGACACGGTGAACGGCGGAGGCCGGTTCGACGGTATTATCGGCGTGCTTGCCGGTATCGAAATCGTCCGGATGCTCAATGAGTCCGGCGCACAACTGCGGCATACACTTGACATCGTTGATTTTACAGCGGAGGAACCGAGCGAATTCGGCATTTCAACGGTCGGCAGCCGGGGAATGGTCGGCAATCTGTCCGCGGAGATGCTGGAGCGCACCGACCCGGCAGGCCGCACGCTCCGTGAGGCGATTTCCGCGCTGGGAGGCAGTCCGGACGAGCTCGACCGGAACATCCGTACCGCGGCCGAGCTGGCGCTGTACCTGGAGCTTCATATCGAGCAAGGCCCGGTATTGGAGCAAACCGGCAAAACACTTGGCGTAGTCACCGGCATCGTCGGCATCCACCGTTATCGGGTGAGCATCGCCGGACAACCGAATCATGCCGGCACGACTCCGATGAACATGCGTTTTGACGCGTTGGCCGGCTTCTGTGAAATCGGCCAGGCATTTGAACGGCTGTGCCGGGAAAAATATCTCACCGACGTAGTCGGGACGATCGGGAGAATCCGTAACGATCCGAACGCCTCGAACGTCATCCCGGGACTGGTGGAGTTCGATATGGAAATTCGCTCCCTCGACATGAACCTGTGTCAGGCGATTTACGACGCTTTCGAGCGCGAATCGCATCGCATCGCCGAAGACCGGGAGCTTACCGTCAGCTTCGAGCCGCTGTCGAAATCCGAGGCGATTGAAGTTCCGCGCGGAATACGTCGTCTTCTAATGGATGTATGCCCGGATGTCGCACCGACGATGGAATTGCCGAGCGGTGCCGGGCATGACGCCAACCAATTGGCTTCGATCGCACCGATCGGAATGCTTTTTGTCCCGAGCAAAGGCGGTATAAGCCACAATCCGGAAGAGTGGACGGACCTTGCGCAAGTGGCCGCAGGTGTTGAAGCGCTCGCCCGGGCAATGGTTGTATATGACGAATCTGCCGGCTCGATTAATTCCTATTGACGCAGTGGGTATTAATTCGTAAAATGAATCAAAATGGTAGTAAGTTATCGAATTATGATAATTACCAGCGATCAACGATGAAATGAGGGATTCGCGTGGATGTCCTGGCAGACGCATATGCGTATGTCCTTGAGAACACAGATCGCTTTTGGGAAGCGCTCCGCGTGCATGTTTCAATCAGCTTGTGCGCTCTGCTCGCAGCCATCGTCATCTGTGTCCCGCTCGGTATTTTATGTGCCAAGAAGCAATGGTTGTCCGCCCCGATCATGGGAACGTTCAATTCCTTGCGGGTCATACCTAGCCTCGCGATTCTGGTTGCGGTTTTACCGCTGCTCGGGACAGGGTTCGCACCTGCCCTCGTGGCGCTGACAGTACTCGCGTGCCCGCCTATTCTTGTGAACACGTATCTGGGTTTTCGCGGGGTAGATCCGTTTGTGCTTGAGTCCGCATCAGGTATGGGAATGGGGCCGAACCGCATACTGCGCAAAATCGAGTTTCCTCTCGCGATGCCCCTCATTCTATCCGGTGTGAGGACGGCGGCGGTTGAAGTGGTAGCCAGCGCAACGCTCGCGGCTTTCATCGGGGGCGGAGGTCTCGGCACCTTCATCATAAATGGGCTGGGCATGTACAATTACTCACTGCTGCTGGTTGGAGCCGTGCCTGTAGCGCTGCTGGCGATTTTCTCTGAAATTGTTTTCGCGGTCATCGAAAGAACAGCAACAAAATTTCAAAGAGCATAGAGGGAGTCGATAACACAATGAAAAAATTATTTTCGCTGCTGAGTGTCGTTCTGATTACAAGCTTGATCCTGGCTGCATGCGGAGCCCAAAACAACGGTAACAAAGAGGGCGGCGCCGAAGGCCAGCCTGCGGCGGACAAGCCCGCGCTGACGATCGGCTCGAAAAACTTCACGGAGTCGCTCATTCTCGGAGAGATGTATTCCCTTGCTTTGGAGAACGCGGGTTACAAAATCACTCGCAAGCTCAATCTCGGCGGAACGTTAGTCGCCCACGAAGCTTTGAAAAAAGGCGATATCGACATGTACCCCGAATATACCGGCACCGGTCTGATCAATGTGCTGCAATCGGCTCCGAAGTCGGATGCGCAAGCGGTATATGATGAAGTGTCCAAAGGCTACAAAGAACAATTCAACCTCATCTGGCTGGAGCCTACCGACGCCAATGACTCGCAAGGTCTCGTTACGACGAAAAAAGTGTCCGACAAATATAACATCCACACCATTTCGGATCTGCAAAAGCACGCAAAAGAGCTGAACATGGCCGCCGTTCCTGAATTTGAAGAGCGCGAAGACGGCTTGAAAGGCTTGAACAAAGCGTATGGGCAATTCGATTTCAAAAGCATGAAGCTGTACGACTACGGCATCAAATACCGCGTTATTCTGGACGGCGAAGCAGACGCGACAGTCGGTTTCACGACGGATGGGGATTTGACCAACAAAGACCTCGTGCTGCTGGAAGACGACAAGAAGTTCTGGCCTCCATACTACGTTGCGCCGGTAATCCGCGGTGAAACGCTGGACAAAGACGCGAACATCGCAAAAGTGCTGAATGAAGTATCCGCTAAACTGGATACCGAGAAGGTTCAAGCACTGAACGCCGAAGTGGACGTGAACAAAAAAGAATACGAAGACGTCGCCCAGGATTTCCTGAAAAAAGAAGGTCTTCTGAAGTAATTCGTTTCCGATGCAAAGGCTTCTCCGTTAACGGAGAAGCTCCCTGCTCTGAGGGGAGTAATCAACCTATGACAACAGACAACGCGATCGTGTTCGATCGCGTTACGAAGACGTTTCCCGCAGCGTCCAAGCCCTCTGTTAACGAGACAAGCCTGACGATTGACAAAGGCATGTTCGTGACGATTCTCGGAACTTCGGGAAGCGGCAAAACAACATTGCTGAAAATGGTCAACCGCATCATCGAGCCTACATCGGGAACCATTTCGGTGTTCGGTAAAGACGTGCGGGCGCTTCCGCTCACCGAGCTCAGGCAGAGCATCGGCTACGTCATCCAGCAGGTGGGACTGTTTCCGCATATGACGATCGAGCAGAATATCGCGACCGTACCGAACATACTGGGCTGGGACCGCGAGAAGACCAACGGGCGGATCAAGTACTTGATGGATCTCGTCCATTTACCCGCGGACTTCAGGCAGCGGTATCCCCGTCAGCTTTCCGGCGGACAGCAGCAGCGAGTAGGTATCGCGAGGGCGATGGCAGGGGATCCGGAGGTGCTGCTCATGGACGAGCCCTTCGGAGCGATTGATGCGATTACGCGAACGAGGCTTCAGGATGATTTTCTGGACATACAGCGGCAGCTTGGCAAGACGGTCCTTTTCGTAACCCATGACGTGGATGAAGCGCTCAAGCTGGGGAATCGCATCGTCGTGATGAACGAGGGCTCGATACAGCAGTTTGATACCCCTCTTGGCATGGTGTCCAATCCGGCCAACGAGTTTGTCCGGCAGCTGATCGGTTCCGACAATCTGTTCCTGCGGCTGCAATTGATCCGGGCAGAAGAGAAAATGACCGCGTTGACCGAGCCTGCGCGCGCAGAAGAAGCGCATATTTGCACGGACGACAATTTACGGGAGGCGCTCCAGCTGCTGCTGCGGCAAGATGCGCGCCGTGTAATCGTTGACAACGCCCAGGGCACGGCAGTGGGCCAACTTACATTGGATTTGATCAAGATGGACCGGCAGGGGTGAGCGTGAAATGATCAATTATTGGAACCGGCATTACGACGATTTGTTCCGTATGCTCAGAGAACATTTGACGCTTACCTTGATCTCGCTCGTCATTGCGCTCGCCATTGCCCTTCCGGTCGGTTACCTGCTTTCCAAGTATCGCCGCGTATCGATCCCGGTCATGTCCGTGCTCGGCATTATTTATGCCGTACCCAGTCTCGGCATGTTCGCCTTGCTCATTCCATGGGTCGGCCTCGGAATGAAGCCTGCCATAATCGCGCTGGTCGTCTACAGCCAGCTTATTCTCGTCCGCAGCGTCATTTCCGGATTTCAATCCATCGAACCGTCGGTCATCGAAGCAGGCAAGGGTATGGGACTGAGCCGCTGGCAGCTGTTCCGGCGCATCGAGTTCCCCCTAGCTCTCCCTATCGTGCTTGGAGGCTTACGGGTAGCGTCCGTGTCGGTCATCGGCATCGCCACTATCGCGGCGTGGGTGAATGCCGGCGGTCTCGGCGTTGTGCTGTTCGAAGGCTTGTACCAGAATTCCGCTCCGAAAATTTTCTGGGGCACTTTGTTCGTATCGGCTCTGGCGATTATCGTGAATCAACTGCTCTTATACTTGGAAAGAACAGCGATGTCACGGGCGCGCGGGGAACGTGCGGCATGAGAAAACGGCGTGAGGTGTTGACGTGAACGGAACCCAGACATTGGGCAGAGCCATCGATATCTTGTTTGTTTTGGCGGAGTCCCGCACAACGTTGACGGTAAGCGATATTGCCGAGAAAGTATCCATTCCGGAAAGCACGGCGTACCGTTTCATCCAGACGCTGATCAAGAACGGATTTGTCGAGCGCAAAGGCAGGGGCCGGATCGGTCTCGGCCTCCGCATTTTCGATTTGGCGCGAAGCCTGTCCTTGCAGATCGAACGGGAATTGCTGGCGATCGCAAGGCCCGTTATGGAGGAACTGACCAATCGTACGAACGAAACGACCGTACTGTTCATTCGCTCCGGCTCTAAAGCCATCTGCATCGAGCATGTTACGAGCCGCCGGCTCATCCGGATGTCCATCGAGAACGGCAGAGTTCTGCCGCTTCACTCCGGCGCCTCAGGCAAGACGCTGCTGGCGTTCGAGAATGAGAAGGTGGCCGGAGAATTGCTCATCGCGCTCGAGCCCGATTGTAAAAGGCGTCCGCTGGAGAAACAACTGGCCGAAATCCGGGACACCGGGTATTGCTTGACGCTTGGCGAGGTGGATATCGATGCGTTTGCCATTGCGGCGCCTATTTTCGATACGCAGCACCGGATTGCCGCAAGCTTGTCCGTCGCCGGTCCCATTCATCGATTGAACGAGGACAACAGAGCGCCGATCATCGAAGCTTTGAAAGCCGCCGCGCTGCAGATCTCGAATAAAATGGGAGCCGCCATGTAGCGGCGATACTGTGTTCATATACTGTGAGGACGCCCCCTAAAGGGGCGTTTTATGTTGACGGGACGGACAGAAAGGTGAAATAATGTTAACGCTTACACAAACAACCCGGATTCGTTTTGATTGCCGGTATAACAGATTATCCCGATGTAGATCAGCGAAACTATCGACACCAAGGGGATGTTCATGCATGGAACACTATGACGTAATAGTCGTGGGTGCGGGCTCGATGGGTATGTCATCGGGGTATCATTTGGCTGCAAAAGGGCTGAGGACACTCCTGATTGATGCTAACGATCCGCCTCATACAAGCGGCTCACACCATGGCGAAACCCGTATTATACGGCATGCCTACGGCGAGGGCCGCGAATATACACCGATGGCTTTGCGCGCTCAGAAGCTGTGGCGTGATCTGGAGAAAGAGACGGATCGCAAGCTGTTCATTCCGACCGGATTCCTGCAAGCGGGCGAGCCTGGATCCGCGATGCTCACTGAAATGATGGACAGCGCGGCGGAGCACAACGTTCCGATGGAGATCCTCGTCATTGAGGAAATTCGCAGGCGCTGGCCCGCGCTTGCACTGCCGGATTCGGCGATTGGCTGTTATGAGAGAGACAGCGGCGTGCTGCTGTGCGAAGAGTGCATCGCCGCTTACCGGTATGCGGCTCTGGCTCGCGGTGCCGAACTAAAGGTCAATACCCGCGTGACGGCAATCGAGCCGGATCCGGAAGGCGTCATCGTGACTACTGCTGACGGCGCATCTTATCGCGCGGAAGCTGCAATCGTGACGGCAGGCAAATTTGCAGGGCCTATGCTGCAAAGCGTAGGACTGGCGCCGCCGCTTCAGCCCATCCGCAAGACGGTAGCCTGGTTCCCGGACGAGAACGGGCAATATGATGCGGGGCGCTTCCCTGCTTTCCTTTTTGATTTACCCGAGGGCATTTATTACGGATTTCCCAGTATCGAAGGTTCGGGTGTCAAGGCCGGGAGGCATGACGGTGAACACCGCCCGGCACCGACAGAAGGACCGCTGCCACCGTTCGGCAGTTACGCGGATGATGGCGAGGATGTGGCTGCGTATGTGCAGCGCTACATGCCGGGCGTTTCCCCTAAAGCACAAAAGGGCTCGACTTGCACTTATACGATGACGCCGGACGAACATTTCATCCTTGACCGTCATCCTGACTATTCCCACATTCTGCTGGGCGCGGGTTTCTCGGGCCATGGTTTCAAGTTTGCCAGCGTCATAGGAGAAATACTCTCTCAGCTTGCGGCGAACGAATCTCCCGGATTTGATATTTCGCTTTTCTCGCTTGATAGATTCGGCACAGTGCCTCGAAAAGCAGATGACAAAGATGGAACGAGGAATATATTTTGACGGATGACCTTTTTGAAAGACTATGCGGAAAGGTGTGAGCATGAATGTCGACGTCAAGGGATGAAGCTAGACAAACCGCAATCCGGATGCTTGAACAGATCGGCGTCATACTGACCGAGGACGAGAAAGCAAGAGTAGAGGTCGCAGACATGGGCTTAGGAGAATTGTTCAAAAGCGGGCTGCAATTGATCACCTACGTCAACACCGCCCGGTATTGCGCCAAAGATCTT
This sequence comes from Cohnella kolymensis, assembly GCF_000829465.1. GTDB lineage: Bacteria > Bacillota > Bacilli > Paenibacillales > Paenibacillaceae > Cohnella > Cohnella kolymensis. Next base: position 67,471 of record NZ_JXAL01000004.1, on the reverse strand, counting down.
ATGCTGCTGCCACACCAGACTTGTCCCGAGCACAAACATCCGCCGCTTGCACCGGATAACCCGGGCAAAATGGAAACTTTCCGCTGCCGCTCGGGCCTTGTCAGATTATACGTTGAAGGAGAACCCTCCGCTTCTCCGAAAGGCCGGCCTCCGGAAGGAAGCGAGCGCTATTATACCGTGTTCCACGAAATCGAATTGAAGCCGGGGGAGCAGTACACGATTCCGCCGAATACGCTGCATTGGTTCCAAGCCGGTGAGAACGGGGCCGTCATTTCAGAATTTTCGAGCACAAGCCATGACGAATCCGATATTTTCACGGATCCCCGCATTCGCCGTGTTCCGGACTAATCGATGAAACGGCGACCATTGGAACTCATAAACGGTGTTTTTTATACCGGCAGCGAAGTCATCCGGAACGGGCGCATGCGAGTCGATGCAGACGGCAGGATCGCATATATCGGGTCCAGAGAAGGCAGCGACCCGGATAACCGTGATGCGCCAGTTGTGGATTTGGCCGGCAGAACGGTTGTGCCCGGGTTTATCGATGTTCATATACATGGTGGAGGCGGATGGGATCTGCTTCGCGGTAATCCCGAGGATTTCGAAGGGACCGCCCGCTTTCATGCCGCTCACGGCACAACCGCATTTCTCGCGACAATCGGACCCAATACGGAAGCAGAGACGGTGCGGATTGTTGACAATGCCCGGAAAGCTCAGTCGAAGGGGATCGAAGCCGGGGCTGAAGTGATCGGCGTGCATTTGGAAGGCCCGTTTCTCAATCCGCTTCGAAAAGGGGCAATGAACGAGTCCATGTTCCGTCCTCCGGATATACGAGAAATGGACCGTTACATTGAGGCGTCCGGCAACACGATCCGGCTGATCACGACGGCTCCGGAGCTGCCCGGCGGCGAAGCTTTCGTCCGCGGGCTTGTCGACCGAGGCATCCGGGTATCCGTCGGCCATTCAGACGCCTCTTACGAGCAGATGGCCGACGCGGTACGCTGGGGAGCGAGCCATACGACGCATCATTTCAACGGGATGCGCCCGTTTCATCATCGCGACCCCGGCACGGCCGGAGCGGGTCTGATGATGCCGGAGCTAACCACCGAGCTGATCGCCGACGGTGTTCACGTTCATCCGGCTGCGGTGCGCTTTCTGTTCGACGTCAAAGGCGAGTATAAAGTCTGTGCGGTCACTGACGCCATTGCCTATGCCGGCATGCCGGACGGGGAGTACGGACATTCCGTCGTCACCGGCGGCGAAGTTTACCTCAAAGGCACGAACACACTGGCAGGCAGCTCCCTGACGATGCTGAAAGCTCTTCATCTTGTTATGCAGTACACAGGACGACCGTTGGAACGGGTGCTTCCGTCTTTTACGGCGGTACCGGCAAGGCAGGCAGGCGTCGATGACCGCAAGGGGACGCTTGAACCGGGGAAGGATGCCGATTTTCTCATTTTGGGCGAAGGTCTCGAGCTTCTCGGGACTTACGTGCGAGGCATTTGCGCGGCTGGGGCTTGATGAACAAGAGGCTGCCTGAGAAGGCAGTCTCTTCTCCTGCACTACGGCTGTGCGGGCTGGGACAGGCTCTTCATTTGCTTTGCGGAAAATGGTAAGCTGTTGGGCAGAGAGCATAGGGTAGAGGAGGAAACGTTACAACATGAACTCGCGGAAGCTGCCTGTCGAATCGTCCTTGCCGGAGCTGAAGGCAGCCTTATCGAGCGGGAGAAATGCGGTGCTGGTCGCGGAACCGGGTGCAGGCAAAACGACACGTGTGCCGCTCGCATTATTGAATGAGCCTTGGCTGTCCGGCCGCAAGATTATTATGCTTGAACCAAGGCGCCTGGCCGCTCGCGCCGCCGCCAACCATATGGCCGGCATGCTTGGTGAAAAGGCCGGTGAAACGGTCGGCTACCGGGTAAGAATGGATACGAAAGCGGGGCCGTCCACTCGCATTGAAGTCGTCACGGAAGGTGTGCTGACGAGAATGCTGCAGTCGGACCCGGCACTCGAGCAAGCAGGGCTTGTCATCTTTGACGAGTTCCATGAGCGCAGCCTGCAAGCCGACCTCGGCTTGGCGCTTTGCCTGCAGTCGCGCGCCTTATTGCGGGAGGATCTGCGCCTGTTGGTCATGAGTGCGACGTTGGACGCGGGGCCGGTGTCTGCTCTGATCGGCGATGCGCCTGTTGTCCGAAGTGAAGGCTGGGTGTTTCCGGTTCAGACGGTATATCGTCCTCGCACGTCCGGCCAATACCTGGATCATGCAGTGGCGGAAGCAATCACAGCGGCGATGAACAGCCATGAAGGCGATGTGCTTGTGTTTTTGCCCGGGATGGCGGAAATTCGAGCCGTAGAGAGGAAGCTTAAAGCTCAGCTGCCGCCGGCGACGGATATTCGTCCTCTTCACGGAAGCTTACCCTCCGAAGCGCAGGATGCAGCTCTCGCACCGGCGCCGCCCGGCCGGCGAAAAGTCGTGCTGGCCACTTCCGTAGCGGAAACGAGCTTAACCGTGGAAGGCGTTACTGTCGTCATCGACAGCGGCTTGATGCGTGTTTCCCGGTTTTCTCCGCGCACGGGAATGTCCCGTCTCGAGACGGTGCCCGTGTCGGCAGCTTCCGCGGACCAGCGGAGGGGCAGGGCTGGCAGATTGAAGCCGGGCACTTGTTACCGGCTGTGGAGTCAGGAAGAGCAGCACCGGCTGACGCCGCGCAGCAGTCCGGAAATGATGGAGGCCGATTTGGCGCCGCTTTTATTGGAACTGACGGTGTGGGGGGTAACGGATCCCTTGGAGCTGGATTGGCTGGACGCACCTCCCGCTGCCGGCATTCAGCAAGCCCGTGAACTGTTGGTGCGGCTGGGTGCGCTTGCGGATCACGGAGCGATTACGCCGCACGGCAAGGAAATGGCGGAGCACGGTCTGCACCCCCGTTTGTCGCACATGCTGCTTCGGGCAATTCCACTCGGCTTAGGCGGGCTCGCCTGTGATTTGGCTGTCGTGCTGGAGAACAGGGAGTTTGTGCGCTCGGCGCCGGGTTCCGGCGCTCCGAGTCCGGATCTTCGAGCGCGGCTGGAAGCTCTTTACGGCGCAGCTGATGTTAACGTGGACGAAGGCGCGCGCCGCCGTATGACGCAAGAAGCCGCCCGGCTTAAACGGGAAATGGGTGTGAAAGCGGAGGAGCAATCCGATGTCGAGCAATGCGGCTTACTGCTCGCGTTTGCTTACCCGGATCGAATCGGCCGCCGACGGGACAATGGGAAGTATTTGCTTAGCGGCGGGAGAGGGGCAAGATTTGACGAGAACCAGCCGCTTGCCCGGGAGGAATGGGTGGTCGCTGCGGATTTGGACGACACCGGCACCGATAGCCGGATTCGCTTGGCCGCGCCCGTTTCATTCGAAGCTTTGTCAGCGAATTTCAAGGATGAGATGACGGCTGAACCCGATATTTATTGGGATGCTGAAGCTCAAGCGGTGAGAGGCCGTCTGCGGAGACGACTGGGCGCTATTGTGCTAGAGGAGGCGCCGATGACAAGCCCGCCCGCAGACCGGATGCGCGCTGCGCTTTTGGAGGGTATACGCAGGGAAGGGATGGACATCTTGCCTTGGAGCCGCGCCGCCAGACAGCTGCAGGAGCGGATCATTTTTCTGAGAAACTACGATTCTTCCTGGCCGGATGTCACCGATGGAGCTTTGAACCGCTCGTTAAGCGAGTGGCTGACGCCTTACATCGACGGATGCAAGAGCCGATCCGACTTACAGCGGCTGAATATGAAAGAAACTTTGGAGTCGACGCTTACTTGGGAGCAGCGGCGTGAACTGGACAGCAGCGCACCTACGCATTGGACGGTGCCGAGCGGGTCCCGGCTGCCCATCGATTACAGCGATCCGGAATCGCCTGTTCTGGCTGTCCGCCTTCAGGAGCTGTTCGGGCTGCCGTCGACTCCCCGTATTGCCGGAGACAAGGTTGCTCTCACTTTGCATCTGCTGTCTCCCGCCCAGCGACCTGTACAAGTGACCCGCGATCTCGCAAGCTTTTGGAGTCACACTTATTTTGAAGTCCGCAAAGATTTGAAAGGCCGCTACCCCAAGCACTACTGGCCTGACGATCCGCTGCAGGCGCAGCCGACCCGGCGGGCCAAACCCCTAGGCAAATAGAGATCAACGGAAGGGGTAAAGGTTTGCGCCTTTATCGTTCAACATTTTCTGAATTCGATGTATGTGATAAAAATCGGGAACCGATGCCATTTCAGCAAATGTAACCTGATGTTTATTCGCGTAAGCGGCCGCAACGCCGGCAGCCTCCGCCACCGCCATTCCGATAGGTATCGTTCTGGCGCTCCCGTGAGCCAAAGAATCGTAGCTCGCACTGCGCGAGGCGATGAGCAGATTGGTGACATCCGGAGCAACGATGCAGCGAAACGGTATGGCATACTGACGAGGTTTGCCGAGCATCAGATCGGATTCGCGGTTATTCCTTCTCTGGATATCGACCGGGTACGAGCCGAAAGCGATGCGATCCTCAAAATCACGGTTGTGAAGCACATCCTGAATGGTTAGACGATATAATCCTTTCAGATGGCGCGTCTCCCGTATGTACAATTCAGGCGCGGTCGATACCAGCTCAGCCTGATCAAATCCAGGCAATCGCCGCATGTAATCGATCATTGCCGGCAGCTCTTGCTTGGCTCGTCTGCGCCCGAGTGCTGCAGAAGTTGGATCCGTGCCCTTAACGCCGAATATTTGCAGCCCGTTCACAAGCACGTTTCCATTCGACTGCTTTCCCAAATTCAAAGCTCTTGCGCCGATGTACGCATTGGCCGCCCTGTAAGCCGCCATTTCCGGGAAGCCCCACGCAGAATGAGCATCGATATCGGTCGCGGGATTCCCGTCATTGCGCAGGTGAATGGCCGCCTTGTGCCAATTCACGCCGCGCAGCTCAAAAATAAGGGTGGCGCACATCGTGTCCGCTGCCCCTCGAAAATCTTCCTGGCCGTAAGTAAAAGGCACTCCTAGCCTCGCAGCATAGTCTGCATCAGGCGTGCTGTCGATAAGCTGCCTTAAGGCTGCGAGCCTCTGTTTTCCGCTCGAATCGGTATAGGCGAGCTGCCGCACGAGCCCTTGATCTTTTGTTAAATCTATGGATTTCACACCGAGGTGTACTTTCAGTCGAGACTCATTCTTTACAAGCTGGCGCAGCACCCGCGACGCGTCCTCAATGTCAAAAGAGGTTTTACGATGCACGCCGTTAAAAAACTCCTCGAAAATGCCTTTCGTTAAAGTCGTCTTGCGATCAGGCGCATAGCTGATATCCAGCGTATTCAGCTTGGAACGTGTAAAAACACCGCCGAGGTGTGCGTGCGTATCGAGCAGAAGCGTATGTTGGCCTTCCCTTGCCGCGGCAATCGCAGCCGCGATAGCTTCGGGTTCGCTTCCCAGCACAACGACGTCATATTTGGGCTGACCGAGAAAGGGAGAAATCACCGCTGCAATACCGGCTGCAATGATTACTGCTGCAAGCAGCCGCTTTTTCTTGACCATTGTTGGAAATCCTTTTTGGTAAAAGGTTGTCAAATGCAAGCGGATATTATTCTTTTACCGCAACCGGGCTGTGAGGGACTGCAGATCGCGGTGCAGGAATCGGAGACGGTTTAGCGAAAAAGGTACAATCGGGAGAAATGGAGGGGACATTCAAAAATGGTCAAAGTTTTACTGTTCGGAGCATTGTGGTGGTTATTCGGCAACCCGTTCGTAGCGATACTGGTGCTGCTGATTGTCCTATACATGCTGGAACGCCGGTTTATCGGCTTGTCGCCGAGCATTGTTCGTCCTTTTCGCAGGAGAAGCGCAATAGCCAAATGGAAGCGGCAGCTGCAAATGAGTCCTCATGACGTATCCTCCAAATCGGAGCTGGCGCGTCTGCTGATCGAAAGTAAAAAATATCGCCAAGCGCGTGAAATCCTGCTCGGCATTCAGAATCAAATGGATCACTCTGCAGAGTATTGGAGCGACCTGGGCGCTTGCGATCTCGCGCTTGGTCATTTGGAGGACGGGGAGCGTGAGATGCTCAATGCGATATCGATCAGTCCGAGAGTGAAGTACGGACAGCCGTATTTGCGATTGGCGGAATCTTTCGCGAAAAAGGATCCGGCCAAAGCGCTGGCTTACTTGCAGCGATTTAAAGAGGTCAATTCTTCTTCCGTCGAGGCCTATTACCGATTAGGATTGGCGTACTCGGCGATGGGAAATCGTGAAGAGGCGGCTGCCGCTTTCCATGAAGCACGTAAGCTCTATCGTGCGCTTCCGCGTTATATGAAACGCCATGAACGCAAGTGGGCCATACGCAGCTTATGGCGCGGCCGCTCTTAAGCCCCGTTTTCGTGTGTCAACCGAAAGGGCTTTCCCGCAACGGCCGGCATCGACCTACAGGAAAGCCCGATCAGGGATTAAATTGAATTAGTCCGCAACGGACTCCGACTCGGAGGATTCCGTTTCATCGGCTGCAACTTCAGCCAGAGCAGGCTCGTCCGCTTCCGCTTGCGCTTCGGCAGAAACTTCCGCTTCTTCAACAGCTTCAGCTTCAGCCTCAACCGGCTCAGCTTCGACAGCTGCGATTTCAGCAGCTTCTTCTGCTTCAGCCGTTACCTCTTCAGCGGATTTTTCAATAGCATCTTCCTGAGCTTCCGCGTTAACTTCCACTTCTTCCGCTGCTGCTACCTCAGCGTTCTCTTCCGAACCTTCGAGCGCAATTACTTCTTCCGAATTCAACTCCATTTAGATTACCCTCCCGAGAAGTGTTTAGGGATATTGTCAGTCCCCTCGAATCAAAGTTATATCTAAAGTAAAAATATGGCAACGGTGTTATTTTGAAGGAAAAAGACGGGTTTGATCGAAAGCGGGACAAGTCGAGTCTAATCCGTAAATAACGACAAAGGTTCCTATGAGGAAAATTCGGGGAATACGCGGAAGTATAGAAAAATCCAACAGCATACGCGTTTGACAACCGCCGTAAGTTCCCGTATATTGTTCGGCAAAGCATGATCTAAGCAGGGCCGCTTGCATTCGGAGGTTTAAAGATATGAGTCGTGACGGGAGAAATCGGCAAAATAGCCAAGGACGCAGCAGGGGGAATGTTCCGCCGGGCCAAAAGGGAGGGAAACCTCACAGTCATCAAAATCAACGCGGAGACACAAACCCCGGAACGGTATTGAAGATGGGCCGCGTGAGAGGCGAATGGATGGAAATTCGTTTGCCCGATCAGCTGCTCGGGGCTCCGATGGGGAAGATCACGAAACAGCTGCCGCTGGCTCCGAAGCTCCTTTCGAAGCTGATGCACAATCGCGGTTTGCTGCTCCAAGGACCGAACTTGAGGCTGCATCTGTTTCCGCGGGAACAGAGAGATTTTCCCCCGGACTGGATGGAGCTGAACATTCTGTATGAGGACGAGTTCACGCTGATCGTCAATAAGCCGGCGGGCATCGAGGTGCACCCCAGTGAAAAAGGTCAGCGCCGGACGCTTGCTCATGCGGTAGCCGCCTACTATGAAATGACCGGACAGGATGTGAGGGTACGCCACATTCATCGGATCGACAAGGAAACGACGGGTCCGGTGCTTTATGCCAAGAACGAATTCGCGCACTATCAATACGACAAGGCCATGCGGGAGAAAAAGATCGAGAGACTCTACGTGGCATTGGCGGAAGGAATGTTAGAACAGAATAAAGGGACGATCAACAAGCCGATCGGGCAGGACCGCCATCATTCCACCCGCAGGAGGGTAAGTGAAACCGGTGATGCTGCGGTGACCCATTATGAAGTTATTGAACGGCTGCCTAATCATACGCTCGTACATCTTCGTCTGGAAACCGGCCGCACACACCAGATTCGCGTACATATGGCGTCAATCGGCCACCCGCTGGCCGGGGACGGTCTTTACGGAGGATCGCGGGGTGTCATTTCCCGCCAAGCTTTGCATGGCCAAAAGTTGCTGTGGAGCCATCCCTGGACAGGAGAGAAGCAGCAGGTTACGGCTCCTCTTCCGGATGACATCAGTCAGGCGCTGAACAGGCTGCGCCATAGATAGCATCTCGGCGGCCTTTTGCCGATATCCCATTCGCTCAGAATTGCAAGCTTCAGCCGTATCTGAGCCGAGGGGATACCGGCAAAAGAGCTCGCATACCTGCTGTCAAACAGGACGGGCATGCGCATAAAAGCAAAAAAAACCTTTCATTTAGAGCCTGGAGGCAGCTAAATGAAAGGTTTTTTTCAGATGGATCAAGCTCTGCGGCATAACGCTTCCGTCATCAGATAGGAGAGAGTGGATTCCGCACCGCAGTTCCGGTTCGCACCGTTCTTGCGCAGGCCGTCACAGCAGCTGCCGTCCGTGGGATCCGCCATCGGCACTTGCAGGTCATTGTCTCCGTAGAACCAATTTCGGCAAAGATCCCGCATCGCACGATAATGAGAGTGATTCGTTAATTCCGTGCGCTTGTTTACCCCAGCCTTATTACTTGCGGCACTGACAACCGACTGCTTGCCGGCTGTGCCGATCGAGCTGGTTACCAGTTGGGAAGAATCCTTCTCTTCCGGAAGGGAAACTGCAGCAGCAGCCTCTTCCAAAGCAAGCGCCAGCTTGAACATTTCGAGCGGCTGCTGGTCCCAGCGGCTTACGGAGTCCGCACTGCCCCAGCCTTGATTGCCGATCGGGCGAAGCCAGCCTTCTTCGGCAGTCATGACTTCGAGCAGGAACGACAAGCTTTGCAGCCCGATATCCAATGTGTCCGGCCGGCGGGTATACCGGTAGGTTCTAAGCATAGCCCATGAAAATATTCCGTTGCTGTAAGTCATGCCGGGCTCGAACCAATGCCAATTGTCATCCGAGAAGTGTCGGAATGCGCCGGTGAACATCGCTTCCAATCGTTCCAAGTTGAGCTTCAGCTCATTCTTCACAGCTTCCTGAAGTTCAATAACACCTGTGTCTGCCGCTTCCAGCAAATGAGCGCATGTTGCCATAGCCCAAGCTTGGCCCCGTTGGGACTCGATCTGAGTTAACGTCGGTATCGCGCGCTCGCACAAATGTTGTGCGGTCATGAGCTGGGGACCATCCAACCGGATCCAAGCATCCGCGCAAGCCCAAATGGCGCGGCCTTGGCAATCGTCCGAAGGCGGCAAGTCTTCAGGCGACCGGTCGTACGCGATATTATTGTGCCACCAGCCGTTCTCGGGCTGCGTCCACAGTAAGAACGCCAAATAAATATCCGCCATGCGCGTAAGTTCATCGCGGTCCTCTTCCGATAACGTATTCCGGTCAAGGGAAAGCCATTCGGTAACGGTCCACAGAGCTCGGCAATTATCGTCTACACAGTAGCCTTCGACACGCCTCGGAGTACGGCCGAGCGCGTGTTCCAAAAGTCCGGTATCATCCGTCATGCGGCGCAGATGAGCGAATGAAGGGGGGCTCTCCGGACGCTGCGCATAATTAGCCGACATCGGCGATAGTGCCCCTTTGATGGAATGCAATTTGCTGAAATAGCCGCAGATGTTGCGCCCCCACTTGCGGCCAGTGCATGCTTCGCCCTATTTCCGCCATGTTTCTTTCCCATTCGGCGAGCATTCCCGGATAGGTGAACAATTCGATAAGCTTCGCACTCCAAGCGTCCGCATCGCCATATGGCAACAGCATTTCTTCGTTGTCTTGCAGCAAGTCTTTCGCGTAAACATACGGAGTTGAAAGGATCGGCCGTCCGAGACCCGCCGCATAAGCGAGCGTGCCGCTTGTAATCTGTCCCATACCCGGATAAGGGGTAACATACAGATCGCTGGCGGCGATCAGAGAGACCAGCTCATCTTCAGGCACATAACGGTCGATCCATTGCACGTGATGATCCAGGCCGAACTCCTTAACCATCGCCATGAGCTCCTCGCGATACGATTCGCCTTCCTGCTTGCGCACCTCGGGATGCGTTTGACCGGCGACCACATATAGCAGTTCGGGAACGGCCTGAACGGCGGATGCAAGCGATTTGAGAATGAGTTCTATTCCTTTGCTGCGCCCAAGCAGCCCGAACGTAAACAGCACGTTTCTGTTTTCCCATCCTTCCCGGCGGCGCACATTATCGCGGTCCGAGCTGTTGGGCACCGGTGTGCCGTGAGGAATAAAGGAGATTTTCTCTAAAGGAACGCCGAAATTGCCGTTCAGATAACCGAGTCCTTTTCGGTTCATGACAAGCAGGTGATCGCTGAGCCGGGCAATTTCCTTCTGAATCGAGGCGTACGGCTCCACAGGGTGCTCGAATACGGTGTGGAATGTCGTGACGATCGGCTTCGTAACGCGGCGCATGAATTCAATAATATGAGAGCCGGCATCCCCGCCGAAGATTCCGAATTCGTGCTGCAGGGAAACGATATCTACCGAGCTTTGGTTAATGGTGTCAGCCAGCCTCTTATAATCTTCTATATCCTGTTTGAGAAGAGGCATCATCCAAGGCTCGCGATAATCCATGCGTTCTTCCGGATTGCACATGGTGATTACCGGATCCTGGGGCCGATTTCCTTTGGCGTGGCTGATGGCTTCTCTCAAATGTTGGGTATAGGTTGCAAGTCCGCATTTTTTAGGAACAAAGGTGCTTAGATAAGCGATTTGAGGCAGTCGACTCATCGGTGCTGCACCTCCAGCGTCCGGTTACATACCGCTTCGTGCAGAATATGCGGTCCCACCCGCATGCCGGATCCGAAGATGCATTCGTTAAGCTGCGCTCCCGCGCGGATTTTGCAGCGATCCCAGAGAATGGAGTTGGACAAACGGACTTGATTGCCTATCCGGGTTCCATTGCCGACTACAGCATAAGGTCCGACAATGGCGCGATCGCCGATCGTGACATCGTCGCCGATCATAACGGGAGGGACGAAGAGCACACCTTGTCCGACACGGACATTTTCTCCAAGCCAGATTCCCTTATCTTCCATTTCTTTACCGTCAATCCTGACGGGAAAGCGTCGGTCAAGCAAATCCCAGTGCAGCTGGCGATAACGTTCTTTGGTACCCATATCCATCCAATAACCGCCGATCGGGTGGCCATAGACTCCGCTGCCGTTCTCGATCAGCAAAGGGAATGTCTCTTTCTCGATGGATACCGGCTTACCTGCAGGAACGAAGTCAAGCGCTCTGCGTTCCATGATATAAATACCGGCGTTGATCCGGTTGGACGGCGCCTCTTCTTTTTTCGGCTTTTCGACGAAATTGACGATTTGGCCGCCATCGGTTTGTTCCACAACCCCGTAATGCGAAGGATCGTCCACTTCAGTCAAGCATATCGTTACGGCTCCGCCATGACTTTCGTGAAATTTCATGGCCGAAGCGAGGTCGATTTGATGGATGATATCCGCATTCACAACGATGAAGCGGTCCGACAGAAACTCTTCCGCGTTTTTGATTGCGCCGGCAGTGCCGAGCAATTCCTTCTCAACCGCATAATCAATGCGTACGCCATATTTGGAACCGTCGCCGAGATGACTCTCGATCAGCTCACGGTAGTGTTTGACGGCGATGACGAATTCGTTCACGCCTTGTTCTTTATAATGTAGGAGCAAGTGCTCCAACCATGGGCGGTTACCCACCAATGCCATCGGTTTCGGAAGATGCTCCGTCAACGGGCGTAGTCTGGTACCTAAACCTCCGGCAAGGATAATGCTTTCATGAATGGATCAACCTCCGTTCGAATTAGGTGTTAACCGCAGGGTCAACTGACTACCTTTTAACCGCAAAACTCTATGTTTCAATCACCCGGGGTTTAAAAAAACGACGCTCCCCTATGCGAAAAGCACAGGGAAGCGTCTCGATCTTGCAATACTTTTTTGGTTTCCGGAAAGAGGAAGGTGAGCCTTGTCTCTTTCCCAAATTCAGCAATTACTTCGTTGTCATAGAGGAAGAGGAGACATAGACAGTACCATTGCCTGCTTTCCGCCGTCAGACTCTGCTGCGGCGTCCGGTAAACAGTGAAACGATAAAGAGAATAAGGAAGACGAAGAATAAAATTTTAGCGATACCCGCTGCGGCACTAACAATACCGCCGAAACCAAAAATCGCAGCTATAATAGCGACTACTAGAAACACAAGAGCCCAGTGTAGCATGGTAATTCCTCCTTTGATTTGGATCGGCCGCACCAATTGCGCTGACCTGAATTCCGTGATGGTGATTGCTTACCCGCTATTTTCGACAGTGAATCTTTCCCGGCAAATTGTTTCGCAGCACTGTGCCGGCGGGTAACGTATCGATACACGTAACGATTAACGTGTTATGAATAGGAGGGCTGCACTTGGATAACAACGATGTCGTCACATGGAGTATTGCAATTGCAGCGGTAGCGTTCGTGGTGTTGTGCGCATTTTTGATTTCACTTCTTAGGACCGCGCAGCGCTCTCTGGTCACCGCGCAATCCGCAATGCAGGAAGTGAAGGAAACGGTAGAAGGATTACAAGGTGAAGTGAAGAAGCTGGCGGAAACGGTTAATTTCGTAGCGACTGATATAACCGGCAAGCTGCGCAGAACGGATCCGTTATTCGAAGTTGTGCAGGACGTAGGTCAGATTCTGAGCCAGGTAACGGGAACGGCTCGTGTCGCAACCCACAACATCTCGCAAGCTGTCCGCCAGAAGGCTGCCGCCATCGATACGAACTCAAAGGAATCGCCTTCTTGGGTGAAGTGGGCCGCGCTAGGGTCCCGGGTCGCAATGGGCTTCAAGTATGGATGGAAGCAGGCCGAACAGCCGAATCGGCCGATTTGGAAACAGACGGAGCGGCCCGAAACCTACGAGCACGGTGAGATCTGATGTGGCTCACAGTGATGATAGTATTGGCGGCCATCTTTAATGTAGCGACGCCTGCAAAAGCGGCCGAACCGCCCGCTGCCGTCCAACAGTGGAAGTTGGACGGGATCCAGCTGGGCGATAAGGCCTCCCGCGTGAAAGGTGCCTGGGGCAATCCTTTCAAAGTCGCGGAAGACAACCTGACGGGCTGCAAAGTCTGGAAGTACCGGGAAGGCAAAAGTGTCGGAATGTGCGACGGAGTCGTATCCTTCGTGCAGGTGACCGCTGAGGCCGGATCCGCCGTCATTAACAGGAAATCCGTTCCTATGGTACAATCCAAATTAAAGCAGGCGCTTGGGAAACCCGCGTTCGTCGCCGACGACGGCTGGGGTGTATTAAAAGGCGAGGAAGCGCTGAAGGTGTTCGTTGATAACCGAGGGAAGCTCCTCTCCATAGAACTGTTCGCAGACCCTTGCGGCGTTTAATGTTGTTAACAAATCACCGTTTCAATAGAAGCCTTTGAGGTTATATAGAGAGATAGACAAAGAGAATAGGAGGAGAGAACGCGTGAAAGCTTATGCGAAACTCGTCAACAATGGCTTGGAGGCGGTCGGAGTCGTTAACGATCTGCACCGCCAAGGCTATTCGGAGAAAGAGATTTATGTATTGGCGCATGAGAAAGATCGGGAGAACCGGCTAACCGACGTCACCGACGCAAATACGGTCGGCATGTCGGAAGAAGGGATGTTCGATACGATCGCCAATCTCTTCCGGACTCGCGGAGACGCTCTTCGGAGCAAAATCGAATCCATGGGATTCGATCGGCATGAAGCAAGCATGTACGAAGAGGAATTGGATAGCGGCAAAGTATTGGTAATGGCCCGGCATTGAACCGGGAGCATACGGGAATAAGGAATGAGGGCACAGCTGTGCCGCTCATTCCTTATTCGCGTTTGTTGCCGGCGTTGTCTGCACACTCAATTATGAGGGGACGAAGAAAATAAATGAATGTTTTGATCGTAGATGATAACGCCATGAATGTAATGGTCATTCAAGAAATGTTGAAGAGAGCGGGTTATAACGACATCAGCATCGCGTATTCCGCCGAACAGATGTTTGAACAGCTGAAGTCCGGAGCTAACGGTATAGCCGACCCTGGAGTGGATCTCATTTTGCTCGATATGATGATGCCTGCAATGGATGGAATTGAGGCTTGCCGCAGGCTGCAAGCGGATAGTTTATATAAAGATATACCCGTGATTATGGTCACGGCGATCGGGGACTCCCGTAAGCTCGCGGAAGCGCTGGATGCGGGCGCCATCGATTTCGTGACGAAGCCGATTAACAAAACGGAGCTGCTTGCGCGGATCCGCTCGGCCCTCAGACTGAAGCGAGAGCTGGACTGGCATAAGGAGCGGGACCACCGCGTCCGCGAAGAGCTGCGGCTCGCACGGCAGGTGCAGGAATCCGTGTTGCCTGACGGAGTCGATGAATCCAATGTAAGGGCGAGGGCTTTTTTCAAAGCTTCCGAGGAATTGGCGGGAGATTTGTACGCATGGCACAGAATCGACCAGAACCGTTGGGCGTTCGCGGTGATCGATGCGATGGGGCATGGAATCTCGTCTTCTTTGGTGAGCATGTTTATCGCATCCATTCTCAAGGAGTCGATGCGGACATTATGGTCGCCGGAACGGGTTTTCCGGGAGCTCAACCGCCGTCTGATGGGTCTTCAGATTGAAGACGAGCTTATTCATTATTATTGCACCGGTATTTATGTGACGATGGATTTGAAGCGCGGTAAGCTGGAATATGCGAACGCCGGGCATCCTCCGGGTTTGCTGTATCGGGGAGGTCAGCTGCCGCCCGAGAAGCTGCCGGCAAGCTCCGCTCCGCTCGGGATGTTCGACACCTTGGAGGTCGTCTCGCGGACAATCAATTTTGCGCCGGGTGACCAGCTATACTTGTATACGGACGGGATTCTGGGACCCTTCCACGGGGAAGACGAGGCCCAGATCGAGCAATTGACCGCATTCCTGCATCAAGCGCAAGCAGACGAAGACAGCGTGGAACAGCTGATCGACTGCAAGCCTTTGGACGGCCGTTCGGATGACCGCTGTCTCGTACGTGTAGAAGTGCTGCCGGGGGAGAATGCGTAAATGAAAATAAAAACAAAGCTCATCATCGGCTTCGCTTTACTTCTCGGATTAATGGTAGGCATCACATCTTTCGGTTATGAAAGATTAACCCAAATGAACGATACGATGAATCATTTCTATGAGAATCGCTTCGAAAAAGTCAGAGCGGCCGTTGCTGTCCGAGCGGAAGTCAATTCTTCCGCCCGCATAATCAGCGACATGCTCCTTCATGAAAAGGACCCGAAACAGGGGGTCGCAGAAATTACGCAGAGGCTCACCCGTGCCTCAGAGCAATACAAAGCGCTGGGCAGCCAGCGAATGGAGCCTGCCGAGCAGCAGATCTATGACGGAGTAATAAAGATCGGCGACGACTACGGTCAATCGCTTCGGAATTTCGTCCAACTGGTGAATGCAGGTAAATTGGACGAGGCAGGAACGCTTTACTCCAATGCGCTGCGCGCGGATCAGCAAGCGGTTATCGACTCTATGGACGGATTGGTTAAATTTCAGCAGACCGCGCTAAGTCAAGAGATGACGGATGCGAAAGCCCTGTACGACAGATCCGTGCAAATGGTGGCGATGCTGACGCTGGCAGGTTTGCTGCTCGGACTGCTCATTGTGCTCTGGGTGTTCCCGAGCATCAACAAAGGTCTCAGCCTGCTGAGCCGAATGGCGGAACTATTCAGTAAAGGCCGCTTGCGGGGCTTTGCCAAATACGATATCAAATCCCAAGACGAGCTTGGCGTTCTGGCAAGTTTATTCAAGCAGATTGCGCTTGACATGCAAGCGAAGAATGAACGGGAATCCATGTTGTACGCTGCGCAGCAAAGGCAAAGCAGGATCGATGCGCAAATGGCCCGGGTTACCGAATTGCTGACGTCGGATATGAAAAGCCTCGCGCAATCTTTCGTTACGGAATTCTCACCGGTTCTCGGCGCTTCTTATGCCGCGGTCTATTTAGTGCGGGACTCCAAGGAACGGCGATTGGAGCTGTGCGGCAGCTATGCCGGTTTCGGGCAGGACGGCGGCGATCCTGAAACGCAGAATTCCATTCGTTACGGAGAGGGACTCGTCGGTCAGTGCGCAATAACAGGAAAATCAATCGTCGTTGAAGATGTGCCGGAAGGGTATATCAAAATTTCTTCAGGCCTCGGAGCCTCCGATCCTAAACAGATTATCGTTCAACCGATCCTCTTCGACGATGAAGTGATGGGTGTTGTGGAACTTGCCTCCATCAAAAGCTTTCATAAAGACGACCTGGATCTGCTTGAGTCGCTGAGCGGGAAATTCGCCACGATGGTTAATAACCTCCGTTCCCGCCAGCGGGTTGAGGAGCTGCTCCGCGAATCCCAAGCGATGACGGAAGAGCTGCAGGCCCAATCTGAGGAACTGATTACTCAGCAGGAAGAACTGAGGCAGACGAATGATAAGCTGGAAGGCCAAACAAACAGCTTGAAGCATTCGGAACAAAGGCTGCAGGTGCAGCAGGAAGAGCTTGAGCACGCCAATCAGGAACTCAAAATCAAAACGTTGGCGCTGGAGGAGCAGATCAACCGGGTCGAATCGCAGAACCGGCAAATTGCGCAAGCGAACACGCAGCTCGAGAAGCAGGCGTTGCAGCTCGCGATGACGAGCAAATATAAATCCGAATTCCTGGCCAATATGTCGCATGAATTAAGGACACCGCTTAACAGCCTGCTTATTCTTTCCGAGTTTCTCGCCGAGAACAAGGAAGGCAATTTGACTGACAAGCAGCGGGAGTACATGCGGACCATTCATTATTCAGGCAATGATTTGCTCAAGATGATCGATGAGATTCTGGACTTGTCAAAAGTGGATGCGGGAAAAATGGACATCCATCCTGAATGGATGGCGATCGGAGATATTAAGGCATTTTTGGAGCATATGTATGCGCCGGTCGCCGCTCAGAAACAATTATCCTTCTCGATTGAGGTCGATGACGAAATCCCGGATGTCGTCTGGACGGACGGACACCGGTTGAAACAGATTTTAAGGAATCTGTTGTCCAATGCCGTCAAATTTACTCACTCGGGTTCCGTACAACTGTTTTTGAGGCGCCCGAACGAACAGGAATTGCAATCGTCTTTGCGCCAAGAAGGAGTGCCTTATGTCGCATTTGCCGTCAAGGATACAGGCATCGGCATTGCTCCGGACAAAAGCGAGCTTATCTTTGAAGCGTTCCGCCAGGCTGACGGAACAACGAGCCGTAAATACGGCGGAACCGGCTTGGGCCTCACGATCAGCCGGGAGCTGGCCCGCCTGATGGGCGGCTGGATTCACTTGGAGACGGTGACAGGCCAAGGAAGTACGTTTACTTTGGTTCTTCCGGAGCGCATGGCGGACCGTCCGGTACTGCCTGAGGACAATACACCGGAAACGGGCTTCGACCAGGCTGCCGCCTCGTCAGAAGCCGCATTCGGCTTGAACTCGATGCCGTTTATCTATAAACCGGATCGTGCCCAGCCGGGAACGGCGGAAGAGAACACATCGGCGGAAAACCGGCCGCAGGACGACCGCGCACGGTTGGCCGACGGCGACCAGGTGCTGCTCATCGTCGAAGATGATGTCAATTTTGCCAAGGTGCTGCTCGAGATGGCTCATTCCCGCGGATTTAAAGCCGTCGTCGCTCTTCAGGGAGATGAAGGCTTGAATCTGGCGAGATCGCTGAAGCCGCAAGGGATTATACTCGACATCCAGCTTCCCGTCACGGACGGCTGGTCCGTTCTGAACGAATTGAAGACCGACCCCGACACCCGCCATATTCCGGTGCATGTGATCTCCGTAACCGAAGAAAGCCCCCAAGGACTGCGAATGGGTGCCATTGATCATCTGCAGAAGCCGGCTACCGGTGAACAATTGGAAAAGGTGTTTGAGAATATCAGCGCAGTATTGGAGCGCGTTCCCAAGCATCTGCTGTTAGTAGAACATGACGAGGAGCAGCGCCGGGGCCTAAGCGAATTGATCGGCCATGATGACGTTGCGGTCACGGCCGCAGCGGATGCGGATTCAGCGTGGAGCAAGCTGCAGGAAAAAGTTTTCGATTGCATCGTCCTGGATGCGAGCCTGCCGGAAGGCTCGGGGCTTGCGTTCCTCGAACAAATTCAGCGGTCCGCAGAGTTTCGGCGAATACCGATTATTTTGCTTGGCGGGAACGATGGCGCGGAAGACGATGCGACCATGCGTAAGTACCGTCAACTTGCCAGCAGAATTGTGCTCAAGGATGTCAAATCGCCCGAACGGCTGCTTGAGGAGACCGCATTGTTCCTGCACCGCGTGGAGGCGGATCTTCCGGAAGGGCAGCGTAACATGCTTAGGAAGCTGCATAGGCCGGAAGCCGCGTTCGATAACAAAAAAAATACTGCTCGTAGATGATGACGTACGCAATGTGTTTGCTTTGTCCAGTGTGCTTGAGCATCGGCAAATGACCGTCGTGTATGCCGAGAACGGTGTGGAGGCTTTAAAAAGGCTTGAAGCGGAGCCTGACATCGATTTGGTGCTGATGGATATCATGATGCCGGAAATGGATGGTTATGAAGCGATGAGACGGATGCGGGATCATTCGGAGTGGAGCAAAATTCCCGTGATCGCTTTGACTGCCAAAGCTATGAAAGACGATCGCAACAAATGTATTGAAGCAGGAGCGTCGGATTATATCACAAAGCCGGTTAACACCGATCAACTATTGTCCTTAATGAGAGTGTGGCTTTATAGATGAGCAATAACGAACTCATGGACGGCGAACTGGAGAAAATCGAAATCGCACTTCTTCTTGAAGGAATATACCGCAGGTACGGCTATGACTTTCGCAACTATTCGTACGCCTCTATCCGGCGCAGGATATGGCATCGGATTCATCTGGAAGGCGCGGCCAATGTTTCATCTTTGCAGGAACGGGTAATGCATGATTTTGAGGCCTTTCAAAGGCTGCTGAACGATCTGGTCATTCCAGTCACCGAGATGTTCCGCGACCCTGAAATGTACCTCGCGTTGCGAAGGGATGTCCTTCCGGCTTTGCGCATGCTGCCGTATATCCGTATTTGGCATGCCGGCTGCTCGACAGGTGAAGAAGCGTACTCTATGTCCATCCTGCTTCATGAAGAGGGGCTGCTCGAAAAATCCCGAATCTATGCTACGGATATCAACGAGGCGGCATTGAAGCGCGCGAACGAAAGAACCATACCCATTGACAGAATGAAGCTATATACCAAAAATTATCAAGCGGCCGGCGGGCAGCACACATTTTCGGATTACTATGTCTCGGACCACGGAATTGTGATGTTAAAGCCGTTTTTAAGCCGGAACATTGTGTTCGCACGTCACAATCTGGTGACGGATCGTTCCTTTAATGAATTCCATGTCATCATGTGCCGCAATGTGATGATTTATTTCAATAATGAGCTGCGGGAACAGGTGCATCAGCTGTTCTATGACAGCCTGTCGCCGAAAGGTTATCTGATCCTGGGCGGCAAAGAATCGTTATCTTTTACGCCGATGGCGGACCGTTACGAAACGTTGAACGACCAGCATCGGATATTCCGTAAAGCCCGATAGAATAAGAGAGGAGGGGACGGGGTGCGGGATGGCAAGCCAGTGTCGCTATTGATTGTTGACGATCATGCCGAAAATTTGCTTGTTTTGGAGGCCTCTCTGTCAGGTGAAGGCTATCGCCTGGTTCGGGCCGATTCGGGAGAAGCGGCCTTGCGTCATTTGCTGCGCGAAGAATTTGCGGTCATCGTTCTGGATGTCCAGATGCCCGGCATGGACGGATTCGAGACGGCAAGACTGATCAAAGCTCGGGAAAAAACAAAAGACACCCCGATCCTCTTTATCTCTGCGACGAGCCGCGAAGCGGTGCACCAATTCGAAGGATATTCCGCAGGCGCTATCGATTATCTCGTGAAACCGGTGTCGACCACCATTCTAAAAGCGAAAATCGCTGCCTTTGTCAGACTCTATGAAAGCAATCGCGAATTGGAATCGCAGCGGAATATGATGCATCGTCAGAAGACCGAGCTGGAAGCGGTCAACAAAGAGCTGCTTCGCGTAACCTATGATCTTTCTACGGAAGAAGCCAAGTCGCGGATGATATTCGATACCTCGATCGACGGTATGTTCCTATTTGGCGGTGACGATATCATACGCTCGGTGAATCCCGCGATGGAGCGGCTGTTCGGTTATCCGGCCGAGCAATTGGTCGGCGCAAGCGCGGAAATTGTGCTGCCCAACATAGCCGAAATGCGCAGGCCCGCGCCCGTTGCCAACGGGGCGGCCGGGTGGGAGACGCGTTATCTGACCGGACTTGTAAGTGAAATGATAGCTCTCCGCCGGGACGGTGCGGCTTTTGAGGCGGAAATTCAATTGGGGGAAGCCGTCATTAATCAGGACAGACTGTTTGCTTGTACGGTCCGGGATATTACGGAGCGTAAAGGCACGCTCCGCCAGCTGACGGAGGCCAAAAATGCCGCTGAACGCGCTTCCCGGGCGAAGAGTGAATTTCTGGCCGTGATGAGCCACGAAATTCGCACGCCTATGAACGGTCTGATCGGGATCAGCGATTTGCTGCTGGAGACGCAGCTGGCTGAAGAACAAGCCGATTTCGCGCGAGCGATAAGGGAAAATTCGGACCGCCTGCTGTCCGTTATGAACGATATATTGGAATTCACCCAATTGGAGTCCGACCGTTTGGAATTGGATGAAATGCCGTTCAGTGTCCGTGAAGCGGTGAGTGACGCGATGGGCTTGTTCGAAGAGGAAGCGGGTCGCAAATCCCTGAAGTTCTCGCTGCAATTGGATCAGAAGGTTCCGGAACTTGTCGTGGGCGACTCGCTGCGATATCGCAAAATTCTTGCGCGGTTGATTGGCAATGCCGTCAAGTTTACCGAGAAAGGCGGCGTACACGTCCTTGTACGCTGCTATTCCGATCAGGCCGGGCGGTTGACGTTGGAAACTTCGGTGAAGGACACGGGAATCGGTATACCGGAAGAGAAAAAAGATTTGCTGTTCCTGCCGTTTTCCCAGATGGACTCGTCCATGACCCGGAAGTATGGGGGGATCGGCTTGGGCCTGGCAGTGAGCCAGGCGCTGGCCAAAGCAATGGGAGGCTCGATCCGTTTGGAGGATGACCACGGCAACGGATCTCATTTCATATGCTCCGTCAACGTCGCGCCCTTTGAGTGGCCGGCAAATCTGCCTGCGTCTGAACAAGTATTCGAACCGGGTTGATGTGAAACACCGGCCGGGTGCCGGGTTCATATATTCCAGCCGCGGGTATAGCTAATGGAAGACTTGAACAAGGCTATACGTGAAAGGGGATCGACATGTCGGTCATTATAGGTATTTTTGACAAGGAAGAGCGAGTGATGGACGCCGTTCGCATGCTCTGCGAAGCGGGCATCGAGCAGGAGGAATTGCGAATTATTCTGGGTAATCTGGAAGAAGCCCCTCTGCTGTCAACGCAGAGGGATGTTCCAATAGAGGAATTGAATGCGATTAAGACAACCGGGGATAGAAAAGGCATCGACGCTGTGCCGGCCGCCGCTTTCCCGTTCGCCTCGACCTTTACCGGCGGAAACGGACAAGCAGGGAGCGGGGCAGCGGCGGCAGCATTTGTGCAAGTGACCCATGACACTTATGATGACGATACGACAGAAGCGGTTCTTGAAGACATCCGAATCCCTGCGCAGCTCGCAGAAATCGGTGACGACGCGGTGAAAGCGGGCCAGTACTTGCTTCTGTGCCGCTCCGTGTCGGAACGAATACTGAAGCTTTGCTGCATCATGCGGGAGCCAGGCAAGTCATCGCTTAAACGGATCCGCATCATTATCCCGACCCTGATTACAGCGGCCGGGATTTTTCTTTGATCAGCTGAGGGCGCCCAGCTTCAGGCGATCGGGCCGGACCAAGGCTGCAGCGGGGTTGTCGACACCGAGCAGCCGATCCCGGATAATGTGTGCGCCCAGCATGCTGTATATCGTTCCGTTGCCCCCATAACCCAAGCAATAATGCTGGTTACGCCTGTCGGGATCTTCTCCGAGCCATGGCAGCCCGTCAGCGGACTCGCCGAATGTGGCGCACCATTGATAGCGAATCTGCGGGGAGAAGCTCGGAAACAAAGCGTGCAGGTCGGCGAGCAGCCGCATTGAACGATTGTGCAGGTGATCTTCGGACAGGAGCGGTTCACGCAAGTCTTCGTCCAGCCCCCCGGCGACGATACGATTATCGTGTGTCGTGCGGATATACAAGTAAGGGCGGGCCGTTTCCCAAAGCATGAAGCGCTCGTGCCACTCGGACAAGGAGTCGATCGGATCCGTCACGATTACGTAAGAACGAGTCAATTTGGGACGTATCCAGCGGCCGCCGGCAGTTTCCGGCACATAACCCGTTGCGTAGATGACATGTTCCGTTTCAATCTGGCCCTGCTGCGTAACGACCCGGTATCCCGTCGCCGACGGCTCCACCGAGAGCATGGAAGTATTCTCGTATATTCGAAGTCCGTGCTGACAAGCGTCTTCCGCCATCGCATGCACGAATCGGAAAGGATTTACTTCAGCGTCTCCGCGTGTAACGATTGCGCCGGCGCGGCTGAACGGGAAATGAGCTTTGATCTTGCTCTCATCCCACCATTCCGCGTCAAATCCATGTGTGTGAAGCATTTCATATTCCCGCCGCAGCATATCCAGATCATCGGGCGTGGTTGTGTAATACAAGCTGCAGCGGCGTTTGAACTGCACGTCCCTGTTTAAGTTCTCCGCTATATCGGCCAGACGCTCTGCGGCGTGTTTACAGGCTCTATAGAAGCTTACCGCGTCCGCTTCCCCCAATTGTTCGGCCATGTCGGTCAACGTCAGATCGTTCGAGTATTGAAGCAGGCCGGTATTCGCTAAAGTACTGCCGGAAGCGATTCTTCCCTGATCGATCAAGACGGCCGGAATGCCGCTGCGGGACAGCATGTATCCGCATGCCGCACCTGACATTCCCCCGCCGATAATCACGGTATGAGTCGTTATAGTGCCGCGCAGCGCGGGGTAACGGCGGATTGGTGGGTAGTGGGCCAGTACAGCGTTCCGAAATGCAAGGTCATGGTGTGTCCTCCGGGCGGAATTTAGGGAACAAAAAAAGGCTCCCAGGAGTAAACCTGGAAGCCTCCCTCTTTTGTTTTACCTAAACCACGGAAAGACATACATGACGACAAAGTACAGAATCCCGAAAAAGATGATGAGGTAGGCCGCATACTTGATAAAAGTGGACAATACTAAGCTGGAGTCCGACTTATGCTCTACACGGCGCTCTTCAATATCCACATCGCGTTCGACCATGGTATACTCCCCTCCTATCTAAAATGTGACTGCAATTTCTTGTAATTCGGTAATAATACCGTTTACCACTTCCATGAAAAAACCAAACTTCCATATTATGATAAATTTTTTATGTTTCAAAGTGAAAAGATTCGGGTTATAACAAACTTAGAGCACTTTTTTAAACCAAGTAAATTCCGTTCCATGTAGAAGGAAGAAGGGAGATTTTCATGTTATCTAATAAATTCTCGCTGCGCACAGAAAATCGGGAGGGCCAGACGATCGTCTTTGTAAGCGGAGAACTCGATCTTGAGGTCGCATCGCAAATGAGAGCAGCCATGGAACCTTTGATGGAGTTGTCCGACAGGAGGTTGACGCTTAACCTTCGGGATTTGAAATATATCGACAGCACCGGGATCGGAATTCTCATATCCGTTGTAAAGGCACGCCACGCGCGTAACGCTCCTTTTGACGTAGAGCATGTTCCGAACAATATTCGCAAGCTGTTCGACATGACAGGCATTACTCCGTTTCTTGCGAAGGCGGAATAAGCGATCACAAAGAGAGGAATGAGGAGACCCATCCATGACAAAAGATAGAGATGTTACGCTGACTGTACCGGCACAAGCCCAGTTCGTCGACTTGGTCCGGCTTACCTTGTATGGAATCGCAAGTAAGATGAGATTTACGTTCGAGGAAATCGAAGATATGAAAGTAGCGGTTTCCGAAGCTTGTAATAATGCCGTCCTTCATGCCTACGGCGGAGAAGATGGGCAGATTGAGATACAATTCGTCGTTGGCGTCGAAGAATTGACCATAACGGTAAGGGATAACGGCATGAGCTTCACCGCTGCCGATACCAAAGAATCGCCTTCCCTTCACGGCAAGTCCATTGACGAAATCCAGTCGGGCGGATTGGGTCTGTATTTGATGCAAGCGCTAATGGACCGGGTTGAAGTACATCATAATGGGGGCACGGCGGTAGTGCTGACCAAGAAAAGGATGTCGACGGAAGAATCCGCATGAGTTCACCACAATCCGCGCGTATGCCCGACGACGCGATTAAGGTACTACTGGAATATCAAAAGACGCTTGCCAACGATTTGGCCGAATGGCTGATCCGCAATTATGAACCGATGGTTAAAATGGCGGCAAACAAAATGTCGCGCAATCGTCCTGATCTGTTCGACGATTTGTTCCAAGTAGGGCAAATGTCGTTGTTCCGGCTTCTGAAGCAGTTCGACCCCGAGCTCGGAATGCCGTTCGAACCGTATGCGATGAAAAGCATTATCGGCCACATGAAAAACTACTTGAGGGACAAGTCCTGGTATGTGCAAGTTCCTCGGCGGATTAAGGAGAAGGGGCTCGTCGTGCAGCAGGCCATAGACGAGTTGATGGTCACCCTCGAGCGCTCTCCTAACGTAGAAGAAATTGCGGCGTATCTCGGACTGGAAACGGAAGAAACGCTCGAGATTCTAGCGGGCAGGGACTTATACCATTATGTATCCTTGGACACGCCCATCTCGGATGATGAGAATACGGCCGTGTTAGGCGAATTGATAGGTTCTCCAATCGACGATTTCAGCGCGCTGGAGAGGAAGCTTGATCTTGAGGAAGCGATGGAGCAGCTGAAGCCGGAGGAACGGCAAGTACTGTTGATGGTGTTCGAGAGTGGGCTGTCGCAGCGGTCCATTGCCGATGAACTCGGCGTCTCCCAGATGAGCATCTCACGCATCCAAAAAAGAGCGATCGACAAGCTCAAGCAGCTTCTGGCCGAACACGCCGATGAGGATGAATAAAAAAGATAAAAACCATTTGATAAGCGGCATTCACTCGAGCGATCAATCAGCGCCGAACCGCTTCTCAAATGGTTTTTTAATGTTGCGGCATCCCGTTTCATCCCTTCTGTGGGGGGTAATATTCTATACCGGCAATCCCCAATTTCCGTAAAGGAGTTGTAAATGATGACGGTAAAATATCGGATCCGGTGCGCTGAAAGTGACATTTTCGTATTGGAGAAGCAGGAAGGGTACCATTTGACGATCGGTGCCCGCGTCAACCCACTGAGTTTCGGTAACAAGCTCGCCGAGTACGAGTCACTCGGGGCAGCTGTAGATGCGGCGGAGCAGTTTTGCAAAATGTATGCGCTTTCCAAGGAATACGGGTATCATCTGGAGAGTTCAAAGCTTCAGAAAGAAGGCAAGGATCCCATCCATGTACCTGAATTGCTCAGCTCGCGTCTTTCAGCCGAACAGATGCGGAGTATGCTGGATGAAGAACAAGCCGTTATGTACATCTAAATTCACTCGCCGATGCCCCAACCGGGGCATCGGCTTTTTTTGTGTGGGCGCGGGTTTCCCGAGTCCTTGCCATGCCATGCCTCTCGTATGCTCGGGCACGACAAAGTCCCGCCCGGCTGCCGTTTGGCCTCCGGGCGGGACTTTGCGTACATCTATTTAATGTTGGATCGGATCGTCGATCAGGCCTTCTTCTTTGAGCTGCTGCCCGGTTTTCAACCGGCTCAGGTCGCGGCCCATTCGCTCCATATCCTCGAAGTCCTGGACCATCGATCCGTTCTTCGCGGTCTCAATCGGCTTCGCGGCGGTAGGACCGGATGGGCGGCGGTCGCCGCGATCCGGGGAATACGCTTTTTTACCCTCCGAACCGACAATGCGCGAGCGGAGAGCGTACCATCTCTCAAGAGCAACGTTGCGAACCTCTTCGGGGACGTCGGAATCGGAAACCCCGTCGAAATAGGAAGCTTCACCATCCAGCGTTATCGTTCCGTCTTGCTCTTGATAGGGCAGTTGGAAAACGTAGGCGCCTTTGGTGGATTCCAATTCCGCACGGAAAGTCGAGTGATGGATAACGGAATCCCGAACGAATCCGAGCTGAGATAAAGCTTCCTTCACGTGGGACGACGGGCCGCTAAGCATCATCAACTGTTTCGTTTTCATATGCTTTTCCCCTTTCATAGTCAACAAGATAGGCCAAATCCCGGCGATTAATCGCCGGGTATGGCCTGTTATTGTTGCCGAGAGATTTACAATTGCGGATTAATTAAAGCTTGAACCGTCTTTCGGGTTTTTTTGCTCTTCTTTCCAGGTCTGCACTTCGTCTTTGGCTGCAGTTACAGCGGAGCGGGTTTTAGCCATAATATCCGTCGCTTGCTGCCCAACCTGCTGGACCATCTCCGAGGTCTTGGCGCCTGCATCAGTCAGCGCTTGTTTCGTCCGATCCTGTGCGTCCATATAGCGCATCTTAATATCTCCGCGCAATTCACGACCCGGTTTAGGGGCGAAAAGCATGCCGGCAGCTGCGCCGATCGCGCCTCCGATCAAAACACCTTTCAACATTCCACCTTTGTTCTCACTCGTCTGAGCCATGGGAAGTCCTCCTTCGGTCTTTCAGAATAGTTTAGTCAGCCGATTCACGCCGCTCTGCGGAGCACGGAACCAAGCAAACCCAGCACAAAGACGAACAGCATCGTACCGATGATTGCCGGTATGACAGCAAAACCTGCAATTTCAGGGCCCCAGGAACCGAAAAGGTAAGCCCCGACCCATGCGCCGGCAAATCCGGCAATCATGGAACCCAGCACACCGCCGGGCATATCGTGTCGGACCAGCGAATCACCGATGATGCCGATCAGAACGGCCATGACAATGCTGATGATGATTCCCCACATTCCGATCTACCTCCTTTTCAAACGGTATAAGGCGTCTGGCTTGTTATGCCGTCCTTGTTTACCTTTACCCTCCCCCCTATTAAAATGAAACGTAGTCTTTCCGAGGACAGCGCTTTCGTCTACAATAGGGACAGCAACATGTGGAGAGAGAGGACAAATATGGACTACAGGGATTCCTACAGATCATCGCCGATTCATTGGGGAAGCGGCTATTTAGGTGAGAGCGGGGATCGGCGATGGAAACCGCTGGATGTTGTATTGGTGCTGCTGTTGACGCTGATTGCCGGCTTAATGGCTTTTGCCGATTTAGGAGAGCGTACGGCGCCGCAAACCTTCTGGAAGCCCGAAAAGGCCGGGGAAGGCTTTATTGTGGATTTCGGCCGGCTGCAGCATGTCGATCGCATTAATCTGTACGAAGGACCCGGCGCCAAAGGCGAAACGAAAATCGAATCGTCGGCTGACGGGCAAAATTGGGAACTCTATTTAAAGGTAGAACATCACACAAACCGCGTGTTCACGTGGAAGCATGAGGACAAGCCGGTTGAGACGCGTTACATGAGGTTTATTACCGAACGAACCGGGTATCGCTTATATGAAGCCGCCTTTTTTAATAAGGAAAGCGCAGCTCCGCTCGCAGCGGCCCAAATTGAACCGCTGAGGGAAACAGGAAACGGAGCCGACGGCGGCCAATTCGTATTTGACGAGCAAGAGCTTGCTCCGTACCGTCCGGATTACCGCAACAGCATGTATTTTGACGAAATATATCATGGCCGAACCGCATATGAGTTCATTGAAAAAATGGAGCCTTACGAGAACACTCATCCTCCGCTCGGGAAACTGTTGTTATCCCTTGGAGTGGACTTGTTCGGAATGACTCCTTACGGCTGGCGTTTCATGGCGGCGGTGTTCGGAACGTTGATGGTGCCCGTTTTTTATGCGGTGGCCAAAGGCTATTTCGGGCGTACGAGATACGCTTTTCTGGCGGCATTGCTGCTTGTGCTGGAAGGCTTCCATCTCGTTCATTCGCGCATGGCGAACGTTGATATTTTCGGAGTTACGTTCACCATTATCATGTTCTACGCGATGCACCGATACGGAGAGATGCAGTGGCGAAGCGGGGGTTTCCGCAGAAGCTTGGGGCCTCTGGCGCTCAGCGGCATTTTCTTCGGAGCCGCGGCTGCGGTGAAATGGAACTATCTGTACGGCGGCGCGGGCTTGGCCGTTCTGCTGGGCTTCGCCCTGTTCAGGCGCTGGCGGGAAGCGCGCAGGGATGGCCGGCGCGGAACTGCCCGGCGGATCGTGCTGACGCTTATGGCCTGCATGATTTTCTTTATTGCGATTCCTGTCGGGATCTACACCGTATCTTACAAACCGTACATAGAGGCAACCGCAAAGGACGATAACTATACAGATTTATGGCAGTATCAGAAAGATATGTACCATTATCATAAAGGTGTGAAAGAAAAGCATCCGTATTCATCCAAATGGTACACCTGGCCCTTGATGCTGCGGCCGGTATGGTATTACGGCGGCAAGGACCTGCCTAATGGACAAGCTCAAAGCATTGCCGCGATCGGCAATCCGGTCGTCTGGTGGGGCGGGCTTCTGGCCATGCTGACCGCTTGGTGGTTCGGATTCCGAAGCAGGGATCGCATCGTCCTCACGCTGAGTGTCGCTTTTTTATCGTTCTATGTGCCTTGGATGGTCGCGCCGCGAAGCATCACTTTCTTGTATCACTATTTTCCGATGGTACCTTTGCTTATATTGTTCCTTGTGTGGAATTTCCGTTGGGTTGAACAGCGCAGCCGTTACGGCTACCGGTGGACGGCTGGAGTTGTCTGCACAGCGGCGGTGCTGTTGATCTGGTTCTATCCGGTGCTTACCGGCATGACAATTTCCCGGGCATGGATGAATGATGCCATCCGCTGGCTGCCAAGCTGGGGTTTCTAATAAGCATTCCTGCGAGAGCCGGCGCTGCATTGAAAGGGGTTTACAAGTTGAAACAGCATTGTTTTCTTTCCGTTGTCGTGCCGATGTACAACGAAGAAGAAGTGATCGAAATTACATATCGCAGATTGACGGCGGTATTGGAAACGTTCGACGAAACCTATGAGATCGTATTCGTGAACGACGGCAGCAGGGACCGCACATCCGCCATCGTACGACGCTTTTGCGAGCAAGATTCGCGTGTGAAGTTAGTGGAATTTTCCCGTAACTTCGGGCATCAGATTGCGGTCACTGCAGGTATGGATTATGCCGCCGGACGGGCGGTTGTGCTGATCGACGCCGATCTGCAGGACCCGCCGGAGCTGATTATCGAGATGGTTGCACGCTGGCGGGAAGGCTTTGATGTGGTTTACGGGCGGAGGGTCGAACGCAGAGGCGAATCCTGGTTTAAGAAAACGACAGCCTCATTGTTCTACCGTTTTCTGCGCTCTATGACTTCGGTGAATATTCCGGTAGACACCGGCGATTTCAGGCTGATGGATCGCAAAGTGTGCGATGCGCTGTCCGAGATGCGAGAACGCAGCCGCTTTATTCGGGGCATGGTGAGCTGGGCGGGATTCCGTCAGACCTCGGTGGAATATGTCCGCGATGAAAGGGCGGCGGGAGAAACGAAATACCCGCTGCGCAAAATGATCCGGCTGTCGCTCGACGCGGTCACATCTTTTTCGACGAAACCGCTCAAACTGGCGGGCATTCTCGGTTTTCTTTTATCCGCGGCCGGCTTCGTTTATTTGATTGTCGTATTATTTCAGCATTTTTTCACGGAGACGACGACACAGGGCTGGACTTCGTTGATCGCGATCAGCCTGTTATTCCACGGCATTACTTTGTCGCTGCTCGGGGTAGTGGGGGAGTATATCGGACGCATTTACGAAGAAGCCAAAAGGCGGCCGCTGTATCTCGTGTCCGATCAGTTGAATTTCAGCAGCCGTCCCGGCGAAGCGCCGCAGAGGGATCATAGCGATTCGACCGAACGCGCATGATGCAATAAATAGTCGACTTGTGGCCCAATCCGGCGGTTGGGCTTTTTTTGGTTTTCACTTGCAAAAATGAAAAGCACTTTCCGCCATTTCGCGATTATAACCTTTTCGATATACTTAAGAGAAACATGGCCTTCCGGGGAGAGATGAGGGTAATGGAACAGCTCGCTCATTTGAAACAGGAGTTTGTCTGGAGGTTCGGAGGCAAGGCGGATGACATTTCCGTATTCCAAGCGCCGGGACGGGTCAATCTGATCGGCGAACATACGGATTATAACGGAGGCTCCGTCTTTCCTGCCGCGCTCACTTTCGGGACGACGTTACTGATAGCGCCGAGGTCCGACCGCCGGCTAGGATTCGCATCCACCAATTTTGCCTTGACCAAAGAGATCGCCATGGATCAGATTGCTTTTTCGGAGCAGGACGATTGGATTAATTACCCCAAAGGGATCGTCTGGGAGCTCGGGCATAGAGGCATTCGGCTGAGCCGGGGATACAATTTTCTGTTTCACGGGGAAATACCGAACGGTGCCGGCTTGTCCTCGTCAGCGTCCATTGAAGTGGTTACCGCTTATGCGCTGCTCAGCTTGGAGGGAAAACCGGCCGACACTGTGGAAATTGCGCGCTGGTGCCAGCATGCGGAGAATGAGTTTGTCGGGGTAAAATGCGGCATCATGGATCAGTTCGCAGTCGCCAACGGGCGTAAAGATCATGCCATCATGTTGAATTGCGATACGCTGGCGTACAAACTGGTCCCGTTTCAATCCGGTGATTACAAGCTGGTCATCGGCAATACCAATAAGCGGCGCGGCTTAGTAGATTCGAAATATAACGAGCGCAGATCCGAATGCGAGCAGGCGGTGCAGGAGCTGCAGCAAGCTTTTCCGGAGCTTGCTCTGCTGGGTCAGTTGACTTTGGAACAGTATGTGGCGAACGAGCACTTGATTTCCGACGATATCGTTCGCCGGCGCGCGCGCCATGTGGTGGAAGAAATCGATCGCGTAGCACGCTCGATTCAGGTGCTCGGCGAAGGCGACCTCGCGGCTTTCGGCAGGCTGATGAATGCTTCTCATGATTCGCTTCGCGACTTGTACGAAGTGACAGGCATCGAGCTGGATACGATGGTGAATGCCGCACGGCTTGTGCCTGGAGTGCTGGGCTCCCGCATGACCGGAGCAGGCTTCGGAGGATGTACGGTATCCCTTGTTCATCTGGATTCTGTTGAGAGGTTCATTCAGGATGTAGGCAATACATATAAAAGGGAGACAGGATTAAGCCCGGCATTCTATGTTTGCGACATCGGCGACGGTGTCCGAAAGTTAACGGGGGAGGCGTAAATATGGCAGTGCTTGTAACGGGTGGAGCGGGATATATCGGTTCGCACGCGGTGGCGGCGTTACTGGAAAAAGGTGAAGAAGTCGTTATCGCAGACAGCCTTTATCAAGGCCATGAACAGGCGGTTCTTGGCGGCAAGCTCTATATCGGCGACCTGCGGGACGAACAATTCCTTGCTCAAGTATTCGGGGAGAACGACATCGACGGCGTCATCCACTTCGCGGCCAATTCTCTTGTCGGCGAAAGCATGGAAGACCCCGGTAAGTATTACCACAATAACGTTTATGGAACATTATGCCTGCTTGAGCAGATGAAAAAAGCCGGTGTCAAAAGGATCGTCTTTTCTTCGACTGCGGCGGCTTACGGGGAGCCGGAACGGGTGCCGATCGACGAATACGACCGGACGGTGCCGACCAATGCGTACGGAGAAACCAAGCTGGCCATGGAAAAGATGATACGCTGGTTCGATACGGCTCATGGCATCAAATCCATCTCCTTACGTTATTTTAACGCGGCGGGCGCACACGAGTCCGGGAAAATCGGGGAGGATCATCATCCCGAAACCCACCTTGTTCCTCTCGTGCTGGAAGTGGCGCTGGGACAACGCGAGCACATAACCGTCTTCGGCGACGATTATCCGACGGAAGACGGCACATGCATCCGCGATTACGTTCATGTGAGCGATTTGGCGGATGCGCATCTGCTTGCGCTCGATCGCCTGCGCCAAGGCGGTGAGAGCGCGGTCTATAATTTGGGCAACGGGCTGGGCTATTCCGTCAAGCAGGTGATAGAAACGGCGAGGCACGTTACCGGCCATGCGATTCCGGCGGTCACCCGCGACCGTCGTGCCGGAGATCCTGCGGTACTGGTGGCCTCATCGGCCCGGGCGCGCGATGAGCTCGGCTGGAGTCCGTCACGCAGCAGGCTTGAGGATATCATCTCAAGTTCATGGAACTGGCATCGAACCCATCCGGAAGGTTTCAAGAGCTAGCGGGGAGGTTATGACAATGAATAAGGCAGCTTACGCATCCGCCGACGATTCCGGGGCAAAGCTGGCGCTGCACATTGAAAGGCTCGTTGCGTTCGCGCTCGCCAATGAACTGATCGAGCCGCTTGATGTCGACGCATCGCGGAACGCTCTATTGGACTTGTTTGAGCTGACGGAACCGGCGCCTGATGTGCACGCTGAACAACTTCCGGATAGCCCGGTACCGCTGCTTGAGCCCCTGCTGGACGCCGCGGCTGCAAGAGGCCTGCTGCCTGACGACACCTCGACCCGCCGGGATCTGTTCGACGCCCGCATCATGGGCTTGTTGATGCCGCGGCCGTCGGAAACCAACCGTAAGTTTCGTGAGCTCGTGCAGCACGACGGGGCTGCGGCCGCCACCGATTGGTTCTATCAGCTGAATATCGATGCCAACTATATTCGGATGGATCGAATCAAGAGAAACGGCTATTGGAAGCATGCGACACCGGATGGGGAGCTTGAGATCACCGTTAATCTGTCCAAGCCGGAATTGGATCCGAAGGAAATCGCCTTGCTCAAAACGCTGCCGCAAGGCAATTATCCTAAGTGTCTTCTCTGCAAAGAGAATGTCGGCTATGCGGGTCGTCCCGATCATCCGGCGCGGCAAAACTTGCGGATTCTGCCTTTGACACTGCAAGAGGAGCTCTGGTATTTCCAGTATTCGCCTTACGTCTACTACAATGAACACAGCATTGTTTTCTGCGGCCGCCACACGCCGATGAAGATTTCGCCCGCCACTTTTGCGCGGCTTTTCGATTTTATCGAGCAATTTCCGCACTATTTTATAGGCTCCAACGCCGATTTGCCGATCGTGGGCGGATCGATATTGAATCATGATCATTTTCAAGCCGGACGCCATGTCTTCCCCATGGAGAAGGCTCCAGTGAATGATTGGCACACAGTTGTCGGCGAGCCGGGCGTAGCGGCAGGAATCGTTCGGTGGCCCATGTCCGTCATTCGATTAACCTCTCCGGATCGGTCCGCTCTGCTGAGAGCAGCGGCTCACATTCTGACCGTGTGGCGAAGCTACAGCGATCCGGATGCCGACATACTGGCTTTCTCGGAGAAGGGAAACGAACATGTCGAGCATAATACAATCACTCCCATCGCGCGAATGAAGGATAACGGCGAGTATGAGCTAGACCTTGTTCTGCGGAACAACCGTACGAGCGAGCGTCACCCGGACGGTATTTTTCATCCGCATCAAGAGCTGCATCACATCAAGAAAGAGAATGTCGGTTTGATCGAGGTCATGGGTCTTGCTGTGCTGCCGGGAAGGCTGCAGATGGAACTCGGCCAGATCGCCGGAATTTTGGCAGGACGAACGGCTTACGATCCGGAGGCACTGGCTGCGCAAGATCATCCGCTTCACAAGCACGCCTCATGGATCGCCGGCCTTGTCGATAATCATGGGACTACGCAATCTGAAGCTTCTGCAGAGCGGTTAATAAAAGCTGCAGTGGGTGACAAGTTCTATGCTGTGCTGCAGGACGCCGGCGTCTACAAAACAGATTCCCAAGGACGTGAAGCATTTCACCGTTTCTTGAAGGCGGCTGCTGTCATCTGACGACGTACTTTCATTAGCGAAAGGAGAAATCGCACTTATGGCAACGATAGCTATCAAGGAGATCCATCATGAAAAATGGGGACGCGTCGTATCCATCAACAACGGGAGCATTGAACTCTTGGTCACAGTGGAGTTCGGACCGCGCATTATTCATCTCTCCTCCGCAGCCGGCAGCAACTTGTTTTTTGAAGAAGAAAAACAGGACATCCGCAAAGAGCGAGATCCGGTTTTCGATCCCGTCGGCGGCGGAAACTTCAAATTGTATGGCGGACACCGTCTATGGACAAGCCCTGAGCGGGTACCGCGGACGCCTACCCGGATAACGAGCCGGTGGATTGGAACCAGAACGGCGAGACTACTGTAGTGTTTAAAGCGACTCCGGAGCGATGGAATCAGCTCACCAAGGAAATCGAGATTCAGATGGATCCGGCAGGACTGAACGTGAAAGTCATTCACCGGATTACGAACAACGGAGCGTGGCCGATTACATTCGCACCATGGTCGCTGTCCGTGATGAGTGCAGGAGGCCGGGCAGTCGTGCCGATGACCGCGAACGACACCGGGCTGCTTCCGAATCGCCGCTTCGTCCTATGGCCATACAATCGTCTGAATGATCCGCGCGTCGTTTTTACGGAATCGGCAATTGTCGTGAATCAAGGGGAGGGACCGACTCCTTACAAATTCGGTTGTGACAACGAAGCGGGTTGGGCGGCATACAGCAATCATGGTGATACTTTTGTCAAACGGTATGAACCGGCTGCCGGAGGCGTTTATCCGGATTACGGCGTTTCGTTCGAACTTTACACGAACAGCTCGATGCTCGAGTTGGAAACCTTAGGCGAGCTGCAGACGGTCGAGTCCGGGTCTACCGCTGTCCATACGGAAACCTGGCATGTGGTTAAAGGGCTTGATTTGAAAAACGGTTCGGAACAGCAAGCTGTGGAGCAGATACTGACATATGTTGAAAAATAACGATCAAAAATCCCGCCTCACGATTTCGTGGAGCGGGATTTCTCGTTGTACGCTTGTTCGCCGCCGGTTCCGGCATCCGTCAGCAGCTTGATCATATGCCTCACGGCCTGATTCAGCCATTTCTTCCTGTGATGGACGATTTGTGTATAGAAGGTGATGTCGGAATGGGTGAAAGGGAGAGCGACCAGCCGCTTATCCTCTAATTCGCGGGCTACTGCAATGCGAGGCACAAGAGCGATGCCCAGTCCATATGCGACACACTGCTTGATCGCTTCTAAGCTGCCGAACTCATGGTGAATATGATAAGTTACCCCATGCTCACCGAGCAGGCGCTGAAACGCTGCGCGATAAGTGCAGCCCTGCTCCGTCACAATAAGCGACTGGCCATCCAACTCCGCGAATCCTACCCGGTCTGCCAAGCACAGCCGGTGGCCGGGTTCAGCTACCAGAACAAGAGGTTCTCTGCGTATCGGAATCGCTTCGATATCTTCATCCTCGACAGGCCGATCGAGAATGATGCCTAAATCCAGTTCGCCCGTTTTCACCAATTGAAAGATGTTTGCATGTATGAGCGGATTTACTTGGAGGTTGATTTGCGGGAAGGATTGCAAGAAACGGTGAAACAATGGAGGAAGAAAGAAAGCCATCAGCGACTCGATTGTGCCGATCTCCAGATGCCCCTTCACCTGCCGGGATATGAGGCGCTTGGAGTCTTCATACATGTTAACGATTTGCTCGAAAGTATCGCGCAGCTGCTCGCCGGCCGATGTCAAACGCATCGATCGTCCGTAACGCTCGAACAGCATGACGCCATATTCATTTTCGAGCTTCTGGATTTGCGCGGTTACACTGGACTGTACGTACCCCAGATTTTCCGCCGCTTTCGTAAAGCTTTGACAGCGCGCCACTTCCAGAAATGACTTCAGGTAAAGCAAATCCACCGGACCACCGTCCTTAGTAACCGTCACCGAATGAGTTTTAGAAAAATTGCCGCAACGCCGCGCGGACGTCCTCTGCCATGGTCCAACCTTAAGGATCTCAATAAGCGTACCTTTTCCAACCGATGTTTTTGCTCTAATTGGATGGTTTCCCATATTTTATAGGTAGAATAATCATGAATCAACATCTTTTTTCGCCTCCCGAATATTTTACTTGCTCATCATAACAGCGAGGGGGGCGAAGCAGTTAGCGAGCCTTTTTCATGACTGTAATCGAAATAAATGATGGAAACGCCACCAAGCCTGACAGGCTCACTTACTATGGTATTCAGGCGCAGGTACAAAAGAAAAAGCGGGCCTGCAGCCCGCTAATTCTGTTGAAACTAACTGAAATCTCGCATTAACGGGCCTCAAGCTCGGAATAACGGCCCGGAGGCCCGTTAATAAGGTCGCCAAGCTTATCTCGCGAACATGCGTCCGTGCCGTGAAATTATGCTCTCAATCTGCCGAGCTCGGATACGAGAGCTTCCACTTCGCTGATGCTGAAATTTTGTTTGGAGGCAACCATGTCGTAAATATCTTTGATATCCTCGTATTTGTCCACGGAAAAGCTTGAGGACTGCATTGCGGCGCCTGTAGCCATGCGCAGCTTGGTTTTGATGGCTTCGATCATATATTCAATGTTTTGCGGGGTCGGCTCGTTCAAGTTCATGGCGAAACTTCCTCTCCGGATATAGGTTTGACGATATTGTACCATACAAAACCGCACGCGCGCCGAGCTTCCCTGCTTCCGTTCGGTGGCATTCCGCTTAACGGAATGGTAACCTGAAAATAAAACGCACCGTGTGAAAGCTGAGGCGGACATACATGGCGGACCGGAATCCGTATTTGGCACAGAGAACGGATGCTGCGGGCTTGGCGTCTTTCATGGCGCAAGTGGCGGCTTCGCACTCTTTGGATGAATTGACTTTTCTATGCATCGGAACCGATCGTTCTACCGGAGACAGTCTTGGGCCTTGGGTCGGAACGATGCTCAAGGACCGCGGGTTTACCCGAGTCATCGGCACACTGCCGGAGCCTTGCGACTCGATTCGGCTGCCGCAAATGATTCCATCCCTTGCGCAAATGGGTACAATTGTTGCAGTGGACGCTTGTCTCGGCCGGCCCGAGGCTGTAGGGGCTTATCTGGTTGCGACCGGCCCGCTAACTCCGGCGCGTTCCGTCGGTAAAGCATTCCCGCCTGTCGGAACGTACAGCATAGCAGGCGTTGTGAATGTCTCGGGTCCGAAACCGTATTGGAATTTGCAATCGACTTCGCTTTACCGGGTAATGGGCATGGCGGCTGAAATTACGGAAGCCATCGTCCGTCAATGGCCGTCCCGATCAAAGGAAAGGTTGTGAGGGTATGATGAAAAAAGTACATTTATCGACCGGAAAAATGATTGCATACGATGAAGCGGGTACCGGTACCCCGATTGTTCTGCTGCATGGATATTGCGGGAGCCATCATTATTGGGATGATGTGATTCCCTTGCTGTCGGCACGCTATCGTGTCATCGCTCCGGATTTGCGCGGTCATGGCGCGTCCTCGGCGAGCGAGGGCGTTTACACAATGGAACAGTTAGCCGGCGATACGGCGGAGCTTATGGATGAATTGAAACTGCAAAAGGTCTATCTGTTAGGCCACTCCTTAGGGGGCTACATCTCGCTGGCCTTTGCGGAACAGTACCCGGATCGGCTGCTCGGCTTCGGACTGATGCATTCCACTTCGCTGGCGGACAGTGAAACCGCCAAGGAAAATCGCGTGAAGGCTGTAGAAACGATTCAAACCAAAGGGGTCAACGCCTTTGTGGACGGCCTGATCCCGAAATTGTTCAGCGAGGAACATAAGAAGAGCAAGAGTCACAAGGTCGATCAGGCAAAGGAGATCGGTTACGCCACGTCACCGCAAGCTGCGGTCGGCTGCGCGCTCGGAATGAGGCAGCGGCCGGATCGAACTGCGGTGTTGTCAGGATCGGACCTTCCGGTTCTCTTGCTGGCAGGGGAACAAGATGCCGTCATTCCTCCGGAAAACAGATTCCCGGTATCTGACGATAACATTACGGCAATCACGCTGAAAGACGCCGCACATATGGGAATGATGGAAACGCCGCAAGCTTTCGCCGAAGCGATTCTCGAGTTCCTTGACCGGAAGGGCAGCAGGTAAGGGAAAGGTCTTTTTCATCAAGAAGGAGAAGGTGTAATGAGCAGTAAAATGGATTCGCAGCAATGGCGGGATTTCGTGCAGGAAATCGTATCGAACGGCCGCCTGCTGCAAGCGACGTTCAGCGGACCGCGGCGCAAGGACGGGGACACCGCACGTAAATTAACGGTTCGTCCTGTGACGCTTAAAACCGGAATGTATTATCAATTCGAGCGCCTTCAGGACAACAAAGCATTTCATGAAAATATCTCGGAGGACGAGGCGGCCGGCAAGCTACTGGACGCCATGGAGCTTTATAAGCAAGCGCTCATCAAGTCCCCCGAAGCGGACATCCAGGTGCTCGCAGATAAGAAAGGCGGAATCACACTGATCAGCGGTTCTCCTACCGCGAAGGCAGACCGGCAGGCAACGGCGCATAACCGGAGCAAGGCCTATGTCATCCCAGAAGGAGAACCCGTCCCTTTCCTGATTCGGCTTGGCGTCATGACATCAGAGGGCAGAGTGGTCAAAGCCAAATACGATAAATTTCGCCAGATCAACCGGTTCCTCGAGATGGTATCCGATGTGCTTGACGATCTGCCCCGCGGCAAGCAGCTGACGGTGGTCGATTTCGGGTGCGGCAAATCTTATCTGACATTCGCCTTGTATCATCTGCTTGCAATCAAAGAGAAGTTCCCCGTGCGGATTATCGGCCTGGATTTAAAGGCTGACGTCATCGAAACCTGTTCCCGCATCGCTGCAGATTTGCAATGGGACGATCTGAAATTCTCGGTCGGCGATATCTCGAAATATGAAGGGCGGACGGACGTCGATATGGTCGTCACGCTTCACGCCTGCGATACGGCAACCGATGCGGCGCTGTTGAAAGCAATCGGCTGGAACGCGAGTGTCATCCTATCGGTTCCTTGCTGTCAGCACGAGCTGTTCAGACAAATTTCGCAGCCCGCCCTGAAGCCCTTGCTCAAGCACGGCATATTGAAGGAACGCTTTACAGCACTCGTAACGGACGCGGTGCGGGCCAATTTGCTGGAAGTCGCCGGTTACCGGACCCAATTGCTGGAGTTTATCGATATGGAGCATACCGCCAAAAATATTCTGATCCGCGCGGTAAAAGGACGTAAAACAGGCGAAGAGGACACTGCCCGTGAATATGAAGTATTCCGCGATTTTTTAGGAATCCGGCCCTTTATGGAGCAAGGGCTCGCTGAAAATGTGTCAAAAGTCTTAAATATTAAGAGCTAAAAGTCCTTAAAATGCTGTTAGAAAGTGCAACATTATGGTAAAATTAGAAGATAGCTCGTCCCTATCTTTTATTTTACTTTTTCTGAAAAGGTGAATGCTTTGGCATTGCTCTGGCCTGATTTAATGTTGTTCGCACTCCTGTTTATTTTGTTTGTATGTGTTATGGCATTCAATCGGATCACGCAGACGCACAAAGTTTATTTGGTTTTCCATTTTCTTATGATGCTCTGGCCGCTCGGACAGTTTGCAGTCGTGTTGACCGAGTATCCGGGCATTCAACTTTTTTTCGTCAATATTTCGTTCTTGGCGATGGGTATGCTGGGTCCCGGATGGCTTATCTTTGTCTTCTTTCTTACAGGGCGCGTCAACGAGCTCACACCGAGAAAAATCCTCGCTTATTTTGCGCCTTCCTTACTCTGTATCATCGCCGCAGCCTGGAATCCCCAGCACCTGTTCATGTCGCCGGTCGGCGGCAGTTATATCGACCGCGTCTACGGACCCTTGTTCTGGGTGCTTGTGCTGGTTCAGTTCGCCTATTTCTTCAGCGCTTTAATGAGCATGTTCCACGCACTCAAAACCGTCAAATCGCTGAATCAGCGGAGGCAGCTCGCAACGGCTCTCATCGGTATGTTCGTGCTCACAGGCTTCGGCCTGCTCGATTTGTCTCGTGAACGTTCTTTTGGCCCAGTGGTCCTGCCGATCATTCCAGGGCTGCTCGCTCTAGGCATTTTATTATCCGATGTCTGTTTCGTGGTCGCGATTTCCAGGTTCGGCATGTTCGATATATTGAGCTTGGCTCAGAAAGACATTTTTCAGCATATGGCTACAGGAATCGTTGTCGTAGAGAGAACGGCAAAGTGCTGGAGGTTAACCGCGGCGCTGCCCCGTTCCTGCAGATCAACAAGGGCGACACTTTTGAAATGGACAAGTTTCTGGAACCTTTGCAGACTCATGGTGAAGCCTATGAGTTTTTGTACAGGTACCTTCACCACCCGAACGAGAGAATGCAAATGGAATTCTCGCTGCAAGAATACGGCCGCCATGTCTCGATTCAAATCTCTCCCGTGCTCGACGACCGCCGAACGCTGCTCGGCCGGATCATTACATTTCATGACGTCACGGAGCTGCGCAAGCTGGTTGACGAGATGAACCGCAAAAATGAAGCGCTGCATGAACGGAATATGGAATTGATCGCAATCCAGGACGAATTGTTCCGCGTCAATCAGAAGCTCGAACAGATGGCGATCACCGACGGGTTGACAGGGTGCTTCAACCGCCGTTATCTTATGCAGCAGCTCGAACATGAAGTGCTTTTGAATATGCGCTATCGTATCCCCTACTCGATCCTGCTGTTCGACATCGACCATTTCAAGCAGATTAACGATCATTACGGCCATCTTGTCGGAGATGAAGTCATTCGCAGTACGGTGAATATCGTCCGTGACACACTGCGCAGACCGATATACTCGCGCGTTACGGCGGAGAGGAATTTACGATTTACCTACCTCATACGAGTCGCGAGCAAGCGCATCTTTTGGCCGATCGCATCATGCACGCCATCGCCGATAACCGTGTGGATACGGGTACGGAACAAGTCAATGTGACGATCAGCATGGGCGTTGTTTCCGAGTCCGGCGAAGGTCTTCAATTCGACGATACGAAGGAGTATTTAAGAGAATTGTTCGCCCGCGCGGATACCGCTTTGTATATGGCGAAGAACAATGGCCGCAATCGTGTCGTAATTGCGCGTTAAATGACGAATAAAGTCGATAACTTGAAAAATTAGGATACTATCTCTATTGTTTTGTGATAGAATTATTTCCGACAGTCATGCAGACACGATAATAGCAAACCTGCTGAAAAGCAGGGGCGCAAAGCTATAGGGTCTAATGTTCGCAAGAACGATGACAGCCTGGCCGCCGAAAAGTCCTAAACCTGGGCGTTGGCGGATCGCAGGCTGCTTCTAACGGAAGCTGCTTTTTTTATGAAATTTTGCAGTTTTGAGAGGTGGCATGAAGCTATGGCCAACACAGACCGGGATTCTCCTCTATCACTAAGTTTGCTGCTTCACTGCCGAACCGTTGTGGAGAAACAGAACTTCGTATCCACCGGCATCCTGACTCACGTCGAGGGAGAGCTCATTGAAATCGAACTCCCCGAATTTGAGCTTTTCGAGCTGGGTGAGACGGTCAAGTTAACGATCTATTCTCCAGCGGGAAGACAATCCATCCAATCTATTGTTTTCGCCAAATACGAAGGTGCGATTGCGCTGCTCCA
The DNA here is from genome assembly GCF_000829465.1 of Cohnella kolymensis. Taxonomy (GTDB): domain Bacteria; phylum Bacillota; class Bacilli; order Paenibacillales; family Paenibacillaceae; genus Cohnella; species Cohnella kolymensis. The sequence goes on along the minus strand of NZ_JXAL01000004.1, from coordinate 25,986 downwards.
ACCGCCTGAGTTCCAGAAGCGTTTCACGGAGAAACGGGAGCATCCGCGTGTGCCGGTGTCCGGATCGGCGAATATACTCGGTGTGCTTGATGACGCAGGCAATGAGACCCTGCTCGAGCAGCCTTTGGAAATTGCGATCAACGACATCAGCCTTGCAGGTGTCAGTTTCATGGGACCCGATTCGCCGTATCTCAGTAGAAACACACGTGTGACGGCCCATATGCAGCTTGGCTTCGGCTTTAACTGCGAGTTGCAAATCGTGCGGCGGGACTTACAAGAAGACCAGGTGCTTTGCGGAGCGAAGATGAATGTTCTGGATCCGGAAATGATTCGTCCCCTTCGAGCGCTCATTTTACGGCAGCAGGTTGAAAAACACGCTCAGCAGCGCCAGAACCCCGCTCAGACTAAGCGGTCGTTCTAACCATTGCGATTCAGGCCGTTCGTGTACATAGCGTAGATTCAGGCCGACCTGCGGCCTGTTTTTTTTATTTGCGGCAGGCTCGTTGATAGGTGAGGGGGAAGCGGTCCATGAGTTGGCTGCGCAAGGATTTACCGGCGATGCTCGGATTCGTCGGCGCGGCGTCCGTATTAGGATGGTCGGCTTACCGCAGCGGAATGTTTTTTGATACCGATTTCTATCGGTTGGAAATCGTTCTATTTATCTCTTTCTGTGTGTGGTGGGCCGTTCGACTGCTCAGGGAGCGCAGAATGGATGTGCCGCTTTGGAGCTTGCTTCCGCTGTGTATGGCGCTGCTGTATGCAATACACCTTGCTGCGGAGCCGTTGTCGGTGAAAGGGAGCACGGACTCAGCGCTTCGGTGGACGGCTTATGCTTGCTGCTCGGTGCTGTGCTCAGCATTATGGCACAACAAAGACAGACGTAAATGGGGATGGGCAGCCATTCAGGCTTCCGGTTTGCTCCTGCTTGCCGGGGGCTGGGCCGGCTGGTTCGGGTGGCTTTCGTTCCCGGATATCGTACTCAGGTTTAACGATGCGGAGCTGTCTGCAACCGGGGCACGCTTGGCGGGCTTTATGCAATATCCGAATGCCTACGGTGCCGTTCTTGCCGCATTTCTGCTTATGCAGCTGCAGACTTGGGGACGGGGATCAGGCTCGGCGCGGTTTGTGGCCGCGTTCTCCATCGTTCCCTTCGGAGCTGCGCTGCTGCTAACGGAATCGCGAGGCGCAATCCTCGCATTGCTGCTTGGAATTGCTCTCAGCTGCTTGCTGCTCGATCGTCAGGCACGCCCGAGGCTGCTCGTATCCGCAGGTGTCGCATCGGTACTGTCCGCTGTTACGGCTAAACAAGCATGGAGTTACTTGCTTGAGCATCAGGTCGGAGCCGTCTGGTCAGCGGCGGCTTGCTGTCTAGCGGCTGCCGGTCTGCTGATCTTGCTTGACCGTAATTGGCGGTATGAATGGTTTGGGCGCAGATCATGGGTGCGGCGGATTGTCCCGTGGCTGGCTGCCGCTATTGGGGCACTGATTGCCGGCTGGCTCGTATTCGGTGCGGCAGGGGAGCGGGTGGCCGCAAATTATGGGACGGTCGCTTCGCGGCGGCTTTTTTACGCGGATGCTTGGGAGATGTTCAAGGATTCACCGTGGCTCGGCTGGGGCGGCGAGACTTGGCGGATGCTGTTCGGATTGTATCAACGTCAGCCTTACGTGGGCAATGAAGTGCACAGCGGATATGTTGAAATCCTGCTCGATACGGGGCTGGCCGGGTTGGCGCTGCTGCTGTTCATGCTGGTTGTGTTTATAGTAAAAATGTGGCGCTATGATCGGACTGCGATTGCTCCGGCATCCGTTTTACTGGTTCATGCGGCCGTGGACTTTGATTGGTCCTATGCTTACGTATGGCTGCTGCTCATTGCATGGGTCATGCTGCATGTCCCGCCGGCAGTGCATGGCGGGCATCGCGCTCCGGCGCGCACTGCGGCGCCGGCTGGCCGCGCCGCCCTGTCTGCGCTGCTGCTAGGCAGCGCTGCGGTCGGGCTCTGGGCGGCTTGGCGCGGTGACGCCGCCGCCAGCGCCCGCAGCGCCGCCGGCGCAGCGGCGGCACCTGCCGCGCGGGCAGCACAGCTGCGCGCGGCGCTTGATGCGAATCCCGCGTGGGCGCGGATTCGCCTGGAGCTCGCCCCGATGCTCCCGGCACGGGAGCGGGCGAGCATGCTTGAGGCGGGGCTGCGGTATGAGCCGCTGGCCCCGCCGCTATGGTTCGAGCTCGGCATGGCTTATGCCGAGCTCGGCGATGTTGCGCAAGCGCGCAGCGGCTTGCGCGAGGGTTTGAGGTTGGAGCGGTTCAACCGCGACAACCAGACCGCCGCGATCGCGAGCATGGCCCGTTTCGCCGAAAGCCGGCAATCCGCCGGCGATGAGCCGCGGGCACGCGAGGCGGCGGAAGCTGCGGTATCGTTCTTCCGGCAATACCGCGCGCTCGATCTTGAAGTGACGGCCATGGACCGTCCCGCCAACGGCAAAAGCTTTGCGCTCACGACTTCAGCCAAGTTCAACGCCGCCAAATGCTTGCTGATATTGGCGCGTACGGACGAAGCCCATGTATTATTGCTGGAAGTGATTGCGGAAGATGAAGGGCAATGGAAAGAAGAGGCACAGAAGCTGCTCGACACCGGCTCGTCAAATTGACACCGTTGCAAAATAAAAGGGGCTGGCCTTCAGTCGTTGTCACGACCTAAGCCAGCCCGTTCATCCGCCGAATGCGTCGCGGAACGCCTTCTTCAACCGCTCCCGATCCACATTCCACATCGCTGCGATCTCTTCGCTGATCTGCTCATCCCACCAATCGGCCAGCAGCTTGCGGTTGCTGTGATTCTGCGCAATCCATGACAGATTGTCAATGACCTTTCGGACATAGAACGCCTCCGCTTGCCCGAGTAACGTAGGGGGGATGTGCTGCTTCAATCTTTTCGCCGTACGGTACAGCTCGTTGCTGCATGTTCTGCGAATGCTCCGCGGGGTGGGAAGCGGTGCCGAATGCTTCTCCTGAAACATTTTCATACAGTTCACCGTGCCTCTCTCCTCATACCCTATGCGCAAGAGAGGGGGTGCGTCACATTAGTCCACGACCAGATAACCGACCATCGGACCGCCGGAATTCATGTCGGTGTGCGTCGTGCAGACGATCCGGTAGACGCCTTCCTCCTGGGGAGTAAAGCGGACGACCGTCGTTTTGCCTTTCAGCACTTTACCGGATATGTTCAGGCCTTCGATCACGAACGGATGAGACTGTCCGTTGACCCCTTTAATCCGTAATTCCACCGGCTCGCCCTTTTCTAAGATGATCGTTCCGGGATAGAAGAGATAGGCTTCCAGCTTTTTGCCGCCGTCGGAGGTTGCGTTAAATTCCCCTGTGACAAGCTCGATCACCCGCGCATTCTGCTCCGCAGCTGCCGGCGCCATTGCCGGATCGGACTGCCGCCAGCCGATATAAGCACCCGTCAATATAACAGCCACCGCCAAAATCGTGTAAAATTGAATCTTTTTTCGGCTCAGCACAACGATTCTACTCATGCCGCTCTCTCCTCTTCAACTTTGTCCATCTACCGAAGTGTATGCGCCGGCCCGTCCCGTCATGACAAGCCTGCCGCCTGTTGCATAAGTGGAAGAAGCCTGTCGGCGTGTGCTAGAATAGATACGGTCAAAACGTCAAAGGGAGCAGGTTCTTATCATGATGGATACGCTGCATGAATGGTTAGCCCAGGTATTGCTATGGGTCGAGAGTCTGGGTTATTGGGGCATTATTATCGGACTTGCTATCGAGGTCATTCCGAGCGAAATCGTGTTAGGCTATGCGGGTTACCTCGTGTCCAAAGGGGACATTTCTTTTACGATTGCGGTCATGTGCGGTACGATCGGCGCGGTTCTGCAGCAGTGGCTGTTGTATGCGATCGGCCGATTCGGGGGTCGTCCGTTCCTGGACAGATTCGGCAAATACCTGCATCTGAAGTCGAAGCATATCGACATCGCCGAAAGGTGGTTCGACAAATACGGGCCGATCATCGTGTTCACCGGGCGGTTCGTGCCGGTCATGCGTCAAGTCGTATCCATTCCGGCAGGAATGGCCCGCATGAACTTATGGCAATTCACTTATTTGACTATACTCGCTTCCATCCCTTGGTCGATCCTGTTTGTCTGGCTGGGTTCGACACTCGGAGAAAATTGGGAGACGATCGGTGAGAAAGCCGCACCTTATGTGCAGCCGATCATTCTGGGCGCTATTGCGCTGCTGATCGTTTTTTTCCTTTACCAGTATTTGCGCAAGAGAGGCAAGACCATTTAGAATGTGGATACATATCTAGGAAAAGTGAGGGATGGAGCTATGAGCCGGCAGCTGGCGGATAAAGTGAATCAGGGCATTTTACCGCGTCAATTCATGGACGGCATGACAAAGAATCAAGAGGCATTTGCTTCGTGGCATGAAAAATTCCGGTGGAACGACGCCGGTCTGGAGGAGTTTTACGAGTCTCTCAACAATCGAGATGATCTGCGTTGTATGATCATCGCGGCGGATTGGTGCGGAGACGTTGTGCGCAACGTTCCGGTCGTTTTTCAGGCGATGGAGAAAGCGGGCATTCCGACGGAAGTGTTCATCATGGAAGAGCATCTCGATTTCATCGATCAATTTCTGACGATGGGCGGACGCTCGATTCCGGTTGTGCTGATTACCGACACCGGCGGTCACCTGCTGGCTCAATGGGGTCCCCGGCCGAAACACGTACAAGAAGTGATGATTGAATTCAAACAGCGAAACACGGACCGCGAAGCTGCGGATTATCAAGACAATCTGGCGGCTGCCCGCAAAGAAATGATGGCCCGCTACGGTGAGGATACCGGATATCAAACGGTTATTTTAAAAGAATTGCGCGATCTTCTTTCGCGGGTGTGAGGCCTTAATATCATGCTGACTTTTCAAAGATTTTCACTCGGTGCGCTCCAGACGAACGCCTACGTCGTCATTAACTCCGATCGCACGCACGCCATCATTATTGACCCGGGAACTGCAGATCCGGCGTTAATGCGCAAATTGGAAGGGTTAAAGGTAGAGGCCATCTGGCTGACTCATGCGCACTTCGACCATATCGGCGGTGTGGATGAGCTTCGCAAGCGATATGGCTGCCCGGTATACCTTCATGCCTTGGAGAAGGATTGGCTGACGGATGCCGGCAAGAACGGTTCCACCCGCTGGGCAGAAGTGACTCCGCCGATTACGACAAGCTTGCCCGATCATTATTTTGAGGACGGACAATCGTTGGAGTTTTTAGGCGAAACGTTTAAAGTGATGCACACCCCAGGGCATTCTCCGGGCAGCGTCAGCTTGTTGTGCGGGGATTTACTATTTTCGGGGGACGTACTCTTCCAACGATCGATCGGCCGGACCGATTTGCCGGGCGGCAACCAGGATCAGCTGTTCAAGTCGATTCGCGAGAAGCTCTATGTTTTGCCGGATTCCGTCATCGTTCTGCCCGGCCATGGCCCGGAAACGACGATCGGCGAAGAAAAAAAGGGCAACCCTTTTGTAAGATAATTGAGAGTAACTGAAAAGGCGCAGGTGATGGAGAAAACTCCTCGCTTGCGTTTTTTGTATTTATCTTTGCTGAAAGCTGAAAGTGAATTGCCCTACTCCTCGCATAAGTCTCTATATATTTCTGTTCCACCTTGTTCCTTGTTCATTGGCAAATAGACCGCTGGCAGCGGCTTAATTCGTCCCCTGACGACTTTTTTGCACCCTTTAAACCGCTGGCAGCGGCTTAATTCGTCCCCTGACGAACGGACATTAGTTTTGGGCGTAAAAGTAAAGTTGAATAAGCGAAACCTGCAGTAAAATGTCAAAAAAGGACTTTACACGCAGACAAGTATTTGCTATAGTTGGCGTTAACAAGCAATATAGGCTTCATGTTCACTGCGAAGAACGCAGGCGAAGGAGATAACTCCTCGCTTGCGTTTTTTTTTATTTTCCGGAAAAGAGGGTGATGAGGTGAATCGGCGCAGGCAGATCACAATCAGCATATCGGCCGCGGTTATTTCAGGATTGCTAGTATATGGCGTGTATTTACTGCAATTGCGGCAAATCAAGCTTCAGCAAACAATCGATGTTGTCGCACCGAAGCAGTTTATCGAGACCGGCACCATTCTAAGCAAGGATCACCTGAAGGTGATTCAGCTTCCCGGCCGGGCGGTAACACCGGACATGGTCAGGAATCTAACGGAAACCGTAGGTATGGAAACATCGGTCCCGCTCGGCGGCAATGAACCGCTGCTTAAGTGGAAAGTGGATAAATACAGACTCCTTCCCCGTACCGGGGAGTCCACGTTTCAAATTCCGCGTGAGTATGTGAAGTCCATTTCGAATGGGATCCGGGCGGGGGATGAGATTGCGGTTTATCTGTCGGATGAGGCGGTTCCTTCCAAGCGTCTGTTCGCCGACCCCATTCGGGTGGCCGGGGTGAAGACGGCGGCTAACCTCGAGATCGACAACCCGAAGAATCCGAATTTGCTTTCGCTGGCCAACAATGACAAGGAAGGAATGTATGCATCCCGCCGCGATGCTAACGGAACGATTGATTCGATTAATTTAAATCTGACGGAAGAGCAATGGCTGTTAATGGATTCCGCTTGCAAAGGAGGAACCGCGAAACTCGTTATCGCTTATCAAACATCCGCAATACAGAAGGAGGGGGAATAATGTCCGGAAGACTTGCCGCCTTTGCCGGTTCAACGCCGAATATCGGAACATCATTGACGGCGTTCGGAACGGCTTATCGCATTGCGGCTTTGACCGGCCGCCGGGTCGGCTATTTATGCCTTAATCTCAAGAGCGCTAAGACGCACCTGTATTTGGGAGTCGACAAACCGGATATTACGCTGGACGGGCTAAGGCCCGAACTGCGGGCAGGCACACTGACAGCTGACAAATTGCGTCAGTACGCGTTTCGTTCGCCCAAACTTGGCGGTCTGAACGTTCTGTTCGGCAATATGGCCAGAGAGCAAGCGGAATATTACGAAGCCGAAGACATGCTTAAGCTGCTTGCGGCGTCGCGTGAGGCATTTGATCTCACCATCGCGGATGTCAGCGCTTATTGGGATAATGCGGCTACTGTCTGCGCGATGCGCGAAGCGGACGACAAATTTTTAGTCACAACGGACAACCTGAGCCATTTTCAAGAGGACGTACATCGTTGGACCGGTCAGGTTGGGTCTATGTTCGGTATAATGCCGGAGCAATTTCAATTGGTGCTGCTGCAGGGCACTCATCGACTGACGGGGGGATTTCGTGTGAAAGAAATTCGCAAGGAAACCGGATGTTCCGAGTTTACAGAGCTGCGGTTGATGGAGAGCGTGCATCTGCAGTTGGACAGCGGCAGATTGGATGAATGGCTTGCTGCGGAGGAGCGCAATGCGGCTGCATTCGATGCGATCGCCTCACCGCTGCTTACGAAGCTGAATTGGGCAGAAAGGCTGCAAAAGACGGAACGTCCTTGGATGAGAAGACTTATGGTTCACCGCCGGAGGGAAAAATGACAGCGGACGGCGCCTCCAAACGGTTTTCAACTTCCGCCTATGCGGCGGATCTTCAAGCGTCGATAGCTGAACCGCCTCAATCGGCCCGCCATCTATCCGGCGGATTATCCTCATTGCAAGCGTATACGGAGGAAGTCCGACAAATGCTTGCCACGCCTCGCGGATGGAGCGACGAGCAGCGGCGGCAATATGCCGAGAAGCTGAATCGGGCCGTCATCGGATTTCCGCAGGAGCGGGCCGAGATGCTGGCGATCATAGCCGACTGGTTAATTAAAAAAAGGCTCCAGCATATGCCTTTCGGCAATCTTCCCTATGGCAGTCTGGCGGAAGCGCTGTTTGCGGAAGTCATCGGCATGAACGTGCTTGAACTTGTGCTGCGCAACCGTGAGGGGTTGGAGGAAGTGCAGGTCGTCGGTACGGGGATCTTTGAAGTGCGCGACGGCAGGGCGGCCGCATCGCCTTACCGATTCCAGGATATAAGCCACGTCGAGCGGATTCAGCAAAATTTGGTGTTATTCAATAATGATCGGATCAACCCGCGAAAAAGATGGGCGGAAGTGCTTTTATCGGACGGTTCAAGAGTGACGATGACGGGATTCGGTTTTACCGCGCAGCCGACGTTGACGATCCGGTTCTATACGGTCAAGCGATTCAATCTTGAGACGCTTTGGCGCCCGGAGTACCGGACGATCGATGAGGATATGCTCAAGCTGCTTCTAGTTATTGTTCGAAGTCGTTTCAATATGGTGGTCATTGGTGCAACGAATACCGGAAAGACGCACCTCATTAAAGCATTGATCGCGGCAATGCCGGACGAGGAAAGAATCGTAACGATCGAGGGCCGGTTCGAACTGATGCTGGCACGGGACTTTCCGGGCAAGAATGTGATCGAATACGAATCGGATGAAGACGACCCCCTTCATGGGCCAAGGCAGGCTTTTAAGCTTGCGCTTCGTCAATCGCCGCAGCGTATTTGCCATGCGGAGATCCGCGATGAAGACGCGAATATATACGTGAGAGCCTGCACCAGAGGCCATGAGGGCAGCATCACGTCCGTTCATGCCAACACTCTTGAAGATGTGCCGGATACCATTACCGACATGTGCATGCTGGATGGCCGCGGCATGAATGCCGGCCGGATGACCCGGCGCATTGTCGAGCATGTGACCCAGATCGGTTTTGAAATGCGGATGATCGGCGGTTTCCGCAAGCTGGTGCGGATCGGGGAATACGAATGGCTGAATGGGGAGATCAAGGTTCGTGATGTCGTACGCTATGAAGATTCTCTCGGCCGTTGGATATTTGCCGAGCCGCTCTCAAGCCGTGCATCGCAAAGGATATTCCGGCACGACCCGGAGGGAGGCCAGACGCTGCAGGCTTTGGGAGCCATTAACCCATGCTGAAGCTCGCCGTCGTATCTCTCATCACACTCCTCTTCCTGCTTCTGTATGTGAGCCTGCGTTTTGCATTATCCGCCTGGTCGGATAACCGTTCCCGCAAACGGCGGCTGAATGCGTACAGAGAATCGGCATGGAATCAAGCCGTATCATTGCAAATGAGCCGCCTGGGCAGGCCGTACGAGCATGTAGCCGATTTGCTCTTGACGTTGGGCTGGCGCATGACGCCAAACGGCTTTGCGTTAATATCCCTTTGCCTGGGATTGCTGGGAAGTTCCGCGGGAGTGATGGTGTTTCAGTCTTTACGATCGGTTTTTCTGCTGCTTGTTATTTTAGGCAGTCTGCCCTATCTGCTGCTCAGAATGTCGCTGGTGAACCGCCAGATGGCGACAAGGCTGGAATTTCTGCCGGCCGTGGAGCTGTTCTATCAATGTTATCTTGTCACCGGCTGCAGACACGTGCGCACCGCTTTGCAAAAGACGGTCGAGGAGCGGAGGCTTCCCGGGGAAGTGCAGGCGGCTTTCGATCAGCTGTACCGCAGCCTCTCCGTCAATGGAGACGATGAAGGAAGCTTGCGCCGGTTTAGTCTAGCTTTCGGGCATGTGTGGGCCGATTATTTCGGCAGCATTCTGAAGGTGGCGCTCGAAGAAGGCAATAATGTAGCGGATAATCTGAAGGAAATCATAGCCGATATGCGTAAAGCCCAGATGGCTAATCATGTCGAGCGCCATAGGCTGCTGGAAATCCGTCTGGCCAACTTTACTCCCGTGTTATTTTTGTCGTTGTTTATGGGCATCAACTTCAGACTGAATCCGGAAGGCAGCTACATGTATTACATATTGGATTCTGCAGGTCGCAGCATGTTGCTTAACGCGGTGGTTTTGCTGTTCGGTTCGTTGATCATGGGTCTCTATTTATCCCGCAAAAAAATGTAACACAAAGAAGGTGCGATGCCTTGACAGATTACAGCCGCAGCTTGATGTTCGGGGTTAGCTGGTTCATTCAATTTATGATCTTGTTTATCTCATTTTCTGTCGTCGTCAGGCTGTTGTTCATGCCCCGTAACCGATGGCGGATTAACTTCAGAGGCTGGCGCCGCAGGCAGACCCCGTCCTGGTTTCTCAAACTGTGGCGCACAGATAAGGAAAGCATCACTCTTCAAGAGCGCAGGGTGCTGCTTGCAGGCTGCGGAATTCGTCTTCTTCCAGAGGATTATTTGGCTTATCGGCGCTTTGTGCTGGCGCTGCTGCCGGGAGCCGCAGCGGTCATTTATTTATTACGGTTAAACGGATCTATACCGGTTTTGACCTGTTGGAACTTGTTATTTTTTTTTGCTGGCTGTTACAGCTGTCGCTGCGTATGATCGGGTATGGCTGCAATCCTTTCGGCGCTACCGTACGGACCGGATCCGGGGTGAAATCGTGGCGGTGAGCAGCCAGCTGCTCTATTACACGGGCTCCAGGCTGCACCTTCATGGAAAGCTGATGAAATGCCTCTATTTGACTCGTCACATCCGAGGTGAAATGGGGCTGCTTCTCAATGAGTGGTACCATGATGCGGACCATGCGCTGAAACGGTTCAAGGACCGGCTGGGCACAGATGAAGCGTACGGCTTCGCCGAGAGCTTGCGGTCACTGCGCCTTAATGAGAGTGAAGATATTTATGATCTGCTGCGGGAATCGGTGAGAGATTATAAAGCCAAAATCGTCCTCGCGAAAGACAGCCGCAAAGAGACGACTTCTTATCTGCTGTTCGTGCTGGCGGGAATTCCGATTCTCTATACCTTTCAAATCTTTCTTTACCCTTGGGTACAGGAAGCGGCGAAGCTGTTTGATGCTCTTAATCCATAGGAAGGAGGTGTTTTCATGCGCAATATTTTGATTACCGTCATGATGCTGATCGTCGTGGCATTGATGTTCAACACGATCGTGGCCCAGGACAATACGGGCACTCGCGCACGGATTGAAGCGCACGGCACGACGGCCAACACTACACTCGGCAGCATGCAGCCTTAGGGGAGGAATTTGCTTGCGGCAAATATTGATGACCGTTTTACTGATCATGACCGTTGTGCTCCTGTATACACAGATTGCGGGGGGTAACGGCGGGACGAAGGAGCAAATTACCGCGTCCGGAAACCGTATGGCTGAGCAAATTTCCCGGATCAGCCCGTGAAACAGCTGTTAGTGTTTGTCTTGTTTGCGGCTATGTTCTGCTGGCTTATGTTTTCTCCTATTTACAAGCATGTACTGGTTATACGTCAAGCGCTGCTCCAGCAGGAGACGGACTATTTGCTGGAGATCGGGGCTAGCGGCAAATACGGATATATCGACGGGGCGATGGTGGCGGAATCTCGGAATCGGTTAGGCCAATATGGCTTCAACGCCGCTTCACTCAACTATGAGATTGCGACCACCACCGGCGCAGAAGGGGACAATGCGCAAGCGCCTGTTACGAGAGGTGTCGGAATTCGGTTGTCGATTACGTACCCTTACGAAAACTTGCTCAACATCGACCGTTTGATCGGTATACAACCGCCTTCGGCGAATGCGCGTATTTCCGGCAGGGGAATGAAAATGAGCGAATATGTCCCTTAAGGAGAATTGGTGCGGGAATGGCCAAATTGGTGCTCAGTGTGCTCATGATTGTCATTTGGTGGATGCTGCATGCGCTGCAGATGGATGAAGAGTTAGCCATGGGTACGGTACATGAAGCGAAACGAGCCGTCGATCGGGCTGCGCATGCAGCCGCACAGCAGATAGATAGAGAGAAGCTTGAGATGGGGGTGCTGTCAGTTCATCCGGAAATGGCGGAAAATGCCGCAGCCCAGTACCTTCGAGGCAATCTGGCGCTGGACGCTGGGCTGAAGCCGGTTTCAGGCAGCTTCCTGCGTGATCCGGTTGAAGTCCGGGTGTTCGAAATTCTGAATGAGAACCTGGAGTACCCGTATACATATCGAAACTCGCAATATCAGTATGAAATTACACTCGACCGGCCTGGTGTCGTCCTCATCGTCCATGTGAAGTATCCGCGGCTGTTCGGCGTTCTCGCTCCGGTGGAATGGAACTTGAAAGGATCTGCAGAATTGGTTTATTAGGTGAACAACAGTTGACGGCGAACCGTCACTTTGCTGTAATGGTATCAAATGCGAATCAGCAAAGGGGTGCCTGCGACAATGGAAGTCATTCCTCCGCCGGAAGAGTGGTTGATTCGCCGCGACAGGACACAGCAACTGATGAGAGAGGCAGGACTGGACGGCTGTCTTATCTCGCAAAACATAGGAATCTATTATTTGACCGGTTCGATGCAGACCGGTTATTTGTTTGTTCCCGCGCAAGGGGATCCGACTTATTATGTACGAAGAAGCTTAACGCGTGCTCTGAAGGAGTCCAAGGTGCATACCGTAGAGCTCGGGTCGTTCAGACAATTCGGCGAGCAGCTGGCCGAAGATTATCCGGATGTGTTCGGTCAGGGCTCGGCCGACACACACCCTCGCATCGGTGCCGATCTGGATGTGATGCCTGCACAATTGTACCTCCGGCTGACCGGGGCCGTCCCGCATGCGGAATGGTCGGACGCTTCCATGCTGCTTCGGCGGGTGCGGAGCGTCAAGTCTGAATATGAAGTCTCGTGTATTTCCAAAGCGGCCGAAGCGGCGGCAGCAGCGCTGCAAGAAGGTCTCTCGGTTCTTAGAGAAGGAATGACGGAGCTGGAATTGATGTCCGTGATCGAGACTGTGATGCGCCGGCGAGGCCATGTGGGATTGATGAGGATGAGAGGCTACAATCAAGAGTTGGTGACAGGGATGGTCGCGGCCGGAGAAGCTGCCGCCGAACCTACTTATTTCGACGGCCCTGCAGGAGGCCGAGGCCTGACACCTGCCGCGCCGCAAAGCGTGAGCAACCGTCCGATCCGCCGCGATGAGCCTATTCTGATCGATATCGGCTGCTGTATTGACGGGTATGTAATCGATCAAACCCGCACTGCCGTCATAGGAGAATTACGGCCGGAACTTAAAAAAGCATATGAGACAGCCGATAAAATATTAAGACGCAGCGAAGAACTGCTTCAACCGGGCAGCAAACCCGAAGACATTTATACAGAAGCGTTACAAATAGCCGCGGGAGCAGGACTATCCGAGCATTTCATGGGCTTTGGGCCAGATCAAGTGAAATTTCTCGGACACGGCATAGGCCTCGAGATTGACGAATGGCCGGTGCTCGCCAAGGGCTTCAAGGAACCGCTGGAGCCGGGGATGGTCATCGCAGTCGAGCCTAAATTCACTTTTCCCGAGTGGGGCGTTGTAGGTGTCGAGAACACATATCTCATCACTGACACCGGCTGCCGCCCGTTAACTCTCTCGCCCGAGAAGATTTTTGAGCTGTAATAGTAAAGAACGCAACTATTTGCATAATGCGAAACTTTTCTAGTAGGATAGAAGTAGTATCACATACGCATCATGAAAGGGAGAATCGGGATGCTGAAGCTAGGGGAAAGAATCGTCATCGTTGACGACCGGTTCGAGCAGAATTTGCCTTTGGGCGAATACGGTTTTGTGATCGCATACGATCGTAATAACGATAGTGCGTTTGACTATATAATCCGTGTACCGAAAGCCAACCGGCAATTTTATGTGCCGGCTTCCGACGTGGAATTGGAAGAGACGCTGCTGGAGATGGAAGCGGACCGAGTCGAGAGGGAAGCGCTGATCGACTTCGCGCTCGCTACCCGCAACGAGGAACTGTTCAAGCGCATCATGAACGGAAATCAAGAGCCGGTCATGGAAGAAGTGAACAAGGAAGTACAAACCCGCGAGGATTTTATCCGGCAAGTGAATTTAAAGGCCTGGATTTAACAAGCCTATAAGTATAGCATGAAGCAAATAGCGGGCCCTTGGCCCGCTATTTGCTTTCATACCTATAAGTTTTTCAACATAACGGGCGACCGGCCCGGGACCTTTGTCGTTACTATCGAACCCGTACCCCGGACGCAGCTGGGACGGGTGCCGCTCTTCCGAACAGATAGCCTTGGAATAGCGGTACACCTGCCTTACGTAAATAAGTCCACTCTTCCTCGCGTTGCACACCCTCGGCAAGAACGACGCCATTGAACCGCGAGACCCGCTCAAGCAGATCGTCGATATACCGCTGCCTATTCGCATCGCTGTCACAATTGTCGACCCATTGCCGGTCCATTTTGACATAATCAGGCTGCAGTAAGGATACCGCATCCAATGTCGCATAGCCGCTGCCTACATCGTCCATCGCGAGGCGTACACCTTGTTCACGGTATACTTCGAATATTTTTTTTGAAGGCCGGATCGTCCAGTTTCTCCGTTTCATTGACTTCGAACACATAATCGCCGGGATCCGTCTCCGTATCGCTGATCATGGCAAAAGTGCTTTTCAGGCACTCCTCACTGTGAAGGGAAGAGGGCAGGAAGTTGATGAACCGTTTGGTGCCGTTCTGCAAATGGGAGGATGCCATTCGAATCGCCGAATGTCTCGCGGCCCGATCGAGAAAGGAATGCTGCCCGATGGTGCGCGCAGTCTCGAACAATTCGGCAGGGCGGAAAGGTAACAGCTCAGGCAGCGGCCGCATCAGAAACTCATATCCTACGATCGCGCTGTTCGGCTGTACAATAGGCTGCAAATGAGTGGTGTACAGCCCGTGTAAAATATAATCCGCAACGCTGCGTCCTCCCAGGCTGCCGAAAAGGTTACCGACAGGGAACCAAGCCTGCTCCAAAGCTTCCATATACTCGGGATCGACGCGCTGCTCGTTGTTATAAATAATGCGGCAGTGAACATTGCGCGCTTCGCGTTCGGAAAGCCGCTTTTGAAGCTTGCTGATCAGACGCAATAATTTCTCCTGGTCGCTGTAATAGAGCCCCAAAGGAACATCCTCCGATAGAGAAGCATCGTTGATGCCTTTACGCACCAGGGTGCGCGCAGTGTCCGAATCTACTTTGAATTCGATAAAGCCGGAATCTCGCAAAGGAACGGATGGCTTGTTTATATGATAATGGGACATAACATCCCCTCCTAAACTATAGTATTTTCTATTATTACCCAGAAATCCGGCATGTGAATCCTATTGATTGAGTTCCCAGGGCGTGTCCGATATAATGAAAAGAATGACTGGATAAGCGGATGTAAGGAGGCCCCTGACAAGCATGACCATCAACTTGAAGGACGTCGAGCATGTAGCGAACTTGGCGCGCCTGGAACTGACGGAGACGGAGAAAGAACAGTTCGCCGGACAGTTGAACGCTATTCTTAAATATGCCGAGAAATTAAATGAACTTGATACGGACGGGATTGAACCGACCAGCCACGTTATGCCCATGGCGAATGTGATGAGGGAGGATCAGGTAAGGCCGTCGTGGCCGATTGAAAAAGTGCTTCGCAACGCTCCGGATGAGGAAAACGGCCAGTTCAAGGTGCCGGCTGTTCTGGAATAACGATAAGGAGGACCTCTGAACAATGTCGCTTTTCGATATGCGGTTATCAGAAATTCATAACCGTCTTGCAAACAAAGAATTATCCGTCTCCGAGCTTACGGAGGCTTCATTCCGGCGGATTGCCGATACGGATCATAAAGTCGGGGCATTCCTTGCCTTGAACGAAGACGGAGCCCGAAAACAGGCTGCCGAGTTGGATGCGCAGCTGGCTTCCGGAGGGGAACGAGGCTTGTTGTTCGGCTTGCCGGGCGGGCTTAAAGATAATATGGTTACGGAAGGGCTTCGGACGACATGCGGCAGCCGCTTTCTTGAGAATTACGATCCGATTTATGATGCAACGGTCGTGCAGAAACTTCGCAAGGCGCAATCCGTTACGATCGGGAAGAATAATATGGACGAGTTCGCCATGGGCGGATCCAACGAAAACTCGGCCTATCGTCCGGCCCGCAACCCCTGGAATCTTGAACGGGTACCGGGAGGCTCAAGCGGGGGTTCCGCAGCGGCAGTCGCAGCAGGACAAGTCTATTTCTCGCTTGGCTCCGATACCGGCGGCTCGATCCGGCAGCCCGCAGCTTATTGCGGAGTCGTGGGGCTGAAGCCGACCTACGGGCTTGTGTCCCGTTTCGGCCTGGTTGCTTTCGCTTCCTCGCTGGATCAGATCGGCCCGATCACGAAGAATGTGGAGGACACCGCTTATGTCCTGCAAGCGATCGCCGGACACGATGAGCGAGATTCCACTTCCGCTGATGTTAATATTCCCGACTACTTGTCCGCTTTGAACGGAGATGTCAAAGGGCTTAGAATCGGTGTGCCCAAAGAATACTTCGGCGAGGGAATCGACCCTCAAGTGAAGGAAAAGGTGCTGGAAGCTTTAAAAGTGTTTGAGTCCATGGGCGCCGTATGGGAGGAAGTATCCCTGCCTCATACGGACTATGCCGTTGCGGCTTATTATTTGCTCGCGTCTTCGGAAGCGTCCTCCAATCTGGCGCGTTTTGACGGCGTCCGTTATGGAGTGCGGGCCGAGAATCCGGCGAACTTGCTGGATTTATACCGGCGATCCCGCAGCGAAGGCTTCGGTGCGGAAGTGAAACGCAGGATTATGCTCGGCACTTATGCGCTTAGCTCGGGTTATTATGATGCTTATTATAAAAAAGCGCAGCAGGCCAGAACATTAATCAAACGCGACTTCGACCAGGTATTCGAACAATTCGATTTGATCATCGGACCTACCGCGCCTACTACTGCTTTTAAGCTCGGCGAGCAGATTAATGATCCGTTAACGATGTACCTGAATGATATATGTACGATCCCTGTCAGCTTGGCAGGCTTACCGGCCATTAGTGTGCCATGCGGATTGGCTGACGGAATGCCCGTCGGCCTGCAAATCATCGGCAAGCCGTTCGACGAACCGGCGGTGCTGCGGGCCGCACACGCATATGAAAGCCATACCGAGCATCACAACTCGCGTCCGGCGTTGTCTTAGGAGGAGCATAATATGTCTGTCGTTTCCAAATATGAAACGGTCGTCGGGCTGGAAGTGCACGTGGAGCTGCATACGAAATCCAAAATCTTCTGCGGCTGCTCCACATCTTTCGGCGCGCCGCCCAATACGCACACTTGCCCGGTTTGTCTCGGGCATCCGGGAGTGCTGCCTGTATTGAACAGGCAAGCGGTAGAATACGCCATGAAAGCGGCGATGGCTCTCAATTGCGAGATTGCCGAATGGTGTAAATTCGACCGTAAAAACTATTTCTATCCCGATTCACCGAAAGCTTATCAAATTTCGCAATTCGATCAGCCGATCGGCTTGAACGGCTGGATCGACATCGAAGTAAACGGGAAAACCAAACGCATCGGCATCACCCGTCTCCATCTGGAGGAAGATGCGGGTAAGCTCACTCATATCGAAGGCGGCTTCGGTTCGTTGGCCGATTTCAACCGTGTAGGGACACCTCTGATCGAAATCGTATCGGAGCCCGATATCCGTTCTCCGGAAGAAGCCAAGGCTTATTTGGAGAAACTGAGAGCGATCATGCAGTATTGCGACGTGTCCGATGTCAAGATGGAGGAAGGCAGCCTCCGCTGCGACGCGAACATCAGCATTCGCCCTTACGGGCAAGAGCCGTTCGGAACCCGTACCGAGCTGAAGAATATGAACTCCTTCCGGGGCGTGCAGCGCGGCTTGGAATATGAGGAGATACGGCAGGCCGAAGTGCTGGACAGCGGCAGCCGCGTCGTTCAGGAAACCCGGCGCTGGGATGAAGCGCAGGGAAAAACGATCAGCATGAGAAGCAAAGAGGAAGCTCATGACTATCGCTACTTCCCGGATCCGGATCTGGTCCGTCTGCATATCGACGCAGAATGGAAAGCCCGTGTACAGACGTCGATTCCGGAACTTCCGGATGCGCGCAAGGCCCGTTATATGCAGGAGTATGGATTATCCTCCTATGACGCGGATGTGCTTACCGGCTCGATGAAGCTGGCCGATTTCTTCGAGGAAAGCCTGAAGCACACGGCAGACGCCAAAGCCTCCGCCAATTGGATTATGGGCGAGCTTCTCGGTTATTTGAACGCGAACGGCTTGGACCTGGATGACGTGAGGATTACAGGACGAGGCCTCGGCGAAATGATTCAACTGATCGAGAAGGGTACAATTAGCAGTAAAATCGCGAAAACCGTCTTCAAGGGAATGGTTGAAACCGGAAAGTCGCCTCAGCAGATCGTTGAAGAACAAGGCTTAGTGCAGATCAGCGATGAAGGTGCCATACTCTCGATAGTCGATGCAGTTATCGCGGCCAATCCGCAGTCGGTTGAAGATTTCCGCAACGGCAAAGATAAAGCGATCGGTTTCCTGGTCGGCCAGGTCATGAAAGAAACGAAGGGCAAGGCGAATCCGGGTCTGGTGAACAAACTGCTCACCGATAGACTGAACGGTTGAATGGAGTATGGGGAAACGGCAGATCCGCTTTAGGGCGGGTGTGTCGTTTTGTTCATTCTAATAAGAAGGGATCGCTCCGTTAATGGGTATCGTGACGTTAAACATCAAGGACAGGGATACGGCCGAGGAAGTTTGGTCGCTTCAGCACCCGGCTTATCGGGCGGAGGCGGCGTTAATCGGCGTATTGGATTTGCCGCCGCTGCAGGATACGGTTGAATCCCTGCAAGTCTGCGGCGAAACCTTTTTCGGCTATCGCGTTCCGGACGGGGAGCTCGCGGGCGCAGTCTCCTTCGAACAAGAAGGAGAAATGCAGTACACTTTGTGCCGCTTGATGGTGCATCCGGCATATTTTCGCCAAGGAATCGGCAGTCAGCTGGTAAATCACTTGCTGTCCGAGCTGCCATCCGGGGCAATATGCAATGTGACTGCGGAAATCCGCAATGTTCCGGCAATCAAGCTTTATGAGCGCGCCGGGTTTATACGAACCGAAACGTTCCAGCCGGTGTTCGATATCACTATGGTTCGCATGCAATTCAGACCTTAGTCCAGGTCGATACTCCGTCCGAAAACCGTTGTCGGGTCAAAATCACCCATGATACAATGGGTGGAAATCATTTGAAAGAAGGGGATGTATATGCGCGATCCATGGGTAATCGAGAACTCGCATATCGTTCTCCGGCTTTTATTATCCGTATTATTGGGCGCTTTGGTCGGCTATGAAAGGGAACGGAACAATCATGCGGCAGGCTTGCGTACGCATACTTTAGTTTGCCTCGGCTCCTGTCTTATCATGATCCTCTCTATTTACGGTTTCGCCGAATTTGCCCATGAACCGAATGTTCGATTGGATCCGGCCCGTCTTGCGGCTCAGGTGATAACGGGTGTCGGTTTTCTGGGAGCCGGAACGATATTATTTACGGGAAAATCAATTAAAGGCCTCACGACAGCAGCTTCCATTGGGTGGTCATGGCTGTCGGGCTGGCGGTCGGCGCGGGATTCTACATGCCGGCGGTGCTGTCCGGAGTACTTGTGCTGCTCATTCTGTGGGGATTAAATATAGTGGAAAGGCGATACATGCAGCAGCGGCGCGATTGCTATTTCACCGTGACGACCGATTCGAAGACGCCGCCTGTCGAAAGCTTTCAGCAGCTGTTATTGCAGCATGGAGCGAAATTGTTGAAGGTGCGGTTCCTCGATGCGGACGAGGTGGAAGACCAAGGAAAGGTCGGACACCAGCATATTCTGTTGACGGTTTCCCTGCCTCAGAAGGAATATTTGCTGACAATCGCCGATGAATTCAATCGGATTGAAGGTGTCAGGTCCGTAACGGCGGTACAATGAAAAATCGGAGGTTGTCAGGATGAACGAGCAAGATCGAGGAATGAACGGTCAAAGCTATCAATCGCCTCCCGGTCCGGATGCGCATGAACAGCAGCAACACGGTTATCCGGGATACAGCATGCCGCAGGGTCATCCTTATGATCCCGGCCGGTACTCGCGTAAAAAGAGCAAATGGCTGGCTGGTCTGCTCGCTTTCTTAATACCGGGCATCGGGCATTTTTATTTAGGGCAGATGATTAAAGGTCTTGTCTTTATGCTGTTAATCGCTTTGAATATCACCGCGATCGTGTACGTTTCCATCGAAGGTGAGAATGTGCTTTCTATCGTCCTGCTCAGCTTGCTGCTGCCGATCATCTATTTTTATAATTTGTTCGACGCACTGCAAAGCACGGACAACGTGAATGACCGGTTCACCGCGACAGGCGGTTGGACGCCGCAATCCGGCTGGACGGCAGCTCCTCCTGAAGCAGTCCGCAGCGGGACCAAAGGAATTACCGCGGGAAGCATTCTGTTCCTAGGCGCTGCCGCAATCATCGTTCTTATGATGACGGACATCAGTTGGAACCGTTGGCTTTTTAACTCTTCAGGCTCCATCATCGGAGCGGTTCTGCTGATCGCAGCCGGCGCCGGCTTATGGCTCTGGGAAATGCGCGGGCACCATGGCCCAAAACAATAACCGGGGTGCCTTCATGATACGAATCGGCAGATACACGGCAGCGCTCGGTATGATTGCGGCAGGCGAGCTATTGGTATTGGATCATCTTGCGGTTCTCGATTCCATGGCGATTATCGGTGCTTGGTGGCCGGTTCTCCTGTTAATGTTCGGCATCGAGCTTCTGTTCATGCAGCTTATTTATCGGGATCCGGCACAGCGCATGCGTTTTGACTTCGGGGGCTTTATCGCTGCGGCGATTCTGACCGGCTTCGTCGTGATCGCAGTGAACGGCAATCAACTTAAGCTCACTTGGCTGCCGCAATGGTTTGACGGTATCGTTCATCAATACTCCGACGAATCGGGAGTTGCTTTTGACCAAGGTACGATCACCCCAGGCATCGATCATAGAACCCGCAAGATCAGCCTTAAAAACAGCAACGGCCGAATTATTGTGAAGCAAGGCCCGGTGAACGGAGTTGAAATCCATTCAACCGTATATGTGAGCGGTGCGGCTGCAGAAGAGGCGGCGGAGATCGCGAGGCAGTCCGCAGTTGAGGTTCGAGACGGGGATCACGCCCAGATTATTGCAAATGGAAAGCCCTACGGCGCAGCTAAAATGCATAAACCGAGAATCAATCTGACCGTTACCTTGCCCCAGGGCCCGCTGCCCGAGTTGGACATTTCCGTCGATAACGGAGCGGTGGATTTGCAGCAGCTGAGCTCCGAGCAGATCATTGTTGTCGAGGTGAAAAATGGGGACGCGAGGGGCTCCGGTGTGGATGCGAGGCTGGATGTCACTGTATTTAACGGCAAGATCCAGTTTGCCGGGCTTGAACGGGAAACAACGCTGGAAACGATGAATGGCAGTATCCGGGCAGATCAGGTTGCCAGTTCACTGACAGCGGACACGAAAAACGGAAGCATTACGTTGAACGATGTTCATGCGGATCTCAAAGCGCACACGGCTAACGGCCGTATTCATGTAACGAGTGCGGAGGTCGGAGGTTCGTGGGATGTTTCAAGCGTGATCGGCGACGTGGTTCTGACCTGGCCTGATGGAGAAGACGTTACGGTGAATGGGAACTCCTCGTTCGGCGATATTAATACGGATTGGGCGCTGGATGTACGCGATCATGAGGTCAGCGGCACGCTCGGAGACGGCACACACCGTATTCGTGTGAATACGCACGGTGATCTGTCGCTGCAGAAGCGTCAGCCCTGACACGCCGAACCTCCATTGACAAGGTTCGGAGTGGAAACGTAAAATGGTTCTATATACAGGAAAGGCTGTGAAGAGCATGGACTCCAGGGTGGAGCATGCCGTGGGCCAGCTCAAATCCGGCGGTGTCCGGATGACTCCGCAACGGTATGCCATACTTCGTTTTCTCATTGAATCATACGTTCACCCGACGGCAGACGATATATATCAGGCTCTCTCTCCGCAATTTCCGAGCCTTAGCGTAGCTACTGTTTATAACAACCTGAAGGTGTTTGTCGACGCCGGTTTGGTGCGTGAATTAACTTACGGGGATGACTCGAGCCGATTCGATGCGGATCTGTCGGACCACTATCACGCGATATGCACGAGCTGCGGCACGATGGTCGATTTCGATCACGAGCCGGTACGAGAGGTTGAGGAGGCTGCCGCTGCGTCAACGGGATTCAGCGTACACGGTCATCGCATGGAAATTTACGGAATATGTCCGGCATGTAAAGCAATGAAAGCTTAAATTCTTTTTAATGCAATGAGCGCGCTTAGGATCGATATTCCTTGGCGCGTTTTTTATTTGACCGCTCGTTCGCAACTTTTGTGGAGTTCGGCTCGTAGATTAAGGAAAGACGCAGCCAGCGGACATCCAGAATGACTGAAATGGGGAGTTAATTGTGAGTGCGGCTCCAAAAGCCGGACCTCGCCGTCGTCGACGACGGAAAGGGAGTTCCATCGCCTTATTATTATTTTGCATCGCCGGTGCTGCCGCCTTCTGGTGGATCGCGGGCCAGCCCAACTCTTCCTATGTTGTTCCTTCCTACGTATCAAAGCCCCATCCGATCATGGTCAAAGGCCAGTGGACCGAGACGTTCGCATTGGGACAAGCCGAAGGGCTTCGCATTCCGTTGTCCGTCGCTCAGAAGCTGATGGGGGAAGGAGTCAGATACGAGGAAAAGACGGAATCGATCATTCTCACCACAAGCACGAAAGTGCTTCATTTTAAAACCGGGGAATTGGAAGGAAGCTTGAATCGTAAGCCGTTCGCGCTGCGGTTTGCTGCGGAGAAGAAGAACGGAGAGCTGTATTTACCGATTGCGCCGTTGACCGAGTTGTTCGGAGTGAAAGCGGAGACCGCTAAAACAACAAGCATTATTACATTGATGATGCCAGGAGACTCCATTTCGCGTGCCGTTGTGCCGAGCGATAAGAAAAAGGGAATCAAGCTCCGTGAGGGGCCGGACAAGTCATTTGCTATCATCGAAGATTTGGCTTCCGGCGCCGGTGTGCGGGTATGGGGGGAAAGCGAAGGCTGGTATAAAGCTCAATCCTCTTCCGGCCATATCGGATACGTGCCTAAAGAAAGTGTGAATGCAGCGAAAACCGAGAAGGTAACCTCCTCGGCAGGCGAAACTGCCCCATTCGTGGCATGGAAAGGAACCGGCAAGAAGATTAACCTTACTTGGGAGGCCGTGTATGGCGCAAACCCCGATACGCGTAAGATTGGGGATTTGCCTGGTGTGAATGTCGTGAGTCCCACGTGGTTCGAGCTTCTGAACGGTAACGGCGATATTAAAAGCAATGCGGATGCCGGCTACTCGGCGTGGGCGCGTGCGAAAGGAATGCAGGTTTGGGGGTTGTTCAGCAACGGCTTCGAGCCGGACCGCACGCATGCTGCGCTAGGGTCTTACGAGACTCGCCTGAGGATGATTCAGCAATTGCTCGTTTATGCCAAAACATTCAGACTTCAGGGCATCAATATCGATTTTGAAAATGTGTATACGCATGATAAAGAGAACCTTGTGCAATTTGTGCGGGAGATGACGCCGCTGCTGCACCAGCAGAACCTGATCGTCTCCATCGACGTCACCCCGAAGTCGTCCACTGAAATGTGGTCGGTGTTTCTGGATAGACAGAGGCTTGGGCAGATCGTGGACTTCATGATGGTGATGGCCTACGACGAACATTGGGCGGCAAGTCCGGTTGCGGGCTCCGTATCCTCGCTCGGCTGGGCGGAGAAATCGGTACAGCGTATTTTGAGCGAAGATAACGTGCCTGCGGGTAAGCTCCTGCTCGGGATACCTCTATATATGCGTTTGTGGACGGAGGAGCCGGACGGGAACGGCGGTGTGAAAGTGAGCTCCAAAACGCTCAGTATGGAGTCCGCTCATGAGATCATCAAAGAGAAGAAGCTCAAGCCGTCACACTCAGCGGAAAGCGGACAGAATTACGTCGAATACCGCGAGAGTGGAACGCTCAAAAGAATCTGGATCGAGGATGCTTTCTCCATTAAAGCGCGTGCCGCATTGGCTAAAAAGTACGATTTGGCCGGAGTGGCGAGCTGGCGGCGGGGATTCGAATCATCGGATATTTGGGGCGTACTGGACAAAACGCTGCAGAGCAGCGACTAACAAAAAACCTCCGGACAAGTTGACGTTATTGTCACTGTGCGGAGGTTTTTGTCATTTTGCGCTTGGAATCGTGGCGGAGCTGCTGTCCGACGGTTGTTCTTCGGAGTTTTCAGTGGCCAGCGCAGGGTCGTTGGTCAGAATCGTATGACAATACATGCATCGGTCGGTGGTGCCAAGCATTTTGGTGCGTTTGCCGCAGTGCGGACATTCAATGACAGGGGCGCTGGTCGATAGCATTCCCACCCAAAAGTAGATGCCCATGCTGACAAAACAGCTGATCATACCGAGAACCATAAAAATGGCGGCGATAATTTTCCCGGTGTTGCCGAATAGTAAAATACCGCTCGTACCGAACACCATAACGCCCATCCCCGTCAGTACGAGCAGAAGCCCCCAGGTGCGCATGGTGGAGATTTTGCTGGCTTTCCATTTCATGTTTGTTTATTCTCCCATCATTCTGTAAGGCCGATCTGCGGCCTCTCCTTATTCCATCTCTCAGCTAAGGCAGGAAATGGGATGTTTTTGTAGAACTAGACCTTACTCGTAAAATTCATTATAGCCTACAATCGGCGGACAGACCACTCCACAACAGGGGATGCGGCCTGTCGGGTAACGAGCTTTCATGTGATGGGGTGGTCCGTGTGGATAATCGGGAATCGATGGACATCGGCTGGTTGAAGGCGGAGCAGGGGCTCGTCGGGCTGCTTGTGATGTCGAATCCATTTTCTTACCGGCCTTTCAATGACGGTATTGATCTTTTAGCTGTAGTCGTAATGAAGAAAGTTAGCGCGGATAAGCAGACCGAGCATTTGCTTAAGGATGATTCCCGCATACAACTCCACAGGGTGACGCCTGACACACTGGAGCGTTGGATTGTAAGCGGGGAGAATCGGAAAATCGTACAATGGCTGCTCGAAGGCGATATTCTCATTGATGATACGGGCTATCTGGAAAATTTGCGCAGCCGGCTGATCGAGTGGTCACCGCTTTTACGCGAGCAAAGGTTGTTATGCGAATTCTCCCGCTTTGTGGGCACTTATTCGCGGGCCAGACAGGATCTGAAGGATGGGCAGGCTCTCGACGCGTACTCTCACGTAATGGCTTCTCTTCATTATTGGGCGGATATCGCGCTGGTCGAGCAGGGTCTGCACCCTGAACTTACGGTCTGGGAACAAATGCGGCGCGTTAACCCGGGGCTGTACAAGCTGTTTGAAGAACTTACGACCAGCTCGGAAACATTGGAACAGCGGGTTGAACTGGTGCTGCTGGCCTGTGAGTTTTCGCTGTTAACGAAGATGGAGTCGTGCTGTTCACTTCTTATTCGCATCATTGAAAGCCGTGAGCAATTTTGGAGCGTTGCGGAACTGCGGCAGCACCCGGAATTATCGGGGTTATCGTTGGATCTGCCGCTGTTGCTGCAAAAGCTTGTGAAGCGCGGTTGCATCCGGGAGGTAGCAAGGTCCGCCCGCGATCGCGGCGAGGGTCTTATGGAGCTGTGTTATACATCGATGAAACAACTATAGTTTTGGCTAATAATATGTAGAAAATTGGCGTTGACTCAGGCTCTGTTTCTGTGATAAATTATTACTCGCCGCTGAAAACAAGGTTGGACGCGGAGGCAGTAAAGCAACAGGCGGCAACCGATTAGGAATAAATTGGTTGTTGCATCTAGGTAGTCGGTTGTGATATATTATTCAAGTCGCCTCTTGAGCGGCACGGTAATAAAAAGCAGTAACATTGTTCTTTGAAAACTGAACATCGAGCGTAATACGGTTCCTGTCGTCCTTTGGGACGATAGACAACGATTTACTTTTTTAAGTCAGCATTTTGAGCCTTCATGGCTCTCTATTATGGAGAGTTTGATCCTGGCTCAGGACGAACGCTGGCGGCGTGCCTAATACATGCAAGTCGAGCGGAGTTGATGAGAAGCTTGCTTCTCTGATGCTTAGCGGCGGACGGGTGAGTAACACGTAGGCAACCTGCCCACAAGATCGGGATAACATTCGGAAACGAATGCTAAGACCGGATAAACAGT